>QHYZ01000199.1 GCA_003225295.1 Acidobacteriota bacterium | reverse complement strand
TTGTCTAAATAGCCGAGTGCTAGTCCGTTGAGCGTTACCTGAATGAACTCCAGTGTCCAAACGGGTTTTTCCGCGATGTCCGGGATTTGAGCGTCTCCCCGGACATTGAAACAAATAGCGCAGAGAAGAAAACTGGCCAACTTCAGTAGTCGCATGACTTTACCTCCCCATCTTTTCAGACGCACTGCCATTGAGAAGGCTATCGTATCAAGTGGCGGTTGCGTTCGAAAGCCTCATTCTATTGTTTCTTGTTCCACAAGTCCCAAAAGAGTTTTTCCGTTCCCGGCCACCATTACCCTTCGTTCCAATATGAGTGGTTTGGACACATAACCTACCGAGACAAGACAGAGCCAATAATATAAAGTGTGGGAAGGAACCCTTAGTACCGTCTTGTTCCTCCTCTCCGCAGTTGCATTTGCTGCGAGCCTAAAGGACGATTCGGGAGGCCAACGTGTTAGATTTCAAGCGCGACGTTCGCCCCAGAATCCACAGTCTTTCATTCGATAACCGCCAGCATGCGTTCGATGAGAATTCGAAACGAACTCCATATGAGCGTACCCGCCGTATCTTCATCCCCGGAATTGCGGCAATACTGACTGTGTGGCTAATTCAGTCTGGGCTCGGGCTCCTACCCTGGCCGCGCTGGATATTCCGCGTGCGCATCCCGTTCACTCATCTGCCACTTTTCATGCACTGGGATTTGATAGTGAGCTTCGCCGTCGCAGGAGCCATTTCGGCACTGTACGGAGCGTTCGTCAATAGCTCGCCGAAACAGCGTTATATCGCCGCGCTGTTTCCGGTCTTCTTTGAAATTCTAAAGTGGCTCTGGCTACTCCGTTTCCCAATAGCCCCGTGGATTGATCCGGCACATCCGCCCTATCGGTTTACGACGCTGCCCGTGGCAGCGAGCATCGGCTACTGGGTCATTCACATCATAATTCCGGCTGTCGCGTTGCTGGGAGCGCTGTCCCTCTTCAATCGTCGGTTCTATGCCCGAATCGCCGAAGAGGTTAAAGTCACAAGGACGACCTGACAGTCCTTCGACTATCTATCCACCAGCGCAGTGAACCATGCAGGGTCGTCATCCTTACTGAGACGAAGTCCTCGGGAGTTCGGTCGGCCCAGTTGTTCACCGTGCGAGCAGAAGGGCACCCGTAAAAGGTCAAGTCCACTTCGACCGTAGCAAACTGCGTGGCGTAGAAGGAAAGGAAATCGCGTGACTTCATGCCGGGAGGATAGAAACTGCCTTGCCAGCCATTTGCGGTGAAAGCGGAAGTGCCGAGAAGAACTCCAGTTCCAGGCAGCGAATATGGGCGCTCGATCTTTAGCTCGCCTGCGAGTTCGGCTGCCTTGTCCAATTTCTCCATCTGGAATAAAGTCGGCTGGCGAATCGGCTCGGCTTTGGGACGCGAAGATTTCACGGCTCGGAGATTCTATTATGCTCTTATATCGAAGCGCACCTGCTCGTAGACGCTCTGGAGCACTCGAATCAAGTTCGTGCCTTCACTCGCCGCTTTCTGAAAGTCTGTCTTGTTGAGAACCATTACAATCGTCCCTGCTCTTTGGTAGGCCTTGAGTAAAGTTAGGGCCGCGTAGCGAACTTCGCCACCGTCTTTCGTAGCGTCACCAGTAATTCCGTCAGAAGAGAAAAGAATGCCAGCCTTGCATTCCTGAGTGAGCAACTTATTGACGAACCATCCGACTTCTTTGCTGCTTACTGGTTTAGACCAATCTTTACATTCAACGACCATGTAAGCTCCCAAGTCCTCTCGGAAGTCATATCTTGGGCCACGATTTCTTACGAGCGCATCCAACGACACTTCAGAAAAACGTCGAAAGCCATGCCACTCTCACAACCTAATCGCCGCGGCGTCTCAGGTACGCTCCGGGAGGCAACACCAGAATGCCCTCAATTCTCTTGCCGAAGTATGATCCGAAATGCCGAACGTCCCCAGTCAAAAGGTGTGTGGCACGAGATTCGATGGCAGCGAGCAGGATCGGTACGTCCTTCTCTGGCAAGGCAACCCCACGCGGAAGTTCCCGCTGAGCTGCATCGAAGAACTGAACCTTTTCGGTCAACCTCACCAGCCGAGCTCTTTGCCCTTCATTACTAAAGTTGACCCTCGCTTCCTCCAGCGCGTAGCGAGAGCTACACAAAACCACGTCTCTGAGTTTCCAGAGCTCAAGAAGCCCGGCGTCGGAGCGGTAGGCTGCTGAAAATAAAACATTAGCATCCAGGAACAAGCGACCCATTTATGCCGGCCGTCGATGTGGAATCGAGTCCGGGTCTAAGCCAAGCTTTTCGACTTCTTTTCGCGCTCTTCGATAATCCGCACCAGTGGTTGCATTGGAGAGAAGAAATTCCGCTTTGCGCTCAGCAGTGTATCTTTCAACCGGGACCACAACCGCAGGACGAATGAGGATACCGTCTTCTCGCTCTTCAGCGGTGACGACAGTACCTTCTTCAATGCCAAAACGTTTCCGCAATTTGGCGGGCACGACAATTGCGCCGCGCTTCCCCACTTTTGCCGATTCCATCCTTACCTCCCGGGAAGATGCCTGAATGTCAGTATGCCCGATATTCAGGCGAATGTCCATTTAGTGTTCTGTTCCTCCTGTCCATTTTGGCGAGGGACCGCTTGACTCTCTTCAACTTGGAGTCGGATCGGACGTAGATGGTATCGCGCTGGTAATCCCAGGGGCAGCCTTATTGATAGTTTCGAAGCCATCAATGGAACTCCTGAATCTCGGCCACCACAAGGACACTTTCGAAGCCAGGTTGTCAGCGACCACAACTTCTAAGTGTTGCGGATCGTTAGTGATAGTCATATTCACTAGCCTACAAGGTGACCGATTCTCTCGGCCCGCGTAACTCAATTGCAACATAATCGTTGTGCTGCGGTAGATTTTTGTCTTCTAGAAAATCTAATTTATAAGGAATTGTTCCTTTACAACATACTTTTCCATTCGCGAAAGCACTCCTGTGCAGGCCGGAACACTCCAATTGATTCTATCGTTTCCCCGTTTTACTCGTGTACTCGGATTTTCTTGGGGGTGTGGATGAAACGCCCACTGCAAAAGGCAGTGCCGAACGGTCACTTTAACTTGTTCTTTGGTTTACGTCCTGCAACATAGCAGCCCTGAGCAAAGCATTCGCTCTGGTCTGGTAGCCCCTGCCATGTTTCCGGAGCCAGAAGATCACGTCGACGTCGAGCCGAAGTGTCAGTTGCTTCTTCACTGGGCGGTAGAACGGATTGCGGACAGCGTTTTCCCAGAACTTTCCCGTAAGTTCCGGAATATCGGAAAAGTCGATCGCGCTGTCGGCCCGCTTAGCGAGCTTTCCCAGGCGACGCTTGCGCCTTACGGTCATCGGGCTGTCAGAGAGACTCTTTCTTACGATTTTGGTCATAACGTACGCGCTCCTTCCGAGAGGCCTTTCGTGCTGAAATGATGCGAATGACTTCATCCTCGCCCTCGTTGCGGACCGTGTGCGCCACAAGCAGCAACACAACGCCTCCAACTAAACCAAGGGTTTGCCAGCGAAGTTCTCCGCCCTCAATTCGGTCCTGCTCGACCAGGGCATAAGGATCGGAAAAAACCAGCATGGCATCGTCGAAACGAACGCCATGCTTGCGCTCGTTGGTATTGGCCTTGACATCATCCCACTCAAACCAGACCAAGCAAGAAAATCATAACTCCATAGATGTAACTACACAACTGTTGTTTCTGGACGGGCATGCCAGACGCAAAAAACAGTTTTCATCTCCATTGGTACAAACCTCCTCGTACTTTACGCAGCGCGAAAGTAATCCATCTACTCGCTTTTGCCACGGGAAAGGCGGTTTTTGAGAGAAGGACAGAAAAGGAATTTCTTTCCGTCTAAGCTTCGCCGGAATGCCGAAATTGGCCCCAACCAGCTGAAATAGGAGAGACACTTGAAAAAATAAGATCGTAGAAATCGTGGGTATTCAGTTGTTCCAGGCCATCACGCCGCCGAGCTCAACTTGCCTCACTTATCATCCGCCAGCTAAGTTTTGGTTGGGACAGCACCGTGAACTTCCAAACAAAACCACAGATCTTGTCCGTATTGTCCGCAAAAATGAAGTAGGAGTCCCAGTTGAGAACGCAGCGTAACGCATTGATATGAGAGGGGAAAGAATGGTCGGGGCAAATGAGCTTGAACCATTGACCTCCTCGCCAGTGACCAGGCGCCCCACAACTATTCGTGTGCTCGTAAATTGTTGATTGGAAATTTGGTCGGGGCGAATGGATTTGAACCATCGACCTCCTGGTCCCGAACCAAGTCCTTAACTCCCATAAACGCTTTATCTGGAGTCGCTTACGGGACACTGGCCCTTATTTCTCCTCTTTTAGTTGTCCGCGACCTGTACGTAAATTGAGCAATCACAGAAACTAAATAAATGGATCTACTCTGAATTAATTTGCTCACCAAGTTTTTTGCAACCCTCACTCCGCGCACGGAGGGGTCAAGGTACAAAAAGCGAATGTCAAATGCCTTCAGTTTTGCGCTGTGGGCGGGTTGGCCGCGCTCGAAGACTTGGCGGGTTGAGCTTTTTCTCCGGCCAACTTTTCTGCTGTCGAAAGCGCATCAGCTGCCGCAACCTTCACGTCGGGCTCCACGCCGGTGCCTTCCCAATTGGTGTGAGTGACGGGATTGATGGCGCGGGCGAAGGGCACGCCGATGCCGAAATGCTAGGTGATCCGATGGCCGCGGACGGGATGCGCGCCGCCTCCGGTGGTTTCGCCCACGATCGTGGCGCGCTTCAGCACTTTCAGATTGTTGGTGAACTCTTCTCCGCCGGAGAAGGTGTTCTTGGAGGTGAGCACAAAGGCCGGTTTGCCGTCCAAGCGTTTGCCGGGAACGTAGGGGTCGGTCCAATACTGGTCGGTGACGTCGCCCTTGCGCGTCCAAAGGTCGTTCAGATGCGTGCGCTCCGCAAAGAGATAGGATGAGATGAAAGCGATCATCTTGGGATCGCCACCGCCGTTTTCCCGTAAATCGAAAATGATGGCATCGACGTTGGCCAGAAAATTCATCGCGGCAACCACGGTAGGCCCGCAGATGCCAGGGCCGGCAAAAAAGTCGAACTTCAGATAGCCGATGTTGCCTTCCAGAATTTCCGCTTTTTTGAAGCCGCAATTCACACGCTCCATCTGTTTGCGTTCTTCGGCTTCGCGATTGGGGTCGGGCTTCTGGTTGTCGAAATCTGGCAGCGCGGCGGGGCTGAACATCACGCTCAGGTGCTTATCGTGACTGATGGCCTGGAAATCGTCGGTGAGTCGCTTGGCGAAGTCGTCGCCGTCGGAAATGGCATCGTAGTCGCCCTT
>QHYZ01000382.1 GCA_003225295.1 Acidobacteriota bacterium | reverse complement strand
CCATTTTCTCGACTCGCTAGATCGTCCCACTCTCGCGTACGGTCCAGTGTTGCCAAATGGCAAGCGCCCTTGGATGCTGACAAACTATTCACCCTCCGAAACACAAAGTGATAGTTACACGGCCATCGGAGACGCTACGGCAGCGGCGACCTGCAGCTCATGTACGCACAGCCAAACTGTACTGGACAACCTTGGCAGAATTACAACGCAAGAACTTGTGAATGATCCAGATGGGTCCACCTTTGTCAACACTAGCTATGACATAAACGGCCGAGTACAAAGCACATCGCACCCATACCGCAGCACAAGCGACTCCACCTACGGTGTGGAAACGCCGACCTATGACGCGCTCGGACGCGTCACCAGAATGACTCACCAAGATGGCACCTATTCTCGGACGTTTTACGGCGCAGCAGTCGCTGGATCGGGTCTCGGTGGTGTCACGTCCCAATTGTGCTCCTCGGCCACTTACGGTATCGGGTACCCCCTGCTCGTGATCGACGAAGCCGGAAAAAAGCGCGAATCATGGACCGACGGCTTCGGAAACGTCATTGAAGTTGACGAACCAGATTCGAGCGGCAATCTCACCTCTCCAAGTTGCTACCAATATGACCTGCTTGGGAACTTGCTCCAGATCGTTCACGGCACTCAAACTCGCGCATACACCTACGACACACTATCACGGGTTACTTCCTCCACTGTTCCCGAGCAGGCTGTAGGAAGTTCGGGTACTACGAATTTCTATTACACATCCTCAGGCGGCGGGCTTTGCAGCGGGAATCCAAAGCAAGTCTGTCGGCGCATCGACCCGCGGGGTATCACGACGACGTACACTTACGATTCCGTCTACAGAATTACTGGCAAGTCTTACTCAGACTCGACGCCCACAGTGACATACTCGACCGAACAAACCAATTGCGGGACGGCAAGCCTCAGTAACGGTCTGGGACGGGTCACCGGAATGACCGTGGCGGACGGCTCTAGCTCTGCTCTTTGGTGCTACGATGCGACAGGACACCTGATAACCGACAAGCGAACGATTGCCGGTGTCATGAAGACGATTTCCTACACTTTCAACTCTGATGGCTCGCTCGCTTCGATTGGATATCCGAGTGGGCGCACCTTGACTTACAACATTGGCAACGCCGGGCGGCCTTCGTCCGCCATCGATTCCAACGGTGTTTTACAACAACCGCATGGAGCTAACGGGAATCCACATCTCTTCAACGAGCGGCATCGTATTCGATCTGGGTTTGTGCAACACTCCATTCTCCTTTGGCACCGGCTGCTCGACTGCCTCGACGAACAATAATGCCAACCTGACTGGCATGACGAACAACGTTGATCCCGGCCGATCATTGACGTTTATAAACCCCGATAACAGCACGTATTACGACCCCTTAATCAGGATCGTCTCTGCGAAAACCGAAGCCACGTCGGGCCCTGACTGCTGGGGACAAGCTTTCTCCGACGATGCTTACGGAAACCTTTTGTCCGTTACTACCACTCAGTGCTCAGGATTCCAGTTGAGCGTCGGCGTGGATGCGAACAATCACATCATCACCGGCGGTTACGGTTACGACGGGGCAGGAAACATGACTCAGGACGGCAGCGGCTTTAGTTATGGCTACGACGCCGAAAACCGCATCACCTCAGCCGCTGGCGTGAACTACACCTATGATGGCAGCGGCCTCCGCGTGAAGAAGAGCAGCGGCCTCCTCTATTGGAGGGGCCCCAGCGGAGACGCACTGGCGGAGACGGATCTGACTGGCAACATCGTAAGCGAGTACGTGTTCTTCGCAAAGCGGCGAGTTGCGAGAAGAGACGGCTCTGGAAGCGTTTTCTATTACGATGCCGACTCACTGGGAACAACCCGAACCATAACAAATGCGACTCGTCACTACGACCAGCGAACCGGCCGTTTCATGAGCGTTGACCCCGCCGCCGGTAACATTAGCGACCCCCAGACTCTGAACCGGTACGCGTACGTCCGCAATAACCCAGTCAACCTGACCGATCCTTCGGGATTACAGAGCAAAGCTGACTATTTCCGCAATCCGCTCAATAAGACACAATGTGAGGTCGACGGCGCGATCACGCCTTGCCACATGACCTTCAGCCTGATGGGCTCTGGGGCCGCCGCATGGTGCCCCAATAATGATTGTTCAAACGTCTTCGAATTGACGAATAATGGATTTGTTTTGAGAATGCCGTCGGGTCACCTGGTCATGAATTGCGTTGAGGGTGGCGAGGCGAGTATGGTCTGTTCGTATGGTTTCTGGAGCAGACGATTCATCCAAGCTGCGAGCGGGGGCTTCCTTGGTCCGAACGATTCTTATCTCACAGGAGATTTTCGGCGGCTCGCGACCCTAGCCCAGGCCTATAATTACGCCATCAAAGACGCCAAAGACATCGCGGCACAGGAAGGGATGGGTTTCGCAGGTTTGTTAGGTGGTCTTGCCGGTGCGGCGATTGAAACGAGTCTTGAGGAGCGGGCAGCCGCAGAACTCGCGGCTACTCCTCTCCCGCCGGGTTGGACGAGCGATTGGAACTACCTTCCGTCTTCAAGGAGTGGTGCCGGATGGAGCTGGTATGACCCTGAGATGGGGGAGTGGCATCTTCATGAGGTCGATCCCTGGCATCCCACTATGCACTGGGACTACAATTCTTGGACGGAGTATAACAGTCCGTGGACAAATATTCCGCTGAAACCGTAGATCGGCTACTCACTCTGCGTAGGCCAAGGTCAGGTATTTCGATGAATAAAATTGTGGTCAAATATCGGAAGCAAGACGAAACCGATTTTTTGCTGTTCAGCATTCCCTCTTCAGCGGAATTGGGAATGCTAAGAAAAGTCTTTCAGCAGTTGGCCGAAAACGAAATTCAGAAAATAGACCTTGTATCTTTGGATTGGTTACAACCGGATTCAATTCTCAAACACATAGACCTACGTCTTCTCTCGTATGGAGAACCATCTAGGACATTGCGCGTCATCTCGGAGGTATCAAACAGGGTGCGCATCGAATGGTGCCGACACTCCGAAGGTTGGCTAGAGAATGCTGGGCTATTGGATGGATTATCTGCTCCGGGGCACCAATTTTTGGATTATGGGTCGTACGGTGCTGTAATCGAGATCAGCTATCTTGAGGAATTGCTCACCGACGCACCATTTTCCAAGAACGATGCCTGAACGGGCGTGGCAAGTTAGTGCGGGACAAAAAACACTTCTACTGGAAGACCAATGGCTATGGGTTGGCCGGTACGATCGTGGGCGGGTTTATATCGAAAAACGCGAAAGGCCCGCAAGGCTTCATCCCTAAACTCTGGGCCTGCGCAATTGAGGTGTGGGACAATCGAGACATTCCGGTACGGAGACTCCTTTTTCGTCAACACGTCGAATTTCTCTCGCGGGCTCGGCCTGGGGATATGAATTTAAGCTGTCAAAAAAGTCAGACCGCTCAAGTCCAACTTTCTCGGATGCTATCAGCATGCCGTCAGAAATGCGTTTGACCAAGACAGAGAGAACCAATTGGCGCTCGCCTTTGTCCACTACGCCAAATACCAGCGCTTCTGTCTTGAGAGCTGTGCCGATTCTTACAAGCACTTCGGGGGAGTCAAGATCATAGGTCTTCTTCCGCTGTGCGCCGACTACGCGGGTGACTAGATCTCGACTCGTAACTTCGATTTTTCGGTTGGGCTGCGCGAAATAAGCCGAAAGCAAGTCCGCGAAATAGAGTCCTTCGGGAGAAGTAACCGCATCAGAGGTTGTGAAGTCAACGACTGCTACCGATTTCACCCTTGCCCCTGCAATTTGTTTGAATAAGGTCCGGCTCAGCTCTTCAATTGGGGAGTTCGTGTGTCTATGCCCATGCGAAATTGACATCAAACTCAAACTAGAGGTGAACACGGCTACGATGGCACGAAAGAGTACCATATAGCTGGGAAACTATCACGTCGGAGCATTCGCGTCCAGAGCAACGAAAATCAACGAAAGTGTTATCGTCAGAATGTCTCCGATGAAAGGAAGCCGGGTGAACGACCTGCAGACCTCCGGTCTATTCTCGTAAATCGAGCAAATCTTCCCGTCCAGCATTGGGCAAGGCGGATTTACCAAGCCTTCTGACATAAATTGTTTCTCGAACGCTTCCATCGACTGCGCGAGCGTCTTTGCAATGGCGTGAAGCTCGCTTCTCTTGAATTCCGTTTGCAGTGATCGGCAGCAATTTGCGCACTGCGTGCAGTCGATAAGGGAGAAGTATTTCTGACTCAGGGCTTTGACGATGCCGTCGGTGCTATCGGAGGCGTTCTGTTTGAGCCAGGACCGGAATTCCCAGTTTTCGTCGTCGTGTTCTTGTGAAAGCTGTTGGATCCTTAATAGATCGGTCTCAATCTCGGGAGCGGCGGGCTGCTTCCGCTTCGGCTGTATCATTCCGGGGTCGTAAGCCATGATGATTCGCACCTAGTTCATGATGTCCACGGTTAGGGCTGTGCTTTTGCAAGACCTTTAACCTATCAGCGCTCGAATTTTGGCGCGCACTTCCGCAAGCTCGGCCACCGATATGATCCCTTTGTGCTTGGCTCTCCTTTTGCGCCAATCCAAGCTCTTGACTTGATCTGCCAGAACCGCGCTTGGACTCGGCCCGATTCGCGGCGTGTTTCGCCTGCCAGCAAATTCCGGCGCGGTAGCTCGCTACTTCAAATTTTCTTTTTCGTGATTTTCTTCGCCGCTATGGACAGACTGACTTTGCCCCGGAAGTTCAAGCCGATCACACGTCCAGCATTAGTGCGTATCGACACAGAGACATCGTGGTTGTCGTAGCAGAGCCGCTTCATTTTATATTTCTCGTGTTGTGGCCGTCTGATAATCATGGCGTAGGTCGGAGTCCTTTCGTGAACAGGAAA
>QHYZ01000073.1 GCA_003225295.1 Acidobacteriota bacterium | reverse complement strand
CGTCTACGTCAGATGTGGTCGCAGCGGGAAAGAATGCAGGGGGCGCTTATGAGTAAATCATGGGGTGACCGAGCAACAGCGCCGCCACTTTTTTTGAACATCGATAACGATGTAAGTCTCCCCAGATTGTTGCTGAAGCGCGCATTTTGATGGCGCAGTTTCTGATTTTCTTTTCTACTGGATTACGCCTGGACTTCGGCCCGCGCCGTGTACGCTTCGCGTTGCCGCAGGCGCTTCTTCGAGCACGTGTTGTTTGTACTCAGCGTTATTTTTTTGACGAACTGTTCGTCAAAAACTGCACCGTAACTCTAAGGCCTATTGGCAATGACGGAGCATTATCCTCTAGGCCGATCACCGCCTCCAGGATATCGCGGTCGCTCTTGTCAGATGGATCGCCCGTGGAGATGCTTTTCCTACCCATCATGGCAGATATTCTCACGACCGAGCCGTTGAGCCACTTTCCGTCAAGAGCGTCTGCCTGGATAACTACCTTCTGTCCGATCGACACTTTATCTACATCTCTTTCGTCTATCTCCGCCTTAATGTGCCGAGAGGAAGTATCCGCAATGTTGAATAGTGGGCGGGGAGTGATGGTGCTAAAGGATTCACCGCGTCTGGCATAGACCCTCAAAACGGTTCCGTCGATTGGAGCAAGGATTGAGCACTTCCCGATACGTTCCTGGACCGTTCGGACGCGACCCTCCGCCGCGAGCACTTCTGCATCAGCTCGCGCCTTTTCCTCCTGCAACGGAGGTGCGGCAAGCAACTCCGCAGTTCGAACAGCGGCTTGGAAGTTAGCATGTGCGACACCGAGATCACGGACAGTTTGCTCATAAGAGGCCCGGGAGATCTGCTCCTTTTGATAAAGGGCGCCCTGCATCTTTTGTCGCGACTTGGCCTCTTCAAATGTCGCGCGGGCGGCGGCAGTCTTTTCAAGCGCTATTTTCTTCTCCTCATCACGTGCGCCCCGCAGAATCCGCGTCCTAGTCTGGCGTGCGCCATCTGCTTCGGCTATGGCTGTTTGTAAACTTGCTTGAAATTCGTCACAGGCGATCTCGGCAAGTAAGGTCCCGCCTTCAACGAACTGACCTTCTTTCACGTAAACTTCCTTCAGGATGCCGTCTGCAGCAGCGCCTACCTGCGTGGTTTCCGAAGCTCCCTCAACCCTTCCGGGAGAGGCGAATGCAACAGTGGCGGCAGAACTATCGGCGCGTATCCCACGAGCTTGCACCGAATTCCTGCTCCGCGTAGTCCCCAAGAACGCCACAGCCAAAATGACCACGACAATTGCGGAACCACCAATGCCCCATCGGCTGCGGGCGGTCATAGGCTCCCCTTCTCTTTTTCTACTTGGCCGTCGCAAAGAGTGATGGTGCGATCCGCAAATTCCCGCCAGCGTGAATCATGGCTAACGACAACGACAGTTCTCCCGTGCTCGTCGACTTGATTGCGAAGAATTTGACAGATGTTCTTTCCAGCTCGGGCATCCAGAGATGCGGTCGGCTCATCCGCTAGAAGAATCGGTGGATTTCCGGCCAAGGCCCGGGCAATGGCAACCCGCTGCTTTTCGCCAGGACTGAGTTCGTTGGGCTCGCGATTGAGCTTATCTCCCAAACCGAATCGAATGAGTAGATCTCTTGCCATTTTCATTCGACCCGGCAGGGCTGCATCACGAAGCTCAAAGCCAAGCGCGACATTGTCAATCGCGGAGAGGGAGTGAAATAATCGAAACGCCTGGAAAACAAAACTGATTTTCTTTTGACGAACAACTGTCCTTTCTACTTCATTCAGTCCGTTTACCACCTCACCCTCTAGGAACACGCTCCCTTCATCGGGCGACAACAAACAGCCCAGCAGAGACAATAAGGTCGTTTTTCCGCTGCCGGAGGGTCCCATAACTAGCGAAAGCGTGCCGCGCTCGAAAAATACTGAAACGCCCCGCAGTGCACGGACTTGTGCTTCCCGCTTGCCGAACCAGATACTCGCATCTTTGACGCCCAGAAAGTGGTTAGGCACGGAACACCCTCCCCGGCTCAACTGTGAGGGCGCTGCGAACGGAAGCAATCGACGCCAAAGAGCACATAGCCAAACTTGGCACGACCATGACTAGGAGCAACCACCAGGGAGTGTAGAGCCAAGAAATCAGAGATTTTGCGTAACGAATGGTTGGAACAACCGCAAGCAGCCCCAGAATACTGCCGAGCGCCCCGCAAATAAGGGCCTGCGTAAGCACAATGCGGGCCACAAAAGCGTGGGAAGCTCCAAGAGCTTTTAACGTCGCGTATTCCTCGATGTTCTCCATGGTATTCGCATAGACGGTTTGGGATACCACCACAAGACCTATCAGAAACCCCAACACCGCCGCGGTTAGAATCGCGCCCCCCGCCCCGGTTCTAATCGTCCAGTAGGTGCGAGATTTACTCGCAAATTCATCCCGCGTGAGAACATCAACCTCTGGAAGACGCTGCCTGAGGCTCTGCTGCACGTCCGATATGGAGTGTGCCCGGTCGACACGCAGGAGGACATACATGGCCTCTTCAGGACCAAACGCCAGATAACGAGTCGCATTTCGGTAGGAAGTAAACAGAAAGGGGACACCAAGGAATGCTCCATAACCCTCGATCTGACCCTCGATACTGGCGCGGTGCCGGTTTACCTCCACTTCTGTCGGCAGCGCCGTCACTTGAATCAGGTCTCGGTCGCTTACGTCGTAGAGCATCGCATCAGGCGACATCCCCTCGGTCGAGCCATGGGCATCGGGAGCTGGGAAGCGCTTTCCTACATTGCGGTCCGCACCGACCAGGGCTACAACCTGTTGCTTTCCGTTTGGAGTGCGGTACACAGCAAAAGCCATGCAAACTCGGCTCGTTTCCAAGACACCTGGTACGCCGGCGGCCATCTCCCTCAGCCGGCCTTCGATGGGAATTCCAAACTCAAAGGCCTGCACGCCTCGCGCAGTAATCCAGATGTCCGAGTCGCTAGCATCGATAAGCCTTGATGCTGCGCGCAAAAAACCGGCCAGGAGACTCCCTTGAAAGACCATCAGGAACACTGCAAAAGACACACCCAGCACGGTTACCGAGAAGCGGGCGCGATCGTGAACGATATTTTGCCAAGCGAGTTTCATAGGAGCTGAGCTATCGACAAATTTGGAGAGTGGAGGCTACGTTATGTATTTGAGCAGTTTCTGCTCTGGCGCTGCGTCCGAGCGGTGCTCTCCGTCCCGGTTCTCCCCGCGCTGACCGCTGTTGAGCTACTTGGTTTGCTCGCACGCTTGCCACGTCAGGTCTCCTGCCAATAATGCCGCGGTCCCCTCGGCGGACAGCGGTTTGGAAAAGTAATATCCCTGGCCATATTTGCATTGTAGTTTTTTCAGCATGGCAACCTGTTGAAGTGTCTCTACTCCTTCGGCAACTACGTCCAACCGAAGATTATTGGCCATGGGCAATATGGTCCGGGCAATCTCCATACCTTCTCCGTCGTCCCCCATGCCGCTGATGAAGGAGCGGTCAATCTTTAGTGTGTCGAGGGGAAAACGGTGAAGGTAACTCAAGGAAGAGTAGCCCGTACCGAAGTCATCGATAGCCAGGCGTATGCCCAAGGACTTAATTTGCTGCAACATCTCGATGGCTGCCGAAGGGTCTGCCATCACCGTGCTTTCCGTGATCTCCAGCTTCAAAGCTTCTGCAGGAAGTGCCAGTTCATGCAGCAGGTTTCTAATGTCTTCAACCAGCTTCGGCTGTAGAAATTGCTTGGCGGACAGGTTAACGCTAATGGATAGATGGCGATGGGCGAGTGAACCTGCTCTCCATTCACTGATTTGCTGGCAGGCCTTCCGCAAATTCCACCAACCTAGCTCCCGGATCAGTCCGGTTTCTTCAGCGACGGGGATAAATTCAATTGGTCCGAGCAGGCCACGAGTCGGATGCTGCCATCGTAACAGGGCCTCAAAGCCGGCGATTTCTCCGGAGGCGAGAGTAACAATCGGCTGATAGAAATTGCGAAGTTCTTCCCGTTCAAGCGCGCGGTGCAGATCAGTCTCCAGCTGCAATCGAGCCATCACACTGGCGCGCATATCGGCATCGAACACCTCATAACGGGCCTTGCCCAGGGCCTTGGCCCGATACATTGCCGTGTCGGCATCTCGCAGCATCTCTTCCGGTTGTTCGTAGGCCGAGGTGCTCAGAGCAATTCCGATACTCACCGAAGTGAAGACCTCTTTCCCGCCCAAAATGAATGGCGCGGCCAGAGCCTTCATCATGCGGTCCGCGGCGCGCTTGGCATCGTCCGGATCTTTAATATCGTCGAGCAGGACTGTAAATTCGTCTCCCCCTAGGCGCGCCACCGTGAAGGTTTCCCCTAGACGCGCGACGGTATCCGTTGACCGCAAACACTTCTCCAATCGATGGGCTACTCCTAGCAGGAGTTGATCCCCAATCAGGTGGCCCATACCGTCGTTGATCATCTTGAACCCATCAAGGTCCAGGAATAGAACCGCAAACAAATGGTCCTTGCGGCGCTTCGTGTGCTTAACGAGCCGACCGACGCGGTCGATAAACAGCAGGCGATTGGGCAAGCCCGTCAGTGGGTCGGAGACTTTTCCTTCGGTGATGTCGGTCTGCGATCCAGCCATGCGCAAAGGATTTCCGGAAGTATCATGAACAGCGACCCCGCGGCTAAGCATCCACCGGAAGCTTCCGTCTTTATGCAGTACGCGATGCTCGCTTTCGAAATGAGGAGTGAGTCCTTTTTGATGGGCGGCAATCTCTTCTTTGACTCGTTCCCGATCCGCGTCATGGATCCGCTCAAACCATTCTTCAGGGCGGTCCCCAATTTGGGCTTCCTGATAGCCCAACATGGCCTTCCAGCGAGGAGAGAAGTGCACAACATTGGCCGACAGATTCCAATCCCAAAGGCCATCATTGGAGCCGCGAGCCGCTAGAGCATAGCGCTCTTCACTTTCCTTTAGTGCTTCCTGCGCTCGTTTGTGTGATAACTGAGTACCGATGCGCGCCAAGGCCACCGGGAAGTCAATCGGCTTGGTCAGATAATCGTTGGCCCCCAAGTCCAGCGCCCTGACAATATCCTCGCTCTGGTTCTTTGCCGTCACCATAATTATCGGCAGCTCGATCGCAGAATAGGCCTCCCGCAGTGTTTTCAGCGCGTCAAGGCCACTAACTTCCGGCATTTCGATGTCTAATAGCACCAGATCCGTGCCGTCTAGTTTGACGCGCTCGAGCAAATCGTGCGCGCTGTGTGTCACTGCGATCTCGTAGCCTTTGCGCGCCAGCCGTCGGGCAAGCATATCTCTGTTCATTTCATTGTCATCTACGATGAGCAACCGGCTTGTACAAGGGTTCATGATAGTTTCTTCTCGAGTATCAGATTTTCGATCTTTTCGCTCAGGCGTGCAAAATCGACTGGCTTGGTGTCGTACTCATCGCAACCTGCTTCAATCGCTTTCTTCCGGTCACTGACCATGGCGTGAGCGGTCAGAGCGATGATGGGGATATGGCGAGTAGACTGATTTGCCTTCAGGAGACGCGTGACTTCCCAACCGTCCATTGCTGGAAGACTTATGTCCATCAGAATGAGGTCGGGTACTTCCGAGCGCGCGAGCAATAGTCCCTTTTCGCCATCCTCCGCGGTGACCACACAATAGCCCCGGCGCTGAAGCCGTCTGGATAGCATGTCCCTATTCATTTCGTTGTCTTCGACTAGCAAGATTTTCTGCATTCTAGTTTCTCCTGGTCCTAGAAACTCTGATTACGGCTGGCTTGCTGTCTGCTTGGCGGTCTGCTACACGAGATAAGGGGAGCGGATGGTCATCCGTGATGGTGGAAGATCGAGTGCCCCGGTGCTTTTCAACAAGAACTGCCAGGCGGTCCCGGTCGACCGGCTTGATGAGATAATTGGAGGCGCCCAGGTCCAAGCCCATGGCCTCATTGTCGACGATGGTGACCATAATCACCGGAATCTCCGCCAACTCGGAATCGCTCTTGAGCTTCTTTAGAACCGTCCATCCATCGCAGTCAGGCATGACCACGTCCAGGGTTATAAGCAGCGGATGAAATTGCTTGGCAAGGCGAATGCCCTCTTCTCCATTCGCGGCGGCCACCACGCGGAAATCCAGTCTTGTCAGGAAGCGCGACATCAGATCGCGGACCGATGGGTCATCGTCTATCACCAGAATGGTTTCCAAGCCGGTTTTGGTCTCCGCCGGTACCGCCGCCAGTTTGCTGGCACTCTCTGACGGCGCGGAATCGGCCGTCTCGATGACGACTTGGGCGGGCAGCCCGACCGTAAAAACGGCGCCCTGGCCAATCTCGCTCTCCACGCCGATCTGCCCCTTCATCATCTGAACGAAGCGGTGAGTGATGGCGAGTCCCAGGCCGGTGCCGCCATACTTGCGGGCAATGGAGGCATCCGCCTGGGCAAACTCTTGAAACAAGTTCTGCTTTTGCCTGGCAGAGATGCCAATCCCGTTGTCGCGGACTTGGAATTGAATCCAATCTCGATCCTCGACCTTGATTTGCTCCACGTTCACGGAGACGCTGCCGTGGTCCGTAAATTTGCAGGCGTTGCTCAGCAGGTTGAACAGGATCTGGCGGACCTTGGTGATATCGGCCCGCATCATGTTCACGTTGTTGGCCAGCTGGACGTGAATTGAGTTGCCATTCTTGGCCGCGGCGGGTTGCAGGGTCGTGACCATCTCCTCGATCACCTGTGACACTTCGAAGGTCTCGAGGTGGAGCACCATCTTGCCGGCTTCAATCTTCGAAAGGTCAAGCACGTCGTTGATCAACGACAACAGGTGTTTTCCGGACGCCTGGATTTTTCGGAGGTCCTGAACATTCTCGATCTTGCCCGAGTCGCGGGTTTCCTCCTCCAGCATTTCGCTATATCCGATGATGGCATTGAGCGGTGTCCGCAACTCGTGGCTCATATTTGCAAGAAATGTACTTTTGGCGCGGTTCGCTTCCTCGGCCGCATGCTTCGCGTTGAGGAGCTCTTCTTGGGTCTGTTTGCGATGAAAGATTTCTTCCTCTAACTCCTGTGTCCTGGTCTTCAATTCACCGTTAGTGCTCTGCAGTCGAGTATCGCGCTGCTGGATTTCGGACAGCATGGTGTTGAATCCATCGATCAATCTCCCAATTTCGTCTCCATAAGACTTAACAGCTCGAACGGCGTAGTTCTTGTTCGTGGAAACCATTCTCATGGTGTCTTCTAAGTGCAGAATGGGGTTTGAAATCAATCCTTGAAGCTTCGAAGAAACGAAAAATGCGAACAACCCGGAAACCAAGACGAAAATAATGAGGATACCCGCATACCGTCTGGCCCTCATACTCCACTGGCGCATGTCCGATTGCAAAAACAGTGTTCCGACGCGTTCCCCGTTCAGGGTCACATCGTGGAAGACCTCCAGGTATCCTGCTTTGAAGCGGTAGCCTTTCCCCTGCAAATGGGAAGGAAGGTAGGCCGGGAGGGTCGTCTTGCCTCGAAAATAGTAAGCAAAGATCTTTCCGTCGGGTCTATACAGGACAGCCGTGATGATGTCTTCTTTGGCGGTGAGCGCTGACAGTGTAGCGGTGGCGGCGGGTTCGTCCTTAAATTCCATAGCTCCCGCGCTGTTGTATCCGATAATCTCGGCTTGAGTCATCAGATCCTGAGTGAGCAGATGACGAAAGGAGACCAGGTCATAAATAAGAAAGCCAACCGAGGACAGGATCAGTGCGATGCTGCTCGTCAGCATCATGATCAGCGTGAGTTTGCGCTTGATGGATAGATTCTGAAGGATCATCCCGGCTTTCTCACTTCTACGGCGGGTTGTTGGATGATTCTCGCCAGGGTTAGCAGTCTTGAACTGATGGTCAGCTCTGCTTGGTGCGCCGACTCAACATTGACCTCGAACCGAACTCTGTTGTCTTCCACGGTGAAGCGAATCATCCCGCCACGCTCGGCAAAACCGGGCGTTTCGCCGACTGTCAGAATTGGCTGGCCTTTTACAGCTTGCACCACCTCATCGATGTGCGCTTTTTCCGACACGCTCACAAACAGGATCTTGCACTCCCTGAGCTCCTTGACGTCGGTGCCCCATTTCAGCCGTTTGACGACAAATCCCCGCGCTCCGATTTTCTTATTTTGGACGATTTGATCGATAATCGTTCCGAAGGGATCCGTTCCCAGGATGCCAATCACAATCGGAGAATCGGGCTGGGCAAAAGCCGTCGCCGGCCATTCGACAAATTTTGCAAAATTGAAAATGAAGCCGGCCTTGATCAAATATTCCGAGGAATCGGACGAGTTCGGGGCCTGCGCGAAAGCCTCGGGAGTCCAACTCAGCGAAACACTGAGCGCCACGATCAGAATTCCCAGTCGTCTCAACATCAAATTAACCGTCCACTGGTAGCGGGCAATCTGAGAGCTCACCCGGCAATCAACTTTAGAATTTCACAGTAATACTTCCAAAAATGCTGCGCTTTACCGCCGTCGGGGAGGTAAGCACGAAGTCCGGCAAAAATTCCAAGTGCCAGTTATTCAGCAAATTCTGGCCGCCGATCGACAATTCCAGGCTGGTAACCGGTCTCCAGCCCAAATGTGCATCTAAAGAGTAGTAACTGGGCAGCGCTCCGACTGCTCCCGCGAAGTTCAAGCTGGGAAGGTGGTCCACAAATCGAACCGTGGTGTCCTGCTCAAAATGCTTGGGCAAGTCGACCGAAGATCTCAAATACCATTGATGACGAGGGCTTGAGCCGTTCGGATTGTCGGGAGTCGGATCCTGACTGTCGGCGTTTTTGTGAATGTTCATTTGCAGATAGCTGTAGGAGGCCGCCAACCTCCACTTGGGAACGACTTTCCAGTCTGCAAACAGTTCGACACCGTAAGTTCCACCGCTCATTTTGTTGGAGGCAACAAAGGGGATGACAATATCAGTCGGGGCAGGGAGCGGTTCTGCAGAAGGGACACCCGGCTCGGCGGTACGAAGGCCTGAATAATTGTTGTAAAAGGTTGCTAGGTCGAGCGAAAGGTTGCTGGTTGCCTGCACTCGATAACCGAGCTCGTACGCGAGAAGGTCTTCGGAATTAAACTGTGGGCTGCCGAAAACCGCCAGCACCGCCGGCAACGGCGTGGGGTTCGAGAGCGTCCCCGGGGGTATAACTGCTGAATTCAGCCGCAAGCCCTCCTCGGTCAGGGCCGGAGTTCGGACAGCGCGTGAAACTGCAGTCCAGATCGATTGATTTGGTGTGACGGTCCAGAGCAATCTGGCGTTAGGCTCAACTTCAAACCCGGTGAACCCGTTGCGCTCGAATTTGGATCCCAGCGTGATCTGCAGCCGATTGTCAACCAGGCTGATTTCATCCTGAAGGAATGTGCTGAACTGATTGAGAGTGACTTGATTAGGCTGGAGGGAAACCGTAAAGCTGGGGTCGTTCTTGTCACGGATCGAGCGATAACCAAAGCCCCATACGAATTGTTGTGAATCCCCGGTGTGAAAGGCATGTTGGAAGTCGATGTCGAATATGTTTTGATGGTCCCCGAAAAGAGAATGGTCGTTGATGGTGGTATTGTCATAGTACATCTGCAGCGACATCGAAGATCTTTCGGAAGTATGATTCCAACGGCCGAGAAGGTTTCCTCCACTGTATTTCCCGTCATTGGGGAAGGTGTTCGAATAGGGGGGAGATAACGACGCCACGGTCAGAGTCTCATCAAATCTGCTGCGGTATATATCTCCTTGCAGCGTCAGCGAATTCGCTCCGGTTGGTGTCCAATCCGCGCGGAATCCTCCGCGCAAGGCATCCCACCCGTCGTGCGCTGTCATACCCGATGGGTATGCTGAAGGCCCCCAATCGAAGTACTTTGCGTAAGCTCTGTAGTAGGTGTTGTCGCCCAGCTTGCTGCCATAGCGAGCGCCGCCAGCTGCTCGCTCCTCCGTTCCGGCTCCTGCCGTCACGACGGTGGACTGAGTGGATTTCGCTTTTTTAGTGATGACATTGATGACCCCGTCGACGGCATTGGCTCCCCACAGAGTTGCTCCCGGGCCGCGGATCACTTCGATCCTGTCCACATCCTCCAACATCACATCCTGGACATTCCAATACACACCGGAAAACAGAGGCGTGTAGACACTTCGGCCGTCAATCAGAACCAGCAGTTTGTTGTCGAAGCGCCCATTGAAGCCACGCGAAGCAATGGCCCATTTGTTCTCGTCAATTCGAGCCACTTGAAGGCCAGGAGCCATTCGCAGTGCTTCAGGAATGCTCGTTGCTCCTGAACGTCGAATATCCTCTTGGGTTATCACGAAGATCGCGGCCGCGGCGTCTGCCACTTTTTGCGTGCGCTTAGAGACGGAGGTTACCTGCATATTCATCAGGTCTTCCATGCTCATGGCAGTGACGTCGGGAACGTTCCGTGAAGTCTGGGCCACCGTGGTGGCCGCAACGACAACTGCGAGGAAACCGGCCAAGAAAATACGCCCAAGGCGCGTTGCCGGCCGGCTCCCGGGGTTGCGATTGAACAGCATATTTAGTTTCCCTTCTCGGAGGTCGTCAGTGAAACGAGCGTGCGATTCCTGACGCCGAACCATCTCGGACAGATGGATCGGAGCCCTTCCTAGTTCCAGATAAAGTCGCTTCTTTCCGTCGTTCATGTACGCACCCCAGGCGAACGCCATCAGTCAGAATTAAGCTATCGGTCCATTCCAGCAGAAAGATTTGTCGGTCATTGCGGCGGTCCCTGCCGCCAGGGAAAACCCTCTTTGTAAAAATGAGCAATTTGGGCTCATATAGATTTTTCCCCCGTTACTGTGAATACGGTCGAGTATGTAAGTGTGTCAGGCCGCCGAAGATATTCTAGGAACGCGCGAGACTGTTCATGGGCCTGACTTTCACCGCCGAGTGCGCGTGCCAGTTGAGGTCCTGCAATCTCTAGTTTTAATTCCCATTGCTTCAGAAGCCGCGGGTCAATCTCTCCTGCGATTAGGTGATAGCACTCCACCTGAACGGCGAGGTTTGTCAGACCTGCTTTCTGCGCTAACCAGAAAAGCTTTCGCCCCACGAAAGGATCAAAACCGGTAGCCGACAGCGCAGTGACGACTTTCTCGGCTGTGCTCTGTACCCCTGGGTCCTCCGGGTAATGCCACAGAAGTTGACCGTCCAAGTCTTGCAGCAGAACAGTGCCGCCCGGCTTGCAAACTCTCGTCATTTCAGCGACAGCCTGTTCTTTTTCCCTTAGGTATTGGAGCAACATGCGGCAGTACACAAGGTCAAAGCTATTCGATTCGAACTCCATCGCGTGGGCGTCCCCGCAAGCGAATTTCACACGCGCATTCTCGTGATTTCTCCACACCGCCTGCTGCACACGGTCGGGGCTGATGTCTATTCCGGTCGCCCTGATGGAAGAATCCATTGCAGTCACGGCGTCCAGAATGACTCCGGGACCGCATCCAACGGAAAGGACTTGCGCGCCCCGGTGCACATGATGCGCAAGGTATTTTTGCGCCCAAACGCCGGGATCGACCTTGAGCTCGAGGCGCAGTGCCTCGCGCGGGTCCTCCATGATGTAGTCTATCGGCGAGGCTTGGCTCATCAGTGTTCCTGCCCGATAAGACTTGGCTGCAGCGCATGCCTTTCGGCACGCGCTAATAGTCTTGCGTAGAAGCCATCAACATGCCGGTAGAAGCGGAGCTGTCCTTCCTGTAGCCACGTTCCCTGGCAATAGTGGCGGAGGAATTCTGCCCCCAGCTGCAATAGGGCAGGCGCAGCGATTTCCTCGGTGATCACGGGAATCGCGTCAAGCTCAAAGTCGTCATACATAGAAGAAGACGCTCTGAGGAGCGAAGCCACCACGTCCACAACGTCACCTTCGGGAAGCGTGGGGTGCAGCAGCAGGTCGCAGCGATTTTCGATATAGCTGAAGTTCAGGCCCAAAGGACCGCGATACGCGATGACCGCACCGATCGGTTCATCCTTGTACTCCCGGTAGGCTAGCCACACGCGACGAGACCGCCGTAGGCCTACCTCGCGGTACAACTGGTCCACCTCGGTCAGTTCCGGGTCAGTTAAGAGTTGCTCGGCGGCGACATAAATACTGCCGCGCGCGACGGAAGCAATAACGGAAAGGGCCTCTTCATGAGAAGGATCATAAGGGACGACGCGAACTTTCCCCCCCGAAGGCAGTGACGAATTCCTCGGCAGCGCGAAATACATGTGCCGCTGAACTGACGAAAGAGACTGGCCGATCGTCTGAACCATGGATCCGAACACCCTTGAGGGGAAACGGTTCTCCGGTCGAAACCAATTTTGATGCGATTCATCCACGTCTCTTAGGATGCTCGCGGCCGTTCCTGCCAATATTACGGCGCGGGACGCGACTGGGTTGTTCTCAGAAACCAGGTGTTGCGAAGTCCAGCCATAATGCGTCGTACGCCAAACTGCAATCGAGGCACGGCCCCTTTTGTTGTCACCGGCCGTGAGGACGTAGAGAAGGGAGTTGCCACCGCGCAACATCCGTCGCCAGTTCTCTCTCACTTGTTCGAGATGGGGAAGAAGGCGGGCAGCTTTGTCGGGATAAAGAAAACCGGTGCGCTCGTACAACGCAAAGACTTCGCTTACGGACAAAGCATTGACCTCGACGCCGTAGGAGTCGTAGACGTCCGACAGCCGCGGAAGGCTGCTCAGCGTCTTCTTATCTAGTGCATCCAAGGACATCTCGCCTCCGCACCGCTCACGCCAATTCCGATCTGAATACCCAGTGCTAAATGCGGCCGAGGTTAGGCCTGCATTTCGAGCCAGCATGACGTTCCCTCCCAAACTCTCGACGTAGTTCGCAGAGGGGAATCCAAGCGTTCAAAGTCATAGAACTATCAGTACTTATAAGGACTCGCTTTGCTAGGCCAAATGGACCAGTAGTACTGTTTTGATGGGACGTTCCAACGGATTATTGGCTTCTTAGATACACGGCATGGCGCCGGTTTTCTAGGTAGGCTCTGGGCAGGTCTAATGTGGGTCCGATTGCTCTCTGGTTTGCAGAAACAAAAGGACTTACGATGTCCCTCCCAATATTAGGATCAGGATGAGAAACTGGGTCCGGGGCGCGAGAGAGTCACCCCGAGGAGGGTTCTACCAGCTTTCTAGGTTGCCCGGTGGCAAGGCAAGTTCCAAACTACCGCACTGCCTAAATCGTGCTGTACAGCAAAGACCCTTTTGCGCTGCAGTTGAACCGGTATACAGGAAGCCCTATCCTTTGGTAGTCACCGGAAAGCTGGTGCCGGGAATGTCCCCGAGAGGGCAGTCGTGACCTACAAATCGGAAACTCCGTTCGACAATATTGAGAGTGCTCTTGAGTATGTGAATCAGCTGCTAGAGGCGGTACGCGAAGCGCGAGATCAAATTGAGGCAGAAATTCTTCGCGCGTCGAATTCTCAACTGGCGCGCCGAAAGCAGGCTTTGCAACTCGCGAACTACAAATTGGACAAGCTTTCATCACACTTCAGCGCCAGCCGCCGCATCTTAAATGATTTGCGGACGTTGCGCCGATTGCTACTGGAAGAACGGGAAACCCTGGACCCTTCCGCCATCCTTGACACCGATGAACCTATGGTGGACCGCGACAAGGCCCAAAACTAGTAGCAGTCGCCTCCTTACGGCAATCGCGGATATGCCTCTCCAGCAGTCGCTTCCCGGCGCCGTACTTCGTCGCGCTTTTCGGCCCGATGATTGGCTAGGACCCACTCGCCGTCTTCTTCCGTGCCGTAATAGAGGACGCTTAAGACAGTAATCTTTTATCGAGTTCCCGCCTCTAAACTGTGGATACAACAGCGGCTGGATCGTGCGCCTAAGCAATGTACGATTGCAAAATGAAAACAATTCGGCGCGACGCAATTTTTGGAGTGGGCAAACGCAGGGGGCGAGCCCCAGCTCGCCCCCCGTCGAAACGACGCCGTCTAAACGGAGTGTTGAACAGAAGTAGTCGTCGTCACGCGGTCACGTGAGCGGCGATCTTGTGAATGGTTGAGTGGGAAACCTCGTACGTTTTGACCTGCGGAGTTCCGTCCAGGACCTTCGCCAGCAATTGCTGGACTTCGGAGAATTTTTCCCGGTTATAGGACTCCGCATTCTCCTTCTGCTCCCAGAGGCTGATGCCAACCACCTCCGCTGCGCTTGCATTCGTCAGGACGATTTCCTCCCGGAAACCCTTCTGCCGTTGCAGCAGTGGAATGACCTCCTTTTCGAGGATGCGGTTGAATTCTGTCAGGTTACCGTTCTTCAAGCGCATAGAAACGAATCGAGCAAACATGTCAACCTCCTTGTGGTTTACCGCCTACAGGCCGAAAGTGATTTCGCAGACCTCACTCAGGGGCGGGGCATCTAGCCATACCTAGAGCTGGGAAGGTGGCATCGCCTGGGGCTGGGGAAGGTTTGAGTCTGCTGAGTGGGGCGAGGTATCGCTTATCACCCCTCAGCGGGTATTGCCCAACGAGAGTGCTGCAATGCGCGCAGAAAGTCAACCAAAACATGTGGTCGTTTGAAAATCTCAGGCCCCACCAGATTGCACGGCCGCTGGCTGCCTGCGCAGGTGCCTGGCATGACTTTCAGCAAGGCGTCCCGCCTGCCGAATTCCCGGCTGACGACGGGTGATTTTCAAAAAGGGGGTTCCCGATCAATGATGTCCGGCGTGGGTGACAAAGGAAAGTGAACCCCCGCCCGTGTAGCCCCCACGACGCCATGCTGCTGGCCGCCGGCGGCACCGCATAGCGCCGCGCGCTGACGCTCAGGGGGCCGAGTTTTAGTAGATGATCGATAATTATCACATCAATTATCGTGGTGCGCCTCAACGCCTCCCGATTGGCAAGAATCCGGTCAGTAGGTTCTCACAGGCGCATATACTCAAACGCGGCGTCCCGCGCATAAACGACGGCGACACCTAAACTGCACAAGGGGGAGGCATGCCCATGGAGTTTCCACGATTTGATCTAACCGGTCGCGTAGCCCTCGTCACCGGCGCCGCTCGTGGTCTGGGCCGCGCGATTTCCTTGGCATTTGCTCATGCCGGCGCAGACGTTGCGCTAGGACTGCGCGACGTGAACTCCCACGGCGGTTTGGTTGCGGAAATCGCCTCGATGGGACGCCGCGCCCTTCCCTTACAGATGGAGGTAGCCAGGCTCGATCAAATATTCCGCGCGGTCGATGAGACCGTGGCACATTTCGGACGGTTGGACATCCTCGTCAATAATGCCGGGGTAGCGCCCGAAAATCTCGCGGAAAATGTGTGCGAGGACGACTTTGACCTCATGCTTGCAGTGAATTTGAAGGGCACTTTTTTCACCAGTCAGGCCGCAGGCCGGGCCATGATTCGCCAGGGTAGTGGTCGCATTATCAACATGGGTTCCCAAGCAGGTTTCGCCGCACTCCCTGGCGAATCCGTGTACTGCATGACAAAAGCCGCCATCTCCCATCTCACCAGATGCCTTGCCGTCGAGTGGGGCAAACACAACATCACGGTGAATGCGGTTGCGCCTACCTTTATCCATACTCCAGGCACGGAAAGCGCGCTGGCAAACCCCGAGTTTCGCTCGGATGTGATCGAACGTATCGCCGGTCTGCATCGGATTGGCGAACCCATGGATGTTGCCGGTGCGGTGGTCTTTCTAGCCTCGCCCGCGGCCTCTCTCATTACTGGAGATACCATCCTGATCGATGGAGGCTGGACCGCCCGATAAGCGTCATATTCGGGGAAAATGCATGGCAGACTGAGATCTGTGGGGAGCGGCCTGGTCTTGCCGTGCCAACTTCCCATAACCCCTTTTTCTGAACCGCGAGACGAAGCTGGGCTTCGCGATCGCCTCCGCCATGCCCACAATCCTGGTAGTAGAATTTCGTGACTCTCTCTAAGTTGGAGAATGCCTTGACGGCGATTCCCATTCCTCCAGATAAGTCTAACGGCTACGAAGCAGCCGCAGAACGTTTCATGTCCGCGCGTAATCCTCGTATAGGTGCGGGAACGGTTCGGAGGTGGAGCCAAATCCTGGCGCCCCGCTGCTCAGTCCTCGACCTCGGTGTGGCCACGGCGTGCCGGTCTCGCAGACGCTCATCGAACAAGGGTTCACGATCTACGGCGTGGATGCATCAAGGAAGTTGGTGGCGGCATTTCGCCATCGATTCCCTGATGCTTCCGTGGAATGCTCGGCCGTTGAGGACTCAGAGTTTTTCGGTCGCACATTTGATGGCGTAATTGCATGGGGTTTGATGTTCTTAATCCCGCCGGAGATCCAGTCCGTCGTCATTCGCAAGGTTGCCAGTGCGTTAAATTTGGGCGGCAAATTTTTGTTTACCTCACCGAAAGAATCCGTTAAATGGCGCGACGCGCGGACCGACCGTGAATCGATTTCCTTGGGTACCGAGGGGTACCAGCGAATTCTGCGGGCCGAAGGCCTAGTTCTGATCGGGGAACAATGCGACGAAGGAGACAATTACTACTATTTGTCTTCCAAAGTCTGAGAAAGAACTTGTCGAGTTGCCAATCGGGAATCGCGTTGTGAGCGGGCGGCGCCGCACCCGGAAATTAGCCCGGCTTGAAGGGAGAACGGCCCATAACGGAAACCCGGCCCTCCTAACAGCGAGGAGGACACCGCTTAGATGTGCTTGTCCTGCGTTCTTGGTCGCAAGGTCATGAGCAGTCGTGTCTATAGATCGTATGACGCTCTTACTTTAGACGAAAACAACGAAGAAGCTCGAAAGGTATGCCCTGCCTCGATGGGAGAATGGGCCGCAGAAATCAACAGGGCCTCATCGAAGGCTCCTAACGGATCCCGACCTGTCCTCGCACGCTATCAATCAATTTCTTGGAATCGTAGCCGATCCCGGCCTTGAACACCGTCTCGACATTCTCGATCTCGTCAATGCTCCTTGAAGGATCGCCCTTAATCACCACGAGGTCTGCTTGTTTGCCAGGGGACAGGGTTCCAATTCGATCTTGCTGGCCGAGATACACAGCACCATTCGCCGTGGCGATGTGAATGGCTTCCACTGGGGTCAGCCCCGATTCCACGAGCAGCTCTATTTCGCGCTGATCGCCGAATCCCGGAAGCACTCCGCCATTTCCGGTTGGATCCGGCCCCGCCAGTAGCAAGCCTCCGGCTTTGACAAATGCCACCTCAAAATCCATCTCTTTGCGCAGCAGCGCTGTCATGGGCGAGTCCAACGGCACGTTAGCCCGCGCGGTCAGGTAGCTTCGGGCCGATTCAGCGGACATCGCATCCAGAGTACGCCGCTGCAATTTCGGTCGGCCCGGCGCGCCGGACTCAAACACCGGCAGCGTCGAAGTCACCGCAACGTGATGTGACACAAGCGTGTGGATCAGTTCCTGCACCTGCGCTCCCTTCACTTCCTGTCTTGCCCAACTGCTGCTGCCTCCCGCTGGGCACACGTCCGGCGGCTTGTCCCCGACGAATTCGGTGTCCGCAAACACCGGCCCATGTTCCAAATCATCGATCCCCAGAGCTGCAGCTTCCGGCCAGGTTACCGAACACAGATGCCCTGTCAGTTTCAGCTTGTGCGCATGTGCCTGCTGGATCGCTACGTCCAGTTCCTCACGTGTGATGTTCATGTACGCTTTGTACGACGTCATGCCTTCCGCTGCCCAGTAGTCCACCATGCGTTTTGCATCGTCCGGTCCAGTCAGTTCATGCATCTGAGCAAATCGCGTCGGCGCGCCTTCCAGGTACGGCGCTGTAGCATCGATGCTTGGTCCCGGCATCAGGTCTGCGTCTATCCGCCTTTTTACCTTTAGGTCGGTGTAAGGTTCCAGGCTACCGGTGGTGCGCATGGTGGTGACACCAGCCGCTAGATATAGTCGCGGCGCCGTGTACGGGATTTCGGCAACGAACAACCCTGGCTCGGGAATTCTTCCGCCGGAAACTTGCAGGGAAATCGAATCCGTATAGTAGAGATGATCGTGCATTCCAACGAGCCCCGGAATGACGGTATAGCCAGAGCGATCTAGAAGTTGGGCACCCTGAGGGACTTGAGCTGACGCCGCCGGACCGATGGACTGAATCTTGCCATTGGCGATCACGATCGCTTGATCTTCCTTCGCTGCTGCACCCGTCCCATCGATGATTCGGACGTGGTTAAGAACGAAGACTGGTGCGTCTACGCTAACGAAGGCCACAACGTCAATAGACTTCTGGGCTTGGGCAACTGCGATCGCAGCACCGAGCAGCCAGCCAAGCAAAAATAGCATACGCATCCGTACACCTCGCGCTGATGTCTTTGAAATTCGGCAAGAGGCGACAATTCTACCCCAGCGGCTCTCTAACGCGAACGGCATGATCCTAGTCGAAAGGAGGCACGGGCTGACGGTCTGTCGCACCACGGGCATCCGGAATAGCCCCATCGGGGCACTTGGGCGAACTTCGATCACATTCGGTGAAAGCGATCCCACCGGGATTTCTGCTAGGGCATGGTCTGAATCGGAAGGCCGAAGGGAGCCAGCGCGTCGCGGACGACTTTCTCTTCGCCCACGGCCACAATTGCAGATCGCCAGGCCGGGAAATATTTTCTGGCAGCCGCGTCGACTTCCGCGGTAGGAGTGGCGGCGATTCTCTGACTATAAATTCCGATTTCGTCGGCAGGCAGTCCGTCGACCCAGATCTTGGCCAATTCTGCCGCAACGGCGGAACGAGCTTGCAGAGAGATCGCTTCGGTGCCAACAAGAAAGCGCTTTGCCTTGGTGAGCTCTTCATCGCTGGGAGTGGTGGTCGCCAGCCGGTTGAGTTCGTAGGTGATCTCATTCAGGCTCGCCGCAGTCACTTCGTTGCGTACATCGGCACGAGTGATCAGCACGCCTGCCTGGCGATAGGTCCGCAAAGACGCGCCAGGTGAGTAAGTGTAACCCTTGTCCTCGCGAATATTCGAGACCAGCCGCGAGCTGAAAGTGCCTCCGTAAATCGCGTTCGCTACCTCGGCCGCTTCGAAATCAGGATCGCTGCGCATCGGGCCTAAAGTCCCCAGTTGCAGCGTAGTTTGAACTGAGCCTGGACGGACCACTACAAACACGGCGTGCTGAGGCGGCAGTGTGGGGCGAGGTGTTGATGGCAAAGCGGCCCCGCCGGGCGGCCTCCATCCACTGAATTGGGTCTTCGCCAGACCCAGCATTGTGTCGTTGTCGAAATCGCCTACGGCGACGAGCACGGCTTGGTCGGGACGGACCCGCAGCGCGTAAGTGTTGCGAAGATCGGTAGCGGTGGACGCGGCGATGGACTCCTGCGTGGGGGCGGTTACATGGTAGGGATGCTCTCCAAATAATACTTTGCCCATGACCCGGGCCGCCAGGAATGAAGGCTGTGATTCACGCTCCCGAAGCGAGTCAGCCAGGTTGCGTTTCGCCAGCGCAACCTCAGCGTCGGGGAACGAGGCATTCTGCAGAATGTCAGAAAGAATCGTCAGGCCTACATTCACTTTGGAGGAGAGAACGGCGGTTGAGACCTGCATAAAGTCTTTGCTGGATTCGGCGCTGAGGTCGCCGCCAGCTGCCTGAAGTTCCTGGGAAATCTGTTTGGCGGTGCGCGACGTGGTTCCTTGATCGATCGTCTTGGTGAGCAACTCGGTGATGCCAGGACGGTCCGCGGGATCCGCCGCGAAACCGCCACGCACGGCCACAGCGAATGCGACTTTCGGTAGGCCGCGCTGGGAAACCAGCCACACGGTAAGCCCATTGGCGAGTTTCGAGGACTGGACGGCGGGAGCCCGAAGCGGCTGCTCAGCAGCGTAGGGCGGGAGGTCTTTGGGCAGAGGAACTTCCTTTTGCGCGGCAGTCACCGAGGCAAGAGAGAGAAAGAGGGCAAAGACTTTCAGGCTGTTCATAGTCCCGCTCCTGGTTGCGTTTCTGCGCCTTTTTCAGCGGGTGCTGGAACCCGATTGATGAGAGTACGGTTGGTATTCACAAGATACTTTGCGGCGAATGCACGAATCTGGGCAGGTGAGACCGTAGCCAGCTCTTCGGGGATTTGATAGACGGCATCGAAGGCGCCGTCAAAAAGGGCGGCGTGTGAAAGCGCGGAGGCGCGGCTAATCGGAACTTCAAGCTGATCGTACCAATCCGAGCGCATCTTCGCGACAATGCGATCGAGGTCCTGCTGGCTAGCTGCTTTGTCGATGAGTTCCTTTATGGTGGCATCGTAAGCAGCGAGCACATGATCTTGGGTGATGTTTGGCGGATAAACAATAAAGGACGTCATCAGCGTAGGCCCGTTGTATTCAAAAGGCGCGCCCAGGGGCCAGTTCACGCCTCCATCCACGGAGAGTGCAACCTGCTTCTCCTTAACCAGCGCCTGGTAAAGGCGCGAGGCCTGTCCGTTGTGAAGCAGCTCCCCTGTGACAGCCGCGGCCAGCGCCTCCGACGAATGCCGTGGCGGCATACGATAGCCGATGGCAAGTGCGGGAACTTTCGCTAGCTTATCAGTCTGAGATGACCGTCGTTCTGCCCTCTGAGGCGACTCGTCCACGTTGGGGTGTGGCGGAGTCGACTGAGCGGGAATCGCGCCAAAATACTTTTCTACCTGGGCGAAGACGGCGTCGGGAGATACGTCTCCTACCACGGCCAGGACCGCGTTGTTGGGCGAATAGTACTGTTCATAGAACTTCTGAACATCTTCGATCTTGGCGGCATCGAGGTCTTTGAAATCACCGTAGAAATTATGCGCATTAGGATAAGTGTCGAAAGCCTTGCCAGGAAGATCGATGGCGAAGAAAAGCCCGTAAGGCTGATTCAGAACATTCACGCGAACTTCTTCTTCGACGACTTTCCGTTGGTTCTCGAGATTCTTAGGAGAGAAATCAAGAGTCTTCATCCGGTCGGCCTCGATCCAGAGAACCGGGTCGAGCGCTGAAATTGGCGCCGTTTCAATGTATTCGGTGAAGTCGTAACGAGTGTCACCATTGTTCGATCCTCCTCCGCCCTCAATCACACGGTCGAGCACCCCCTTGGGTGCGTTGGGCGTGCCTTCAAACATCATGTGCTCGAAAAGGTGCGCAAAGCCGGTGCGCCCCTCCGATTCCAGCCGGAAACCGATCCCATAGCTGATGCACACTCCGAACGTGGGCGCAGAATGATCCTCGGAAACGACGACCGTGAGCCCATTGGCCAACTTCTTCAAGCGAGTGGGTGCTTTCCATTGCTGCGCAGCAAGCGGCCAAGCTATGAATGCCGTAACACACAATGCCAACCAAACATGGTTGCGTTCTACTGACTTCATGATTCCATCTCCCTGGTGGAAGCTCGAGACCCTCGGAGTCGAAAGCACGAGAACTGCTCCATTCCCCTAAACCTGGTTTGAGGAAACGGCTTTGATGTAAACAGCTCAGGAAACTCCGTGTTGTATTGGACTGGAATTTCCATTTTCGACCGCGCGGAGGACAGGAGTATACACCCGGTTGCTTTCTTTCGGACCAGCCGGGCGCGGTTGTTCCGTCTCGGTTGTCCTCCCTGGTCTCCATCACCTTTACCACGCGCGAAGCTGCCTGATCTTGGTAGGGACACCTGTTGGCGATGCCTCTCCACAAAACGGAACGAAAAACGTGAACAACGAGATCTCTTTCCAGCTGCATTGCAGATGGTGATTCTCCTACCGTTGAAGCGACAGTATGGCTATGCCCGCACAGCCTACAAGAACACGCGGACTGCCGAACACCGCGCCACGTCCGTTACCTCCTTGAAGAGAAATGGCGGGAACGACGAGGCTCGAACCCGCGACCTCCGTATCAAAGGGGAAGGAAGAATTCTAGCTACATTTCCGGGCCGCGTCCAAGTGCGGGCGGGTGCATTTCGTATTCGTGCGGCGGCTCGGCGCCCAGTAGGTAACGCACAAAATAATCCCAGCGTCGGCGCATCATATAGGAACTCGCTGCGCCGTAACCGTGACGCTGGTTCGGCAGCAGCAGGAGATCGAAATCCTTGTTCGCTTTGATCAGCGCATCCACCACGAGCAGTGTGTTGTACGGCGGCACGTTGTCGTCCATGGTGCCGTGCACCAGCAGAAGGTGCCCCTTCAAGTTCTTGGCGAGGTTTTGGTTTGCCTGTTCGTCGTAGTTCGTCGTCCCATCCGGATTTTTTGCCAGCAATCCCTGGTAGCGTTCGCCCCAGTCATCTTCGTACTCCCGATTATCATGGTTGCCGGATTCGGAGATCCCGACCTTGAAGAAGTCGGGGTACCGAAACATCGCGTCGGCCGTTGCATAACCACCGCCCGAATGGCCCCAGATGCCTACGCGATCGATGTCGATCCATGGATATTTCGCGGCCAGTTGCTTCATCCCGGCGACTTGGTCCGGCAAGGTGTTGTCTCCCATATTGCCGTAATAGAAGTCGTGAAATTTCTTGGACCGCAGCGGGTTGCCCATACCTTCGATTTGCACCACCACGAATCCCAGCTCCGCCAGCGCCTGGCAATCGCCGCGGGCTTCGGCGAACGACCAGTGACCGACGCTTCCACCCTGCGGTCCCGGATAGATGCTGTTGATGATCGGATATTTCCTGCTGCGATCGAGATTCGTGGGCTCAAACATCAGCCCGTTCAAGTCGGTAGCCCCGTCGCGCGCCTTCACGGTGATTGGAATCGGGGGCTTCCATCCGGCGGCCACCAGGCGCGAGACATCCTCCTTCTCGACCGTATAGAGCAGCTTTCCGCCCTGGTCGCGAACCACGGTGACTCGCGGCAGGTCGGGCTTCGAGTAGCTATCGACAAAGAAGTGGCCCGAAGGCGAGAGTGACAATTCGTGATTGCCGTCTTCAGGGGTCAGTAGCGCCGCGTTATTGCCGTCGAACCCGATGCGGTAGAAGTGCGTGAAGTACGGGTTGCCTTTTTCATGGCCGGCGGCGAGGAAGTAAATCGTGCGGTTCTTCTCATCGATCCGCAACAACTGGGTCACAGCCCATTCGCCCGACGTAATCTGATTTTTCAACCTTCCGCTCGCTAGATCGTAGAGGTACAGGTGAGACCAGCCATCACGCTCGGAACACCAGATCACCTCGTTCGATGCCTGCAAGTAACGCCAGTTCACCCGGCCCTGGCCTGATTCGAACTGCGTGGCCACGGTTTCTTCGAGCACGTCGTGCACCGCGCCCGTCGCGGCTTCGGCGACGCGCAACTGCTCGTGCTTGTGGTCGCGCGAGGTGGACACGAACGCCAGATGCGCTCCGTCCGGACTCCATTCGACGTCAGCCCACTCGCCGCCCCGGCAGGAAACGTCGTCGCACAGCGTCGAGCGGTGCTGATCGGCGGGAAGCTTCAAGCGGATCACCTTCGGACCATCCAGATTGATAATCACCCGCTGGATCGTGGTCACTACTTCGTCGCCCGGAAGCGGATACTTCCACGCTTCAAGCTTGGGATGTCCGACCTTGGTCTCTACCAGATACATTTCTCCAGTACCGCGCTGGTCTTGTTGGAACGTCGCAATCTTCTTCGAATCTGGCGACCACAGCAGGATGGGACGATTGCTGTGGATCCAGCCGGCGTTGTCCGTCGCGTACCCGAAATCCTTCACGCCGTCCGTGGTCAGTTGCGTCTCCTTGCTGCTCGCAATGTCGCGCACGCAAAGATTCCAATCCCGAATGAAGGCGGCGCTCTTGCCGTCGGGTGACTTCACTTCATCGCGAGGCGCTGTCGGGGGTTCGCCCGGTTTGCCCATGGATGTGCAGCGGTTCGCTTGCAAGTCACACTTCCAGTTTTCTCCCTGAAGGCTAAACGAGATCGACTGTTGATCCGTGGAGAATGCGAAGGTCATGAACGGCAGGTGCGCCGCTTCGTATGTCTTGCCCGCGGCGACGGACAGCGCGGCGGCCACCTTGGCGTGATCAAACGCCGACTGGTGCGTGCCGCGCGTGGCGTCAAAAAGTACGAACTCGATTCCTTCCGGGCCGGTGTGGCGATACCAGAAACGATCGTCCGGCAACCACGCAGGGCGCACCCTGTGGAACACAAGCGAGGTTGTATTGTAAGCGAGGAACTTTTCGGCGCGCTGGTAATCGGAGGCGGTGACGGCGCCCGCCGCGCCGCCACTCGCCTGCTGTGCGGCAGGCAGCGATGTGGTCCCGGCAGCAACAGCCACTGTCGTTCCGAGAATTACAAGGATGGGAATATATACTCGATGCATTGCGAACCTCCCAGCCTTACGATGAGCCAATACTATCCTGAAATCTCCAATGCTGGTAAACGCCGTGCTCGTCGATGTGAATCCGCGAAACGGGCGGTAGGCAATGAACCCCTCTCTGGAACAAACGGTATGCTCGTTAGAGAAAGGCAGGTTCTCCGCAGATGACCAATCGATTGGTCTGGCGATACCCCGAAAAGTTCTGCCAAACGGCAAAGGAACGATTTAAATGCTGCGAAGACGTTGTACACCTGGCGAACGAACTTGACGAGGTCTATCTCCATGGGCATCTGGCTGGGTAGATCTGCTAGACTCGCCAAGCCAGGTTGCCTCGTACGACCTTCGCGCTGCTCAGAGTCGGTTTTGCGGATTGGGAAGTGGACGCAGCAGTAGCCGAAGTGCGGCGAACCTTCGAATACTCCGTAGAAACGATTGGGCTGTCCTCAGAATCAGTGATGCGTATGGAACTCCTTAGAAACTTGGATCATTCCTTGACGATTGAAAGAACCCGAGTCCTTAGAAAGAGGAGCCGATGAACACAGTGCCGACCACCCGTCGCGAATTTCTGAAACTGGCCGGTACGGTTGCGGGTGCTCGCTTGGTTGGTCCGTCCATTGGTTTGGGTCAGCCGAAACTACTCGGCGGTGCGGACTCTCGGACGGACGAGTCGAAGGCTGATTACACTTTGCGAATCGCCGCCAGCCCGATTGAGATTGCCCACAACCGAATCGTTTCTGGAATTACGTACAACGGTCAATTCCCTGGACCTTTGCTGCGGGTCAAGGAAGGGCAGCAAGTCGTTGTTGACGTTTTCAATGACACGGACACGCCGGAGCAGTTGCATTGGCACGGCCAGTTCGTGCCGACCGACGTAGATGGCGCAGCGGAGGAAGGCACGCCCTACATTGGAGCCCACGGTATGCGGCGGATCGCGTTCACGCCTCGCCCTTCAGGTTTCCGTTTTTATCACACGCACAACCGGGCGGGCGTCGATCTCCACGCAGGGCAGTACAGCGGGCAAGTCGGTCCGGTCTATGTCGACCCGAAGCGCGAACGGGGCCACTACGACAAGGAATTCTTTCTTGTGCTCAAAGAATTCGAGCCGTCCTTCAGCCAGGGCGGCGACATGGCGCAGGATTTTCTGGCGCCGATTGCGAAGGTGAAAGAACTCGAAAAAGCGGGCGAATCTTCGATGAAAGCATCCCTCGCGAAAGGCATGCCGCACGGCTATGAAGTGGGCTACCGGTATTTCACGATCAACGGGCGCATGTTGGGACACGGCGAGCCGGTGAGGGTGAAGGAGGGAGAGCGAGTCCTCTTTCATGTACTGAATGGTAGCGCAACGGAGATTCGCAGCCTGGCGCTGCCGGGGCATTCCTTCAAGGTTGTGGCGCTCGACGGAAATCCTGTTCCGACTGCTGCGGAAGTGCCGGTGCTCTGGCTCGGAACTGCGGAACGAATCTCGGCCATTGTCGAAATGAATCATCCGGGCTCATGGATCATGGGCGACCTTGCCGAAGACGACCGCGGTCATGGCATGGGCATTGTCATCGAGTATGCGGGCTACAGAGGAAAGCCCGTGTGGACACCGCCCAAGCCGTTCCATTGGAATTACACACGCTTCGCGAAGGCGGGTGCGTCTGCTTTCACGCCGGACGAAACGTTCGACATGACGTTTGCGAAAGAGAATGCCGCCGAAGAGGGATTCAATCAGTGGACGATCAACGCGGCCCGGTATCCGATGGCACAGGGAATCGTGCCGGCGTCCTTCCATTTGAAATTGGGAAAGCGCTACCGGTTGCGGATGCACAACGCGAGCGACGACATTCACCCGATCCATCTGCACCGTCACAGCTTCGAACTTACGAAACTCGCGGGAGTGCCGACAGCCGGCGTCATGAAGGACGTGGTCATGGTGGGCGGCTATCAGGAAGTCGAAGTGGATTTCCTCGCCGACAATCCTGGCCTCACGTTGTTCCACTGTCACCAGCAACTACACATGGATTTTGGGTTCATGACGTTGTTCGACTACGGCTAGGGCTAGGAGCAGCCAGCGAAATCAATCTGTTTTGCAGTAGTCGTGAGACCGGCGGTTACCTTGAGAGGCATTCCGTTGGTGTCCAAGTTCGTCGTCAGCGAAGACGGCGAGCATATTGCCGCGCTGCCGGATATGGGTCTTGTAGCGTCCGCTTCGACGGTATAGAGCACGTCGCCGCTAGCCGGCGAGGTATAGGTGATCTTGCCGGCCGAAAAGGTGCCCACGTTCGGATTGCTGGCCGGTACCACGAGCGTATATTGGGCACAGAAGGCTCCTGTGGGGCTGCCTGTTGCGGGGCAAGGCGCGGCCGACTGGACGGCGACATTTGAAACGGAACCCTGGAGAAGCGAAAGTGTGACCGGACGGGTCGCGCCGCCAGGGAGCGAGACCGTTTGCAAGGCGCTCGTCGACGCGTCTATGTCGGCACTCGTCGTCCCATTCGGCGCGGTGACAATACCTTGAATTTTCCCTGGCCCGGTGGCCGTTCCCGTCTCCCCCACAAGAGCAAGAGTGCCGATATCCGTTCCTCCGGGAACATTGACCACGACGGTTGCGTTGTAGGCGGTGCCCGTGTTTCCGACGGCGTCAACGACGACATCAAAAACAGCGCCCATCGGCAATGGGCAAAAACTGAATCGCCCTCCCGAGTCAGTTACGGCTTCCATGAAGATGCGATCTGCGCCAGACTTGTCCGGATTTTCCAGTGCAACTGTAGCCCCCGCGATGGGCTGAGAGGTCACGCTGTCAACAACCTGGCCTTTGATGCCTGTTGTGTTTGTGCTGACCACGCCAGCGGTCAGGGTCGGCTTGAGCCGGAGCCTGCCATTGCCTTCCAGGATGATCGAGGCGCAGGCGTTGAAGTCAATATTGATGTCCACGGTCTGCCCCTCGCCCACGTGGATGGGCCCGCCGACGACCTGCCCTGGAGGAATCTTCAGGCCCGTGTTGGCCTGGCTCGAGAGCTGAAGCTCTGAAGTATTATTGTTACTGTCCACAACGCAATTGAACACCGGGCCGAGAGTGGCGCAGGCATTCGAGGCTGGGACTGCACTGGAGCTGGAATTGCTAGAAACCAGGAGGAGGCGGATCTGTTGGTAGTCGCCCGCAGGAAGGCTCGTATTGGAGCCGAGCTGCTTGAGCAAGCAAGCTGCGTTGGCCGGAAGGTTTAGCAGGTCTACCTGAACCGGCTGCGCATTCAACTCCGGGAACGAGTTCCACCCAACCGGCGGAATTGTCGTCCGCCGTAGCACTGATGTGTGCCTGCACCGAGCGGATGGTGATAAACACGCTCTTGAAATTGCCCGCCGGTGGCAAGCAACTCGGGGGATCACTGAGGCTCACGTTGACTGTAGCCATGCCGTTGTTAAATTGGCCCGTGATGGTTGTCTTGCCGCATGTCACTAGGGTCAGTCCCACTGCTATGAGGGCGGCAAGAACCGCCAAGGACAGGTAGGAAGAAGAAGGTTGACGATTCGAACGAGCGCGGAATTCCATCCTCACACCTCCACGGTCTCAGTTGTTAATCAATGGAGGCATCCCGAGGGCGGGGACGCGTCATCGGTCTTCCAGAAAGAGTATGAAAAGAGTGAGGCTGATAGTCAAGGAGGGGTGTCTTGCCGCTCTGCTTGCCGTAGTCCCTACAGCGTCTGCCGAATGCTCCTATATGGCTTAAATCTTGCCGAACGAAGCGCCAGTGCTTGCAGGGACGACCATCCAATTCTCAAGCGATCTGGGGCGTCCGTGCGGGGGCTACTCCTTCAGCGATGCAGGATCGGACGCATTCTTAGGCGACTTCTTATCCAACAAGGAGACGAGTTCGCGGCCCGAAGTAGGAACGCCAACCTTGCCTTGGCGGACAATCTCCTTAGCACTGAGGCTTCGCCCATAGAGCTTCTTGTTCGCACTGCCGTCAGACCGGAGCGTCGAGCCCTCGAGTGAGATACCTGCGAACAATCCGCGTGAGCGAGAATAGCTGAGGACCTCTGCCCTCATCACGATGTCGGTATCCGCCGCTGCTGTGCGTCCCTTGGGCCCGGCGGCTGCGGAGGCGTCCGCGCCAAGTTTCACTTTGCTGCTCAAGATTGAGTTCGCGCCTTTGGGATTCATGACCAATAGTACGAAGTCCGTGGCCTGACCACCCAGCTGCAAGCCGATGTTTGCACCTTCGAGAGCGAACAGTGCGGGAGCGCTCCAATGTCCTGTAAAGTGCTGGCCAGTTCGGCAGGTGATCACACCCCGGCCGAAGTCACCTCCGATCCCGATTGCGAATTTCAGAACCGAAGGAATCACAATGACGCATTCGGCCTTGTTCAGCAGGTCCTTCGGAATGCCATCAGGGATGTCCATAATTTCCTTGAACACCTGACCGCACGCTTCCAGGCGCTTTTGCTCCCTGCTTTGACTCGCGCCTAAGGCTGCACACCACAGAAGAATGGCTACGACAAAAGCACCGGCTTTTCTCATGGCATTACTCCAGAGCGTCTATTCGATTCTTGCGCCGCCGGCCGAGAAACAACAACCATGCCAGTGTTTGGGTTTGTCCTAAGGAGAAACTCATCACGATGAGGAGCGGGGTCGACAACACGACACATCTTTGCTGGTCATAGCTTGTAGTGGCATTGAGTTTCCAACTAGCCTCGAAGTCAGACACATTCGGACTAGCAGGAGACCATGCGACCGACAAGATGGATGGTTGCCTGCGCGTTCGGGGCACCCTTGCTCACCAGCAGTTTGGCAGGGGTCCAGGGTCGCGGAAACGGGCACGACAGGGGACACGGAAGGCACGGAGACGACGACCAGGGGTGAACAGTTCTATAAGCATCACGACCGTGAGGTTATGCGCGGTTATTACGACGACCACCAGAGTTATCTTCCGCCAGGGCTTGCCAAGAGAGATCGGTTGCCACCTGGTTTGGAAAGGCAACTCGTGCGGCGTGGCACGCTCCCGTTTTGGGCTCCAAAAACGGCCGCAACTTTGTCCAGAAGAGCTCGAACGCCGGCTACCTCCGCCACCTGCTGATTGCGCGCACGTCCTGATTGGAGGGCACGTTGTTCTCGTGAACCGCAGGACCAGTGTGGTCCTCGACATCGTCCATTTTGAGATCCGCTAGCCGCTTTTGCAGGTGCTCACTGGATGCGCGGCGAGGCCGGTTCAGTCGACCCCCCACGTGGTTGCAGTCCAGGATGATTATTAGCGCGTGTCGGCCGAGGCTTCTTTTTCCGCCTGCTTCGCGGCCGACTTGCTGTCCGTCGAGCTCATCGTGGGCTTGAGCGTCTGAATCGCCTGCCCGAGGTTCGAACCCTTCGAAGGCACGGTCATGCCGGGACAGGCGGCCGCGGTCGCCAACTCAGTGCACTTCAGCTGATCAAACGGAATATCCAGATTGTGAGAGACGTGCACGGCCGCCACGAATTGCCCGAGGTTGCGGAACCCACTGGCGGCAGTCTGAAGGTCCGTGCCGGTCGGCAAGAGCGAGCTCAGTTTCGAGGAAAGCTGTGTGTTCTTCGTGAGCAACTGGCCTGGCGTGTGCGGGCCTGACGTCCCGGAAGCATCCATCCCATGCCCTCCGCCCATCGAGCCGGCCGCAGCTGATCCACGGCCGGGGTGGCTCTGGCTCCGCCCCTGTGCAGCGGCCGGAATCGCCAGTATCCACGCCGCCGCCGCCACTAACGTGATGGTCAAGAATATGCGTTTCATGTGTTGCCTCCCTAAAGGAACGACACCGAAGTAGTACGTCATGTACAAAACCTACAAACCCGGATGGCGCAAGATCGCGCGCATGTTCACTGCGATGCCAAAAGAAATCGTATTGAGATCGTAATGCGTGCTTCGGCTGTAGCCGACCGTGAAGTCAATCGCCTTGGTCGGCGAGAGATCTAAGCCGGCGCTAAATCCGTTGTCCGCCGCCAGGCTCGAACCGCCTGTTGTCTGGTGGCCTTGCAAAGACGGAGGGCCGTGACCGGCGGACGCTCCAGATCCGTTCCCAAGAACTCGGCTGTCTGTCGTCTGCGACCCCCATGGCGCGACATCGAAGGCCGACGCCGCTACGCTAAGCCAACTAACAACGTGATACGCGGCTCCGGCCTGGAAGTGTCCGAGTTCTCCGTAGGAAGCAAAAGGCCGCCGATAGACGAACGTATCGGGTATAGAGTTCGCGAGGCCCACCTCAAGGAACGGAGTCCAGTCGCCGAAGTCACGATCGATTCGATTCGTCCAGTCGTAGGTAGCGTGTCCCGTGGAGATTCCGTCGGACGTGCTGCCCGTGGGCGCTCGCCCGGTAAACTGCGTCTTGAAATTCAGCACAGGACTCGGAAACGAGAGCCGCACCTGTCCGTAAATGTCGCCCAGATCCGTAAACGAGTTTGTGGTCGAAGCTCCGGAAGCCGTTGTGGTATTGGCGCGAACGAAATAAACGGGAACGCCTGCGTCAACGAAAAGGTGGTGCCCGTACAGGTAGCCTACCGAAGAATCGAGCAGCGTCACTTGGCCTTCCGTGTTCGAACTTCCGTCAAATTGCTCGATCCACGTGAAATGGTCAGAACGCATTGCCGGAATTACTGACGACGAATTACTGCTTGGCGCACTGCTGTTTGCCTGCGCGCGCACTTGCGGCACCAAAAGTAACGCCGCAGCCGCGATAAGCAATGCACGGGACAACCTTGTCGCCGCCTTAATGTCAGATTCGACGCTACTTCTCATCGGACTAGGCATCACCGGTAGTCTCGCATTTGTGTATTCCATCGTGGATATGGCATTTCTTGGGCTTGAGCGACGCCAACCGCGTTGGGCACACAACCCTCTGAAATGCAAGCAAACTGGCTGCCAGGTAGCCCGCGTGCTGTCGCCCGGTTATAAGTGCCTGGTGCGCGGGACTTTAGAAAGGGAAACACACATTCTGTCAACGGAGGATAAGGGGTTTTTTGCCACGCACTTTTTACATGGTCCATGGGAAGAATTCTGCTGGAGTGCCTACCCAAACCGGTCTTACACGGAGAAATCACAGGAAACGGGATGGTTCCGCAGTTTTGACGATTGGGCGTTCACGAAGTCAGCACCGATTCTCCCTCGCATGGCGGTATAATGTGCATTCGTCGAGAAGCGCTGCTGCTGTTGAAGGTCAGCCCGTCAGTGTTGATCCCGGTGGAGAGTGTCATGGTGATCGACGCTCCCGGGTATCTCTCATCTTGAGAGCCCGCATCGCTCCACCACCTGCTGAATGGCCAGAGCGGACAACGCAGTCCCTCCTCGTGTCCGGAAGTCCCGTTGGGGAAGGCGTGGAATGTCGCCCGCGCTCCGATTGGCGGACTGATCAGGCAATTGTAGGTGGGTCAGGCCTACTCTGCCGTGTAAGTGATCTCCATCCGATGAATAAGGAAGCATGATAGAGCAAGAATCGCGATGGTAAGACAGAGCAAGCCGAGCACGGCAATAAATGGAGAGATGGGTTCGGGCACGATAGTGAAAATGGCCATGGGGCCACGGATGGGCAGACTAACTGGGCAGAGTTGCTTCAGATAGAAAGCGACGCTGAGCCTCTGGGCCCAGGCAGGAAAGATTGGCGCGATCGTTTCCCATCCCATCATCACAACTCCGGGGATGATCGGATTCTTGAACAAAAGGCTGAGAGCGAGAAACGCGGCGCCATAGCCGAGACAGGCCAGCGCCGTCACCAGAAGATAGGACCCCAATTGGCCGAGGCCCGGCCCATCAAAAACATACGCTTTCCCCGCTGAACCAAAGCGGCTATACATCAGGAAGACGCAAGCCAGGACGGCTGTTTCGAACAGTGCGGTGGCAACGACCGCGCCGGCAAGAAACTTTCCTACCACCAGGACTTCTCTTCTTACCGGGGCGAGAAATTGATAATGAAGAGTACGTTCCACGATTTCGCCACGGAATAACCACGTAAAGATCGCCATGCACGCGAAGAAGATACCCAGGCGGAAATAGTAGACCTGCGCGATTCCCGCGAGGACTTGCGTGTCGTTCTCGATTTGGGCCGGGCCCGCGGGTTCGTTTCTGTCCAAGATCACGTGAGCCAGGATGATGAGCACGGGAATCAAAGCGAGCAGATAGATCCAAATCCTGCGGCGCGTAAACAGGTTCCGGCGAACTTCGTTGCGCACAAGGATGAAGATCTGGCTGCCAAAGAGTCGCCAAGGTTGCTCCTTTGACCACCTTTGGGCCCGCGCGACTAAATCTTGAGCCCTCACGCCGGTCCTCCATCAGATCCGATGAGATATTGATAGATGGAGTTGACGTCATCGTCGGCGGGCGCAACTGCATCGACTTCGACGAGACCGCCGGAGACGATCTTGTTCAGTAAAAGATAGAACTGCTCCGCGTCGCGCGTGCGCACCAGGACGCCATGGCCATCATTCAGAATTTTGGCCTCGACAACGTGATCGAGTTCGAACGCCGCCGCTGCCAACCGCGCTGCATTCGAGCATCGGACAAGGATCTGCGTGGGATGATCGTGGACCTCCCTGCGAACTTCGCGAATTTGTCCCTCGGCAACAACGTAGCCGCTGCTCATCAACACGACGCGGTCGGAGATGCGATCGACTTCCTCCAAAATATGGCTGGAAATGATCACGTGCATCCCCTGCTTGGCTATTGTTTCGAAGAGCGCGATCGATTCCGCGCGAGCCATCGGATCAAGGCCGTTGAGCGGTTCGTCGAGAACCAGCACGGACGGATGATGCGCAATGGCCTGAGCCAGGCGAATGCGCTGTCGCATCCCTTTGCTGTAGCCAGCCACTTTGCGCCGTGCCACCTGCGCCATTCCGGCGCGTTCCAGGGCTTCGCTTGTGAGCTTCGCTGCCTGGTCGCGGCCAAAACCATGAAGCCGCAGCGGCCAATAAATGAAGTCGTAGCCATTCGTTCCAGGAGGGAAGGAATCAAACTGCGTGCAGTATCCGACTTGCCGGAAGAACTCGATAGGTTGTTGCGGGGTAAGGCCGAGGACGTAGATGGCGCCTTGTGAAGGCCTGATCAGGCCAGTCAGCAAGTTCATCAGCGTGGTCTTGCCCGAGCCGTTAGGGCCGACAAGACTGGTAATCCCGGGCCCGAGAGAGAAACTCACTTTGTTTACGCCGAGTACTTCTCCATAAAACTTGGAGACATTCTCGAAAACGATTTGGTGGGCTCTTGAGGTCATCCGCGCACTGTCTCACGGGCGCGCAATCGCGCATTCAGAATAACAAGCGAAAGCAGGCAGACGAAAAGCAGGGCACCCCATGCCGCGGGAACGGGGATTTCGTTCCAGCCCGTAGTACCCAGCAGGCTGGATGGTTCACGAAATCCTCTCGCCAAAATGATCTGAAACAAATATGAAAAATTCAGCAGTCGGCCCCAGATGGTGCCCATGATAGCGTTGAACATCTCACCGAGGCCCGCAGGGATGAAAAAGGAGATGAATATTACACCCGTTGCCACAATCCGCAACTTCACCCACGCCGACACGGCCAGAGAAATGAGAGAAAGCATTAGGATCCAAATCGCAGAGCACAACAAGATAGGAACGACCATCCACATGTGCGACCAGAGCCAGTGGCCCCTTGCCAACCCTGCCTGCAGGCTGAATAACAGCAAGCTGGGCACCCACGTGACACCGGACAGAAGAAGGCCCATCACGGCGAGCTTTCCAAGAACATAATCGGCCCGGCTGAACGGCCGGCTCAGAAAAAGCGGGAGGGCGCCGTTGGTCAAATCTCCCGCGATCAAGATAGGACCAACCCAGCAGTTCAAAAGAAAGGCAGCTTGGGTCTGCACGATCATGATGAACGTGAAGAATCTGGCTTCCACTGAGAACATATCGGCAGGGCCCGTGGGCAGAAGCAATTGCACCGCCTTGTTGTTGGCGATGAATATGTAGCCCGCGAAAAACAGGCTTGGCACAAGGCTAAGAATCAAAAGAAGAACGAAGAAGCGGGATTTAAAAAGGTCGACGAACGCAAAACGCGTCAGGACGAAAAACCGCGACCGTTCCGGCGTCAGAGACCCGGTGTACGGAGTGTACCTGCGCTTATATACGGCCATCCGCCGCTCCCGTTTGTTCCATCGCATTGAGGAAAATGTCTTCCAGTGAATCGCGACGATGATTCATGCGGCGAATCTGCACGCCCTTGTCCGCCGCAACCTTGAACACCGCCCTGATTTCCACGCCGTCCGGCATGACGACCTTGATGCGGCCGTTGGTGAAAACCGCGCACTCACAGCCGAGGCCCTCGAGCGTGGACGTAAATGTTGCCTCGGCGCCCATCGTTTCCAACTCGAGAAACTTCCGATTGGCGCGCCGTTCCTCGACGAGGTTCGAGATGGAGGCAATTTGCCCGTTGCGTAGAATCAGTACCTCATCGCAGGTTTCTTCCACGTCGCGCAGAAGATGCGAGGAGAGCAGCAGGCAAATATCACTGGCCTCCCGGATTTCGCGAATCAGTTCGATCAAGCGCTTGCGCGCAGGCGGGTCCAGGCCGTTCGTTGGTTCGTCCAGAATCAAAACCTTGGGGCCGTGCGCGATCGCCTGGGCCAACTTTACGAGTTGTTTCATGCCGAGAGAATACGTCCCCACCGGGCGATACCGCGCTTCGCCTAACCCCACGTAGACGAAAGCTTCGTGCGCGCGCTCCATCGCTTGAGCGGAGGGAAGGCCGGAAATCTCTGCCATGTAGCGAACAAAGCGGACCCCGGACATTTTTGAGATAAAAGCGTCGTTCTCAGGCATGTACCCGACCAGCGATCGAAGCGCCTTGCCGTTGGTGTGAGAGTCGAGCCCGAGCACGCGGGCGCTCCCCTTGGATGGGGAGTGAAAACCCAAGAGGGTGTTGATGAGCGTCGACTTGCCGGCCCCATTGGGCCCGAGCAGCCCGATAGCCCGACTCTTCAAAACGCCAGTGAGACCATGAAGGATCGTTCGGCCGCCCAGTTGTACTTCGAGCCCATTTAGCTCGATGGTTGGGTTCATCATCCACCAATCATTACGGATTGGCTTGGCGCGAGGTTCCGTGATCGGACAAACCCAGCAGGTGGATCAAAGTTGGAAGACCGGGATTCAAGTCAAACAGCTTGCCACTGCTGGCCACCTCGAGGCGATCACTTTCCCCGTAAGCACAGAATACGCTTGGTTTGGCGTCGACTGCCAACTGTTGCAGGAGCGCCAACTGCCCGGAAGTGAGCTGGGAAGCGAGCGGTTTCAGAATCGGGCTGAGATTTTGATAAATCATCGCCGAGAAGTTCGCTTGATTGTCCTTGGGGAGGAGAGCACGAAACGAGGCGGAGCGAGCCAGCGAGGTGCCGTTCGCGTGAGTTTGCAGAGCGGCGAGAACCAGCGCGCGAGAAGGCGCCATGATCATATAGCCGTCCGCGAAGGTGTAATCGTACTCGGTCGAGAGCCCACCAAGCTGCGATTCGATCGTGTAGAACGTTCGCCCACCAACCTGTGCCTGATGGATTGTTGCACCCGGCCGGTTTGACTTTTGTGCGTCGAGGTTAAAGCTCTGCACCAGCTTACCGATGGCCAGCTGCAGCGCTCCTGAATTGTTAACTTCGATTACTGCTTTCCAGGAAGGTGTCGGAAGAACTGGGCCATCGAGCGCCAGTGTCAGTTCTCCACCCAGCGCGCTGGCCAGATCGTTACGCAGGTCCAGACCGAGCTCTCCATTTGTGCGAGCCAGGCCCTCTTTGAAGTTAGGGTCGGAAGCGCTGATGGTGCTGAAAATATCATCCAGCATGAGCGCGGGCTGTTTCGCAACGAAGGAGACCGCCGCGCCGGCGTTGGTGGAAACATAGTCCAACGAACCCATGGGAGCCGGAGCCGCCAGCCAGGAGGCTATGCCGTGCCGCTGCCCGTTAAATTCCAGGGTAATCCGGTTATCGCCTTGACTGGCAGACTCACCGCGCGTCGCGATCAAATACTTGATGTCGTTGAAGCCGCTGTTCCGAAGCGCTTGCGACTCTTCTTGCTTCGCATGCAGGCTCTCGACAATCTGGCCGAGATTCGCAGCAACTAAGGTCTCCGTACCTCGGCTGTAGATGTTCGCAATCCGCTGCCCAAAATCCGTCCCGGCGAAAAGCGTTGCTCCGGCATCGAGCTGCGCGCTCATCTGCCGAACCGGGGCGGCGTCGCCACCGACAACCAGAGTCTTGGGTCTGACCAGCATTATCATCCCGCGCTCATCGCCACTCAGCGACGAGAGCGACTGCGCGTCTATCACCCGCAGATTGCCCGTGCCTTGTCCACTCGTCAAAGTGTTAGCAAGGTGTTGCTGCAAGTAATCCTTCAGTCCGGGCTGCCGCACTTCGGCTAACAGGACTGGACCGTGCGAGTCAGAAACGGAGCTTGCTCTGGCGGTAATCACCACTTCGTCGCCCAAATACTGGCTTATCGCATGAATTTGGTCGATCAACTCCTGGGGAGTGGGATGCTGGTCCGACTTTCCGCTTTTGTTCCACCAATCTTGCAGCACTGTGCTCTGCGAAAGCTGCTGCTGGAAGATTTGGTTGGCCTGTTGCAGCGCATCTCCAAGATTGGGGATGCCGATATAGAGGACTGTATCCGTCGGCAGCAACGGCAGGATTTTGCTTTCATAGCGCGGACCGGGCGTCTGGATTTCCTCCAATTTCGTACGAAGCTTTGAGAATTCCCCAAGCAAAGCTAGTTCATGATCCAGATCACTGCTCCATCCAATCTCTTCGCGCACGGATACCACGCCGACGCTCTGCGTGGTCGCCACTACCTCGCCAGAATGCAGAATAGATTCCACTCCAGCGTGTTTGACGTGCACTTCTCCCTCGACCACGGCCACCCGCGAACCTTTCGTGCCAGAGTTCACCGAAAAGACGGTTCCCGTCACGGCGATCGTGCAATCCGGAGCACGAACATACAGGTGCCCGGTGTGACGCTTCGCGGCTTGCACAATGATGCTGCCTTGATCGAGATGGATGGTTGTATCGCGACGGCTGGCGCTGACCGCCAATTCTGCGCGCTGATTCATTTCCACCTGAGATCCATCGAGCAGCCGCACCTTGGCATGGGAATTGGCGCCCGTGCGAATAAATTCACCCTCACTGACTTCGTCACCGAGTTTCAATGCCTGCTCGCCAGCGGAGCCAATGCGATACGCTTGTCCTTCGATGGAATCAACCCGCGCGCGCGTGCCCGGCGGACCTGCGAAGTACCAGTTGCGACCAATCCAGACCGCGGCAATCAGCACGGCCACGGCTGTTGCCGCGAAGGACAGTCTGACCAAGCTCCACTGGAAACCACGCGCGCCAGGCTCCATCTGCCAGCCGACGGTCGCCGCTCCATCAACTCCGCGGCCAGACGCATACGAGCGGCACGAGACACATTCCCGCAGGTGATCTCGTACGATGAGTGCGCGAGCCTGAGGAAGTTCTTGCCGATGAAAAGCCGGGAGCAGAGACCGAATGTCGGCGCAGCCACGAATAACCTGGACAGCGCTGATTGCGCCTTGGCCTGTTTGCAAACGCTGCCACACGCGCTGTGCGGACCCAGAGAGTGTCTTAGCGTCGGGCTCCTGAGCGCGAAGTTCGGAAATCGCCTGCTCAAGGTCGGCGTCTTGCTTCGATCGAAATAATCTCATGATGCACCTTTCCTAAAAGCATGAAAGCCCTTCCTAAGTCGCGCGCGAGTACGATGCAGCGTCACCGCCACCACGGCTTGCGATGTGCCCATGGTTCGGGCAATTTCGGGATTGTCCAGACCTTCCAGATAGCGCAGAGCAAACATTTCGGCAGCGCGGGGATTCAGCGTGGCCAGCTGCTGGCGAAGCCAATTCTTGATTTCCAACGACGAGACCGCGCGTTCCGGCGATACGCTGGAAATGGATTGTTCCTGGTTCGCCGTTTCGACCGGCACGACCTCTCGATCGCCCTTCGAGCGAATCAGATCCAAGGCGGCGTTGACCGCGGACCGGCGTAAGTAACTCTCCATATTGGAGATACGGCCCGAGTCGAAAGTCCCGCGGGCTAAGCGGAGGAAGACGGATTGTGAGACGTCTTCCGCGTCCGCCATGCTTCCGGTCACGCGGTAGGCCGCCTTGAGGACACAGACCTGGTGTGCTCGAAAGACTTCCTCAAGCTGTGTGACCGCTTGCGTCGCCATGATGTTTTCTATCGCGGCCGCCAAGCATCCCTCCTCGGCTCATCTACAACCTTAGACGCGATAGCTGGAAACTTCTTAACACACAATTTGAATTCAGGGGCATTTGCTCGGCGTCACGTCGCAGTTGGCTCTCGTTGGTGGCCTTTAACGGTCGTCCAGGTGAATTGGGTCGATACGACCTACTACAGGATTCAAGATTGTCAGGGCGATGCTGTTGTGCCTCGCGGCTTTCCAATTGTTCAGCAAAAGCTACTGCTAAATGCTCGAACAGACACCGCGCAAGAAATATTGAGCGCCACGGAACTTTCTGGCCGGGCTATCGTCTATGTTCCTGTGGCAATGGCACAGGAGGGTTCATGTCTCCGCAACTTGAGATGCTGAAGGGCACTTTGGACCTTATGGTCTTACAGACGCTCGAGGCCAGGGGCGCGCTCCACGGTTATGGGATTGCGCGCCGCATCGAGCAGATCAGCGGCGATGCTATCTTGCTGAATCAAGGGACGATATATGCATCGCTGGTGCGCCTGCAGCAGCGCGGCTTGATCCGCTCTGAATGGGGCACTTCGGACAACAACCGCCGCGGCAAGTTTTACTCGATTACCCGCCGGGGTTCCCGCCGGCTGGCCGAAACGGCAGAGAACTGGGAGCAGCTTTCCATGGTGATTGCGCGCTTCTTTGCCGCGCAAAAGGAGCCCTCCCGATGAGTGATCGACTCCGCGCGTTCTTTTCCCGCCTGCGGGCCGTCTTTTCCAAGACGCGGCTGGACGACGATTTTAATGAGGAGCTTGCCGCCCACGTGGATTTGCTTACTTCGGAAAACGAAAAGGCCGGTATGACGCCGCAGGAGGCGCGGCGGGCGGCGCTGGTTCGCCTCGGAGGAGGCGAGCTCACGCGCGAGATCCATCGCGAAACGCGCGGGCTGCCGTTCCTGGAGGTATGCTCGCAGGACTTTCGCTATGCCGTGCGCACGCTGCGCCGCGACGCTGGTTTCTTCGCCGCGTCCGTGTGCATCGTGGGGCTGGGCATCGGCGCAAGCGCAACGATCTTCAGCGTCGTGAATGCGCTTCTGCTGCGACCCCTGCCATTCCAGGATCCCGCACGGCTGGTGTGGATCGCCAATGACGACGGAGGGACCGGCGGCCTATCCGCGCAAACCGTACAGGTAGACCCTTTCCTGGAGATGCGCTCGCAGAACCAATCGTTTTCCGATATGGCCGGCTATTTCGCGTTCTACGGAGTGGGGGACAGCAAGCTGACCGGGTCGGGCGAACCGGAGCGACTCACTAGTGTACCGGTATCGGAGAATTTCTTTCCTTTGCTCGGAGTGCAAGCGCAATTGGGCCGACTCTTCAATGACGACGAATGCAAGTGGAACGGGCCAAGAGTGGTGCTACTAAGTCATGGCCTGTGGAAGCGGCGGTTTGGCTCCGATCCGTTGGTCGTGGGGCGCGCCCTGACTCTTGATGATGCGCTGGTCGCAGTCGTCGGCGTCCTCCCGGCCTCGTTTGACTTCGGCTCCGTCTTCGCACCGGGTAGCCGCGTCGATCTTTACTCTCCATTTCCGCTGACGCCAGAAACCAACCGCTGGGGCAATACGCTCTCAATCGTCGGACGCCTGAAGGCCGGAGCGAGCGTACAGAGCGCGCAGGCAGACACTGCCGTGCTCGGCGCTCGAATCAGCAAGGAACACCCGAATCGCAACGATTTTGTCCCGGTTCTGAAACTCTTGACAGACCAGGTAAGCGGGAAAGTGCGGCCCGCGCTGATCCTGCTTGCTAGTGCCGTGGGCGTCGTGATGCTGATCGTGTGCGCCAATCTTTCCAATCTCTTGCTCGCGCGCGGCGCAGCGCGGCAGAAAGAGATGGTCATTCGTTCTGCGCTGGGAGCTGCAAAGGGCCGCCTCGTCCGGCAAGTTCTTACCGAAAGTCTGATGCTTTCCTGCTGCGGCGCCCTGCTCGGATTGCTGCTTGCCGTGGTTGGGACGTGGTTTGTGGCCCATCTCAGTGCCGTCAGCATTCCGCTGCTGGAAAAAGTTCGCATCGATGGCAGGGCACTGCTCTTTACGCTGCTGATGGCCGTGCTGACCGGTTTGCTCTTCGGACTGGCGCCGGCGCTGCGCATGCCGCAAGCGCAACTTAGTGATTCACTGAAGGACTCCAGCCGGGGCTCGAGCCAGGGGCACGAACACTCATGGATTCGCAGCGCGCTGGTGATCTCGGAGATCGCGCTGGCGTGCGTGCTGCTGGCAGGAGCCGGGCTGCTCGTTCGCAGCTTCCTCCGCGTGATGGATGTCGATTTGGGCTTCCGCCCGGAGCGTGCTGCAACCCTGCGCATCGACCCGAGCTCCGGCTATTCGACACAGGAGCAGCGCAATGTGTACTTCACCGAGGCGCTGCATCGCGTGCTGGAGGTTTCGGGGATTCAAGCTGCCGGGCTCACCGACCAATTGCCGCTGGGACGCAATCGAACCTGGGGAGTTGCCGCCCAGGGTCAGGTGTATAAAAGAGAGAATTATCCTGAGGGCTTCGTGCGCATCGTGAGCGACGGCTACCTGGGAGCAATGGGCATCAAGCTGGTGGCAGGCCGTGACATTTCCGAGCGCGACACCAAGGGCACGCTCCCGGTTGTCGTGATCAACGAGACGATGGCGCGCACTCTGTGGCCCGGCCAGGATCCGGTTGGCCGAATCGCAAACATCGATGTGGATCGAACCGTAGTGGGCGTGGCTGGCGACGTACACCATCTGACTCTGGAGCGCGGAGCGGGCTCGGAATTTTACCTGCCCATCCGGCAGACCCAGGACTATGGTTCGGTGGATCTGGTCGTGCGCACAAACCTTCCTCCCAGAGAGTTGGCGGTGCGAGTGCGTGAGGCGTTGCGGCCGATCGAGCCCAACTTGCCTACCACCGGACTCCGTACGTTGCAGGAACTTGTGGACAAAGCGGCCTCGCCGCGGCGCTTCGTGGTAGTTCTGCTGGGCGGGTTCGCGGCGTTTGCGCTGATTCTCGCTTCGCTGGGAATTTACGCGGTGATTTCTTACTCGGTCAGCCAGCGACAGCTGGAAATCGGCATCCGTATGGCGCTGGGCGCATCGCCGGCCACCGTGCGAGGCCTGGTTTTGCGCGAGACACTACGTCTAGCGGTTGTCGGTGTAGCGCTCGGGATCGTCGGCGCTCTGGTGCTGACGCGCCTGGCGGCCTCGTTGCTATTCGGCGTGACGCCTACCGATCCGCTTACGTTCGGAGTGGTGGTGGCGGTGCTGACGGCGGTCGCTGCGCTGGCAGGCTACTTGCCGGCGGCACGTGCGGCCCGGATCGAGCCGATGTCCGCGCTGCGGGCGAGCTGACGCCATATGCACAATGAGCGATTCGGATGAGGCTCTCGCGGGTCAATCTGACTTCGTTCGCGAGTCTTTACTGCCTGCCGTCAGACGTGTTGGCCGCCCTGTTTTCCGGAGGCGGAAGTGAGTTTGCTGCTTGATTTTTCCTCCCCCTTTCGTATATCTAGAGTCTCATTTTCCTGACAGGAGTTCCCACCATGCGTAACTGGATCCGGTCTTCGATGCTCGCTTTGTTGCTCCCTGTTCTGCCGCTTAGTGCGCAGACCCCTGCCAAAACCGACAACGAAAAGAAATCCGAGTCGGCGGAGAAAAAGCCTGAAACACCCCCGGAAAAGCACTTCGCCGATGTTGTCAAAGATGCCCAGATCCTCAAAGGGCTTTTCATCCTATACAAGACCGAAGATAAGGTCTTCCTCGAGATCCTGCCCGATCAGTTCGACAAAATGTACATGCTCTCCCTGACTTGCGAATCGGGACTCGGGGAAGGCGGGTTCTATGGGGCAGAGATGTGCGGTGAAACGCCTATCTCTTTTCATCGCCAGGATAAGAATGTCCAGTTGCTCGCCAGGAACACACGATTCGTCGCCCAGCCGAACTCACCTATGGAACGCGCAGTGCATCGTTCCTTCAGCGATTCCATCCTCGGCTCGGCTAAAATCGAAAGTCTAGCGCATCCCGAGCGCAAGAGCCTGCTCGTCGATTTTGGCGCACTGCTCCTCACTGACTTGCCCATGATGGGCTACGCCTTGGAAGAATCCTTCCGCATTCCGTACCGCTTCGATCCGAAAAACAGTTCCTTTGGCTTGCTTAAGTCCTTTGAGCGCAACATCGAGATTGAGACCATCGCCCACTACGCCACCGAGCACCCGCCCCTGCCCCCGCTCATGACCCCGGGAACGCCTCCTCCGCCCACGCCCCCGCCACCGCGGAACCTCCCCGACGTCCGCAGCTTGCTTGTTCATTTCCGTTACAGCTTCTCCGAGTTGCCGCCGCCTGGTTTCGCTCCCCGGTTTGCTGACGACCGCGTGGGCCATTTCTTCACCCAGGTTCAGGACTACAGCACCGACAGCAACTTTGAATCCAGCCGCCGCTATATCCACCGCTGGCGGTTGGAAAAGCAGGAACGTTCGGCTGAGCTCTCGCGTCCCAAGCAGCCCATCGTTTTCTGGCTCGATAACACGATTCCCCTCGAATACCGCGACGCCATTCGCGAAGGTGTCTTGCTTTGGAACAAAGCCTTCGAGCGAATTGGCTTTAGAGAGGCGATTGAGGTCAAGCAGCAGCCCGACGACGCCGACTGGGATCCCGCCGACGTGCGTTACAGCACCATCCGCTGGTTCGCCGGCAATCCCGACCCTGGCTTCGCGGAAGGGCCTTCGGCAGTCAATCCTCTCACCGGTGAAATCTACGATGCTGACATCCGCTTCGATGCAGGCATGACGCGCTTCTTCCGTCGTGAAGTCAACGAGTTCGTCAATCCCGTGGGCATGTTTTGGATGGACATCGACCAGCCGCGTCGGCCGTTCCTCGCCCCGTGGCACAACGGCTCAACTGCTTTCTGCGACATCGCTCAGGGGGCAGTGCTCGACGCTGAGTTTTCTTTTGATCTTCTGATGGCACGGGGCATGGATCCTCAGGGGCCCGAGGCTGCTAAATTCATCCACGACTATCTGGTCGAAATCGCCGCACACGAGGTCGGCCACACGCTGGGCCTCCGTCACAACTTCCGCGCCAGCACTATCCACACTCTTGAACAAGCCGATGACGCTTCTCTCACAGCCCGGGAGGGTTTGACGGGTTCGGTGATGGACTACATTCCCACGAACATTGCTCCGCAAGGCATCAAGCAAGGGCAGTACCACCAGACTACCCTTGGCCCTTACGACTACTGGGCCATCGAATATGCCTATAAACCAATCGCTGCTTCGACTCCGGAAGAAGAACTGCCGCTGCTTCAAAGAATCGCGTCTCGGGCTGCGGAGCCGGCCTTGGCTTACGACACCGATGAAGATGCCGGCATTGGTGGAGCTCCGTTCGACATGGACCCCCTGGTGAACCGATTCGATTTCGGCAGCGATCCGCTGAGGTATTACGCGCGCCGCATCGAGTTGGCCAACGAGGTTTGGGGCAACATGGAGAAGAAGCTGGAAAAGCCCGGCGAAGGCTATCAGGTTCTCCGCCGAAGCTTTAATGTTGCCATGGGGCAGGCAGGCTACTCGCTCTTTTTGACCGCAAAGTACATCGGCGGCGTTTACCATTACCGCGCACATGTCGGGGACCCGGGTAATCGTCTCCCCTTTGAACCCGTGCCCGCCGCCAAACAACGGGAAGCCCTTGAGCTACTGCGCAAGGACCTGTTTTCCCCCACCTCATTCCACTTTTCCCCTCAACTGTTGAACAAGCTGGCCAGTCCGCGCTTCAGCGATTTCATCGATTTCCGATCGATGCTAACGCGTTTCGATGCTCCGATACACGACATGGTCCTGTCCTTGCAGACTCGCGTTTTAGACCGCGTCTATCATCCTATCGTGATGAACCGGATTCTCGACTCCGAAGTGAAGGTCTCCTCGCACGACGACGCTTTCGGTTTGGGCCTGCTCTTCACGGAGCTGCAGGATTCTATTTGGGCGGAAACCAAGGCTCCGGTCGCGTCGCTCAACATCGACAGCTACCGCCGCTCTTTGCAACGCGCACACCTGCGCAAACTGGTCGGCATGGTGTTGCACGAAGCTTCCGTTCCCGAAGACGCGCAGACTTTGGCGCGCCAGAATCTTGTGGCTTTGCGCAGTGGGTTGCAGGCTGCCCTCGGCAAGCCCGGCATGAAGATGTCGCTCGAAACCCGTGCCCATCTGAACGAGTCCGTCGCTCGCATCGAGGAGGCCCTGAAGGCCAACATGCAGCGTACTGCTTTTTAGATCAATTTCCACAGCTGTCGTCCGTGGGGTGATCAGGGTCCAATAAATCGTGGAACAGCGTTCCTTAGAAGAACACGGACGGGCCGCCGTCAGTGTCGTTATCGTTGGCGCCTAGGATTTCCTTTATCCGCAGAGGCACTGGGAATCGGTCCTGTGTCACGGAAGGGCCGTTTCGGTCAACTGTGTGCCGGTCTGCAAATCTCAAGCCATCACGTAGGTTTACGTAAGCTCAGAACAAATGGAGGCATCGGGCTATATCAAAGCAATATTGATGTGTTCAGTCTTGCCAGTGCTCCGATCTCCCTCGAATTCTGCCGTTTGTGGACCGTGACGCGTTGCTTACGAGGGGTGACGATCCGGGAGTTGTCGCAGGGATGCCAATCCACCGGGGCATTTCTAGCGGGAAGAGCCATTCACTGTAGCGCTCACCTTGACATTCTACTGGACGAACTATAACCTCACCTAGAATGTCTACTACGAGCGCATCGAGTTGCTGCAAGGGACTCGGGACCTGTTGATTCTCCGCACGCTGCTGCCAGGGCCGAGATATGGTCACGCCATCGCCAAAGCGATTGAATTCAACTCCGAAGTTGTGTTGCAAGTGTGGAGCACGGATCACTTTATCCGGCGGTGCCACAGGCAGATCAAGCGGAGCTGGATTTCGGTGAAAGAAGGAACATCGGAGAACAATCGGCGGAGCAAGTTTTACCGGTTGACGGCGAAGGGCCGACGGCCACTGGACCTTGAGACGCGCAAGTGGGACAAGCTGGCGGGAACGATTGCGCGGATTCTGCGGCCTGCAGAGTAGGAGGGCGAATCATGAGGCGGCGCAGGCGGATGCTGGAGGAGCTGGACGCGGATATTCGGGAACATATTGAGAGGGAGACGCAGGACAACGTTGAGCGCGGGATGACTCCGGAAGAGGCGCGCTATGCGGCGATGCGGAAGTTCGGGAATGTGACGCTGGTGAAAGAAGACGTGCGAGAAGTGTGGAGTTCAGTTTGGCTGGGGCAGCTACTACAGGACGTCCGCTACGCCTTGCGCATGCTGCGAAAGTCCCCTGGCTTCAGCGCTGTTGCCGTTCTTACCCTCGCCCTCGGCATCGGTGCCAACACAGCCATTTTCAGTCTTGTTAACGGAATGTTGTTGCGAAAGCCGCCCGTTCGCGATCCCAATCGTTTGATGGTTGTCAGCAGCAAGTGGGCTGGAAACGGAGGCGAGTGGGATCGCCTTCCCGTCTCGGCGCCCAACTTCCTCGACTGGCGCGCGCAGGCCACCGCGTTCAACGGCATGGTCGCAGCCAATTTTGATGACTACACGATCAGCGGTGGAACGATGCCAGAGCGAGTATCTGGCGGCCGGGTATCGTGCGACTTTTTCCACACGCTTGGCGTGGCGGCCACGCTCGGAAGAACAATACTTCCGGGCGAGGACCAACCCGGCCACGACCACGTGGTGGTTTTAAGCGACGGCCTCTGGAAGGAGAAATTCGGAGGAGATCCGGGCATTCTTGGGCGTGTGATTCGGGTCAACGGGAACTCCCATACCATTGTCGGCGTAATGCCGCGCAGCTTCCGCCTATGGGACTTTGATGCACGGATGTGGGTTCCACTTGCGTTCTCGCCCGAAGAGTTAGCCCCCGCGGCCCGCAACACCCGATTCCTTCGAGTTTTCGCGCGACTCAAGGCGGGAATCACAGCCAAGCAAGCGGTTGCAGAGATGGATACTATTGCACAACGCATTGCTGAAGCTCATCCGGACACGAACAAAGGCTGGGCCACGGCGGTAAAGTCCCTCCAAGAATACAGCATCGAAGACGGCAACGTCAGCACAGCCTTGTTGTTTCTGACGGTCGCAGTGAGTTTCGTTCTGCTGATTGCTTGTGCGAATATGGCGAATCTGCTCCTGGCGCGAAGTTTGGCTCGCCAGCACGAATTTGCTATTCGCGCGGCGCTGGGCGCAGGGCGTGCGCGTCTCGCCCGCCAGCTTTTGTCCGAATGCCTGATTTTGTCGCTGGGCGGCGCTGGACCCGGGTTGTTGTTGGCCTATTGGGGAATGCGGGCGCTTCGCGCGCAGATGAATTGGAATGAAGGGGCGGTTTCGCTCGCCAAAACAATCCAACTTGATGTGCGGGTGCTGGTCTTCGCGCTGGTGATCTCGGCTGCGTCGGCCTTTGTCTTTGGCCTTCTGCCCGCGCTTCAAGTTTCGAGGACTGATCTCAAAGAGGGCTTGCGCAGTTCCACAGGCGGCCGGGAGCGCCATCGTCTCCAGCGACTGTTGGTAATTGGCCAGATTGCGCTGTCGCTCATCCTGCTCACGAGCGCCAGCTTATTCATCGAGGGTTTCCTCGAGGAGGTTCGGGCAAGCGCAGGATTCAATATTCACAACGTTCTTACAGCGTCCGTGTCACTGCGTGGGTTGGAGTATTATGGCGCGCCGCATCGCGAGGCAGCGTTCTTCGAAAACGCTCTGCGCAACCTGGGCAACCTTCCTGAGACAGAGTCCGCCGCAGTCACCAGCGATCTCCCGTTTAGTTTTCCCAACGAGAAGGACTTCGAGGTCGAGGGTCAACCTGTCCCGAAACCCGACGAGCAGCCACGGTGCGGCTACTTCATCGTGAGTGCGGATTACTTCGCGACTCTGCAAATTCCCTTGCTTCAAGGACGCGGGTTCAATTCCTCCGACAATAGCAATTCCAGTTCGACAATCATCGTGGATCGTGCCTTTGCCAGGCGCTATTTTGCAAATGGAAACCCCATAGGCCGGCATCTCAAAGTCATAGAAGGAAGCGGGGCACGGGACAAATGGATGGAAATCGTCGGCGTAGTGGGAGACGTGAACGAATTTCTGGGGCAGCGAGACTCTAGGCCGCACTTTTTCGAGCCGTTTCAAGCTTACCCGAGTGGCTCCATGAATTTCGTGGTGCGGACTCGCTCCGACGCCGCCGGTTTTTCCGACGGTCTGCGTCGTGCCATCTGGGCGGTGGACGGCAACCAGGCAGTCGCCAGGGTGCGCACGATGGAGGGTGTGATCGCCGACGCGGGTCAGGGGGACGACCTAATGGCCGAAATGATGGCCGCCTTTGCCGGGATCGCTCTCGCCTTGGCCTCCATCGGAATCTATGGAGTAATTTCCTACATAGCTGGACAGAGAATGCATGAAATGGGCATTCGTATGACTCTCGGTGCGCGACCGAATCAGGTGATGCGCTCGGTGATTCGCAGTGGCATGTCCGTCGCTGGAATTGGCGTGGCGCTCGGGCTGATGACGTCATTGGCATTACCAAGACTCATCGCAGCCAGCTTTAACGGCTTTCACGCTAGCGCTGTATCCGCGCTCGTCGCCGCGCCTGTTGTCGTTGCAATTGCGGCCTTCCTAGCGTGTTACGTCCCGGCGCGCCGCGCGATGCGCGTCGAACCTATGGTTGCACTGCGACATGAGTGATGAGCAACTTGGAGGCAGGGCAGCAAATGCGCAAATGCACAACGACGTCCTGACTCGGCTTCCGGCTCGGTTATGGCGGCGGCGACTGGCGGTTCAAGTGGGAAGATACCTCTGTCTACGCTTCAAGCAGCATCTCGCGATGTCGCCTGCAAGACTCGAGGCCAGGATGGATTCGCTAGACATCTCCGCTATGACGACTTTGCAGCCAACTGGTTTGCTCCCGGCGGGTTAGTAATGCCGACCGAGTCGGCACTGAATCAGATTGGACAGATCATGCAGTGGCGAAAAGAGATCGGGCCGCTCGAGCGATCCCCTTGAGAACTCGGAGGCCATCCTCCTGTGAGCCGGTATCGAACTGTGGTCCTGCATGATCAACGGCATTGCTGACCATGGCAACCGAGGCTACGGAAGCTTGCCTGGCTACGCCAAAGGCAAAAAGCGATGCGGCCTGCATCTCGACCGCGAGTACACCTTCGGGTCCATTTATTGAGTTGCGCCTCGGTCTCGCGATAAGGGGCATCCGTCGTCCACACCTTACCCGAGCGGACGGCCCATCCGGTGGCGATCAACTCCCGCTCAAGAAGCGGGACGACCGGCGACTTGCACGCTACTTCACTGTCTGGCGGCAGGTAGTGATAGGAAGTTCCCTCGTCACGAATCGCAGTGGTTGCCACCACGAGACACGGGAGCGGTAAATCGGGAGACACTCGGCCGGCCGAGGTTAGCCCGATGATGAGCTTGGCCCCTGCGGCTTGGAGCTGCTCGGCAATCAGTACCGCGTAGGGTCCGCCGATGGTTCGCGCGATGATTCCGCAGGTAACACCTTCAAGATCCATCGTGAACATCGAGGTGTGAAAACACGCCCAAGGCCCGAAGGGCTTGGCTATGCCATCTTGAACCAGCCAGTCGGTGATATCTCCATCGAACTCCAGGATGCACACGGGGGGAACGATTCCGGCCGGTATCTGCCGGCTTCGGCGCACATCGTCCATCAAGTTCTTGGGGGTGAATGCGGATGGTTGATCCAGCGCATGGCCGAGGATCGGAGGAGTCGAATCTTCCGTCATGCCCTCGACCGATCACATCGCCGCGTTCGATTGGAGATAATCTTCATTCCACGATGAAGCAATGTCCCGAGTTATACCGAAAAGTATGTAGCGCATTTTCCCTGAGAAGTCATGGAAATCTTTCTTTCTAAGCCGAGACCTCGTGAGCAGCAAGTGTGCTCATTCGGCAAAGTAGCGTTGCATACCAGTGGTCGAAAGCCCAACCTCCCGCGGACACGGAGATGGCTTCGTCCTGCGCGCGGCCCAGCAATAGTAGGCCAGCCAAAGGTAGACAGGGCCGTATTCGAGCGACAACATTAGAAGAGAATTCTTGAGCGGCTCCTCGGCCCGTAGGCCGTTCTTGGCGCTTTCTGTGGTAGGTGCTGCAGTTCATCCGCGAGCTAACTGAGATCTGCCGCTACATCGATGTCGTAGAATCGATCGGTCAGATGTGCCGAAAACCCTAGCGCACGGGCGCGCGCGTCAACTGCGCCTCAAGCGCATTCGCTGTTCCTATCCCATCACCGGTGAACAGACCTGGATGGAGGCCCTCACACCGAGAAGATAATAGCCGCCATCGTTCGTGGGCAACGCCCAGCCTGCCGGTACGCACGGCCGCGACCCGCGATCTGCCCAAGCTGAGTAACTCCTGCACTACCGCAGTGATTGCCAGGAAGGCTGATTCGTGAAGAACGACATCGATTGCGGCCCGTTGTTTATTGCGCGTTCATCCAGGTGTCTGATCCCGTCAGCTTGACGGACACATTCGAAAAGAAAAGTCGCAGCGGCTTTCCGTCCGCCGTCCCGCGATGCTCGGTTGAGACAAGGAGAGGGCCAGCTTTCTTGTAGCCCGCCCAAGTTGCTATGACGACACTCGGTTTCTTGGGTCCACCCCGATGATAGATGAATTCCTCGACTCGACCGTCAGAGCCGACGAAAAGCTCCCAAGTATCTCCCGGCGTGTAGCCGCCGGCCTCCATAGGATATTTCACCGCCACTCGCCTCGCCGAACCCTTCCCCAGCGGCAATTTTTGCACACCCAGGTCTTGTACATCGGCGCTGGAGTCCCAGTAAGCATGGAAAGGGAAGACCAGCCAATATTGATCGTTGACGAAAGCCGGCTCAATTTCGTCTTTCACGTTGGCAGGTTGGCTGTTCAGTTGAGAACGAACGTATGTAGCCTTTACGGGCTTGCCGTCCTTATCTTTCCCTTCATAGGAGACTTGCCCGGTCTTGGGCTCCCAGACCCACGAACGGGAGACATTCAATCCGGGCAACTGTATGTTGAAGGTATAGCGGATCCCTTCAATCTGCCCAAACGAATCGAGACCATAGGTCTTGGCAATCTGTTCGGCAATTGGCGGGCGCTTTTGTGCCCAGGAGGTTGGAGCAAGGACCAGCACCACGAAAGCCAGAAGACGGATCATCGTTACACGGCTCGCACTTGTCATGGAGTTCGCTCCTCGGTGAATTTGAACGGGTGATGCGTTGGACGACGGCCAAAAGCTTCGGGATACACGGGGCATCTCGCCACAATACGCTTCAGCCACGCCAGCCATTCACACCGCGTGCTCGGTTGGCCTCGCATTATACAGCACACCTCGGGTGATTGTGTTCTCGCATGCTCATGCGGCAGCGGTTCCGCATCGAGCTCAGGAAGAAGGTGAGAGTAGGTAGGTTGGTGAAGGTTTTGAGCATTTCTAGGCAGGCGACAGAAGGGACGGCTAATTCGCACGGCTTTTTCGAGGCGGAACTGAGTTAGTAACACCATTCGAAGGTTCCACAAGCAGGAAGATCGCGATGAAGATCCCCGGGGCCAGCAGAAGTATCGGACGAGGTAGTGCGAAAAACCTCAGGGCGACATGCCGGCAGGAGCCACTTCACTGTAGAGTTTGGCGGCGATGAGTCTGGCCCAGAAGATTTGCGTCTTACCCTGCCGCACGCAGGGCTTCACATTGCGCGCCAGGAAGACATGAAAAATGTTGTAAGCCAGGAAGGCCACGAGCAAAAAACATTCGATAGCGCCTGGATCATGCTTGAAGATGTGATCGGAGTGCCATTCGTTAGCCAACTCGTTGAATCCATAATTCTCGATATCCCATCGCTGGTGCCCTAAATGGACGATGCGATCGACGGGAAATTGGGTCAGCGATAGCGTGGTCACCCAGATCCAGTCACTTTGTTGAAGATCGTCCTGCTTGTCGAGTTGCCGACGAACCGTATAAGTCTCCAAGGAACGCACCACGCGCACCGGGACCCGCACCTGGGGCCAGGTGAGTAAGTCTGGAAAGTCCCACCAGTGGCACTGGCGGGATCGATAGCTACCCGGTTCAGGAGCCACATGGTCGAAATAATCCAGCCGCGTCCTGATAGAGGTTGCGGCGTTCATCCTTGAGCACCACCAGAGCGTGTTTTGCCGTGAGCGAGCAAAAAGTTGAAAAACGGCGCCTCCGCGTAAAGCGCGTCGGCAAGCACCAAATCGAAGGCCCGCGGGTAGGCGGGGATCACGCGCGCCAACAAGCGCAGGGCCGTTTCCACTTCCTCCTCTCCGGGCCGCTGCGGCTCATGATCCAGGAGCAAGCGCACGGCCGCCCGTCCTGACAGCGCAGCAGTCAGCAACATCAACGTGACCTGCCGATGATAAAACTGGATGCGATCGCCTCCTGCAGTGTGGATGGTTCGCTGCAAACAGCCCGAGCAATGACGTAGGTAACTGGCGTGGCTTTCATGACCGTCGAGAACGACGACTCCCAGGCCGTAAATATCCGGCAAGGCTTTGTTCCGTTTCAGGCGCTCGTAAACGTCGTGAATCCCTTGCCGCAACCCGTGGGCATCGAGCACC
>QHYZ01000072.1 GCA_003225295.1 Acidobacteriota bacterium | reverse complement strand
AACCTGGCCCAGAACAGCACCAGCGACGATTTCACCACCGCCGCTGTGGAAATGCGTGGTTTCTCTCTACGGTCGGAAACCTGCGTGACGATATCTTTGGAAAGCTGGAAGATTTTTTCCGCATAGGCGATCAGGCGGCGAAGAACCGTTATCGTTTCTTTTCCTGAAGTCGTTTCCATTCCAGCTCGGAAACTTCCTCAATCAGTTTCTGCATCAGGCGATAGTTGTTGACGGCTTGGCGAATGCGTTGCTGCCAGGCTTTTGGAACACAGATCTGGCGAAGCTTCCCCGCTTGGCTCTGCACCAGGTACAAAGACTTATGCAGTTCCCCACGGGCACAACGGCAATTCGCCTTGCCACAAGTGCCAGAACGTTCCGAGAGAGTGCCACGAAGAAACCATTGACCGGAGGAAAGCTGCGCAATGCGGGAACGGAAGTTGCGCTCGACGGCGGAGAGGTTGGTGCGGCGGTTCAGAGAGTGGTTCATAACTTATACATAGTATATATACAAGATAAAAAGAGAAGTCAAGAGCAAAAACACAATGCGAATTTGCTCTCCGAGCGTACCCCGGCTAAAGCATGAATGGAATCATACGGTTGAATTGATTATCAATCTTCGATGCGGAACCGCTGCTCATGCGGCTACGCTCGTTATGTGACACAAGTTCACAGACGGCATCCGCAAGGGGCACCTAGTCCGTTGAGCATCGGGTTACCGCCTGTCGTGTGAACCGGCGAAACATGATAATTGCACCGGCCGTAGCCACGGATCCGTATTCCAGGAGCATGATCCAGCCAGGAACTAACCACGGACGTCCAAGTGTGCGCAGATGCCAAACGTAGTAAGTCGGGATAATGCTAACTGTCCAGATGATGATCGGCACCGTCGGGGCCGATCGAACGAACGGCAGCAGCCAGAGCAGGTACCATGGATATACGACCGGTGCACAAAGAAGCGATGCTGCCATAGGCCATGCAAATGCGTCCGAAGACCATGCCGGGGCCTTGCTTCTCATCCAGATTGCGGTAAGAAAGCCGGCGAGCACTGCCAGCCCAGCTACAAACTGCGGAGCCGCGACTCGCTCGATCGTTGCAAACACCGGATCATTAAAGCGGAATCTCTGCACGTAAGTGCCGAGCGAGCCGATCGGAATCCGCCCGTGGTTGAAAAATGGTACGTATAGGAGTCCGACCACGATTGCCGCCAGCGCGGCATCGCGCATACGAACACGCCTCCAGTAGAGTGGCAGCAGTACAATCGGGACCAATTTCACTGAAACAGCCAGCCCAAATGCCAGGGCTGCAACCGCAAGCCAGCGGCGCACCAGCGCGGCGACGGATACCAACAGCAGCAGCACGCCGACAATGTCGATGTGACCACTGCCCGCCACCGTCGCCAGCAGCGGGTTCCAAGCATAAGCCAGAACCCAGTGCGCTCCTTGCCCACTACAACGCAATATGTCGAGCAAAACGAGAACGATCGCCAAATCGCAAACTACAAATGCTACTTTCAGCGCAAAGACAGACTCATGAATCGCTGTTACGGCGCGGAAGAAAAGCTGCGCGCCTGCTGGATATGGGCTGGGTACATCCGGGTTGTTCAACGTGCGGGTCTCGGGTGTGTGTAACCCGCCGAGCGCAGGGTCGCTGGGAACGACGATATAAGGGTTATAGCCGAGCCGCTGCACGCGGCCGTCCCAAACATATCGATGAACGTCATCATCTGAACCCGGCGCCATCAGTAGAAATGGAAGATGCCACAGAGCAGCCAACACGAACCCGACGACGATGACGCGGTGCGGGAATCTCGGCGTGGAGAAGAACTCACGAATGGCGAGGAGGTACGCGATGCCAGCAGCCGCCAGTGGAATGATGAAGGACGGTTCCCCCACGCTGCTGAGCTTGCGTGAGCAGATCGTCAGCGCCACAAGCAAGATGGCGCCGAACCCGTACAGCCTGCGGGATGGCGTGAGCTTCACAGGTCTCCCGTGCCCGTCCGCAACTGTGCCACCGCCTGTCCCCACTGTTTCAGCCAGACCACCGTTCGTGGCGCCCTAGCCGGAGCGAGCCGCAGTTCCGCGGCAAGCCGAGTTAAGTCGCCCTCCACGTCGATGTCGTAGAACGGATCAGTCAAATGTACTGAAAGCCCTAGCGCACGGGCGCGCCTCAACAGTGCCTCAAGCGCATTCGCTGTTCCCATCCCATCACTGGCGAACAGATCTGAATGGGACGCCCTCGCACCGACAAGATAATAGCCGCCGTCGTGCGTGGGCCCTACAACCAGGTCGCGGGCTTCGAGTACATCGAACGCGGTGTCCAGTACCGATGCCGGCAGGTGTGGGCTGTCGCTGTTGAAGGCAATGACCCGCTGCTGGCCAGAGGTGGCAAAGTGATTGAACACGGAGGCAAGGCCTGCGGCGAGGCCTAGGCCCGTCTGAGGCACGATGCGCACTGTTTTGGCCACCGCGCGCGACAGGTCGTCAACGTCAGACGCGGGACACATAATGGCAATTTCCACGTCATCGAGTGCCTGCGCTAGAGTTATTGTGTCGTTCAGAAGGCATCGGTATAACTCGGTGACCGCTTGCACAGAAAGACTCTCAGCCAACCTGGTCTTCACCGAGCCCAGTCTCGGTGCTTTGGCCATGATGACGAGTGTACGATTTGCTAGCGACATTGAAAGTCATCACCGTTCGTTCGAGGTTCCATGAGTGCCGCGTGGGATTTCACGCCGACGGTGGCATGCTTTTTTTTCGTCGGCGGAAATAGTAGCGCACGATCCGACTGAGAATGAACCACGTCGCTCCAACAGTGCCTCTGAACGTGCCGCTGATCTTCGATTTCCCGATCCGTGGATGATAGCTTACCGGGACCTCAACGATGCGGAAACCCTGAGTGGCTCCCTTTAGGATTAATTCCACGGCCCATCCGTAACTGGTCTCTTCAAGCTCAACTGCGCGGAGGGCATCGGCGCGTGCAGCGCGGAACGGACCGAGGTCGCTGATCTTTAATCCGTAGAGGTTAGTGATCAAGCTGGCCGCCAGCCAATTACCGAGCAGGGCGTGCCAGGGAAGCGCCCCGGTCGTGCGCGGACCCGCGAGACGCGAACCGATGGTAATGTCGGCGCGCCCCTCGGCAATCGGAGCGAGGAGAAGCGGAAGCTCAGCAGGCCGATCGCTATAGTCGCCGTCAAGGAATACGACAACATCGGGCGCGCTAGTCCAGGCGAGCCCGGTCAGGCAAGCCTGGCCATAACCGCGGCGCGGTTCGGTCATGACTCGGGCGCCCATACGTGCAGCAATCTCAGGTGTCCCGTCTATCGAGTTATTGTCAACGACGATGACCTCAGTGACGAGATCGGCGGGAAGATCACCTATGACACGGCCGATGGCCTGCGCCTCGTTGCGCGTGGGAATGATGACTGAGACCCGCACTCAAACTCCGTTTGCTTACCACCAGAGAGAGGTTGGTCGTCTGCGCGCCAAGAACGAATCAACGCCCCACGTGCGGCCTGCTCCCCCTACGGCCAGCGCAAGAGAGGCCAGGACAGGAACGAGCAGCTCCCAGATCCACGAGCTGCCCCACTCCGAGACCCAAAGGCTGGCGAGGAACCCGAACGCCACAAAAGCTACCGGGCGTGTGAGCAGACCGATGACCAGCAGGACTCCGACTGAGATCTCTGTCATGGCTTGCATCGGAGCCGCGATGGCGGCGTGGCTTGCCATAAAGCCCATGATGGCTTTCCACGCGGCCGGCGAGTGACTCCCCTTGATGTAGTAGTTGATCACGCCCGCGTAGCCCGCCGGAGTGTAAGCGCCCTTCCCCAGGTTCTCAAAGAAGACCCACACAAACATCGCGCCAATCGTCAACCGCACCAAAGCAAGCCCCATTCGGGCATGGGGTTGGTCGGCTACCTGGGATGTGTTGTCTCGCGGTTGTGTCGTGGTTGTTGTCATCATGATCCTCCCGGTTTTCGATCCTAAACCCTCTTTAAGGTTACAGCCTCATCAGTACATACTCATGCGCATGAGCAAGCCAGCCATCTCAATCACGCGCAATCACGATGGTGGTACATGCGCTTTCGCCTTTGGGGAGCTCGCGAGCGGGAGCCAAGCGGATCTCCAGCTTTTGCGCTTCTCCGCGGACAATTGGGCAATAGAAGTCCGGCTGATCGAGAGCGTTTTGGATGCGGCGCCGCCCGGCGCACCCGCCATAACAAGACTCGAAGTAAACGCAGGAACGGCAAGCCTCGGGCGTCGTGCGCGCCTCCAGAAAGGGCGGCGTTTCTACAAGTCTTGAGCGGAGCGACAGTAGGAGTGAGAGGGGTTCGCCAGCTCCCGGCCAGTACACACAAGGCTGACTGGTAGCGCGGGGCGTAACTCGCACGGTACTCACTCCACATCCGCCGGTCCTCGGAGGCAAACCCGCCATAGCCCGAACCAGCGGTTCCCCGATGCCGATGACATCAGTTTCCGCAAACAACGCCCGAAAGCCTTGCCAGTACTCTTCGTAACTCAAGGCGTAGAGATCAGAGCGCACCGCTTGGTAAACGTTGACGCGCAGCGGCGCCTGGTAACGCTTCACCACGCGCGCCACTTCGGCAAGGCGCAGATAGTTGGACTTCATCATTACAGCAATAAAGGTAACGGGAACCCCTAACCGGACGCAGCGTGCCGCCTGATCATGGATCAACGCCCAATTGCCGCGGCCGCGTTGGGCATCCTGCTCGCGTTCAGTTGGATAATCCAGGGAGAACTCGATGTCGTGGAAGGCACGCAACTCGTCATCTGTGAGCACAGCCGCGCTGTGACCGTTCGAGGTGATGGTGAGCTTCACCTGCAGAGTTCGGAGGTAGGCTAAGATCTCCCGGAATTCTGGGTGCATTCCATTTTCACCCGTGCCCAAATTGACGGAGCGGACCCGCAGGCTTTCCATCACAGAGCGCACCTGCTCGAGGCTAAGCCGGTCGGTCCGCGCCGGATCGCGGTAGCAGAAGGAACAAGCCAGGTTGCACTCGTTGGTAAGCCCGAGTCCGAGTGCAAACCCGTCGGACGCAGCAGGTCGGATCAACGTAGAGTGTGGGGCGGACTGGGTGTCGGCCTGGGTCATGGTCCCGTTTCCTTGCTCGATGATGCACAGGAATGGCGAGCGATTACCTGTATGTAGCGCGCGACCGCAGCAAACTCAGGTCGACTACTTAACTTACGCTCCAGTTCAAAAATCCGCTCGTACTCCTCGCGGCGGGAGATCTGCTGCGGCAAGTAATCCGAAATGACGCGCACGCCACGTTCGGCAGCCACTGCGAGCGATGCACTTTTCGTCATGACTTGCAGGCTGTCCAACGTAAATAGCCTCACCCGGCCGCAGAAGAGAGATTCATGTCCCCACATAGTTGTAAGATTGCGTTCCGCCGCCCCCAGATCACCTGCTTTGATGCCCGCCTTGAACACTTCACCTGCCCAGTTGCGCACCAGGATAGATAGAATCCCCGTCGAATCACTTTGCAGCACCTTTGCAGCGGCAGAGAGGACGGAATTTGGATCGTCGACGTATTCGAGGATGTTGTGGCAAAGAACGACCTCGAACGATCCCGCCGGAAACAGGTTCGCCACTTGGGCCGCGTCGCCGTGGTTTAGAGCGATCCTCCCGCCAACGCCAGCTTCCCGTGTTGCGCGTTTCGCGATACCGCCTGCTCTGCGGCAGGACCAGAAAATCCTGCAGATTGGCGAAAACCAAGCCGCAGCGCAAGCGGCCCTCAAGTATCTCGAGGTAGGCGGCGTACTTGTCCGCGCCGCTCTGGAAGCCTTCGCTGGCGGGTTTGGCGGTCATCTGCATGCAAAACTCATGCGAGATCGATCCTCGATCCAGTAGCTGGCGGAAACAAAGGCATAGCTCAATAGAATAAGCGTACTGAGGCAAAGGTGCGATGCTTCCCAAATTTTCGAGTTACGCCACCCATCGCAGAACACTAACACCTTCGTTGCCCTATGCGAAACACTCAACGCCCGATGCCCAGAAACGAGCCCAAAAGGTCAGACTGGCAAAGCGAAAGTGTTTGAGAATGGGGTTGCAGAGGCGCCAGGCTTCGGTTTTCGGATTCTATTGGAGGCGCGGAAGCCCGCTGTATCCAAGAACCGGCTCGTACATTGTATACGACCAGAGTCGGGTGTACGTTATCAGTCAGCAGAGAAGTCAAGAGAATTCTGCTGTGGGAGGAGGTGTTGGCCGTGAATCGTCGTAATTTCCTGCAATCAGGGAGCATTGTGTCCGTTAGCCTCGCGTTCGCGAAGGCTGGACACTTGTTTTCAGAGGTCACAACGCTTGACCGTTGGCGCACGTTTCAAGTGACGACCCGCGTCGAGGTCCTGAAAACTTCCGGGAAGACGCGCGTATGGGTGCCGGCGGCACTCCTTATTGAAACGCCCTTCCAGAAGACACTCGCGAATACCGTCAACTGCGAGGGCGGAACCGCCAAGATGGTCGAAAGCAAGGGCGACGCGCTCGGAATCATCGCCGCAGAATTTCCATCCGGTGTAAGGCCGATCCTCAAGCTCACAAGCCAAATCGCGACCAAAAACTATGCGGTCGATCTCTCCGCGCCCAGCAAGGCACCAAAAGGGGACCGCGAGGAATTAGAGCACTTTTTGCGGCCGACCAAGCTCCTCCCGACCGACGGTATCGTGAAAGCGACGGCGAGCGAAATCACGAAGGGCGCGAAGACGGATGTTGAGAAAGCGCGTGCAATCTACGAGTGGATTGTTGACAACACCTTTCGGAATCCGAAAACGCGCGGCTGCGGCGTCGGCGACATTCGCTTCATGCTGGAGTCCAAAGATCTGGGCGGGAAGTGCGCGGATCTAAACGCGCTGTACGTTGGGCTGGCGCGCGCGGCGGGCCTCCCCGCGCGAGACGTTTATGGCATCCGCGTCGCCAAGTCCGAAATGGGATACAAGAGCCTCGGTGCTTCGTCAGAGAACGTGACGAAAGCGCAGCACTGCCGCGCAGAGGTTTACCTTGGTGACTACGGCTGGGTACCTTTAGATCCTGCAGACGTGCGGAAGGTCGTGCTCGAGGAACCGCCCGGAAATCGACCGCTGGAGGACGACATGGTCAAGAAGGCCCGCACGCGGCTATTCGGGTCCTGGGAAATGAACTGGATGGCGTACAACTTCGCGCACGACGTCGCTCTGCCCGCGTCGAACGGCGCGCCAATCGGTTTCCTCATGTATCCGCACGCGGAAACGACCGAAGGCCGACTCGACAGTCTCGATCCGGACAACTTCAAGTATGAGATTACGTCGACGGAGACTACATCTACGAACGGCTGATGGAAGCAGACGTAGAAATGTCGTTCGCTCCTTGCACACTCTGGGCGGCGCATATTCGGCAATCCGCGAACGATCCAAAAACGGGGTTGTGCCAACGAGCTCCGTGCATAGCGATTAGCAGCTAGCAGGACAAGGCCCAATGTGAGCGTGCACGGTGCTTTTTTTCAGAGTCCTTGTTGATCCCCTTTCTGAAAAGCCTTTTGTTGCACATATCCGATTGAATCGGTGCGAGGAGGCGATCACACCAGAAGCGCGGAAGTGGAGCAATTGGACGAAGGTATGGACGATACTTTGGTATCAGTTACTGCGACGAACGGTGTTCGACAGCACAGGGCAGCAATCTAAGGATTTTGTTAATCGCACCGCACCATGCGGATGGTGTGGTGAGTAGTATGTAGGACGGAGGACGTTCGCTCCGGACGAGGCCGCAGTGACGCTGACATCGGCGCCGATCGCTACCAAAACACAATGGACGCTGTCGCATGGAGTGCCGCATCGTCATGTTATGGACCAAGGAGTGAATCGCTTCGACCTGGAAGTCTCGTATGGCAAACATCTACACCGCTCCAACTATTGATGAGTATCTGCGCAAGCGGCTGATGCCCGTGGAAGGCACGATTCCGCATTTGGAAGGAATCGAGATGTACGGCAACTCCATTCCCGCGGGAACGGTCGGCGGCGACCTATTTGAGTACATAAACTTCCAGCAGCGTTACGACATCGACGCCCGCATTCAGCGAGCCCTGGAGCGATCGAAACAGTATTTAGAGCCGCTCCCGGCAGGCGCGATGCCGCGTAATTCGGTGGATGATCATGTCCAATGGTTGAAATCAAGGCCCGGCTACGAGCCCGAAATGGAATCCGCGTACAGAGAGGCACGAAGCTCGGAACAGGTGCGCGTCGCCGAAGACCTGCGCGAGCTGTATAGCACGGCGGGAGTTCTGTTGGTAGACGCTCAAGGACACGGAATCATTTCAGCGAAAATCGCCTCGACGGTCCACGACACGTTTCATGCCCTCATGCTCTCCGAACTCGATCATCGAGGGAAAACGACACCGGAGTTATTCGAAAGGATCAACCTGAGGTTGGCCCTATCTGTCACCGCACGAAATGCTCTTGGCAGAAGCGAGAAAGAGAGCGCCCAGGAAATAGCTACCATGCTTTACGGCGAAGTGCACCCTTATGGCTACTTTCGATTCGTGAACTTCGGACATGTACCGCCACTCGTCTTTTCCGCCGAATTTCGCAAGTTCATGGAGATTGACAAGAGCCGGATGGTGCAATTCCTACCGCTTGGCTTGCAGATCTCCGAAGATCATCCTGATCGTAACAGGTATTTGTCACTGGAATTCCGGGAGAGGAGGGTGAATTCGTCCGATGTCGCCGAGCTCACGCTGCTGAGTCCGGGGGACATTTTCTTCCTTTATACCGACGGGGTCTACGACGGCAGCGACAAAGAAGAACGTCAGCAACTTGAAGGGGTGATGCGTGAGCGCCATCGCCAACCGGCAAAGGAAATCTGCAACGCTCTGCTCGAATATGCGGTGAAAAAAGACGATCGTCTCCGCCAGATTGGCGAACAGGACCGTATTGATGATAAGACCGTCTTCATCATCAAGCGGAGCTGAAGAATGCCGTACAAACGTTTTGCAAAGTGACAGGCGTTGACCTCCAAGACCCGTGATCTTCGGGCAACTCGCATGCGCCGGTTTAACCCCGCGCACTCCGGGTAGCCCGTAATCCGCCCGCGACGGAGAAAAGGGCAGACTCTTACACCTAATCTCGTAGAAATCGGTCGAGGACGACTGTTTGCGATGTTGGGCTAATCCGGGCGAAGCGGCATCCCGGGCCGGCAAGTCATCCGCGTCGGCGAACCAACCAACTACTCGACTCGTAGTGCATCCGCCGGGTTTACGCCCGAGGCGCGATGCGCGGGAAGGTTGCCCAGGAGTTGGTCGACACCGCGCACCAGCTCTGCCCGTATTCCCGCGCCACTCGCCGCAACATCGACGTTGCCATCAACCTTGTGTGACCTGGAAGGTAGCAACCGGCCTCGATCCGAAGGCAAGAGAGGATTGCTGCCGGCGGACTGCGGCTACGGACACGGCACCATCGATATGCAAAGTCAAACACGGCACGTGGGGTGGCGAGATCCGCCGCGAGTTCCAGCCTCAACCGGGCGAAATCGTGGTCCTAGCCCATTGGGGTTCCAGTGGTTTCGCCAACACGGATCTGGATTTGCAGCTCAAGAAACACGGCATCCATCAGCTCATCGTCATGGGACTCATAGCGCACACGTGTGTGGAGGCCACTGTTCGTTATGCCGCTGACCGCGGATTACTCGGATGAAGAGATGCACGCTGCTCTCGACGTCAATATCCCAAACTACGCCAGCGCCATTTTGACTACAAATGAAGGCTTCGAGGCCCTTTCATTTCACGTTCGGCTGACGCAGAGCGCTTCGAATGCGTGACTGTGGAGGGCGAAGGGTGGTGCTCAAGAATTTAGAAGGAGGTACCCTATGAAACCGATCGCTTTCTTGCTGGTTGCAGTTGCAACGGTGGCCGGCGTTGTCGCCTTCACGGCCCCCGCATCTGGACACGCTGATGAAGAGGCCGCTCCGATCTTCGGACCAAGATGGCCTGGAGGGCAGCGCCGGTTTCACTGGCTTTGGTCGAGTGATTGATGTGCCGCGACGGCTGTGCCCGTTAATCTCTTCAAATCCTGTGTGATGGCGTACAGCGCCACGTCGAAGTTGTGGTCGTGCGTTTTTTGCAAGAATGCAAACTCTATCGACTCCGTCAGCGCCCAAAGCACGTAGTGCGTTTTCCTATCGAGGATGACAAGCCGGAACATCGGCAGCGGATCGGCCGCACCATTCTGCTTGTTGGGGTTTTGGGGGCCAAGGGGTGCGATGAGGCGCAACTCAAACACGAGGTCGGCTTCCGACGGATCGTCGACGAGCCCGTATCTGCCCCAGCTTTTGATGTCCGTGTAAAATTCGTTGTACGGGCGATCCGGATCGCCGCTGAAGGGATGCGGAAAAAGCCCGCTGTCTGCCCCTGCATTCGATATGAAAATCTTCTTCGCATTCAACAATGCAGGCGGTACGGGTGCAAGTTGGATGGGATGGGGAACGGCCACTTGAGCGCGTGCGGCAACTGCGGTAAGCAAAGCAACAGAGACAAACACCAAGATTCTCAGCTGGGTACGATTCGTCACGGCGTCCTCCAAACCGACAGGGCATTGGGACCGCTATTTAAAAGGACGCAGGGGAAATACGCCTGGTTACGAATCGGCAGGCGAGTTGTGTTCTGTTGACAACGGACTTGGAGATACCGTCCACGAACCGTTCTGCTTCCTCTATGCAGTCATGCCTCAACATACTTTCGAGAAATCTGGGGCTGGCAGTGGGGGCACCGAAGGATGGTATGGATGCAAAGACGCGAAAAGCGTCGTAGCGCGAGGTTTGAAGTGGAAGCAGAAGCAAAAACCAAATTAGGACACTACCCAGTGGCGCTTTACGGCAAATATCCAAGACAAATCGCTTGCTCAGCGAGACCACTCCACAAGGGGTACTCCACCAGGGATCCTGGTAATGGAGCCACCGATACTGACACCGGCGAGGGGCGGGCCGACGGCAAGCACGTTGACAGAGCCCCCAGACGCGTACTGGACGGAGAACTTGTACGGACCAACGCCAACGTTTAGTGAATAAGTTGTGAAAGGACCGGAGAGCTGCTGGACTGACCGAGCGTTCGTGATGAAATGCCGCCACCTGCTCCGGCGTATGCTCCCAAGATGCCAGACTGGACACTCTGACTCGGTGCCGCTGCTACGTGGCTGAAGAAATTAGCCACTGCCGCTCCGGTCGCAAATAGTCCAGCGGAAAATCCCGTCTTGGAATCGTAGAACAGACCGCCTCCAACAGATGCGTTTGCTGTGGCACCCGCGACTGCAAGACCCACATCAGCATTGGCGCCACCTGTAATTGCTGTGCCGCCATGAAAACCGCTCGTCCCACGCTTGTTTGCGCGCTGCTATTGCCGCCACGGCCCCTGCCGCCGCGTTGCGTCCCTCGCCCCGTCATATTTGTACTTTTCGGTGATTCAAACGTTTCAGCAGCCAGTCCAACCCGTAAGCAATGATGGCAGCCTCCAGCAGGGGCAGGACTATCCACTCCCGCAGGAGAAGAGGGCCCGGATAACCACGACGGTCACTGATTTCGATAGGCTGTGTAGCAGCCACCGAGGACTGAGCCAGGCTAAGACCCGGTGCTCGATCACCATTCATCACTCCAAGCGAGTCTGGCTCACGTAGTTGGTCAGCGATGCGAAGACTATTCCACAAACGGACTTGAGGAAGTTGGCCGGAATTGGTACCAGGAAAGTTCCGTTGTGTGAAGTGAGTGTTGATTTGCATTTTCAATCCCTCCTCGGCGAGGCGATACGACGCGACCCTCGAAGCTCTGGCTGCTGTTACAGTGGTTATGTTGCCGCGCGGTTTGGTAGAATGCCCCCGCTTACTCGATTGATTGAAACCTTAGCCAAAGCAGGAACCGAACCAATGAATCGAAGAGCTTTCGTGAGGACATCGATCGGCGTGACGGCTGTTGCTGGTGTGCTAAACGCCCCGACTCAATCGCAACGGGAGGCAGCCAGCGCCAAAGCACGCGAATATTACGAGCTGCGCCAGTATCACGTGCAGTCCGGCCGTCAGCAGAAACTCACCGACGCATTCCTTAAGGAGGCGTTCGTTCCTGCACTCAATCGCCTCGGAATTGCCTCGGTTGGCGTTTTCACTGTAACCATCGGTCCGGTGACCCCCACGTTTTATGTCTTGATAGCGGCAGCTTCCGTAGAGACCTTGGCGACGGTGGAAGGCCGGTTGGACCAGGACGCTGAGTATCTGAAAGCGGGGGCGCCATTCTTGACCTCTCCCGCCGATCAAGCCCCCTTCATTCGCATTGAGAGTTCGCTGATGGTGGCTTTCGAGGGCTGGCCCAAGTTGAAGCTGCCTGCGGCCACCACGGAGCACAAGGACCGCATGTTTGAGCTGCGCACCTATGAGAGTCCCAGCGACCAGGATCATCGTCGCAAGGTTGAAATGTTTAATAGCGGCGAGTACGACGTTTTTGAGAAGGCCGGCTTCTCGCAGGTCTTTTATGGCGACGTGCTGGTTGGTTCACGCCTGCCCTGCCTTACTTACATGTTGGGCTTCACCGACCTAACGGATCGCACCGCCAAATGGAATGCCTTCCGCGAGACGCCGGAGTGGAAGAAACTATCGGGTGCACCCCGGTACGCCTTTGAGAGCATCGTCTCTAACATAACCAACTTGATTCTGAGCCCCACGACGTATTCGCAGATCT
>QHYZ01000031.1 GCA_003225295.1 Acidobacteriota bacterium | reverse complement strand
TGCGCACCACCCATTCCTCGCGCAACAGCGTACGGTTCTGCCGGAGGTGCGCCACCAGCTCACGCAGAAGCTCTGAGGGCGCTTCACTCCGCACCAATTCCCCTCCCGGACTGCTCACTTGTCTGGACATAAATCGATTCTCCTTGCGCTGGACGGTCTCCAGCTGTACCGGCAAATGGGGTCCCCCACGAATTCCCAACAAATACCATGACTTACCTGCCCCCTCAAGCAAGTCAACCCCTGCTTTTTATCTCAGGTAAACACCTGAGTCCCGAGCTAAACTCTTGTCAGCGTTGATGAGCCAGTCTTTCCCCTTGCAGATTCATAGATGCCTCGTCAAGCGAAAGCATTAGTGGATTCACCCGCACTAACCCTACGGTCCTTACCGGCTTGTCGATTATGCAGATCGATGAAACGATGTCCTTTCCAGTGAGGCACCTCTTTTACACTTGCTGGCAGGAGGGGTCATGCCAATACACGAATTGCGGACCGCTAACCAACTGCAGGCTGCTCGCTTCAGGACGGGTTTGCCGAACCAAGTGACTAACCGCAGAGTTCTGGCCATGGGCCGAAGGAACGGCCCAGGGAAGGAGGGCCTTGAGGAGGTTCTGTCCTCTGCTCTGCAAACCGCAGACAATGAACTTGGTCAGATTCTGCAGGAAGTGGACGAGATTACCAAAACGCTAAAGTTAGACGCTCCCGACCTGCAGGCCCTCAGGGCTGCAGCCCCCCCGGCCGTCTGGTGTGCCGTTAGGCAGGCCCTCTTGGACAGAGAGCTGCGTCATTTGGCTCTCACTGACGAACTAACCTGCCTGTACAACCGGCGCGGGTTTTTTGCCGCCGCGGTGCAGCAACTCAAGCTGGCGAGCCGACAGGCGCAGAGCCTTTTGCTGTTGTACTGTGACGTTGACGGTCTGAAGAAGATCAATGATTCCTATGGGCACCAGGAGGGAGATCTCGCGCTGATCCGCGCTGCAGATGCCCTGGAACGTACATTCCGTGATTCTGACATTGTGGCTCGCCTCGGTGGAGATGAATTCGTCGTACTGGCGCTCGAAGCTTCCGGCCAAACCCGGGAAGTTTTGCTCCGCCGATTGGAAAAGCGTGTCAAGAAGTCGAACGCAGGTGAATCTCGCTACGAACTCTCGCTCAGTGTCGGCGTGGCCCGGTTTAATCCGAAGCGTACCATCTCGCTCGGCGACCTTATGGCGCAGGCGGACAAGGCCATGTATGAGAAAAAACGAAGCCATCAGAAACTCAACAGAGGCGACGCCTGAACGGTACGCGGCCGGGGCCCCTGAAAAAGATAGTTCTGCAAAAGGTACTGGTCCTAATGCTTCTGGAAAGGAGAAGCGCGTCCCGCTGGACGTCCAGGCGTACCTCGGGACCTACGAGCAGTTGCTCGCTGCTGAAAGGGCCATCACCGTGAACGTCAGCCCCCGCGGTGCCCGCGCGATAACCAGACGTCGCCTGGCGGGCCGAAGAGCGGCCGTGGCCCGCGGCATTGTCGAACGAGTTTCGCCTGCAAGCGAGAGTGATTTACTGGCAGGCTCTGACGACCGGGTATTTCTGTGTGGGATTAAGATTTGAGGCTGGTTTCACTCACTTTGGAGATCACCCCTGGCGTTAGGATTCCATGATAAACATCGACGCTGTGCGGAAGATCAAAGAAGGACAGGCACGCCGGCTTGCCGCCCTTCGTTGTCCTCAGGGCAGCAGGGCGATCTCATTGTGCCTCTACGAACAGATAGGCTACGTCTGGTCGATCAAGCGGTGGTGGATGGCGTAGAGGGCCAGTTCGAGGCGGTCGGAGACGCCGAGTTTGTCGAAGATGTTGTGCAAATGGTTTTTGACCGTTTGCTCGGAGATAAAGAGTTTTTCGCCGATCTCCTTGTTGCGGAAACCCTGCGCGACGAGTTGCACGATTTCTTTCTCGCGGTCGCTGAGCAACGGCTTTTCGCGGCGCGGGCCGGATTCGCTCGACTTCGAAAACGCCTTCATGACTTCGGCAGTCATGCGGTTGTCGAGCCAGATTTCGCCGGCATGCACGCGGTGGATGCTCTTTACTAGAAGATCGGTGGCGGACTGCTTTAGCACCACGCCGCGTGCGCCGAGACGCATGGCGCGAACAACGTCGCGATCGTCTTCCGCGGCGGTCAAGACGACAACTCGCGTCGGCAAGGTGTCGAAATTGACTTCCTCGAGAACGGCCAGACCGTCTTTGTCCGGCATGCGCAGATCGAGGAGAAGAATATCGGGCTTGAGCTTGGCGAGGAGCTTGATGCACTCCGCTCCGTTCTGGGCTTCCCCGACAATGGTGATGTCTTCGTCGGAATCGAGAAGCTTCCTCAAGCCGTCGCGAAAGATCGCGTGGTCGTCGGCTAGTAGTACCCGTATCTGCTGTTTTGTCTTGGCCATATCAACCGAGCGGAACTTCAATCGTTAGACGCGCTCCATGCCCCGGGTTCGACTCGACAGTCAAAACCCCACCCACGGTACGCGCTCGCTCCTTAATGGAAATGGGACCCAACCGCAATCGATCCAATTCATCGCCGGTGAACCTACCAGCGAAACTAAACCCCTCGCCGTTGTCGTCCACTACGAGTACTAGACGGCTGTCATCCTGCGACAGTTTTACCACGACATGGGAAGCCTTGGCATGTTTTTTTATATTGTTGAGTGCTTCCCGGTAAATCTGGAAAATCTCGCGGCAAACGCGGTCCGGAGCGCGCAGCTGTGCCGAATCGATCAGCACATCAAGGGCGACAGTGGATTCGTTGCGGTACCGCTCGGCAAATCCGCGCATCAGGTCAACCAAATCAGCGCTCTGCACCCGGAGCGGACGCAGGTCTGTGACGGTCTGACGCAGCTCCGCGCCCTCGTTCTTGACGGTCTGTTGGAGGCTGGCAAGGCCGCTGACGGCCTGGTCAGGCGCGGCAGGAACCCGGCGCCGCAAGACGTCCAACTGGATTTCGATGCTCAGGAGGGTCTGAAGAATTCCATCGTGGAGGTCGCGCGCAATCCGGCTGCGCTCGGCCTCGATGGCTCGTGCGCGTAAATGCCTCAAAAGAAAGATGTTTTCTAGCGCAGGAGATACATGCGCCGCGATGCTTTCAAGCCAGGCTAAGTCCTGTTTTTGAAATGAGTTACGGCCATTCAACAAGAAAATCCTGCCACTTGCTTGTCCTTCCTGATCGAATGCCACGGTCAGCAGAGACCGCACTTTGAGTTCCTGCTGCGCCGGCCCGGGCAGCCGCGGCAGATTCTTTATCACCCTGCCATCTCGGCGGTCCCAGCCGAAACCGGAACCCGGTTCGTTGAGGGAGTTCCAGCAAATTGCTGCATCCATGTCGTCCAGCAGAAAACCGTCCGTGCGCGAGAGCGGCATGCTCTCTGGCACCAGCCGCTCACTTTCGCCCGCTTTCAGCCGCCACAGAAAAATACGCTCCAGATCCGTGTCGCGATAGAGCAATAGAGCTTCTTCCGTACTAAACGTGGTGGCCAGCTCCTCAAGAAAGAGCCGCAGCGACTCCGCGAGCCCTTGATCCACTTGCATCGTTGCGTTGATGCGCGAAAAGAAATCGATTTGCGCCGCAAACCGCCGGTTAAGGTCGCCGAGATAGGCGAGGCCTACACCGCCGGCAAATGTTCCGGCCAGCAGCCCTAGCCAGGCGACCACGCGCATCCAGTCTATTTCGCCACGTCCCGCCGTCCGCAAAACCAGGACTAGAGACAGCGCGCCGGCAAGGGGGACGGTCAAGGCAAGTCCCCAGCGTATGCCTCCCGCATAGCAGATGAACATGAACGGAAACCACACTGGCACCGTGGAAGGGCTGATATAGATGAAATATCCCAGTGCCAACAAATCGCACACGAGCGGCAAATGCCAGGAGCGTCTGCGGAGCAGCCGCTCCAACTGGGTCACGAGGAGCGCAACGACCAGATAAGCGACGAGAAACGAAACGGAGCGCCGCAGTTCGTGCGAAGGCGGCTGCTCCAGAACTGCCAGCAGCGCCAGCAAAATAAAAACCGGCCGCGCGTAAACAATCTGGCGGTCGAAATGGTGCCGGTCCGTTTGATGGGGGCTCATGCGCGGGGACGCGTGTCCTAAGCATGTAGTCTAACAGGTGGGCGAAGTTCGTGCCGCGGCGTGCTCCAGGTTGCAACCTGCAGGATGAGCGATGATCGACGGCAAGAGACAGGCCCGCCGCGCAATTGCTCGCCCCACTGAACCTCATCATTCGCCAAGTTCGCAAAGCAGGAATCGTGTGCGGGAGAGTGGATGGCAACCGTTTGTCAAATTCTTCGTGCATCTTTACACACGGGCGAGCTAGTATCTTTGTAAATAAAACTCGATTTCATATTCAGGAATCGCCTGCTTTCCGCTAAATGGAATCCACGCCTTCTAGCCTTAGCACCGCATCACATCCCATATTGTCAAGACTCTTTGGCCCGCAGGCCCCATGGACGCCGACGACTTACGGCGCTTTAGGAGGTCTAGTCGTTCTTTGGGTGGCAGAATTGATTGTGACTTGGGGAGCGTGGGGCAACCTCACAATCGATTCGGGACACGAAATGTATGTTCCAGCATTGTTAGCCGGCGGGAAGACGCTATATCGGGACACCTGGTTCATGTATGGGCCCGCCGGACCGTATTTCAACGCGTACCTATTTCGGCTCTTCGGGATTCACCTGAGCGTCTTGTATTGGGCGGGGGCGCTCTCTGCTTTGCTATCTTCCGTAATGCTTTACGTAACCGGAATGTATCTTTCTTCCTGGCTGATGGGCTGGACGGCTGGTGCCGTGCTCCTGCTGGAGGCCTTTGCGCCGTCCCTGTTTTGTTTCCCTTTGCCATACAGTTTTTCGGCGGTTTACGGATGTGCGCTGGGCTGCATTTTCCTGTATGTGGCAATAAGAGCGTTCGATTCCCGGGGATGGTGGTGGATATTCTGGGCCGGCTTGCTTGCGGGTATCGAAGTGTTGATGAAGCCGGAATTCGGTCTGGCGTGTTATGTCACCCTCTTGTCCCTCCTTTTGGTGCGCTGGCTGCAGCAGAAGTCCTCGAAGCTTCTTGCTACGGACGTTGGGGCGACGTTGCCCGGAATCGTCGGGTGCGCGGTCGTAATTCGGTGGATGATCTCCCTTGGCGGTGCGGAGTTCCTCACGCAAGAAAATTTGATTACTTGGCCGACTTCGTACTTCATGAAGACATTCGGCAAAATGAGACTAGAACGAACGGGGTTTTCGCTGACAGCGGCCGCCTTCGAGGAAGCGTTGTGGCGTGCCTTCGGACTTGGCCTGGCGTTGCTGGTCGTGTACGCCGGCTTTTGGCGGAAGGACAAGAGCCGGCATTGGCTTGTGGTCCGAACGGCGCTCTATTTCATTACCGCCTTTTACTTTGTTCGATTCTTTCTCGGCTACGGTGATCCGGACCCTTTGTTGAACACCCTTTCTCTCGTGTTTTTTCCGCGAGACATGGTCATCTATATTGGCTTTGCCGCGCCCCTAGTCTTCTGGCAGTGGTGGAAGAAGAGGTCCGGCGGAGAATTCTCGATAAGCGCGGGTTTGCCAATTCTGTTGATCTACTCCAGCACCCTCGCATTTCGAATTTTGATGAGGATGATACCATCCGAATACGCCATCTACTACAACGGTCCCGTGGTTCTTTCCTTTCTCCTGCTATTGCGATGCATAGTTCCCCACGCCAAGTTATCGCGCCGCTATGCCTTCCTCGGCGAAGTTGCGCTGTGTGCGGGCTGCCTTGCACTTGTTGGGATTCCGACGGTGAAGCAAGAGTATTTTGCCAAGGATTATGTCCCGCTTGTGACTTCGCGAGGCACTGTGCGTCTCGACAAGGTCATGAAACAAAACTATGAGGCAGCTATCCAATTCATGAAAGAAAAGACCGCACGCGGTCAGAGGGTTCTCTCTGTCCCAGAAGACACAAGTCTCTACTTTCTTGCAGAAACCGAATGCCCGATCCGTGTTTACTCTCTCACGCCTGGAGTGATCGCCCCGGGGAAAATGATGAACGAAGTCATCCAAGAGATTGACACAAAGCGCGTGGACTATCTGCTATGGTCCAATCGCGTATTTGTCGAGTACGGTGTGCCGGTCTTCGGCAAAGATTTCGACCGAGAACTTGCAAACTACCTAAAAACTCACTATCGGCGAGTAGGCCCGGTGAGGCCCCTTGACATAGATTCCTTGCGATGGACAGCGGTAGTGTGGGAAAGGAACCCTCCGGAGCCCTTGCCTTAGGGCCGCCAGTTTGTGCCTCTTCGTTCCGCCTGCTCCGTAAAATCCTCGACGCATGATCCCTGGGGGAGGGAGGTCAAGTTGGGGTGCCATGCGAGCCGGTTGCAGCCTTTTCCAGAGAACCCTTCCACCAATTCAGTGTCTGTCGGATTCCTTCTTCGAGACTCAGGCGCGGATGCCAGCCGACTTCATTTTTCAGTCGGTTGACGTTTGCCCAAATGCGATCGGGAATCGCAGGCGATTCGCGGACACCAAACTGAATGAGTACGCTTCTTCCCGTTTGACGTCCGATCTCAAGAAGGACTTCGCTCAAACAGACGGGATTTCCCGATCCAACGTTTACAGGTCCGGTTGTGCTGGCGCCGAGCAGAGTGACGAATGCCGACGCCACATCGCTGACATGGAGGAAATCCAGGATCTGCGCGCCATTTGAACAAAACGCAGCCGTACCAGAGAGCAAACAACGAATGACGTAAGCGACAATGCGGTTGGGCTCCTCGAAAGGACCGTAAATGAAGAAAATGCGACCCCAGGCGGCGCTGAGGCCACGTTGCCGACTCAGCAGTTCGAGGTGTTGTTGTGATTCCAGCTTGCACTTGCCGTAGAGGCTGTCGGGCAAAAGTGGCGTTGTCGTCTCCTCACATTCCCCGGCATGTCTGCCGTATTCCGCGCAACTACCCGCTCCAACAAACCGCTCTCCGCCGTTTTCTGCAAAAGCTTGCATCAATTCCCGGCTCGCGCGAACCCAGGCCCGATTCTCTGGAGCTTTCCAAAACTTGCCGGGTACGGCGTACCAAGCGAAGTGAAGCAGGAATTCCGGGCGCAAAGTCCTAAGCAGCGAGGCGGGTGCACCAGGAGTCAGCAGGTCGCGCTCGTGCCAAGCAACGTTGTCAAAGAGCGGGTGACGATGAGGAAGCCGGGACACAGCATGCACTTCGTAACCTCTCTCCAGAAGTAGCGGGAGACAATGACGGCCGAGAAAACCTCGGGCACCGGTAATCAGAACTCTTTTCATGGCCGAAAATCAGGGAATGACCGATCGCGCTCAGAAAGAATGGCTTCCTTCATCGGCCAGTCGATGCCGAACAAGGCATCATCCCAGCGAACTCCTCTTGCGCACTCTGGCCGATAACTCTGGGAAATTTGATAGAAGACCTGGCTATGGTCTGCGAGGCACTGAAAGCCATGGGCGCAGCCCTCGGGAATGTACAGTGCCCGGTGATTGACGGCGTTCAATTCGGCGGCAAACCACCTACAATAGGTGGCAGAAGATGGGCGCAAATCGAGAACTACATCATAGACTGCTCCTGCCTGACAGCGCACGAGCTTGGTTTCAGCATATGGCGGGGTTTGGTAGTGCATTCCGCGAACCGTGCCGCGGCGCACGTTGTAGGACAGACTGCATTGGGCGAGCTCGGAAACCAGCCCTTTGCTTTTCATTTCCTCGGAGCACCAGGTACGGGCGAAGAATCCGCGTTCGTCAATCGCGGGTTCAATTTCCACGAGGTACACTCCAAGCAAGGGAAGAGCAATCCACTTCATGCGATTATTTCCACTTTCGGAACAGGGATAACGAACCGGCCGCCCCATTGCCGGATTTCCGCGAGCTGTTCAACGATCTCCTCCCGCAAGTTCCACGGCAGAATCAAAACGTAATCGGGCCGGGTTTTCCGGAGCATTTCCGGAGAATAGATGGGGATGTGTGTCCCCGGCAGGAAGAGATTCTGTTTGTGTGGATTTAAATCTACGGTGTAATCCATAAAGTCCGAGCCGATTCCGCAATAGTTGAGCAGGGTATTCGCCTTCGCGGGGGCGCCATAGCCAGCTAGGTTTTTCCCACTGTTCTTGGCCTCGAGCAAAAATTGCAGGAGCGACCTTTTCGTGACGCGTACTTTTTCGGCAAAGCCAGCGTACTTGGACAAGTCGCGGATCCCGGCGGCAATTTCTTGCCTCCTCAGCTGCGCGACAGAGGAGTTCTGCGGCACGGTCTCATTGTCGGCATGGGCGACGTACAGCCGCAGTGATCCTCCATGAGTCGGAAGTTCGTCAACGTCGAAGATGCGGAGACCGTGCTTGTGGAAAAGCTCCTCGGCAGTGCAGAAAGAAATGTAAGAGAAATGTTCATGGTAAATCGTGTCAAACTGTCCGCCCTCGATCAGCCGAAGCAGATGGGGAAATTCGACAGTCACGATTCCTTGAGGCTTGAGCAACAGCTGAAGACCTTGTACAAAGCCGTTCAGGTCGGGAACATGGGCCAAGACATTGTTGGCAACGATCAAGTCAGCGCAACGTCCCTCCGCTGCCAATTCAGTAGCTGTACCTCTACCGAAGAATCGCGCGACTGTCGGAACGCCTCTGCTCCTTGCAACGTCGGCAACATTTTGCGCCGGCTCCACGCCAAGGACGGGAACACCCTTCGTCAGAAAGTATTGCAACAAGTAGCCGTCGTTGCTGCCAATCTCCACGACCAGGCTATGCCTATCCAGATGAAAACGCTTAGTGGCATGTTCAGCGTATTCCCGCGAATGACGAAGCCAGGATTCCGAATACGAGGAAAAATAAGCATAGCCGCTAAAAATATTCTCGGGCTTTTCGAACTCTTCGAGTTGCACAAGAAAACACTTACTGCATACCCGGGCATGAAGTGGATAGAAGGGTTCCATGCGGTTCAATTGGTCGCCGCGCAAGTAGGCGTTGGAAAGAGGCGACATGCCCAAATCCACAAAGGTATGACGGAGCGGTTCTTCGCAAAAACGGCAATTGGGCGGGCTTGTCACCCCAAGATCTCCGGCCGAGATAAGTGAGACTGGTAAGAACGGATTTGTTGTTCGGTCACCACGCGCATATCTTTTCCGGCTTCGTAGGATTTATGCCAATCCACGGTAGCGCGCAGCGCCGAATCCAGATGCCAATGCGGTTGCCAGCCCAGTTCGGTACGCGATTTGGCGCTGTCAAGTCTCAGGCACCGAGTTTCGGGCGGGTGCGCTCCTGGATCGCTGCTCCAAGTGAAACCCTTCCCCGAAAGATTCTGAAGACGATCCAGAATCTGCCTGACAGGAATGATGTCCGCTTTTTCCGGGCCAAAATTCCAGCTGCCCGAAAATCGTTTTGGGTCATTGCATAGCTGCTCGGCCAGCATTAAATAGCCGCGCAAAGGTTCGAGCACATGCTGCCAGGGACGGACCGCGTCAGGATTTCGCACTCGGAGCTCCGTTCTCTGCGAGGCGGACCGAACTGCATCCGGAATCAACCGATCGCTGGCCCAATCGCCGCCGCCAATCACATTTCCAGCGCGTGCGGATGCGACCCCGGCTATGAAATGCAATTTATCCGCCTGAAAAAATGAGTGCCGATAGGCGGACGTGACCATCTCAGCGCAAGCTTTGCTGGCAGAGTAAGGGTCGTCACCGCCCAAACGGTCTGTCTCGCAGTGCGCCGAGTCGTCTCCCAGGTTTTCGTAACACTTGTCTGACGTAACGATGAGCACGCCTCGAATGGAAGGCAGGGTCCGCACCGCTTCGAGTACGTGCGCGGTTCCGATCACATTCGTTGAGAAAGTTCCCACCGGGTCTGCATATGACTCGCGCACCAGAGATTGTGCCGCCAGGTGGAAGACAATTTCCGGTTGGTGCTGATTCAGCACCTTCCGCAAATGCTCCAAATCGAGGACGTCTCCTTGGCAGGAGTGCATTCCCACCGCGACATTGGCCAGCGCAAAAAGGCTGGGCTCCGTGGGCGGCGGCAGTGCATAGCCAACAAGTTCAGCACCTAACTCTTGTAGCCAAAGGGAAAACCAGCTCCCCTTGAATCCGGTGTGTCCAGTGAGGAGTATCTTCTTCTTGCGCCAAAACCCAGAATTCATTTCCACAATTTCCACGGGGCGTTGCCCGAACTCCATAGAGTTTCGAGCTGATTCTTATCGCGAAGCGTATCCATGGGATGCCAAAAGCCTTCGTGGGGATAAGCGGCTAGCTGGCCTTCACGGACGAGCCGCTCGAGCGGTGCGCCTTCCCATACGGTTTGGTCGCCTTCGATGTAATCAATCACGCGCGGCGAGAGAACGAAAAAGCCGCCATTGATCCAGCTATTGCCTTGAGGTTTTTCCTGAAAAGTTACGGCGCGCGCCCCGTCCGTGACCAGCGCGCCAAAGCGGCTGGGCGGTCGAACGGATGTCACGGTGGCGAGCAGGCCTTGCTTTCGATGAAAAGCGAGAAGCGTGTTCACATCTATGTCAGCGACCCCGTCACCATATGTGAGGAAGAAGTCTTGGTCGTCCAAGTACTGGCGAACCCGCTTTAAACGGCCCCCGGTCATTGTCAGAACACCAGTATCAACCAACGTCACTTTCCAGGGTTCTGCGCCGTTCTGGTGAACGTGAAGTTTGTTCTGAGCGATATCGATTGTCACGTCACTCACATGAAGCAGATAGTTCGCAAAGTAGCTCTTTATGACGTAACCCAAATAGCCGCAACAGATTACAAACTCCTGCACGCCTGCGGTGGAAAAAATCTTCATGATGTGCCAAAGAATCGGCATACCACCGATTTCAATCATCGGCTTCGGCCGGAGATGGCTCTCTTCACTGATTCTGGTACCCACGCCGCCTGCGAGAATCACGGCCTTCAAAGCACGCCTCCTGAAGACAAGACAATGACCTAAGAACCAGTCTAGTCCCGATGATTTCGAATCGTTCAAGGAAGCGAGGGGAGTATGTTCTAAATAGCACGAAACCTGATCGGCGCTAGCCAGGTGAGGGGAGAGCAGAGAGAAACAGGGCAGCCGTTCGCGCAGGACTGTCAGTTCAGCGGATCAATCTCAACCGGATGCTCAATGCTACTAATTGCGAGGTTGGCCGTAGTCTGGATTCTCAACTCGCCGTGGCTTACCTGCGCTAAGTCGGTATCACGTGGAAAGAGACGGTCACGCACCCGAATCATCGGAATTTCAACGAGTCTCGAAGTCATAATTCCGACGGCCATGGAGCCCAGGATAAAAACCGCGACGCCCAAATAGGGGATGCGAAGAACGCCGGCAGCTCCCAGCAAGATCAGCCAGGGAACGTGCCACAGGTAAATTGAATATGAGAATCCACCGATGAAAGCGAATGTGCGAAGGAAGACTTGCAGCACCCTTGGCATCAATTCCATCGGTGCGCTGAGCATTCCTATCAGGATGGCGCCAAATCCGAGATACAGCACCGTGAAGCCGTAGGTGTACATCCAAGGTGTTTCCTGGGTTAGCAGGAAGCCCGGCGAGATTAGAAAGACGCCCGCCAAAATGAACAAGAAATACCGCGGACGCGCGAATCCCCAAAATCTCCCGGCGTGAAACTGGGCCCAATAAGACAAAAGAACGCCAAACATCAGGGAATCGAAGCGGAGATGTGTCGGGTATAGGTGAGTTTGCCAGGCAAAGGGAACCACGTGTTTCGCGGTCCACAGGCGCGCCAGCAAGAGAGCAATCGCAGTTATAGAAAATAACCACGGGAAAAACCGGAACGGGTTCGGCTCTCCGGGCTTGCTAACGCGAATCATGAAGTACAGTAAAACCGGGAGAAGAATGTAGAAGTGTTCCTCAACGGAGAGCGACCAAAAGTGCCCGTACGTTCCAGGCATGTAACTCTGGATGAAAAAAATGTCGTGCAACAAAGGCCGAAGCACCGCATCAGACGTGTGCAAAGCAATACGAGCGAGCACGGTAAGGAGCACGAGGAAGTAAAACGCGGGATAGATCTTTAATGCGCGCCGGACAGCAAACCTTGCGAATCGAATCATCCCGTTTTGCCGATACTCAGAGAACAGTAAGCCGGAAATCAAAAATCCGCTGAGGACAAAAAACAGATCAACTCCTGCCCAGCCAAATTGCACCAGCGAGGCTTCCCAGCCAGGTACATGAAATAGGACGGTGTGGCGAAGGATGACCAAAAGAATGGCAACACCGCGTAGGAAATCTAGCTGAAGATTTCTGCGAGTCGGCAAGAGGTTTGGATCTTCACTTTTCAGCATGTTTCTCACCGATCAAGTTAGAACTTCGTTGCAGCGGCCACCTTCAGGATAGAGATACTTCCTGTTCCAGACTCGTCATCACTCCGAAACCGAATAAGTGCTTGGCTCGGCTATCCCCTCAGTGGACTTGTTTGGCGGCAAGATACTGCGCCCGTGGTCGATAAAGGCATTCGGGCGATGCAGCCCATTTTTATAGGTGCGCGCAACATACAAAGCAGTGAAAGCCAGCGTCCCCCCCACATAGGCGGCAAAAAGGATCAGGGCCGAGAGCACAAACCAGGGAGAATGAGTTTTCACGTAGCCAACTCCCAAGCCGAGCAGAGTCAGGAGCCAGAGGGGTAGAAGAAAAATGGGCAATCGAAGAAACAATGTTGAGGCCGAGAGGATTCCGGCAATTGCAAATATGGACATGCCTATCAGGTTGTAGTGGCTGTCTCCCGCAATCCTCTTGTCGCGCTTGAATGGAATCGCAGCCCGATTGAATCCTACGCGTCCGATGGAGGCTCTGATGAAGGGGAACGATGTATTTTCATTCACGATTGCGTTGCGCACTTCGCGTGTAAAAAGCGAAAACTCCGCCATGTCCAGGATAATGTCTTCGTCCGCTACGGAATGGAGGAATCTGTAGAATATTTTCCGGACGGCCTTTATAATCTCTATTTCTTCTCGATCAACTCGCTCGCCGTAGACGATGTCGTAGCCTTGCTCATGCTTTTCGACGAACTGCAGGATCATTTCCGGGGGGTCTTCACAGTCCACGTCAATAAAAACAAGCAGATCTCCGGTCACATTCCGTAGTCCACATTCCAGAGAGGCATGATACCCAACGTTCCGGCTCATCGTGACCACGTATGTCGTTGGCCACCTCTCCTTGATCTTCTGGATCTGTTCGCAGGTGTTGTCGAAGGACGCGTTGTTAAGAAAAACGAGATGGACAGCATACCGAAGTGAAAGTTCCTCCATGATCGGGTGTATCCGTGCGAAAAACAAAGGAACCACGTTTCCCTCATTGTGCACCGGGCACAGAATCGTCAGTAATTTGCGGGATTCTCCACGGCCGCTACTAGTGGTTGAAGGCTGCGGAATAAAATCTACGGGCATAAAAAGTTGTGAGTATTCAATTCCGGGGTAACATATTCCTTTCACTATAGAAAGTCTGCCCGAAGCTGCTGAATACGGCAATCCATTTCATGCCAGCAATGTCCCCAGAAGTTAAACCCTGATCGATTCGCGCTAGGCTTTGGTCGGGCGATTCTTATTCGATCTGCATGAACCTTGATATGAACCGCATCGTGGAAGCGAGTGAAGAGCTATGAATCCACGCTAGTGAAAGACTTCCCTTTATTTAGGTATTGCTACAAGCCGTTAGGAAGCGGTTATTCGAAACAGAAGAGGCGAGTCTCATCCGAAATTTCTGGCAAAGGCAAAGTCAGAGTGACTATTTTTGTGAATTTGAGAATAACGGTGCTTTCTTTCTGAATTGCTCCCGGAAGCCTCTGGCCGTGTCCTGGATGGAACGTCCGGAACGTCCGCCGCCCACTTTTCCATGCGTGGGAATTAGCGTAAACTAGGGTGGTCGCACGGTGGTGGGAGTAGCTCAGCTGGTAGAGCGTCGGTCTGTGGCACCGAATGTCGCGGGTTCAATCCCCGTCTCCCACCCCAACTAGCTTTGAACCGCTGGGCGACGTTTCATTCCTTGTTGCGTCTCTTGCCCTCCTTTCGAGTTCCCTTTTTACTGAACCGAGGAGACGCAGAATATCAGTAGCGTCCCAACGTTATGCGAACAAAATCAATTGATTATCGGAAATGGGTTGAATTTGGATCTGTAGGATTTCATACAGGCTGGCCGAAATGCCAAAGCCGTTGACAGTGCGATAGACCAGCCCGTTGAACTGTCTGTCTTTGAGCCTCCTGTCTCAAGTTTCGGTGCGGTCAAAACCGCACTTGTCGCAAAGCTTTCTGAAGCCATGGCGCCCCACTCACTGACCTGCTTGGAGTACACCCATCAACGAGGTTCCCAAAAATGTCTGTGGAATCGGTTCACACTTGGAAAGCATTTCCATGAAATGCCGCAGCGTCGGATGCTCTCCAGTGCCGAGTGTGGATATGATTCCGGCCGGCGGGCGGCGCACAGACTACAACACTTACTCTGGAATCGTTAAAACTCATAGCGAATCATCGCACAAGCGCTATGCCTCTGATTCCCGCTAACCGGACCCAGTCGTCATTTAGTAACACCTATTCCCCAAGTAGGCCCTCACACGAAGTTACCGATACCGATCAACCGTTGTGCGAGCAGCCTTTAGTAAGTTGTCTGATTGAATTGGAGTCTTAGGGCAGTCCCAACTCGCACGTTCAATGAATGGCGCACAAGGTCTTCTTCATTGCCCCACCATTCAGATCAACAAGCGCCCTACCGCGATCGTGGAGTCACCCCTGAAGTTTTTCAAGGCACGCAGAACGGCTTTCGCGCTGGCGCGTGGATCCCCCGTTGCAAGAGTTTTTTCCTTTGCCTATCACTTGGTCGAGCACACTTCTTCGTCGGCGCACGAACCGCCTGCACCGCCGCCTCAAACCTTCGCTGGATGACCCACCTGGCATTCAATTCCTGGCACTTTGTATTTTTGAAAGACACGATCTGCCGTGAGCAATTAGTCCATCGCTTCTTTCTTCTCCGGCGTCGCAGGCCCTCTCATGCATCCAAAATCGCGCCCGGCAACGGCACATCGAAGTCATCGGCAATCTTGATCGTATCGCCATAGGCCCCTAGTTTTTGCATGAGCTTCTGCGGTAATCTCCTCGCCGGCAGCCACGCTCCGCAGCAGCCGGCGAAAGCTGCGTTTTCGCTTCATGAGTGTTTACTTTTCTCTTAAATGAGAAGGAAAAACGTTAGCCACACTATCATTTCGTAATTCGCGGGTTTCTGCCTATCATGAATCATGATGAGCATCTGTTGTCGCGCTGTACTTTTCGATCTGGACGGCGTGTTAGTGGATTCCACGCCAGCGGTGGCGCGGGCGTGGGCCGGGTGGGCGCGCGAGCACGGATTCGAGCCCGACGAAGTTGTAAAAAAAGCGCACGGGCGTCCGAGTATCTCCACCATCCGCGAGCTTCTTCCCCACGCGGATCACGCTGCGGAGGATCGTGAAATGGAGCGCCGTGAAATCGCCGACGTTGAGGGAGTCGTTCCGTTGCCCGGCGCGATGGAGTTGCTGCAGGCCCTCCCTCTCGAACGCTGGGCGATCGTGACCTCCTGCACGCGGGCATTGGCTAGCGTGCGCATCGGCGCAGCAGGACTGCCAAAGCCGAAACATCTGATCACCGCGACCGATGTGAAGCATGGTAAGCCGGACCCTGAACCGTACCTAGCAGGGGCACGGATTCTCGCTGTACCTGCGAGCGAGTGCATTGTTATAGAGGATGCTCCCGCGGGAACTCGTTCCGGCAAAGCGGCGGGAGCACGCGTCTTGGCATTGCGCACCACCGCGAGCGACGCCGAACTCCAGCAAGCGGGCGCCGATTGGATCGTCAACGACTGCGCCGACCTTTTTCGGGATTCCTCGGCGGCGGGCGAAGAGTTCTTACTCTTCGGTCTTCGAGCAAAAAAGTCCGGCGGTCCTTATAAATAGGTAGAATCTCAGCCTTGTCGAACCACGAAATACGCGTTTGTTCTAGGGAGAGAAACGATGATCCGTGCGAGAAACCTGAGCGTGTTGCTGGCGCTGGCCTTGGCCATGACTGCGATTGCCACCGGGGTGCGCGCGCAAGACAAAGATGCCAAACCCGCTGATAAGCCCGGTGAAGCAGTCGCTGCTGCGCCGCCCAAGGAAGAATCTTCCGTCACGGATCACAGTATCAAGATCGGTGGCCAGGTGATTTCGTACAAGGCCACGGCGGCGACGATTCTCTTGAAGAACGAAAAGGACGAACCAACCGCGCTGGTCTATTACACTGCCTATACGCGAAGTGGCGAGAAGGATTTGAGCCAGCGCCCCATCGCCTTCGTTTACAACGGCGGGCCGGGTTCTTCCTCGGTGTGGCTGCACATGGGCTCATTTTCGCCGCGCCGGGTGATCACCGTAAACGCCGAGGCGACGCCTCCCGCTCCCTACAAGCTCTCCGAAAATCCCTACTGTCTCTTGGACAAAACGGATTTGGTCTTCCTCGACCCTGTGGGAACGGGATTCAGCCACGCCGTGGGTAAGGCGCAGGACAAGGATTTCTGGGGCGTCGATCAGGACGTGAAATCCCTGGCGCAATTCGTCAATACCTACGTCAGCCGCAACAGCCGTTGGAATTCCCCGAAATTCCTCATCGGTGAAAGCTACGGCACGTTCCGCTCCGCGGCGCTTTCAAATTATTTGCAGTCGCATGACGGCCTGTACTTCAACGGCATCGTGCTGATCTCTTCCGTGCTGAACTTGGGAACCATTTCGTTCAATCCTGGCGAGGATATGCCGTACATCTTTTATCTGCCCAGCTATGCGGCCACCGCCTGGTACCACAAAGTGCTGAAGGACCGGCCCGATAATCTGAATTCCTTTCTAGAAGAAACGCGAAAGTATGCGCAGACGGACTACGCGGATGCTTTGATCAAAGGTTCGAAGCTGGGTGAAGCGGAAAAGGCCGCCGTCGCAAGAAAGCTTTCCCGCTTTACCGGTCTCGGCGAGGACTACCTTGTCAAAGCTAATCTGCGGGTGAACCTGCCGCAGTTCATGAAGGAACTGCAGCGCAGTCGCGGCTTGACCACCGGACGCCTCGACGCGCGGTTTTCAGGTTGGAGCTACGATTTGCTCGGCGAATTTGCCGAATACGATCCGCAAGACACCTCGATCACCGGGCCGTTCACCGCAGCATTTAACAACTATGTCCGCGACGAACTGAAGTTCGGACAAGACAAGGTCTATCACACCGGCTCGGACGATGCCGGGCAGAATTGGGACTGGAAGCATCGCGGCGGCGACAACTTCGGATTTCCCGGTTCACCGAATGTGGAAGGTGATTTGATTCAGGCCATGCTTACTAATCCGCATCTGCAAGTCGAAGTGGAAAACGGAATTTACGACTTGGCGACTCCCTTCTATGCTACCGAATACACCATGGAGCATCTCGGCCTCCCCGACAAGCTCCAGAAAAACATCCGTCTGCAGTATTACGACGCGGGACACATGATGTATCTCCGCGACGAAGATCTCGCCAAGCTCAAGACCAACATCGCCAGCTTTATCGATGGTGCTGCCAAGCCGTGAGTCAGAGAATGAACCGACTGGCACGAAGATAGTTTAGTCCTCGTTGCCGCCGCGCTTCTTGTCCGGCCCAGCCTGCCCATCCGGACAGTTACCCTCAAGAAATTACAGGTGAACCCATCCCTGACCGCCGGTACACCTGCAATACAATAGTCAAGAAGAAAGGCCTCATAGGTGCGGTTCTCGCGACTGGCATTCCGTTTCTCGGGCCTCTCAAGCACAGGTCAATTCATGGGGATACCTACACAAACCATGCCGTCGCAGACAGCGCCCGCGCAAGTGCCGGCGCCAACATCGGCACCTGCAGCGCAAAGGACGATTCACACCGCCCAGCTCGTCACTGCCATGTTGAAGGCCAGCTCGCACGTCAGTGACTTAATCTTCTCGCCGGGCCGCGCGCCTCAAATCGAGGTCAGCGGCCAGCTCACGCAGCTCAAGTATAAAGGGCTGGAGTGTCTGAGTTCGCAGGATACGCGCTCGATTGCCAACGACATCATGGGAAAAAACGAGACGCCTATCCGCAAGCTCGAGGAGGACGGCTCCGCAGATCTTTCCTACGGAATCGCGGGCGTGGCGCGTTTCCGCGTAAATATCTTCAAGCAGCGCGGAAGTTGCGCCATTGTAATGCGTGTCGTTCCCGACAAAATCCCCGGATTCGAGGAGCTGAATCTGCCGGAGGCATTGAAGGAAATTGTGGATCTGCGCAACGGCATCGTGCTTGTGACGGGTCCAACCGGTTCCGGGAAATCTTCAACTCTCGCGGCCATCCTCGACAAGATGAACGAGGAGAAGGCCTACCACATCCTGACCATTGAAGACCCCATCGAGTTTCTTCATCGCCACAAGAAAGCGACGATCCATCAGCGCGAACTGCACTCAGACACACCTACCTTTGCGTTGGCTTTGCGAGCGGCGCTCCGGCAAGCGCCGAAAGTCATTCTCGTAGGCGAAATGCGTGACCGGGAAACGATTGAGATCGCCCTGGAAGCTTCGGAAACGGGGCACCTGGTCATGTCCACGTTGCATACCGTTGATGCATCGAAGACCGTGGAGCGCATCGTTGGAGTTTTCCCAATGGCCGACCAGCAAGCCATTCGCACCCGGCTCTCCAAAGCCTTCCGTTACATCCTTTCCCAGCGCCTCCTTCCCAAGATGGACGGCCAGGGACGCATCGCCGCCGTGGAAATTCTCAGGTCAACGATGCGTACGCGGGAGTACGTTGAAAAAGGTGAAAGCGAAGGCAAGTCACTTCTTGATGCCATGCGCGACGGCACCACCGAGGGCATGCAGTACTTCGATGGCGAGATTGACAAGCTCATTCGCGCAGGGATCGTCGATTTCGAAACCGGAATAACCTATTCAACCAACGCTGGAAATTTGCGGCTGGAAATGGCGGATTTCCTCGACGAGCGTGTTAACCGGCCTGCTGCGAGCAAGCCGGCAGCACAGGATCCCAAACGCACCACAGAGATCGAAATCGAAAGATAACTTCCAGCAGAACATCTACTTTGCCGAACGTGTCCTCAACAGCCTTTGACCTGTTTGGGCTGTCGGAAGCATTCTCTATATCTCAGACCATTCCCTGAACCCTACGGCCTGATCGAGGCAAACCCTTGGCGTGTATCGGCGAGCGCTTCTACGGACTTTTTGAACTGGCCTGATGGCTCGCGGGAAACAGTTCCTCAAAGAGCGGCTCCACGAGTTGCTTGAAGTGCTCCACAGCGTGCGCGCGCACGTACCGGATCAAAGCGGATTGGCGTCTGTCCGCGCTTCCAGCCAGGCACTGGTTTTCTGGTTGGCCTTCGTATTTTCCAGACTCCTCTTGATGGCATCGGAAACGACAAAGCACTTCCGCAATCGTGCGCGTGCGCCTCGTAGATTGTCGAATATTGCGTCCGGGCAGGTGATGTGGTCGCAGGGAACGATTCCGAGCGCGTGGACGGACAATGGGCTCTTCCGAAGCACCGATTTCTCGAACGTATTTGTTCCACACATCGGCAATCCTTTGTTCGGGAATTTGTCGCAACGGATCGGAAACGGCCTCATATTCGGCGTGGCCGCGAAGAAGGCAGGCTGTCAGCGAACATAATCCGCGACTTCATCCACGAACGTGCGTCAGCCTCAGAGCCGATGTGCGCGGCCACCTCGTTCATTCGAATAGCCACTTGGCGATGGCGCTCCAAGAGGAGACTGGCTTGCCGCTGCGCCGCAACCTGCTCCTCGGTCTTAGAACTCTTTTGCTGCGGATAACCGAAAACAAGGGCCGCTGCCAGGCAATACAGGAACATTTTTCCGCCTCGCTGGAGAAACGGTGCCTGCGTTCTTCGCACACAGTAGTGGAGGACGGACTAAACTTCAATGGGGCACGACGTATCTATCTTTCTACTCAGCCCCATACGTGCCACAATCCCATGCAGATAAACCCGCACCTCCGATGAGTGAATTCATTGGCAAGCTGTTAATGCATCTGCCGCACGCGCTGCGCGTGATCCTGCGCATCGGCTTTTATTTCTCGCTGCTTGCCATATTCCTGCCGCGCCTGACGTCCAGAGTGTTCCACGCCGTTGAGTCCCTTCTCTCCCGCCTGGCCGAACGCAAGACGCTGGCGGTCATTGCCCTTTTCTTCATGGTCATCGGCGTCCGGCTTGCGGTTCTGCCTCAGCTGCCGGTGCCAGTCCCCGGAATTCATGACGAGTACAGCTACCTGTTACTCGGTGACACGCTGGCCCACGGCCGTCTGGCCAATCCGCCTCATCCCATGTGGATGAGCTTCGAAACATTTCACGTGAATTGGTTCCCGACCTATTCCTCCAAGTATCCGCCGGGGCAGGGAGCGGTCCTAGCGCTCGGCGAATTGCTGGCACATCCATGGATAGGCGTGCTTCTGAGCGTTGCCGCAATGTGCGCTGCGATTCTCCGGATGTTGCAAGCCTGGCTTCCAGCGAGGTGGGCCTTTCTCGGCGCGGTGCTGGTCGCGCTGAAATTCGGAATCGCCAGCTATTGGATCAACAGCTACTGGGGCGGAGCCGTCGCAGCCACCGGTGGCGCGCTGGTGCTGGGCGCGATGCCGCGAATTGTGCGCCGCGCAGGTACGCCCGATGCTCTGCTGCTCGGCCTGGGAATCGCCATCCTGGCGAACACCCGGCCCTATGAGGGACTGCTCTTCTGTATCCCCGTGGCCGGCTGGTTCCTCTGCTGGCTGGCAGGAAAAACAAAATCTCCCGTGGCGCTGCGTACGCGCATCGTCAGAGTTCTCACTCCCTTGGCCGTTGTCCTGACATTAACTACCGGATTCATCGGCTATTACAACTGGCGCTTAACCGGAAGTGCCCTTCTCTTCCCACATGTCTTGAACACACGAACCTATCGAACGACAGGTCTATTTCTGTGGGACCATCCCAAAGAGCCGATTCAATATAACAATGAGCAGTTCGAAGATTTCTACAACGGCTGGGAACGCGAAGACTATCAAAACACGTGGCCGGACGTTCAAAGGGTTTCCGTTGAAAAACTGACTCGCAGCGGCAGCACCTACTTCTGGTGGGGTGCTCTGCTGCTTTTGCCAGGATTGCCATTCGCTTTTTTCGACCGCAAGATGCGCTTGCCGATTCTGATCTTTCTGCTGGGGACAGCCGGATTCCTAGTATTGATCTGGTCGATGCCTCACTATGCCGCGTCGCTGACGGGTGTGATTTTTCTGCTGCTCGTCCAGGCGATGCGCCACCTGCGCACGATTCGTCTCGGTGGACGCCCACTCGGCCTCGCGCTTTCCTGGGCCATCTTTTACCTTCTCGCAACCGATGTTGGTTTCTCTATCGCCCGCCACGTCTGCGACCAATTGGAATGGGCCTGCCAGGGAGATCCCAGTCGCGCGGCCATTGGGAAAAGACTTTTTCAGACTCCAGGCAAACATCTGATCATGGTGCGCTACCAGGAGAATCACAATCTGCATGACGAGTGGGTTTACAACGGAGCAGAAATCGATACCGCCAAGGTTCTCTGGGCCCGCGAACTCGACCCCGTCCAAAATGCCAGGCTCTTCGCATATTTCAGGGATCGCCAGATCTGGCTCGTCGAGCCCGATACCGACAATACAAAATTAATTCCCTATCAACAACAAGCGCCACCTGCTCAGAAGTAGGAACGCTAGCTGCTACACGCTCCAAACGAGTCCTAGCGGATCGGGAATTTACACGTTTCACGAGTCCCCGCTCACCGACAGCCTCAGCCCCGGCATTCGAAACTATTTCAAGTCGTAGTCGCCGATAAACGTCTCGCGACTGATGCCCAGCATGCTGAGAAAGAAGGCGGCGAAAATCACCTGCAAACCGAGGAAAAGCCACATCGACCAGAAGAGAACTTGGCGGACCTCATGGAGCTCGCCGAAGTCGCTCGCGGCCCATTGCCAGGTGACCCACACGCACCCTGCAAATCCCATGAGGAACAGACTGCAACCCACGAGCAGACCCGTCTCCAGAGTGACGCGCTTCAGAACACGTCGCAAAGATACCGAGCGCCGGTCAAAGCGCTCGGCATAGCTGAATACCTTTGCGAATGCTCCGATCGAGAGAATCTGCGCCCCCAGAAGCGTGAAGATAACGCCGAAAATCATCGTGTGAATGTCCAGCCCCACGTGGGGAGAAATCTGGCGAGGCCCCGGCAGCAGCCAAAACACGAGAAAGAGTCCAGTCAGCACGAGCGCGGTGCCGGGCAGCAGGAAAAGCCAGTTCGGCGCGTAGAGCAGCATGAACCGCAGGCTGCGCCAGCCGTCGCGAAAGCTGCGCAGATGTGGCGCGCGCCCGCGCTTGTCGGGCCACAAAGTGATGGGAATCTCTGCGATGCGCGCCCCAATTTGAGCGGACTTGATGACCATCTCGAGCGCAAACTCCATCCCCGAACTTCGCAGATCCAGGCGGTCGTAGAGACTGCGTGTGAATCCTCGCATTCCGCAGTAACCGTCTCCGATGTGCGCATGAAATAAAGTATTAAGCAAAGCGGTGAGGCCGGGATTGCCGAAGTACTTGTGCAGCGGCGGCATGGCGCCGGGTTTGATTTCGCCCCGGAAGCGGTTGCCCATTACGATGTCATTGCCTTCGTGCAGTTTTTCCACGAATCGCGGGACATCGGTGAAGTCGTAGCTGTCGTCCGCATCCCCCATGATGATGAAAAGCCCGCGCGCGCCGGCGATGCCAGCGCGCAGTGCCGCCCCGTAGCCGCGCTCCGCGACGCGAATCACACGCGCCCCGTGCTGTTCCGCAATTTGAATTGAACCGTCTGTCGAACCGTTGTCCGCAACAACCACTTCCCCGGATAGCCCGGCCGCCTGGAACGCCTTCAGGCCACGATAGTCGCGGAATCCGCGACATCACCGGCCGTCAATTATGATGCCCGCGCGCGCTTAACTCGCTTTTGGCATGCTGTTTGGGAGCGCATGCACAGATTGATCTTGGGGCGCTTATGCGCGAATCGGGGTCCAAACAGTTTGGACCGGTTATTTCTAACCATCCAGGAGTTGTTCGGTTCGGTCCACACGAACGCGCTTATCGTGGGTCGTGGTCCTTTGGTGTCCCTAGATGAGAAAGAACGGCGGAAACAGTGCGACCCCTTGACTATCTACAATACTAGATGTAGATAGTCATAGTATGGGGAAACCAAGCGACCTCGTCCAGGGAACTCTGGACCTTTTGATTCTCAAAACCGTCTCGCTCGAAGCAAAGCACGGGTGGGCCATTGCTAAACGCATCCAGCAAGTCTCAGGCGAGGTTCTTCAGGTGCAGCAGGGATCATTGTATCCGGCGCTACACCGATTAGAGCAGCAGGGATGGATACGCGGGAAATGGGAGGAGAGTGATACGGGACGGCAGGCGAAGTTCTACTCGCTGACGGCGGCCGGCCGTGAGCAGTTGGAACAGGAAACCACAAACTGGAACCGGCTCTCCGGAGCGATCAATCTGGTCATTCAGAAGGCCTAGACGGAAAAGGAGAGGGTCATGCGCTGGCTGGAAAAGATCCGCATGAGGCTGGAAATGCTTTTCCACCGCAGACGGGAAGTGCAGCGTCTCGATGCCGAGCTCAACTTTCACCTCGAGCAGCAGATTGCCGAAAAGATCGCTGCCGGAATGAGCCCCGACGAAGCTCGCTATGCAGCTCGACGGGCCTTTGGTAATCCCACGCTGCTGCGCGAGCAGACGCGCGAAACGTGGAGTTGGAACGGGGTTGAAATGGTTCTGCAAAATATGCGAATCGGCGTTCGCACGCTGGCTAGAACGCCGGGCTTTGCCTGCATCTCGATCCTCGTCATCGCCATCGGTATCGGCGGAAATGTTGCGCTGTTCACGGTGGTGCGATCGGTGCTGTTGAAGCCGCTGCCGTTCAGGGAACCGGAGCGACTAATACGGTTGTATGAACACAGCTCCGACGACGCGTTCCCGTTCAACATGGTTGCAGGCGGGATATTTGCCGCCTGGAAAGACCAAAGCCATGGCTTTTCTGATTTGGCGATCGTTTCAAGTTCGGAGGAGTACAACCTATCCGGAGCGAGCGGGCAACTTCCAGAAAAAGTGCGCGCGGCCGCGTGCTCGTGGGTTTTGTTCCCAACCCTGGGTGTTGAACCAGCGCTCGGACGAGCTTTCAACGCCGCAGACGATAGGCCGTCCGCGAATGCCACCGTTGTTTTGAGCTGGGGATTATGGAAGAGACGCTTCGGAGGCGACCCCTCTATTCTGAGGCAGACAATACGTCTTAACGCGAAGACCTACAAGGTCATCGGTATCATGCCAACCTGGTTTGCCTATCCAGAACAGAGCGTGCAACTGTGGACCCCGATTTACCACGAAGAGTCCACGCAAGACATGCAAGCTCTGGATAGCCACGACTATCTGGCAATCGGACGTTTGAAACCCGGAGTCAGCGCTTCGCAGGGACGGACGGAGCTTTCGCTAATCGTCAAGCGACTTCACGATCAGCACCTCGATAATCCGTTCGTCAGCAAAGCCGCGAACACGCGCCCACTACTGGAGGATATGGTTGGAGATATCGAGACGCCGCTGTACGTGTTGCTGGCCGCAACAGGTTGCGTTCTCTTGATTGCGTGCTTGAACGTTGCCAACCTTCTGGTGGCGCGCGCCGCCGCTCGGCGAAGAGAGCTCGCCATTCGCGCGGCACTGGGCGGCAGTCGCCGGCGTCTGCTTGGTGAGCATCTGACGGAAAGCTTGGTTCTGTCCGTCGCTGGCGGGGCGGCTGGCCTCCTCTTGGCGCAGACCGTAATTCAATGGCTTGTACGTACACGGCAGGACATAAGCCGCGTCGAAGCCATCCACATCGACGGGGTCGTCGTGGCCTTTACTATGGGTCTTATTTTCTTCAGTGCGGCTTTCGCAGGACTGATTTCTTCGGTCTCCGCCGCCACGGGTGACAAGATTCTTTCCTCGCTCCAGGAATCGTCGCGCTCGCACGGCGCGGGGCCCGCCCGAGTCGGCCTGCGCAAGTGGCTGCTATCTCTGGAAGTGGGGTTTACCGCGGTCCTGCTCATCGGCGCGGGTTTGCTGCTGAAGAGTTATCAGCGGTTGCGCACGTCCGATCTCGGCTGTCTCACAGAGAATGTCCTCACCATGCGTTTCGGTCTGCCCGAAGCGCAATATGCTCAGGCCGCGCAACGCGTAATTTTTTTTGAAGCGCTGCTCCAGCGCGTGCGCGCTCTGCCCGGAGTCCAGGCTGCTGGACTTGTCAGAGCGGTTCCAGGACAGGGCTACGGTGGAGACAGTGGTTTCTGGATCGCGGAGCACCCTCCGCTGCAGCTGGGGCAGAGTCAGCATGCCATCGTGCGCTGGGCAGATCCCGGGTATTTCGCTGCCCTTGGGATTCCCTTGCTGCGCGGGCAAACATTCGATGGAGACCGGCGTCCGGACAACGACAAGCAAGTGATTGTCAGCGAAACATTTGCAAGACAATACCTCTTTGGCGAGGATCCAATTGGGAAACATCTGCTCGCGATAGGCCGCAGGTCTTTCAAAATTGTCGGCGTGGTTGGTGATACGCGCTTCCACATCGCCAAACCCGCCCAGCCAATGATGTACTTTCCCCTTTACACATCCCTTTACGGCAGTGTACCAAACGAGGCAACGCTCGCTGTCCGCTCGCCCCGGGACGTGACCATGCTAGCCTTGCCCATCCAGCAAGCAGCCCAGCAGCTGGACCCAGAGTTGCCTGTCTCCGACATCCTGACTATGGACCAGATCATTGGAAAATCCACTCTGGATACCAGTTTTGAGGCGACGCTGTTGTTCGCATTCGCAGTGTTATCTCTGGCGCTAGCCGCCGTCGGTTTGTTCGGAGTTCTTTCCTACATGGTTGCCCAGCGCACTGCGGAAATTGGCATCCGCATCGCGCTTGGCGCACAGCGAGAAAGAGTGCTCAGGCTCGTGCTCCTGGACGGCCTCCGCCCCGCTTTTTTCGGACTCGGGTTCGGCCTGGCTGCCAGCGTTGGGGAGGCGCATCTGATTCGCTCCATGTTGTATGGCATACGCCCGCTCGATCCGACTGTATTTTTGTTGGTCATTACAATATTGCTGTCGGTCGCTGGTACCGCGTGCCTTATTCCCGCATGGCGCGCTTCGCGGCTCGATCCGATGGAGGCTCTCCGAACAGAATAGAAACACTAATTACAACCTCCTAAATGCGGGTACGGAGCTACAAATCCTAACTCGCCGAAGGTCGTGTAGTGTTTCCATCCGACCACAATCGCGGGTTGGCCCTCGCCAAGTCTCTGACAGCGGCACTCCCCAGAAAACCAACGACTAGCTCGTTGGTTTTCTGTCACCCGTAACGGCGTCGCGCTATAGAAGCACCCTTGGCTGGCACGAGATCACCAAGAAAAATCTCGTCCTTGATAAACTACCTTCCATAATCGTCTCGACGTTTCTCAATTCGCCGGCGCTTGGGCACACACGGCTAACGGGAAACTGACCTAGTTGCCCGTGGGCTCGTGCCTTGACCATGCCTTGAATTGCTTGGCGATCTATGGGAACCTGCGATAGTTCTTGCTTCCACCATCGAAGATGCCGAGATCACAAGCAGAAACGCCGGAAAACGAAACAAATTCGCATGCGCAAAAGGCCCTATCCCTGGATCCCTGGGAAGCTGCGTACTTGCGTTTCGAAACACCGGAGGAGGAAATTCAAAAATTTATCGGGCGCCTCAATCGCTTGGGCGCTCCTCAATGGCCGCGCGACGCCGAAATTGTCGAGCTTTTTTGCGGGCGTGGTAACGGCTTAATCGCATTGCAGCGTCTCGGTTTCACTCGCATAGAAGGCGTGGACCTCTCGCCCCGGCTGCTGGCGCAGTTCAAAGGCTCCGCGAAATGCACGGTCGCTGATTGCCGTAGGCTTCCCTTCACCGATCGCAGCAAGGATATCCTCATCGTTCAGGGCGGTCTGCACCATCTCCCCGCGTTGCCTGGTGATCTCGATCAAACCTTTTCTGAAATGCAGCGCGCGCTTCGAAAGGACGGCCGCGTCATGTTTGTCGAGCCGTGGCGCACTCCCTTCTTGACCTTTGTGCATTTAATTTCCGAAATCCCTGCGGTCCGCCGGATTTCCCGCAAGATGGATGCCTTTGCCAGCATGACCGAATATGAAATCCGCACCTACGAGCAATGGCTGGGCCAGCCCGAACTCATTAAGAAAATTGCCCGCGCTCATTTCGTCCCGGTGCATGAGCATGTCGGCTGGGGCAAATGGAACTTCGTGGGCACTCCGCGATAAAACATTTCCGAACCAGTAGCATTCGAATTCACCACTTCCAGCTTGCATTTTCTTATCCCCCCGATATGATGGCTGCGATTCGCGAACCCTCGAGACCTCACATTGTCTGGCACAACGGAAACCTCTTCGACAGCTAGCCCCCTGCCCGTAGTCGGCCGCGGCCGCCTGCTCCAGGTTCTCGGCATGTGGTTTGGCATGGCCGCGGCCATCGGCAATACCATCGCTGCCGGCATCGTTCGAACGCCCGGCGACGTCGCCAGGCTGCTCCCCAACGCTTGGATGTTTCTCGGAGTTTGGGTCCTCGGCGGACTCTATGCGTTTTCCGGCGCATCTTCCATGGCTGAGTTGGGCGCAGCAATTCCCCGCAGCGGCGGCCAGTACAATTTCTCTCGGCGTGCGCTCGGCGACTACGCCGGATTCATCGTCGGCTGGAGCGACTGGCTTTCCACCTGCGGCACTGCCGCGGCCGTCGCCATCGTCATAGCCGAATATAGCGGCGCGCTTTTCCCCGTCCTCAGTGGAAACTTGACCGTCCTCGGCCACATGCGAATCGAGTTGATTGTCGCCGTCTTCGTGATTCTCGGATTCTTCGTTCTGCAATGGCGGGGAATTCGTTGGGGCAGCGGCGCGCAATTATCAACCGCCGCTCTCAAGACCGGCGCTTTCCTGATTCTCGTGATGGCCTGCTTCTTGCTGGGCGGCCCGGCTCATCGTGCCGCCCAGCAGTCCACCATTTCCTCTCTTGCCTTGCCCTCAGGATGGCCACTTATCGTTGCGATCATGCTCGGGCTTCAGGGAGTTATCTACACTGTCGACGGATGGGACGGCGTTATCTACTTCGGCGAAGAGGTGCGCAATCCGGGCCGCGACATCCCGCGCGCCATTTTCGGTAGCGTCTTCTCCATCATGGGGATTTACTTGTCGCTGAATCTCGTGGCGCTTTACATCCTGCCCATGAACGAAATTTCCGGAAACAATTTTGTCCTGGGAACCGTCGCGGATCGCATCTTTGGGAAGCTTGGCGACCCCATCATTCGCTCGATCATGGTTATCTCCATGCTGAGCTGCCTCAATGCCAACCAGCTTTTCTGCTCGCGAACCCTGTACACCATGAGCTGTGACGGATTATTTTTTCGCCGCGCCGCTCGAGTCAATCCGGGCGGCACGCCGGTGATGGCGCTGTTCCTCAGTACGGTTGTCGGCGTGCTCTTCCTGCTGACCGGAACCTTCGAGCGCGTCAGCGCCATGCTCTCGTTTTTCTTCGTTGCGAATTATGCCCTGTCGTATGCCTCGTTGTTTGTGTTGCGCAAGAGGGAGCCGGAAATGGTGCGGCCGTACCGGGCATGGGGTTATCCGTGGACGCCGGGAATTGCGCTGGTGGCCTCAGTTTTGTTTTTGGCCGGGTCGATCTTAACGGATCAGAAGAACGCGCCGTGGGCGCTCGCCACACTGGTATTGAGCTATCCCGTGTTTCGCGTTTTGAAGTGGGTCACTCACCGCGCGCAGGCAAGCGCAGGAGCAAACACTTAGCTCACTTTTTCCGCGATGGACTTGCCCTGCATGAACAGCAGCAAGTAATCTTTCCCGCCTGCTTTGGAATCCGTTCCAGACATGTTGAACCCGCCAAACGGATGCGCGCCTACCATCGCCCCGGTGCACTTGCGGTTCAAATAAAGATTGCCCACGTGAAACGTCTCTTCGGCCTTTTTGATTTTTTCCGGATTCTTCGAATACACCGCGCCGGTCAAGCCAAACTCCGTATTATTCGCGATCTCCAGCGCCTGGTCGTAATTCTGCGCCTTGATCACCGCCAGCACGGGACCGAACACTTCCTCCTGGGCCAGCCGCGACTTGGGATCGACATCCACAATAATCGTCGGCTCGATGAAGTAGCCGTCGCCCACCGCGCGTTTTCCGCCGATGAGCAACTTCCCTTCCTTCCTTCCGACCTCAATGTAATCCAGAATCGTTTTCATCGCCGACGGGCTGATGACCGGACCCATGTAATTGTCTGGATCTTCGCTCGGTCCGACGGTGATTTTTTTCGTGCGCTCCACCAGCTTCTGTACGAACGTGTCGTAGATCTTTTCGGAGACGATCGCGCGCGAACACGCCGAACATTTCTGCCCTTGATACCCGAACGCCGCCTGCACCGTGCCTTCCACCGCCGCGTCGATATCGGCCTCTTCGTCCACCACGATCCCGTCCTTGCCGCCCATTTCCAGCACCGTGCGCTTGATCCACATCTGCCCGGGAACGGTCTTTCCAGCAAGTTCGCTGATCCGCAGCCCCACTTCCTTCGAGCCTGTAAATCCGATGTACCGCGTCTTCGGATGCTGTACGAGCACATCGCCAATGACGCTGCCCGGTCCGGTAATGAAGTTCACCGCTTCCTTGGGAATGCCAGCCTCATACAGAATGTCGATGAATCTTGCCGCGATGGTCGGTGAATCCGCCGCCGGCTTCAGGATCACGGTATTCCCCGTAACCAGCGATGCCACGGTCATTCCCGCCATGATCGCGCACGGAAAATTCCAGGGCGGAATGACGACGCCGACGCCGAGTGGAATATACACAAGGTAGTTGCGCTCGCCGCGCATCGGCGTCAGTTTCTGCGGCTCGCCCAATCGCAGCATTTCGCGGCCGTAGAATTCAAGGAAGTCGATCGTTTCGGCGATATCCGCATCCGCTTCGACCCACGTCTTGCCTACCTCGTAGCACACCAGTGCGTTCAGCTCGAACTTGCGTTCCCGCACCATCTTCGCCGCACGAAAGAGACACTTCGCGCGTTCCTGGGCGGAAAATCTCTTCCACGTGTCAAAGTATCTGTGGGCGTCTTCGACCGCCTGCCTAGCCATCTCCTTCGTGGCGTTTTGAAAAACGCCAATGACCTCCGACGGCCGCGAGGGGTTGGTGGAGGTGCGCTTGTCCGTGGTGGTCACCTTCTGCCCGTTGAGCCACATCGGGTATTCGCGGCCAAACTCGGATTTCACCTTTTTGAGCGCCTCGCCCATGCGCGAGCGGTTTTCTGGCTTCGTAAAATCAATAAAAGGCTCGTTGGTGAACTCGGAAACGTGGACTGTCTGTTCCGCAGTGGCCATGGCGGGTTCCCTCCTCGAGGTGCAAACAGCTCATTGTACTGCGTCCTGAAAGGGTGCGACAAGCGGGTGCCCGGCGGAAAATCATGGCTACTCCGGACGTTCCTCGCGGTGTGCGAATGGGGAGTTCCAAACGGAGGCGAGGGAGTACCGCACCGCTGGTGTTTGGCAGAAGAGCGCGGAATCGGTTGAAAAGAAAAGACTTGATTTGCTAGTTCAAAAAAAAAGCACAAGAGTTTGAAAAGAAAAAACTTGAATACAAGTGACGGGTGATGAGGTCCAGATTGGGAATTGTTCGCATACGCGCCGGCTGTTTTCGCATGAGTGCAAACAAAGGAGTTCCGGGATACGGAACTTGAAGAGTGCGGAAGAGCCCGACAAGAAAGGAGATATAAGATCCGGCCGACCATCAAACGGAGCGTTACCATATCCGTACGGTCCAAATGCGCACGCCGCGGGTTCTTCCGAACCTTCTGAGGATTCCCCGCCTGTGTTTCTGCCGCTTCACCCAGCTCTGCTTTTTCTTCCTCTCGCGGAGGCGGTTACGGGTGACGAAGTCATGAATCAGCCGCAGGCCTGGCAAACCTATGATCGCTGGCTCCAAGACGACCGCGTTGCCTGGCTGGACGACCCCAGCGGCATCGAACGCATTTTGAACGGCCGCCGCCCCGCTACCAAGGACCGAGCCGATTGCTAAGTGTGCGCATTAACGTCAGGCTCGCAACTAACGCTCGTCACCTTCGATGGTCCTCCCACCGGCAGACCCGAGAACTCCCGCTTCCGATATCCTGACCTGCGAGCCTCACCTCCAAGAGAGGTAGGCGGCGTGTCGCGTATCTACCGGAAGATCTGAGAACTTTGTGTTTCCGCCGCGACTCAACTAAGATTCAAACCGGCCAGCACGTTTCTTTTGTTCAGAGGTGAGCTCTCGAAGGAGAGATTTTTCGTCTTTTGAGTTCTACCATGATGGAAGACCTATCCCGTTACCATTACCCGGTCAGCACGCTGTTTGCCCGCTCAACTACCTCCGACGACTGGGATCGCTACCGCCTGAGCGAGGAGCAGCTCGAATTTTTCCGCGAAAATGGATACTTAAAAGGCATTCGCATTCTGACCGACGAGCAGGTGGAAGTTCTGCGTGCAGAATTGCAACAACTGATGGATCCGGGACATTCCTGCCGGCATTTATTCCACGAATACCACTCCAACGAATCGACGGATCCGAACCGCGTCGTTTTTCACGCCCTAGGTGCTTGGCGCGCTCTGCCCGGCTTTCACGATCTGCTTTGGAACCCCGTGTTCCTGGTGCCGGCATCCCAGTTATTGGGAGGTCCGGTGCGCTTCTGGCACGACCAGCTTTTTTGCAAACCGGCACGGCATGGCGGTGTGGTGGCCTGGCACCAGGATTATTCGTACTGGACAAGAACGAGGCCTCTGGCGCACCTCACCTGTTGGATTGGCTTGGACGATTCAACCCGTGAAAACGGCTGCTTGAATTACGTTCCAGGAAGTCACAAATGGCCCGACTTGCCTAAGCCCGTTCTGACCGGGGAAATGAACGCCATCCGCGACACGCTGCCCGAAGAGCTGAAAGGCAAGTTCGAGCCTGTTGCCATCGAGTTGAAAAAGGGCGAAGGTTCGTTTCATCATGCCCGAACGATGCACGGCTCGGGCGCGAACGATACGCCCGCACCGCGCCGCGCCACGGTGATTAACGTTTTTCGTGATGGCGTCATGTCGAATTCGAATGAACCACTGCTCCAAGGCGTCCCCGTAATTTCTAGCGGGGACAGGATGGAGGGACAGTTCTTTCCCCTGTTGTTTGATCGTCAGTTGGCAGGATCCAAGTTATGACCATCATGGAATATCACAGTTTAGTGACGGTTCGTCCGCCGAGGCGGCCTAAACGCGGGCGGCGCGCATCTGGGCGACTCTGTCGTTGAACTGCCGCGTGAGATGCGGAACGATGCCCAGTTGGCGCTCGATCAGCATCAGTTGGGCACGATGGTGCATCTCATGCTCCTTAACGCCAAGCAGCCTCTCGAACCGCGTCTTCTGCGTTTTCCCGTCCGGCTCGGTTATCGTTTCTGCGAGGATTTCCGGCGTGAGAGTTTCCATCCACGCCCCGAACTGCTCCCCTTCGGTTCGCAGCAGATCGAGAATCTCCAGCTTGGATCTGGTCTTGGCTTCCTCCGCGTTGAACCGGTCCATCATGCCGAAAAAGTCGAAGCCAACCAGAGTAGTGAGACGCTTTTTGTGGACTTCTTCCCATATCCGCGTGGCGATGGCGACGTGCGTCAACATCCGCGCGACGGTTCGCACGTCGGGCGCGGCCACGAAGCCGTACCTCGCCTCGGGGATGTCCTCCGCAACCTGAATGGTGTTCTTGCGTACCGTACGAAACGCACTGGCTAAGTCTTTGGCGCCGTAAGAAGTCATAAGTCACCTCATTCTCGGATTCTTCCGCCCTGAGCGGGCGGGCTGCCAACTTCGATGCGCCATCGGCACGACTCGTCACTCACGATTTTTCTCTGTCGTGCGGAACGGGCCGCGGGAGGAGGCGAAACTCTTGCAGGCGGTGCCACGCGCCAGATAACACCTTAGAAAGCGCGCCTAGAGTCAGAGCAGTATCTTCTCGGTCGATGAGATGATCGAAAGGAGGTTCCGGCGGTGGAGGTTATCATGTTCTTGGGTATGACGACATTTACTCTCGCGCGCGTGCTGTTGAGTTTGATCGGGATCTTCGCTGGATATGTGTTGGTGTGCGGGCTGCTCGCCGCGAAACGGCTGGACGGCGCTGTTTCTAGTCACTAGCTTGCTCACGAGCGCGACGGGGTGCCTTTTTCCACCGTCGCATGGAGTCGGCATCGTTTCGTTGACCGCGCCGGCGGTGGCGATCCTGGCACGCTACATCTTTTGATCTCAGCGGCGCGTGGCGCCGGGTCTATGCGGCACCACCGCAATTGCCATCTATCTGAATCTCTTCGTCTTGATCGCGCAGATTCTCCCGCAGGTGCCGGCTCTGAAGGCGATGGCAGCGACGTCGTCCGAGCCGCCAGCGTCGTCATCAGGCGTTTGCGTAACCCAGAAGCCGTACAGTTCTCGCCGGAGACAGGGCATTTGTAGGCAAGTTACCACGAGGCGATGGCAAGAGGCACGGCTGTGCCATGCCCACAGAGAAGATGGCGACATGAAGCCGGCGCTGCGTGGGTGGACGCTCGCGCCCTCCCACCAGACGGGTTATGGCTCGAACCAGAATTTGATCGTAACGATAATGTGATCGGCGACGGGCTTGCCACGCTGTGTGGCTGGTTCGTAGCGGTACTGCTTGAGGGCATCCATGGCGGCGGTGTGAAAAGAAGCCGGTCCTGAAAGTACCTTCATCGATTTCACTTGTCCCGAGGCGTCTACGACGGCGTTCAGCGTCACATTGCCGGTAACAAAATCCCGTAAGGCATCGGGCGGAGCAATCGCTCGGACCGACTTGATCAATTTCGGCGGCACGATAGGTGCTTCCTCCGAAGAAGGTGTTGCCGAATCCGGAGGGGCTTCGCTCGATGGACGCCGCACCCCGCGCTTTGCGGCGGAGCGACCTGCCGCTGATTTTTCCTGAACCGCCGCCGCAGCTGCGTTGCCGGGCGCGGGCGGCGCGGGCACGGCGAGTTTGGCATGCCCCGCCGCTCCCGCAGGCGCGGATGACGCTCTGTCGTGTGAAGCGGCGCTCGGCTGAGAAGCGGCGGCGCTGGCCCTTGTTGTCGACTGTGGGTCGGCTGCCTGCCGAGGCGCGGAGCTCACCGTAGGACCTGGGCGAGCGGCGATGCTCGAGGCCGCGCCGGCAGAAACTCTCTTCGGCTGCGGCCGCCACGATAGCCGATGCTGGTACCATGCCGTGCTCGCAGCGACGAGCAATAGCGTCACAAAAAGTAGCCCGAGGCGCAGCGTTCCTGATCGCCGGCTTGTGGCGAGTTTCTGCTTGCGTTTCGAACTACGCTTGACTGGTGCCAATGCCTCTTCAAAGTCCAGTGCCGGCTTCGGCAAAAGATTCTCTTCGGAAAATGAGGTCTCTTCACGGTCTATCGGCAGTGCGGCAGACCCATGAGGAGCAATAACGGCGACGTTTGTGGGAGCATCGAGACTCACCGCGGGCGCAGATGAATTCCCTGCCCCAGTCTCGGTTTGCAACAATTTCAGTTGCATGCGCAGCGCCTCGACTTCGTGCTTCAATGCTGTGACTTCGAGCGCGCTGGGAGCGCGCACCGGCGCTCTCGGTCGGTCAGCGATGGCTTCCACTTCATGCACGAACTCGGCCGCGTCTCTTTGCTGCGCGTTTGCTGGTGCGAGTTCCGGCATTTCGGGAAACTCGATGCCCCAGAATCCGTGCGAGGGTTCGCTGAATTCCACTTCGACGTAACAACTCGTCGGCCGGAAGTCGCGCTTGCGTATCACTTGCGCCACAACTTCGCGCCCGGTTTCCTTGTTGGTAAGAAGCAGCAACTGCCCGACGGCCACCGCTGCGGAGAGCCGCATCACTCCGCCATTCTCAAAGGCCAGAACCGTGCTCGCCTCTTCCGTGAGCAGCTTCCGCTGGCCGCCACTGTCTCCCGGGCGTGCGCCGGTCGCGGTCACCGGCACTTCGTGAGCTATCGGAATCTTCATTGGATAGGTCTGGGCCGTTGCCCGAACCGCTGTCGAAGGACTCGCCGGCGGCGAGGTGGTCGAATGACGGGTGTTCATTGCAGAAGCCACAATAGGATTGTCCCTCGTGTGCCGCGAGTCTAGGCATCCCCAGAAAAAAGCTCAAGCTTTGGAGAGCCGTCCACGCAACGGCCCAGCCAGCTCTCTATTTTTGCAGCCAGCGGTCCTGCTGGCCATAGTACAGACGTACAGCGAGCTGCAGGCTGCCCAAAAGGACAGCACGTTCCGAACAACGTCATCAGGACGGCACTTCAGACGCCGATTATGGCGCCGCTATCGTCCACGTCGATGGAGGAGCCTCGCCAGACTTTTGGAAGGCCGGGCATAAGCATCATGTTGCCGGAGATCACCACCACGAAGCCGGCACCCGCGGAAAGCGAGGCGTTGTTGACGTTGAGCGTCCAGCCAGCCGGTGCGCCAAGGCGCTTCGGATCATCGGATAAGGAATACTGCGTCTTGGCCATGCAAACGGGCAATTTTCCGTAGCCCCATTCCGTGAATTGTTGCAGCTTGGCTTTGGCTTGCTCGCTGAAATTCACGCCGCTCGCGCCATAAATGCTCTTTGCGACTCTCTGAATTTTCTCTGTGAACGGTTCGCCCGGAGAATAAAGTGGATGCGCGGCGGGCGCGGGATTCTTCGCAATGGCTTGGACAACTTTTTCGGCGAGATCTTTCGCGCCGGGGCCGCCTTTTGCGAATCCTTCGGAGAGGGCGCTGTCGACTCCGCGTTCCGCGCAGTAAGCGGCTACGCGATTCAGTTCGTCGTCCGTATCCGTCGGGAACCTATTGATGGCGGCGATCGTTGGCACCCCGAATTTCTGCAGGATTTCGATGTGCTTGCCGAGGTTGGGCAGGCCACGTTCGAAATCTGCTCCTTCGCCCTGGTTGCGTATGCTCCGCACGGTGGTGACGAGAACGGCCGCTGCCGGGGTGATGCCCGATTGTGGCATGACGATGTCGAAATATTTTTCCGCACCGAGATCGGAGGCAAAGCCGCATTCGTTCACGACGTAGTCGGCCAGGCGCAAACTCATTTCCTGGGAAATGACACTGCTCGTGCCGTGGGCGATATTGCCGAAGGGTCCGGCGTGAACCAAGGCGGGCGTGCCGTCGGTGGTTTGGACCAGATTGGGGAGAATGGCTTCTGCGAGCAGCGCCATCATTCCTCCGGTCGCGCCGAGGTCGCAAGCGCTGACCGGTTTTCCGTCACGGGTGACAGCGACGACGATGCAATCGAGCCGCCGGCGAAGATCCTGGAGATCTTTCGCAAGGGCGACGATGGCCATGATTTCCGAAGCGGCGGTGATGATGAAGCCGGTTTGGCGGCCGCTGCCCTCTTTCTTGCTGTCGAGCGAAACGGCGATGCGGCGCAAGGCGCGGTCGTTCATGTCGATGGTACGGGGCCAGGTGATGCGCTCGGGATCAAGATGCAGATCGTTGCCGTGGAAGAGATGCGCATCGATAAGAGCGGCGAGCAAATTGTGCGCCGAGGCGATGGCGTGAAAATCGCCGTGGAAATGGAGATTGATTTTCGCACTCGGCTCGATTTGCGAAAGGCCGCCCCCGGCGGCGCCGCCCTTCATGCCGAACACCGGGCCGAGAGACGGCTCGCGCGAGGTGATGACCACGCTCTTCCCGATGTGGGCGAGACCCTGGGTGAGGCTGATGGAGGTGACGGTCTTGCCTTCTCCCGCAGCTGTAGGCGTGGTGGCGGTGACAATGATTAATTTTCCGCGGCGCTTGAAGGTGGGATCAGAGAGCAGCTCGAGCTTGACTTTTCCGCTTTTTGACCCCAATTGTTCAAGATATTTCTCTGGAATTTCAAGTTTGCGCGCGACAGCTTGAATCGGAAGAAGAGTCTCTTGCATAAAAGTCTTGAGTCACGAGCGCAAAGATTTCGGCGCGGACGGAGAGAGTAACACACTTGCGGCGCTTGGCATAAAACCCAGCTTGCCGCTGTCGCTCCCGACAGGCGGGAAACTAGTGTGGCGCCTCCAGAATTAATTTCTGAACCCGCCAGTTGAGGAGTTCAGCGACGTACAGCTCGTTTTCCATGGGACAAGCGATT
>QHYZ01000198.1 GCA_003225295.1 Acidobacteriota bacterium | reverse complement strand
AACCGTAAGATAGAGCCACCATTGAATGCCGACCATGTTTGCCTTGACGTAGTTGGGAATAACGTAGGTGAACTTGTCGGTTTTCACCCAATACACACCGCGCATGTGCTTTCCGGACGTAGTAGTACTCTCGCCGACAGCCCCGCCACCGGGCAAGGGAACCACTACAGCCTCCGTTTCCGTGCCGCCAGAAACGAGCTTCAAAACAGAGGCCGACTCCCACTCAAGAGGTTTCGCGAACGCCAGAGGAACGAAGACTAGGAAAAGAAGAACGCATCCGAGACGCTTCATATGGTTCTCCGATTTTGGAACTTGAGGGGAATTGAAAGAATTATACACGTTGGTCCGAACCAGCGAGCAGCGGCAAACACGGCGTGCCGCGCAAGCATCAAGAGCTACGCTCCGAGTTCCGGCGTAAATGCGGGATCGGGCGGGACTTGAGCGGAATTTCTGGCCGGTCTGAAAGGCTTCCGGTCCTTTATGTTTTCATTTCGGGCCGCGATTTATTGCGGATACGACCTGCTAAGATTCCGTGGTGATAGAGGAGTCCAGTAATGGCACCCAAGAGCAATCCAGCAACGGAATTTTCAGAATACTTGGCGAGAGTTCTGAATGGAAAGAAACTGAAGGGGATTACACGGTGGAAGAAAAATTGGGCCGGAAAGAAGGGTGAAACTGCCGATGTGGCGGGATTAGGTCCCACAGACAAAGCGAGAGTACTGGTCGAGGTTGAGCGACTACGAGAAGACCCTGTATCGAACGTGGTGAAGATTTGGGATTGGCTAGAGAAGGGACTGGTCCCGCAAGATGTGATTTTTATTCACGCCTTTTCAGGAGCCTATGGTGGTCGGAAGAAGCCACGTAAAGAGCGTGCCGAATTTGCAGGGAGGCGACTCAGGAAAGAATTCAGGCGTGCGACCTATAAGCAGATAAGTTTTGCGTGGAAACCCAAAAGCGGCGCAAAGGGGATTGGGGGAGCAGCCAAGAGACACGCAGCCCGTTTGGCACGTTCAATCATCGGACTTATCGGATAGAGCCATGTCCCTCCAAAGTGCCGAACGTACTTGGGTGGAATTGTAACGGGTCACACTGTTTTCCCCCGAAGGTGTCCGCTTTTTCCCCTGCCGCATTTTCGAATTCTTTTCCTATGTGACCGGCCTGCGGTGTTGAGGGAGCACGCGAGTGGGATAGGATACTTGTCTGTGTAGACGCGAGCGGTATCCCACCAGCAGAAGATCCAAAAAGCCGATTCGGAACGCCCGGCAAAGGCGGCCGGGCGGTCTTCGCGTTTTAGGCCCAAGGCCTCCGCTCGGAGAACTTCACCAAAGAAATAGGCTTGATTGGGACTTGGAGTAAGCCAAACCCTCCCGCACAAACGAATCGTGTACGGGAGGGTTGTGGTCAGCCGATTTCTTCGGAGCCAGCCCCGTCGCATCGGCCTTGGGCATCCGCTCGGGCGCGACCCCGTGCGGACAATCGATAGCTACAACGGCAGATGGTAATGACCGGTGGCCTGCACGATCCAGCCCAGCTGGCAAGCTTCGCTGATGGCCAGTTGAGCTGTCCGTTTAGAGCACTCGGTGGCATTCATGATCTGGTCGCGCAGTTGGTTGTAGCGAACTTTATCGCCCACATCTGCCAGCGCCTGTGTGATGTCTGCCTTTTCGACTTTGCGTCGCGTCGCCGCAGCAGCAGGTGGCTTCTCGGTCGAGGAGAACCACAGAGTGCGGGGATCGAGTTGGAGCAGTCGCGGAGGTTGCGAAGCCGCGTAGCGAAACTGGAAACGAAGCTCGATGGTGGAAAGTTGCGGAGCAGGCCGGGTGAGCAGCAAATAACTGTCGCCCACCGCATGCAGGGCGCTGGAGCCGCGAAAGGCGCTGCCGATCTCGTGACGGCCGATGGATTTGCGGACATGGTGCACGACGACGAGAGCGGCGCGGGAGGCATCGCGCAGGCGCAGCAGTGACTGGCATAAGGCGGCCATGGCGCGCGTATCGTTTTCATCCTGATCATGCGTGGAGTAGAGCGGGTCTAGAACCAGGACCTCAGCGGCGGCGGCCCGCGCGGCAGAGACAAAGTGATTCAGACCCTGCGAGGCGCTGAGCAGATGGCCTGAGGCGCGCGTGTCCACGAGAAGATGTTGATCGGCGGTCGCTCCCAAGGCACGGCGCATGAGCGAGAGTCGGCTGACAAACTGCGGGACAGGAAGTTCGAACTGGCAGATGAGGACTCGGCGCCGCGCCGAGATGGAAAAGCCAAGGCGATCCACGCCGGCCGCCAGTGACAAGGCCAAGTTGGCAACCAGCAGAGATTTACCCACCTTGGGCTCTCCGCCGACGAACAAGATGCCCTGTGGTGGCAGCAGTCCCGGTTCCACCAGGCAGGGCGGTGCAGACGATGGCTGCTGTTCGAGCAACTGCGCCAGAGACAGCACCGTCGGTGAGGCGGACTTTGTCGATGCGGCATCGCTCACAGTAGCGCCTCCGTGGTGGCATCCAACAGAATCGATTCCCCAACCGTAGACTCTTTGCGAGAAGCTGCCAGACGCAGAGCGGTCAGGGCCAGTTTGTTGACCTTGCGGAGAATGCCTTTGGTGGCCTGATAGAGGGCTTGCCTGGCGGTGTCGTCAAACAGCGGCTGGGTTACGCCGGCGGCCTTGAGTTGCTGCACGAGATAGGCGTCGAGTTCTTCGCGCGAAAGGCCTTCGAGGTGATACTGCACAGCGATGCGCTGACGCAGTGGTTCGTGCAGTTGCAGCGAAAGGGTGCGGCGCAGCAGCGGCTGGCCCACCAGCAGCAAGGTCAGATAGCGGCTCGAATCCATGTCGAAATTCAACAGCAGGGGAAGTTGTTCGAGCGCGGGATGGCACAGCAACTGGGCTTCATCGCAAATGAGAATGGGATGCTGTTTCTTAGTCTGATTGAGACGCACGATGGCCTGGGAGATCTGGCGCACCAGATCGCCGCGGTAGTGGGCGGGTTCCAGATCGAGCTCCAGGGCCAGTTGGCGGAGCAGATCGAGTGTCGATCCGGGAGTCCAGTGCAGATACAGGACCTTATAAAGGTTGGGATTGAGCGCGGCGGTAAAGCAGCGGGCGGCGGTCGATTTACCGGCGCCGACTTCCCCGGTGAGTAGGCCGACACCGTGATGCTCGGCCAGAAACTGCAGTCGCGCCCTGGCCTGATTCCAGGCCTGCGAAGAGAACAACTGTTTGGGATCGGGGCTGTCGCAGAAAGGCGTTTTCTTAAAGCCGAAGAAAGTTTCCACCATGACGGTTACTCCTCCTCCTGTTTCTGTTTGAGCAGTTCGACGAAGTTGATGCCGGTGGGTTCGGGCTCGGCCGAAGCTGTCCGTTTCACAGAAGGCAACTGACCGTTGACCACCGGATCGACGGGCCGCGCTGTGATATCCAGTTGCCCCTGAAACCAAATCTCGACCTCTGCGGCATCGAGAGGATCAAAGCGCACCTCGACGGTGTGACCGGCCAGATGAGGCGGAGCCTCGTAGAGACAGTTGTGCAGCAGGAAGGTGGAATCCCGGCGCACCACGCGATCCAGGCGATGGAAGAAGAGACGGCGCAGATCGGTGGCGGGCGGGAGTTGGCGGATCTGCTCGATATCGCGCTGCCAACGCGCGAGCGGAGTGCTTCCGAGTGCGCTATGTTCGGAGCGATGATAAACGCTTTCGATCCAGATCCACAGACGATCGTTTAACTCCTCGAGAGAGAGCGCGTGTTTAGGGTCGAGGTTGGCGAGGAATTGATCTCTTACGGTGCGGAAAAACCTTTCAATCTTTCCGCGACCTTCAGGCTGATACGGTCTGGAGTGCACGATCAAAATACCAAGTGAGGCGGCAATCCGCGCCAGTTGCGGGGAACGATAAATCTTCGCATTGTCAATGTACAGACGAATGGGGACGCCGCGGGCTGCGACGGCGTGGCGCAGGCAGTCGAGTGAGGCATCGAGTCCCTGACTGGCATAAAACTGCGCATGGGGAATGAGCCGGCTGGCGTCATCGAGAGTGGCGTGAAGAAAGGCCTGCATGCGGCCGCCATCCTTCACCCGCCGGACCCAAGGGCCGAACAGCATGTCGCCCTGCCAGATCTGATTGCTGAGTTCGGCCTCAAACTTCTTGTGCGCCGGTGGGGCGAGCAGTTGCTTTTCCGACAGACCGCGTTGTTTGAGGAAACGGTAGAGCGTGGAAGCGGAGATCGCGGGCGTGTCCTGACCGGAAGATAAGGCCAGTTCGCGCAGCAGCGTCGTGCCGGTGCGATGCGGGTTCTCGCGCTTGAGGCGTTCGATGAGGCTGGCCAGTTGCGGCGTGACGGCGCGGGACTGTCCACGGTCCTGGCGAGGCTTGGGAGCCAATGCTTCGAAACCGCCGGTGCGGTAGCGCAGCGCCCAATCGAGCAGCGTATCGACGGAAACTGCTGTTCGTTTCGAATGCGGGATGTCGTAGGTGCGGGCAGCGATCTCCTGGGCGCGGCGCGTGAGTTCACCGCGGGGAAGACGTTCGATCACCAGCGGCGCGATTAATGCAAAACGAAACAAGGCCAGTTTTTCGGATTTGGTATCCATGCGGAACATCTCCATGCCCCGGACCATAACCAGGAGCAGCGACCTTCCGCCATGCAAATGCTGTGTGGGAAAGCTCAGGGAGCGGGGCACTCGGAGGCCAGCGTGGTTCGCCGCCCTGTCGGAATGAGACATGCAGGCCAGCCCAGCAGATGGACACGAAGCTGCGAAAACAGGAAACGATGCGCGACAATCCATCCGATGGATTCCAGCATTCGCAGGGTCCTGGAAACGAAATCCGCTACCGGATCCCGAGGGTGCCCCGGCGTCTCCAGCGGCACCAAAGCCAGGCTCAGGGCGGGCGCCTGTTTTTGAAAACGACGGATCCAGAACTGCCCGCGCTGGTAGGGCATCACAGTTTCCCCGGCCGCCCGCACGGCGGCCACAAGCGTGAGACCCTTGAGCAATCGAGCGACGAGGAACAGCGCGATCACGGAGATGCTGAAACGTAGCCAGGGAAGGACAAATTCAGGTAGTAAAGAGACCGTACGTTTACAGGAACGGCACAGATAACGGCGAACGCGGATGACTCCGTCGAAGGCAGCATCCACGAGTGTCCGGTAGTAGAAGCCATGACCAGTCAGAGGATGTTTTGCTCCGCACTGCGGGCAGTGATCCGGACGGTAGCGATCTGGATCGGCGATCTCGTCGAAGTAACGCTGGATGGGGCCGGCGAAAGGATGTAGCATCTGCATTGGAAGCCTTCCTGGGAGTGTCGACTCCCTGGTTTGGTCTAATGGAGGGCTCGGAGATTCCTGAAGAGAAAACCGCCGAGCCTTCCACCGTTCGAGATCCTACATC
>QHYZ01000071.1 GCA_003225295.1 Acidobacteriota bacterium | reverse complement strand
AGACGAGTGTGCACCAAGCCGCGCAATATTTGCGCGAGAAACAAGTGCGCTCGGTAGGGGTGATGAACGCGAGCGGAAAGCTTACCGGGGTGATCTCGCAGAGCGACGTGTCCGACAAGGTCGCCGCAGAGAACAAGTGTCCCGCCTGGATGAAAACCTCGGATATCATGACGCGCGAACTCGTTGCCGTGACCACAGACAAGCCGCTTGACGACTGCTTGCGGCTGATGGAGCAGAACAGCATTTTTCACCTGGTCGTTCTGGATGAACTGGGAGAGTTCCGGGGGATGCTCTCGATTAGCGACATCTTGCGAGTTGTAGCCTCAGACGAGAAGGCGCGCGCGGATCTGTTAGAAGCGTTCATATTCCCGCCCAGGTAGGTGTGCCGCAACAATTTGTTGACGGGAGAGCATCTGCCCTTCTGTTTCATTCCTAGTAAGAGCGTAACGCGGAATAGTTTGTCTTCTTTGCGCAATCCTTTTTCGCACCCCGCCAGCATCGTGACGCGGAAATGGTGACCCTCCTCGCCGATCAACCCAGCATACGCCCCCTTCATTAAGATATGTATATTCAAGCACTTACAATGAAAAACGGCAAGGTCGCTCGTCCTTGTCCCCCGGAGGATAGAGATTCCAAGTTTGGTTCTATGTGTGCAACGAGGAAAGCAGGGGAGTCCCTACCTGCATGCAACACGAGGGGATCAACATGGCCGTTTCCGATCACACAAACGGTGGATTGGCTTCGAGAGCGGGTGGGTTGCCTCCTGAGGAAATTATCTTTGGCCGTTCCCCGGCCATGACTTCTATTCGGCAAAAAGTGCAGAAGGTACTGGCAACCGATGTGCCGATCCTGATTCAAGGCGAGAACGGAACAGGAAAGGGGCTACTCGCGCAATACATTCACTTCCATTCGGCAATGTCCTCGGGCGCGTTTGTAAAAGTGAACTGTGCCGCAATCCCGGGAGCTCTTCTCGAGAGTGAATTGTTCGGTTACCAAAAGGGATCATTTACGGATGCCCATACGTCCAAGCCGGGTTATGTGGAGATGGCGCACCGAGGAACTCTGTTTCTCGATGAGATCGCGGATCTGGATTTGAGCCTGCAAGCCAAAGTCTTGCAGTTACTCCAAGATGGACATTTCAGCCGAATCGGGGATAAGCAAGAAAGACAGGCCGAAACGCGCATCATTTGCGCCACCAATCGAGATTTGCAGACCGAGATCGAGGCCGGGCGCTTCCGGCGGGATTTGTTCTACCGGATTAACGTAATCAGCATCAATTTGCCGGGCCTGCGCGAACGGCGCGAAGACATCGCGTTGCTTGCGAACTACTTCCTAGAACACCTGAACAAGCGTTTCGAGCGCGATATGCCGACCTTTTCCGAGGAAAACATAGAAAGCTTGTCGTCCCGGGAATGGCGAGGAAACATTCGCGAACTCGAGAATGTGGTTGCGCGATATGCGATTCTGGGTTCACTCGATACCTTGGAGCCAGAGGCGCCGAGACGTTCCTCCGCAGCTCCGTTCCGCGTGGCTCTTGACGGGACCATCCCGCTGAAGCGAATTGCCAAGCAAGCGATCCGCGAGATGGAAGGGAACCTGATCCTCAACGCGTTGCGTGAAAACAAATGGAACCGCCGAAAGGCGGCGCTCGCGCTGAACATCAGCTACCGGGCATTGATATACAAGATTCGGGAAGCGGGGCTTTCACCGAAAAACAGTCGTAAAGCGCCCCAAGCAAAAGTCCCACGCGACAAGGCAGAAGGTCTGGAGTAGGAAAATGGCTGGAAGGCCGGATGCTCTGAAGGTGAGTTGGTCGGAGATCGCCGCCGCCTCTAGTCACCACTGACACTTGATCCGATGATTAGGGCCGTCCTCTTTGCCACTCGCAGTTACTTGCCCAAGAATGTGGCGGGGAACGGGCCCGCTGCATAGGAATTCAGGACCCCTTAACTTCTGAGATGCTTAGGCAACCGCGCAGGGTGCCGCGATGAACTCAGCCCTCCAGTCTGCCGACCACGACCGCAAGTGAGATCTCACCTGTACCTCTACCTTGTACCTTGCTTCTGGTAAATCAGCCGTCAAGGGGAAATTGCGATAGTCGGAGGGACATTTTGGATACGATTTTGCCCAGCCCCACCTAGGTCTGGCCACAGAAGGGCGCGAAGTGCCGTTCGACAATCAATAACACGTCAAGAATGAACAAGATACTCGGTCCTTCCAGTTCGGTGTCGTTCGCAGCAGTGGAATAATGCTTGCTTCATACACGTTGTCTGAAATTTGTTGACCGGGCCCGGGAAGTACTTGGAGGAAGGTTTTGAACGAGCAACCGGTCTTGAGCCATTCTGCCGATGCAGCGCTTAACGTACAGATTCGAGAGTACTTAGATCTTGTGCGGCGCCGCAAGTCCTGGATCCTCCTCATTTGTCTGGGGATTTCCGTTTGCATCGCGGTGGTGGCCATGCGTCTGCCGAATGTCTATCGAGCGGAAGCCACCATTCTCGTCAATCCGCCAAAGGTCAACGAAAACTTTGTGACAACCATGGGCGAAAACAGCGGCGCCCGCCTCTCCACGGTCCGTCGGGAGGTGATGTCGCCAACCCGACTCGGTCAGCTTGTCGACGAGCTGAAAATGTATTCCGAGCTGCGCGGCAAAGTTTCTGCTCAAGGACTCGTTGCGCGCATGCAAAGCGCCACGGCCATCGAATTTCAGGACTCCGGCCGTCAGCGTTTGAGCTCAATTCACATTGCGTTTACCGATGCCGATCCAGACCAGGCGGCGCGAGCCGCCAATCGAATCGCAGCCTTGTTTATCGAGAGGAACCTCCAGGCCAGAGTACAGGAGATCTACGGAGCATCCCAGTTCTTGGAGAGCGAACTCGGGGAGACAAAACAACAACTCGAAGCGAAAGAGCACACTCTCCAAGACCTTAAAAGCCGCAACATCATGGATCTTCCCGAGTCGAAGCAATATTACCTCAAGGCCGTGAATGCCTTGCGAAATCAACTACGGATCAGCCAAGAAAGGGTTGACGGCGATCGCCGGACCAAGGTCGACCTACAGCAATCCATGGCCGGCAAAGTTGCACGCGCCACTGGTCTCGACGCGCAGCCTGCGGATCCCAATTCGCCCTCCCAGGCGCGCCTGAAGAAGCTTGAAGCGCAGATGAAAGACATGTTGGTTCACTACGGTCCAGATTATGTGGACGTCCGGAAGCTGCGCAATGAAATCAACCAACTTAAGGTCAAAGTCGAGAGCGAGAAACCTGTGGGAGATGCGTCAGAGCCTCAAGCGGGCAAGCCAGCACCGCAGAAGCGCAATCCGGTCGTGGAGGCAGAAGTAAATCAACTGGACCAGGATATCGAGGATCAGACCAAGGCTCAGGCCAAGCTTCAGAATCAAATTCAATATCATGTTGGCAAGTTGCAGCAGGTGGCCGTTTTCGAGGAGCAAATTGCTGAACTCACGCGCGACTGCGATGCGCTCCGCAATCGCTACAGTCAGTTGCAAGAAAAGAAGGGTTCTGCCCGGGTGGCGGGCGAACTGGAGATAAAGAGCGCCGGCGAACGACTTGAGATTCTGGACGCAGCGGTTCCAGGCGGGAGTCCCTATGGCCCCAAGAGAACCATCCTCATTATTGGAGGCGTTCTCATCGGACTGCTCTGCGGCATTGGCGGTGCCGTGCTCGTTGAGATCAGCGATGAATCCGTCAGACACGAACGCGAAGTAGCGCAAATTTTTGGAAAGGCCGTCCTTGCGGGAATTCCCAAGATCACCAGCTCGCGGGAACGGGCCTGGGCGCGCTGCCGCATGGCCGGCTTGACGGGCGGAACCGCTGCTGTGGCGTCGGCTTTTGGCTTCCTAATCTCGAAGCTGGTGGTCTAACTTCGAAATGTACACGTCCTATTACAATCTTCGCGAAGAGCCCTTCCGGCTAACGTCGGACCCCAGGTTCTTTCATCTTGCGGAACCCCACGCAGCTGCGTTGGCCACACTCGTCGAGGCGGTCATGCGCCGTAAGGGATTCCTCCTAATGACGGGTCCGATCGGAACCGGAAAGACGACGGTTGTCCATACGGCCCTGCAGATCCTCACCGAAAGAGCTGCGACCGGGCATCCAATTTCTTCGGCATTCATTCTCAATCCAACTCTCAGCCGCGAAGAATTCCTGGAGATGATCCTCACGGAATTTGAAATTCCCTGCACAGCGACGAGTAAGCCAGCGCGTCTCTCGGCACTCCAACGCATGCTTCTGGAAACCCAGAGAAAGGGCGGCACATCGCTCCTCCTCGTGGACGAAGCTCATCTCCTGACTCCCGAACTTCTGGAAGAGATTCGCCTGCTGAGTAATGCGGATACCTACCAAGAGAAGCTTCTCCAAATCGTTTTGTGCGGCCAGCCGGAACTCTTGAGCATCTTGCATAAGCCAGAACTGCGCGCGCTCCGGCAGCGAGTGGCCGGCACTTGCTCGCTCCGGCCACTCAGCTTTCCGGAAGTTCGCGCCTACATTGCCGAACGGCTGCATTCTGCAGGATTCCGCGGAGCAAATTCCCCGTTTCCGATTCCCGTGCTCGAAGAGATTTTCCGCCTTACCGAAGGTGTTCCCCGGCTGATCAACCTGCTTTGCGATGCTTGTCTGGCACTTGGCTGCAGGGCCCGTCGCCCGATTCTCGATGTGAACATATTGGAAGATGCGGCCATCGAGCTGGGTCTGAACGAAAAGCACGTCGAGACGGTCGTAAGGCAAACAAGTGTGGTGGCTCGAAACGGTGCCGGAGAGAGAGAGATCGCTGGAGACACGGTCATCGGTTCGGCACTGGATCTACTGGTCCAAGCCATGAAGAGGCGCCGTGCTCTTGTCCCCGAGGCAAATCAGATTCGTCCCGAAATGAGCGTCAAAGAACAGGTCGCCGTGGCGGCGAATGCCATCCACGGGAAAGATCCTGACGGCGATCAGGTCATACAATCCGCCGTCAGCGATTTGATTCAAGCGATGAAGCTGCGCCGCAGTTACTCCATGGAGTTATAAGTGAGCAAGTTTTTCAATGAAACGCAGAAAGCCCATCAGTGGGCACAGCAAAAGCTGGTGAACCAGGATCTGGACGTCAGACAGATATTGGCGTCGCTCAAGCAAGGGCCGGCCAACGATGCGCCCCCCGCCGGAGCGCGTCTCGCCCACTGCCGCCACGTGGCCCTGGGAAATGGAAATGCCGCGCGTCTGCTTCTCCGCCAGGACGACTTTTTGATCGCTGCTTTAGAGGCCTACCGCGGATTGCGCACCAGGTTGATGCACGCGCAGGCGAAATCCGGTTTGCGCTCGATCGTAATCACCAGCTCTTTACCCGGCGAAGGCAAAACCCTCACCACCATGAACCTTGGATTGTGCTATGCGCAGCTTCCGCAGCAGCGCGTCCTGGTGATTGATGGTGATATGCGGACCCGGGGGCTCACTGCTATGCTCGACCATCCGAACTCTCCGGGGCTTGCAGAAATTCTTTCCGGCGACGTGGGCCCCGACGAAGCCATTGTGGCGACCAATCAGAAAAATCTGTTCATTCTTCCGGCCGGCACCATTTCTTCGCCTTCGCCGGAACTCTTCACGGGGACGCGCTGGCAGGAATTTCTGGGTCAATGCGGCGAAATGTTCAAAGTCATTCTCATCGATGCGCCGCCCATTCGGCCGCTGGCAGATTTCGAGCTGATCAGCGCGGCCTGCGACGGGATTGTCATGGTTGTGCGAGCGCATCACGGTCAGCGGGAAACGCTCCGGAAAACGGCGAGCACAGTCGATAAGAAGAAGCTTGTTGGCGTAGTATTCAACGCCACGGATGTCAGCGTGAAGGACTACGACGGTCACGAGTAAGGCTCTTGATAGGGCCAAACCCGAGTTTTAAAAGGGTTTCCGTTTGTTTCGAAGGCCCTACATGCACCCTGCGGCATCCACCGCAAGGGGCAGTTTGAGGTAAAGCGATGTATCCGAATCTAAAATTACAGCTTTTCAGAAGCTCTGTGCGCCAGAACTTTCTAGCTCGCGAAGTGGGCATCGACGAGAGCATCTTGAGCAAGATCATTCACGGCTATCGTGAGCCTTCTAAAGAACAGCGGCAGTTGCTGGCAAACTATCTGGCAGTGGAAGAAACCTGGCTCTTTGAAAAATTCGAGATCGCCTCGCCGACGCGCTGGGCCGCCAATCACGGCGCTCCCCAGAAAATGAAAGAAGACATCACCTAGGCTGCAGTCCGCGCTTCCCTCGATTCTTGGTGGCCTCGCCCGGTATCGCCCGCAATTGCGCGCGCGTTCGGAGAATGAGCACACGGATCTCAGGCTCTGCAGACGAGCTATAGTGTGCTTCTCTAGCAGCTTCGCGAAGTGGCTCCGTTGCCGGAGTCGGGTAGAGATGAGAAGGGATAAGATTTTGCCACTTAGTGGAAGGAAGTGGAGACTATTCCAACAACTTAGCTGTGAAATTCGCCGGCCACAGGCGGATATAAGCATAGTATTGTGAATAGGATACGTTGTAAGACATCTTGTTAAGATCTTACACGCTCCTGGTAGCGTAATTGCACCTTCAAATTCAGAGGTTTCGCGGTTCCGATTCAAGGGAGATGTGGGTATCGGTAGAGCAATTGTCCATTCATGAGCTCCGAAATCAATCATACGCTGGGTTTAGCCGCCAAGACCGGTTTTGTCTTTGGCCAAGGTCCCGCCATCCAAGCCTTGAACACGATGGTGGCCGACATCGCGCGTACGGACATCGCCGTTCTCTTGATTGGAGAGAGTGGCAGCGGTAAAGAAGTCTACGCCAGACTCATACATCGTCTCTCTGGCCTAAAAGAAGCGCAGTTGAAGAAAATTAGCTGCGCAACACTCGATCCCGGCCGCCTTCTTGGGCAGGTTCAGGATTGCCTGCGAACTGAAGCAGAGGACCACGGGTCGAGCTCCTTATTTCTAGATGGAGTGGAGGAGCTCGACCTAGCCTGTCAGCGCGTGCTGCTCTCCTTGCTCCCAGACGGCGAGCGGAACGGGGAATCCGGTCAGCTGACTGCCCGACTGATCTCTTCCACTACCCGCAACCTGGAAAAAGATAGCGAAGCGGAGCGCTTTCGCCGGGAGTTGTATTTCCGAATCAGTGGGGTGTGCCTCCGCCTGCCGCCGCTGCGCAATCGCAAGGAAGACATTCCCGCACTGATGGAATGCTTTTTAACCAGACATGCGGCTGAATTGAAGAAGTCGGCTCCGGTTTTGAGCACCGAAATGATTGCACTTCTCGCCTCCTATAGCTGGCCGGGGAATATTCGCGAGCTAGAGAATGTGGCAAAGAAGATTGTGGCTGTCGGGGATGCCCAGGTGGCGCTCGACGATCTGCGAGCCGCGCCACAGAGATTTCCGCAGGTGATTGACGGACCGCGGGTTTGCTCGCTCAAGGTGGCTGCCCGCGCTGCGTCACGGAGTACGGAGCGTGAGCTGATTCTGAAAGCGCTCGAACGCACGCAGTGGAACCGCAAGCGCGCTGCTCGAGAATTACAGATCAGCTATAAGGCCTTGTTGTACAAAATTAGGCAAACTGGCTTACGGGTATCCGAGTCTGATGAGTAGTGGGGAGGATCCAATGAATTTCTCAACCGCCCTGGTTATGGCAGCTTGGCTGGCTCTTGCTTTCGGGCAGACGCAGGAAGTGCCACAGCCGGCTGCTACGGAAACGCCAGCTCAGAAAACGGCGGCCAGTGAGAAGTCTGAGACGACATCGCGGGGGAAGTTGAATGATGCGGAGTACAAGATTGGTCCGCAAGACGTTCTGCGTATCGATGTTTGGAAAGAGACCGAGGTTTCGCGGGCGGTTCCTGTCCGACCGGATGGAAAAATTTCTTTGCCTTTGTTGAACGATGTGCAAGCCGCTGGCCTGACGCCCATGCAGCTCTCCGCGGTCATCGCTGATGGCCTGAAAAAATTCATGAATGATCCACAGGTTACCGTGAGCGTATCGGAAATTAATAGTCGGCGGATCTATGTGACCGGGGAAGTCACCCGCGCAGGTGCCTTTCCGCTGCTGCCTAACATGACCGTATTGCAGGCGCTTTCGAGCTCCGGTGGGTTCACACAATTTGCCAAGCTCAAGAACATCTATGTCTTGCGCATCGAAGATGGCAAACAAGTGAAGCTTCCCTTCAACTACAAAGATGCAGTCAACAGCAAGAGGCCTGACCAAAATGTTTTGTTGCAATCTGGCGACGTAATTGTAGTGCCATAGGGGATTTAGATGAAACGACACATGCGATTTTTGCTAGCATCGGCAGCTCTCTTCCTCAGCGCTTCTTTGCTCTCGGCACAGGAGGATAACTCCAAGCCAAGGCCTGCGGCCCGCGAGTATCCGCCGGTGATCCAAGGTTTGGGCGAGCTGGATTCGAATGGCGATCAGGGATCAACGATCAACCTGAATCCGGACACCCGCCCGTTGACCGGCGTGCAGAATCCTACGCTGGGCACGCCAGGAATTCGTCACAGTTACTGGTTGCCAGGCTTCCAGTACGCCAATACCGTCCGGTCAAGCGCGCTGAACCAAGCAACTGCTTTGGACTGGAATACGACCAGTCTTGTCACCGGGAACTTAAGTGTGCTTGAAACCTGGAGCCGGGCACAGCTGGCCGTGAACTATTCGGGGGGCGCAAGCATTTCCTCGGACAGCGCACAAGGCAATTCTCAGTTTCAGCAGTTGGGCCTGATAGAAATGTTCGATTGGGGGAGATGGCAGCTGCACTTCCTCGACCAGTTTTCGTATCTTCCCGAAACCCAGTTCGGTTTCGGTGCCGGAACAGCTCTGTCCATCCCTGGTGTGGCTGGTCCTCTCGCTCCTCCGCTGCCGGGTCTGCAGAGTAGTTATGTACCCAACCAAAGCGTTTTCACGACTTTTGGCCCCCGTTACAGCAACGCCTTTGCAACTCAAGTGGCCTACACAGTCAGTCCCCGAGGATCAATCACAGCAGCGGGCACGTATGGCATCCTCCGTTTCGTCGAAGCGGGAAACATCGAAAGTAACAACGTCAACTTGAATATCGGCTATGACTATGTGTTGACAAGCGCGGACACGCTCGGGGTTCAGTACCGCTTTAGCAGTTATCGCTATCTTGGCAATCCACAAGCAATCAACGATCAAGTTGTTCAGTTCATGTACGGTCACAAGATCAGTGGGAGGATTGCTCTGCAACTATTTGGCGGACCCGACGTGACCACTCTCCGGGTGCCAATTGACAACTCTACGAACAGAGTTTCGGGATCCGGGGGGGCCAGCCTCACCTACGCCTTGAATCGCGGTAGTATGGCTCTGAGTTATGATCACGGTATTAGTGGTGGGAGCGGAGTTTTTGCCGGAGCGATCACAGATCAACTGCAGTTTAGCCTTGCTCGTCAACTTTCCCGGGAATGGGCGGCCAGTCTCAACGTGGGCTATTCGCGAAATGGGAGCGTTGTCAGTCCCGCTTCTTCACAGATATATAATTCATGGTACCTGGGCGGTGGGCTGAGCCGACCGTTTGGACGAAATGCCGATTTTACCATCGGTTACACTGCCCAAATCCAAGCATCGAATCAAGCCGTTTGCGCAGCGGGTACCTGCAGCACGAACTTCACCTTGCACCAGATTACTCTCGGGCTCCGATGGCATCCTAGACCCTTCGTGTTGCGATAGGCCTGATTCGCGAAAATACTGACGTTTGCCGGGTAATTGTTCGCCAGAACACAGCTAGCAATGGGGCAGCATCGCGGGAGATAGCGAGAGTCTAGAAACCATGTACAAGAGCTTTTTCGGGCTAAAAGAAAACCCGTTCAACGTCAATCCAGATCCGCGCTACCTCTTTCTTACCAAAGAGGCTGAGGAAGCACTAAGCGGACTGATGTATGGCGTCCAGAATCGCAAAGGTTTCATTACTCTCATCGGAGAAGTCGGCACAGGAAAAACCACGCTAATAAACCGCCTTCTCGACTGGTTGCATCAACGGCGGGCAAGGACTGCGTTTCTATTTAATTCCCGGATGAATACGAATCAAATGTTCGATTTCATTCTGGCGGAGTTCGGTATTTCCTGCGAACCTCAGAACAAGAGTCAGCAGTTGATGCGACTCAATCAATGGCTTCTCGATCGTTACCGTGCCGGTGAAACGACCGTGCTCATCGTGGACGAAGCGCAAAACCTGACCCACGCTGTGCTTGAAGAGATTCGGCTGTTGACTAACCTCGAGACATCCACGGAGAAGCTGCTACAGATCGTGTTGTCCGGACAGCAAGAGCTGGAAGAGAAGCTGAAGCTGCCTCAACTGCGACAACTCCGGCAACGCATCATGCTCCGCTGTAAGACGACCCCTCTGACGAAAGAGCAGACCCATGACTACATCGCCGAGCGGCTAAGGATCGCTGGAGCATGCGGTGAACTGATTTTCAGCCCGCAAACCGTTGACACTATCCATTTGTATTCTTTAGGTATTCCACGCGTGGTGAATCTGCTTTGCGAACACTCGCTCATCAATGCTTACGCTGAACACCAGCGACCGATCTCACCCAAAATCGTTGAAGAGGTCGCACATGAATTTCAGCTCGATCAGGTCGAACCAACTGCACCCGCGGAAAGTACAGGCATGGAGTCGGATGTTTATGATTCGGAAAGATTCATTCAGAATTTAGGACAAGCGCTTTCGCGGTTCCGGATGGGCTCTTCAGGGACGACACCGTCCCGCGGAAGAAAGTAAACACATGAAATTGCGACGATTCGCCGCACCACACTGCAGCAGTGCCCTTTCTTCCGGCTGATGCGTGCAAGCCTTTCCCCCCTCTGCCAGACTTTGACACCGACTTTGCAGGCCGTTTCATATAAACGTATTCTATTGCAGTGATGCGAGGATGCCATGAGGCGCTGAGGCAAGTCCATCAGCGGAGTGAAATCGTTCGGTGCGAGAAGCTTCTGTGGGACAATCGGGAATAGATTTCTATCTGGTTGAGCCAGCTGGCATGAATGAGCCCATGAACGACAACCGGATTGCCGTGCCTATTCCGGAGTCTTTGGGCTGCCGTGGAGCCTTGATGCGCAGAACCGCTGCCGACGATCCAGAAGACGCTCCGTGCACCACGGTAGGGACGGCGCGTCATGACCTGATCCACGAGGCCATCAAAGGGTGCCAGGCCACCATGGGTTTCGCGTCAATGCTGGGCCGCAGGGCCTTCGGCCCGCGAAATCTCACGAAAATCGTGTCTGTAACTGCCTTGTTTTCAGCACGGGCACGGCGTCTTTCGAGCCTGTAGCCATGTCCAAGAACGCCAATGGGAGTCACTATCAGCGCTTACATGTTCTGGACCCACGACAGGCTTGGAGCAGAGCGGCAGCCCGACGACAATCCACGCAACCTTGCGCAACGCAACGAGTCAGGTGACGTTCAATCCTGCGCAGTACAAAGAACGCGCAATCTGTTGTTACTTAAGGGCGTGATCTATCTGAGGCGGGCTTGGCACGGTGCCCACTCTGCAACGGCTCGGAGTGCTCACTTTACGCACAACGGTAGCGAGGGCTTGGTGGGGCGTCTAGCGCGGCGGTATGACTGCAGATACGCCGGGAAACATCAATTGGAAGACCGCGGCCAGCTGCAACGCCCTCAACGTGGCCGATTACTTCACCGTGCACAACACCGTTTCGGAATCCAGCGCCGATTCGGATTGGGGCTCCTGCGGTGCGCCGGTGTTGCCTGATCTGTAGGATAGTGCGGGTAATACCTGGCATCTAGCCCTGGAGACCGGAAAAGACGCCATCATTTACGTCGTGAATCCCCACTCCTTGGGCGAGTTCAACCCGAACAACGACTACGTCTACCGGGGAGGTCGCTTCGAACGGGTTAGACTCTGGCGGTCTTGGGCGACACCCGCATATTTCAATAACACCATCTACTATGGCGCTTCGGTGATGCGCTCTTTACGATGACCAATGCTCGGCTCGTGCCCCACCAGGATCGTAGTCGACGGGCAAACAGCAGAGAAGAGCGGAGGCACGGGGATGCTGCTAGGATGCGACTGAGCTAACCAATCGCTGTTCTATTCGGAGCATCCGCCAGACCGCACTGCTGCAGAATCAGTTCGGGCAGGATTACCAGCGTTAGAGAGAGAGAGAACTGCCTCCGCACCGAGGTCCGGAGGCAGAATCAAAATAAGAGGATGGGCAGAATTAGGCCGACTGCTGTTGGCTCCGCCGGATGAGAAGGAACATCGAGACGACTCCGATCAGCAAAAGAACGGCCGTGGCCGGCTCCGGGGTCTGCACGATGAATTCCTGGACTTGACCTTTATAGGTGAGTGTCCCTGTGTTGGTGATGATTATGAAGCTCGCGGGATTGATTTGGCCGTAATTAGCCGCGGCCAGAGCCAGCCACTGCGCCACCGTAGTGCCATCAGCATTGGCGAAATTCGTGGGCTCCGCCCCAGGAGTCATAAGATCCCACAGAGCATATTGCAGGCTGACGTAGTCCCCAGAATGAGAAGCGAATTGAGTTACCAGCCAAGCGGCTTCTTCATACAGAGTTTGAGGATTCGTGCCACCGAGATTGGGGTTGACGGAGCCATTCCCGTAGCGCGTGTTCGAGAAATTGCCCGACGCCAGACCGGTCACGTTGGCATTCCAAACCTGGTTCATAGAAACTTCATTATTGATATCGTCGCAAAACAAGACCACCGTCTGCGCGTTGGATGTCCCGTAGTTCATTATCCCGGTGTATGGGCTGACGTAATACACGCCATTATTCGCGCCATTCACACCAGTGAACTCCATTTTTGTCGTGCCGTCGGCCTGCGCCAGCGGCGTCACGATCATGAGTGCAACTAGAACCCCAATTGCCCGTAAGAGCTTCATCCAATTCTCCGTATTCACCCTGATAGACATCGCTGCGGCGACGCTGAAGTTGGTAAAGGCAATTCTGCTACCAAATAGCATATCATCATATGTCATTGTAACTAAAAGCGTTAGCTCTATGACAGGACGTGTCACACGGCAATGTTTTTCTGAAAGGAGACATTCCAGTGCCATCGTAGGCTTTTCGTGAGGGGTCATTGCCCTAGTTCATGCCCCCCGAGGCCCACTTCAGGCAGTCCCGTGCGTCCCTTTGGCTGATCGAATAACCTCGGGCGATCTCCCGTTGCCCCAGCCTCAGCGCCAAGGCGAGGAGGGGGACTTCCTTGATCTCGCCCATGGACATTCTCCTGGTTGGGACGCTTTCGCTTCTCTGCGTTACTTCGAGAGAATGGCTTGCCTACTGCGATGTCCAGCGTCACCTCGGCCTGTGGGAAGGATTCCGTGATCACCGTTCCAGAGAGATCACCAGTAACTGATCACGATCATTCGGGAATCACTGATCATCTTCGGTCGGAACACGGATCATGATCATCTCGGGAATCGCTATCGCCTTCGTTCGGAAGGCGTTGATCACTGTCCCCCAAAATCCGTATGAAGTGACCGAAACTGTCAATGATTGGGGTTTTATGCGCCAGAGACGCATGGAAAGCCGTTTCCACTTTTGCCCTTAGGATTCGCTGAAGAGAGGAGCTTGGAGACCGGAATTTTCATAACATATATAAAACAAACGACTTACGGTGGGGTCTGGAGGCTGATTATTGGTCACAAAGGTGCCTCTCTCCTCCATGTGGTGCAGACAGTAAAAGGCCCCTACAAACAGTTCAGCCTCCCAAACAGCTTTGGGAGAGCGACGAGCCCCAGAGGAGACAGTCGGCGTGAATGCCCGACTCATTTCTAGATGAGAAAGTACGACCGATTCGTGGAGGGATTTCGAAGATTCGCTGAACAGCGAATGACGCCCGACGAAGCGCTCGCCAAGGCAAATGATTCCATCCGAAAACGGGTCTTGGCGCGCGAGGAAAACTTCCTGAGTTTTGTCGAAAAAGGAATCTTCCAATACGCCTGCAGCCCATATCTGAAGTTACTTGAGCGCAAGCGAATCCAGTTCAATGACTTGAAAACCTGGGTGGGAAAAGACGGAATCGAGCGAGCGCTGCGCACTCTGGAAAACGAGGGAGTGTATTTCACCGTTGACGAATTCAAAGGCAAAGTGCCGGTGGTGCGCAATGGCATCGAGTTCTGGTGCCAAGAAGGCATGTTCGATAATCCTTTTCTCTCCTACGTTTACGAAGTGCGAAGCGGCGCTACACGGAGCGCGGGCACGAGAGTCCGAATCGACTTTGACTACTTACATCAGCGATCGCTCTACGACGCTCTTTTCCTGAACATGCATGGCTGCTTGAAGGCGCCCATCGCGAACTGGTTTCCGATCTTTCCTGGCGCACCAGGCATCAATTCGAGCCTGCGGTTCGCAGATATCGGCAATCCGGTTCAAAGATGGTTTTCCCAGGTGCCAGAAGATCAGCTCAACGTCAACTGGGAGAAGAAATGGGGCACGAAGCTCATCTTCACCCTTGGCAAACTGCATGGCTGTCGTTTGGCCGAGCCCGAGTATGTGGGGCTGGAGGATGCTCTGAAAGTCGCGGAGTGGGCCGCAGCAGCGCTACAACAACACGAGAACTGTGTCGTTTATACGTTCGCTTCCTCGGCCGTCCGCGTCTGCATTGCAGCGGCAGAAAAAAATCTCAACATCAAAGGCACGAAATTCCTGGTGACGGGCGAGCCCCTCACTCCGCAAAAGAGGACGGAGATCGAAGCCGTGGGCGGGGCACCAGTTCCCGTATACGGGATCTCAGAGGCCGGGGTGATTGCCGCCGGCTGTGACCAAAACCATCCGCAGAGCGACCATTGTCACCTGTACAAAGATACGACCGCGATCATTTCCCATCGTCAAAACGTTCCACATTCGGACTTGTTCGTTGAATCTTATTTGTTCACTTCGCTTCTTTACGAATCCCCCAAGATTCTCCTCAATGTGGGCATGGGGGATTATGGCGAGATCTCTTCCGAAAGTTGCGCCTGCGTCTTTGGGCAAGTCGGATTTGATGCGTGCCTGAACAACATACGGAGTTACGAGAAGCTAACAGGGGAAGGTGTGACCTTTGTTGACACCGACTTCATCCGCATAGTTGAAAGAGATCTCCCGGAGCGCTTTGGCGGCAGAAGCACCGATTATCAGTTGGTCGAGAAGGAAGATTCGCGCGGGTTCACCCACCTGCAACTGCTTGTGAGTCCTCGAGTGGGAGAAATCCAGGAAACCGAGGTCTTGGATCGATTCTTGAATCTCCTCCGACGAGCGGAAGCCAGCCCTGATTCCTGGTCGCAATCCGGCACGGAGATGTGGAAACAGTCCAACATGCTGCAAATCGTCCGGGAATTTCCTGTTCCGACGGTAAGCGGAAAGATCATGCCTTTCTTTGTTTCGAAGCCCAAAAGTGTTCCCAGCGAGGAACGCAGTACAGCGAGCCAAAAAATATGACTATGAACAATAAATCAGCAGTGACCTTGCTTGAAGAGAATATGCCACAGCAGAGGACTCAGACGATTGGCGGACCAGCGCCATCGTACGGAAGGGAAGCCGGAACAGGATTTCCTGCCCGAAGACTGAGAAGGCTCAGGCAGAACGACCGATTCCGGCGCTTGGTGCGCGAACATTCACTGTCGATTGACGATTTGATCTTGCCTTTGTTCGTGGTGCCCGGCCACGGCATAAAGCACGAAATCAATGCGATCCCAGGCAACTATCATCTTTCCATCGATAAATTGATCGAGGAAGCAAAAGAAATTCGCGACCTCGGAATTCCCGGGATTCTCTTGTTTGGGGTACCGGACCCCAAGGAAAAAGATTTGCTTGCCACGGGCGCCTACGCGCCCAACGGAATCGTTCAGGAAGCAGTTCGCGCGCTGAAAAAGAATGTGCCCGAACTTCTGGTCGTGACCGACGTATGCCTGTGCGAATACACGACACACAGCCATTGCGGGATCCTCCAGGACGGGTACTTGTTGAACGACGCTTCTAAAGACGTGCTGGCGAGAACCGCTCTTTCGCACGTGCAAGCAGGCAGCGACATGGTGGCGCCGGCAGCGATGCTGGATGGACAGATTCGCGCACTGAGACAAACGCTGGACGACGACGGCTTCGTGAACACGCCCATCATGGCGTACTCGGCGAAATATGCTTCGAAGCTCTACGATCCATTCTTCAAGGAAGGCACGCAGTCGACGTTGTCGCATGGCGACAAGAAGACGCACCAGATGGATTTCAGCAATTCCAATGAAGCGATGCGGGAAATTGCGATGGATATCGAAGAGGGCGCGGACATTGTGATGGTGAAGCCCGCGCTTTATTACCTGGATATCGTGTACCGAGCGAAGACGGAATTCCAGATGCCGTTGGCCACGTACAACGTGAGCGGCGAGTACGCCATGATCGACGCCGCAGCACGGATTGGCCGTCTCGACAAAAAGCTGATCATGATGGAAGCGCTGATCTCGATGAAACGCGCCGGTGCAGACATCATCATCACCTATTTTGCAAAGGAAGTGGCGAATGAGCTGAAGTAGACGCCCTCGCGGCTGTCCCGCCAGCTGGTGTATTGCTGGACCATCGCAGAGAAGGTTCACGTCCCCGAGATGTGCAATCGTGAAACAGGGTTTGCCCGCAGTGACACCGTGAAACACACCAAGGGCGAAAGGCTGCGCACTAGCTATCAACATGGAACTCGCCGTCATAGGAATTAGCCACCGCACCGCGGGCCTCGCACTGCGCGAACGAATTGCGTTTCGCGTTGAGCAGGCTTGCGAAGCCACCGACCAACTGCGTGCCCGCGGCGTCCTCAAGGAAGCTGTGATCCTCTCGACTTGCAATCGCACGGAGGTTTACGGCGTGGCGCGAGAGCGCTCCGGCGACATCCTCCAGGCGATGGAGATGTTCGTCGCTTCTTACCACCGGTTGGCGCCTGCCGAGATGGGCTCAGCCGTCTACCGCCACAGTGACCGCGATCTCGTTCGTCACCTTTATCGCGTGGCAGCCGGGCTGGATTCCTTGCTGTTGGGGGAGTCGGAAATCCTCGGCCAAGTTCGGGAAGCGTATCGTGTGGCAATGGATTACGGGTCGACCGGTCGTGTCCTGAATCGACTGTTCCAGTCGGCGCTGGAAGTTGGCAAGCGCATTCGGACGGAAACGCAGATCGGTTCGAGGCCGATGTCCGTGGCGTTTGCGGGCGTGAAACAGGCAGAGGTCCTTTTGTCAGGCTTGGAGAATCAGCGGATCATGATTGTGGGGGCGGGTGCGACGAGCGAACAGGTAGTGAAACACCTGTGTGCCCGGGGCGTTCCGCAACTGCGGATTTTGAATCGCACGACTGAAAATGCCAGAACACTCGTGGCGCGCTATGGGGGCGAGGTCTTGCCCTGGGAAAAGCTTCCTGAGGTGCTGGACTGGCCCGACCTCATCGTGACTTCGGTCAGTAGTCCGGAACCAATTCTCACGCGCACGCATCTCGAAGCAGCTATGACTGTCCGGGGGAACCGACCAATAGTGATCATGGACTTGGGGGTGCCACGAAACGTGGATCCCGCTGTAAAATCGCTCCCGCAAGTCCATCTTTCCGATATCGATAACCTCACTGAGGTTGTTGAACAAAACAAGAGAGCGCGCGAAGAGGAGATTCCACGCGCCACCGCTCTGATCGAAGAGCAGATCGAGGGCTTCATGCGCTGGCAGGCTGGTGTGGCGGCGTGTGCGGCGTACGCCCAACTGCGAGCCGTGCCCGAGCATAAACGCGAAGCCTTGCTCCGCCAGCATCTTGCCGCAATGCCTCATCTCACTGAGCCTGAGCGGTTGCATTTCACGTGCCTGCTGGACAAATTTCTCAATGGCTCGGGAAATCACTCGATTGAATATTCTCACGCGATCGCGGAAGCCCACGGTAAGTCCTAGAATCGCCCCAAGCCTATAAGCATACGAAGTGTGTTCTCGCGCGGAGCGGCGCCCCAATATACTGTCGCCCTTGGTTGTCCCCGCTAGAGGGAAGTTCGCTAGCTTCGGAATCCAATCGGTATCGTTCCATGCCCTCTGGAACACGATGAGTGCCGAGGGTTTCAACCGCAAAGTCGCTGGAGTTCGATCGGAGGGGCCAAGGCCAATCCTTTGGAAACTTTGGCAAAGGTCGTGTGACAGCGTTCTTACTCAGAGAGGATCGGAGCAAGTCAGGAAAAACCATGCATGACGCCTAGGTTTGACGCGCCATCGTGTTTTGTGGAGAGAAGTTCGGTCAAGCCGTCACCGAGTTTTGCGCGCGACAGCCTTGAGCTTGGCTTCCCATCATTGGAGGGCACACAGCCAGTCAGGCACCAACTGGATTGTTTGGGCCCTGAGAAGGATCACCCTCTTCCACCGCGGCCCCCTGTGCTTCTTGGGTCACCAAGTGGCGCTGGATCTTACCAAGCGTCGTTTTCGGGAATGAGGCGCGAAACTGGATACTTGCAGGCACTTTGTAGGGTTCCAAATGGAGCCGGCAATGGGCCACCAGCTCTGCGGCAGTGGGGACGGCGTCTTTTCTGGGGACTACAAACGCATGGAGTTTTACCTCCATGATTTTTCGTGGGTCCGCAAGTCCTACAAGAACCGCTTCTGCCACGTTCGGGTGCCGCTGCAGGACCGCCTCCACTTCGCGCGGATTGATTTTGTGGCCGCCAACCTTAAGGATGTCATCCATGCGACCCATCAATTGGATGTCACCGTTGGCTTCCATCATTCCCATGTCACCTGTTCGGAATCCATTGTTCCTTATACTGGTGAGCGCCTCTTGAGAATCACCCAAGTAGCCCTTCAAAAGTCCGGACCCTCGGAGCAGGATTTCGCCGGTCTCACCGGGGGCAACCGGCTGGCCCTGACCATCCACGACTTGTACTTGCAAGCCATCATTTGAACCCGCGAGGCGGTTAAAGACACCGCGGGGGCCGCGCTTGAGGTATCCAACGCGCCCCTCTGTAAGTCCATAGGTCAAGTGGATCTGTGTGTTGGGCAAGATGGCTTGCAAGGCGCTCAGCCTTTCTGGAGACATGGGTTCAGAACCGATTTCGACATAGCGCAGGGAGTTACCGTTGTGACGGAAAAAGGAAGCGAAAGTGTCGATGATCATATTGCAAGCCGCTGGAACCAAGACCAAGCCGGTGGGACGCAACACTGGGAATTGGCTCAAAGCCACAAAAATGTCGGGCGCAATCAGCGCGGTCGATTGTGCCAAAAAGCAGGTAAGAAACCGACGAAAGGCAAGAATATGATGCAAAGGAAGGGGCACCACCATGACGTCGGTCTTCGACAACTCCAGGAAATTGAGCGTAAACGATGCGCACGCCAGCGTACTCTCGTGCGTGTGCATGACACCTTTCGGCACGCCGGTCGAGCCGCTGGTGAAGGTGATGGTTGCCAAGTCATCCGGCCGTGCACCGGCCGGCAGTGCTCCCGTTTCGAGATCGCCGGCAATTGCCGTTTGCAAGGACTCCACGGCGATCTGGGCAGTTTCCGGTAGAGCTGCAGAAGGGTCTTTCAAGAAAAAAACGCGGAAGAAACGGAGAACCCCCGGCATTTCCTGAACCCTTTCCACAAAACTCGGCTCCGCAATTAGCGCCGTCGGCTCCGCTCTCTCCAAAATATGCTGCAGATTTGTGGAGCGCATGGCGGGATCAAGCGCGACTACGACAGCCCGAGCTTTCCATATTGCGAAACAGGCAATAACGAACGCGGCTGAATTGGGCAGGCCGAGGATTATACGATCGCCCGAGCGGACATGACGCGCGACCAACCGATTGGCAAGGCCATCCGAATAACGATCAATTTCGGCATAAGACAGACGTTCAGTACCACAGATGAACTTAGTCTGGTCCCCGGACTCCTTGGCGGCATTGCGGAGGGCGTCCTGTAGCAGGCGAGGAGCGTGATCCTCGGTTGGTGGATGGTGTCCCCGGGCACTGATGAAGTCCCGAATGTCATCCGCGGTGAAACGCCACACTTTCCCGACCTTTACACCCCGCAAGTCTCCGCTGCGTGCGTAGCGATACAGCGTGTCGAGTTCGATCTGCAGCTGTGCCGCTGTTTCGGGCGCCGTGAACAATTTGACCATCAAGGAGCTCCCCTACCAGATATTTTCAGTGTTTTTATCGCCTGCGCCAATCTTTATAATTCTCTCTGCATCCCGGAATAAGCCGCAGGGAGAGCAATTTCGCTGCCTTAGTATGAGGAACGATGTCGAGAGTGTTCTGTAACCTATTAATTGTCAATAAGTTACGGAGCATGTCGGCAGGATCTTAGAGGGGAGCTCCTGGCCTAATTCGGTCTCAACCCTGGTGCGAATCAAAGTTCTGGTCTGAGGCAGGAACAGGGTCTGAATGAGTATGGAGCAATCGATCCAGACGCTTTCGCGGAGTGATGGGTGGGAGCCCTGTTTCACCCCAATTCTCCAATGCCTTGAACATCACTGAGCGCCCGGGCAGCGAGATCTCCGGCACGGCACACTTTACGGTCGCGTTGACGATGGCCACAGATGAAGGATACGGGGGAGCGCCGAGCTCTCTGCCGTCCTTGGCTGCACGCGCGAGAGTGGAGGGGTCGTACTGAAATGTGGGAAAGTCCTTGATGAATTCAATATCGCGCTCGGGGTCTACGCGCGAGCTCAACGCCCAGTTGAGGGTTTCTTGATCTCGAATGTCAATGTCTTCGTCTACCAGGTAGATGAATTTCTGCCCCAAATTGAACTTAGCCAGCGCGCGACCGATGCGGGCACTCTCCGACACATGCGCTTTTTCGATCTGAGCAACAAGAATTGCCAAACTGGCGCTACCACGCGCGATGGCGAGATTGCGAACACCCTTCAGCCCGAGCTTGCGGGTGAGGTAAAACCAGAGTGGCCCGAGGAATCCCATCTCCATGACCAGGTGGCCATCCGAGGGAGGCATCTGTTGCACATACCCATGGTGTATAGGGGCCGCTCGGTGATAGATGGCGGTGACATCAACGACGGGTGCCGGAGAAGATTGGTTCAGGTAACCCAAGACTTCCCCGAACGGACCTTCCATTCGCAGCGCGTCGCAGCGCACAAAACCTTCGATTACACACTCGGCCTGGGCAGGGATGGCTAAATCCACGGTTTTTCCGCGCACCACCTGCAAAGCAGAACCGGCGAGACCTCCCGCGATCTCCATTTCGTCGACACCGTAAGCAGTCTTGGCAGCCGCGGCAAAACTGATAACCGGTGGAGCGCCGATCACCGCCGCCACCGGCATGGGCAGCTGACGTTTAGAGTATTTCGAATAATGGATGGCACCGTGCTGCAATTTACTGCCGAAGGAGAGGCCGACATGGTTCTGGTCATGGATTTGCATCCGGTAGATGCCCATATTCTGGATACCAGTATCCGGGTCTTTGGTGATCACACTCGCGGCACTGAGATATGGTCCGCCGTCACGGCCAGGAGTCCAAATGGGAGCGGGGAGCTTCAGAAGGCTGAGCTGCGAGTCAGTGCCGATGACATCGAATACCGGACCATTGGCAACCTCAACGGGCTTGTACGGTCGATCCAGGGCCTTGGCCCAAGCCATAAGCAACTCGTCCGAATGAACGCCGAGCGCCGCTCCGTACATCTCGGGGGTGGAAAACAGGTTGACGGCCACAGGCACGGACTGATTCTTCACATTCTCAAACAGGAGAGCGTAGGAATCCTTTTCCGGTGTGGATTCCATGGCCCAGCGAGCCAGGCAGGCAATTTCCCAATCTTTATCAACGAGTTTGGAGACTCGGTGCAAACGCCCAGTGCGTTCAAGGTGGGAGAGGAAAGAACTTAGATCAACGAACGGGGCTACTGGAAGAGCGCTCATCAAAAACCCTCTCTGCTGTGCGCGGTGCTCATGAGTCAGCCCGAGAAACCACTGGACGGCCCTTCCCGCGAACAGGCACACATTAACATGCGGGGCTTGAAGATCACGCTTTCTCTCATGATTCTCAGTATGATTCAGAACAGCCTTCTGAAGTGTTCAAGTACGGCATTCTAGACTGCTCCCCCGACCGAGCGAGTCTCTGTGGATTTGGCGAAAACTGCTTCCATACTTCCGCCTGCGCCCGCCCAGGACGCCACCTGGCTGAACGGGAAGATGAAGGACAGACGCACAACTTTGCGAATGGCTCTCCAGGCAATGCTTCTTTCCTTCGCTTGCGCTTGTGACGTGGGTTCGAATCCAAATTTGCTAGCGATTCCCGCACCCAGATAATTAACACTGCGCTCCACATAACAGGTGCGCGGAGTCAGAAGACTCAATTCACAAAAACCGAGGGAATTCATGACATACCCGAGGGATTTGGGCGAGAAATGGAATAGATGTCTTGGCAACTCCAATCCGTACCAATAGGAACCGAACATATGCGACTCCCATGAATCGATGTTGGGAAGCATCACGTAATAAATGCCACCAGGCCTGAGCCATTCCTGAACTTTGCTCAGGAACTGCCGTGGATCATAGACATGCTCCAGGACATCAAAACAAGTGATGACATCAAAGCTATCGGGTAAGAAGGGCGCTTCGGTGGCCTCACCTGTAAAAACCTCAGCACCCGTGGCAAGCCTGGCCTTTTCAGCCGTCTCGGGGGCAATCTCGATTCCATGAAGCCTCCAGTTGGCAGCGTTTAAAGTGCTGAGAAACCCACCGGAGCTGCAACCGATATCAAGGATATTTCCACCCTTCTTGAATCTTGAAATCATGGCGCGTTGTTGCTCCCACCGTGCTGCGGCAGAGGTTTCACCCGCCTTGACGATCGCGTTGTGATAATCCCCGCTATAGTGATGGGACATTTCCCCGGGCAGCGGGGGGCTGACCAGCCAGACGCAAGTACAGTGATTACAACGCGTGAGTCTGTATCTCTGCGTCCTGAGGTGAAATCGGTCGGGAGCACTCGAGAACTCTGATATCTCATTCCCTTCGCAAAGAGGGCACTGGAGTGCTGTCTTCGCGGGTTCCCTTTGTGCGTTGCCCGATATCCAGACTTCACTGCCCTTCACAGTTTCATGCTCACTCACGGGGTTTGCTCCAGTTCCCACTCTCAGGGAGATAAGACTTTGTCAGCTTAGCCGGATTGCCCGCCACTACGGATTCGGCGCACGAAAGTTGCGTGGAACAAAAACTTGCAGAAGCGCCTGCCCTTCTTTCCTGGTCAAAGACTTCGTGAACCACAATGCCGGTCCCGCCGCGAGCACACATCCCACGATGGCAATCGTCATTCGGACAAGTGCCATGATTCTCTGATTATCCATGGCTGGTAGTGGCACCATGCTGAGAGCCAACCCGACCGCCAGCGCGGCAATAGTCGCGGAGATTAGTTTGCCAATATCCGGCAGCATAGACCGCACGCGGAAACCAGGGTACGTCTTCCCTATCGCAATAATCATGAACACCATTCCGATTAATTCCGAGAAGGCAAGGCCGGACAGAAGGCCGAGATATCCCACCGTAGAAGCAAATACGGCGACGGTAAGGAGAACCAGGATTCCCAGGGCCTGTCGAACATTGTCATACAGTGCATGTCCAGAGGTTCGGTAGAGCACCAAACTGAGATGTGCAAAAGAATAGAAGAGTCCAGTTATGCAGAGCAGCCACAGAGTTTCCTGCAGGGCGTGGGGAGACTGACCGGTCCAAGCGTACACAATGGACCTGCCAAAAATAGAAAGAAAGGCGAGCGGAAAGAGTGTTAAACCAAGAGTTACCTTGAACGATTTCTTGATGAGTCGCTGCATCTCGTCGGTAGAACCAGCGCTGAATACCTTCGCGCCTCCAGACAAAATCGGCAGAAGTAAGGCTTCGGGGAGCATCTGTGCGGCCCCTTGCAGTCGGCTCGCGAGCGCGTACACGCCCGCGACTTCATCCCCAAATACGCGAAGCATCGCGACGGGAATAATCGCCGCGTACACTACCTCCATTACGTTCACGAGTTGGTAGCTCCCTGCATAGCGAAATAGTTCATGCAAAACCGTCTTACTGACGTACTTCCTGCCAACATGAATCTTTGGCACCACCTTCTTGGAGGCCACGTAACAACAAGCGACAAATCCGATTTCCGAGACGCCCATAACGGTGGCCATGGCGAACAGACCGAAGCCAAAATGCAGGACAAAGATGATGGCCACAGCCTCTGCAATCGTAAAGAGAGTCACAAATTTCCGGGCAAGATCAATTCGGTGCCCCCCCATGACGATGGCTTCAAACGCCGCTCCAAAATTGGAGAGCAGCATGATTACAGCCAGCATGGAGATGGCGTGCGCGGCCGATTCCAAAAACTGGGGCGGCACTCCGGCAGCCCGCGCCAGTTGCCGCGACCACAACGAAATCGGCACCAGACCCAAGCAGGAAATCACAAGCAACACGGCCGTACCCGTACTCAGGAGTTGATTCGCGCGCTCATAATTCCCGTTGCCCGTGGCTTCTGCCACGTACTTCTGAAACGCCGACTTTACACCGATGCTTCCAAACCGCATGTAGGCCGCGGCCGTCATGATAATCGCCCAGATCCCGTAACCGCCAAGGCCCAGATGAGTAATCACAATGGGCACCGTAATAAGGCGAGTTCCGGCTTGGGCCAGGCGAGCAATTACACCAAAGACGGTGTTCGTGCCGATCATAACAGCGAGAGATGGTTCCGGCGTCTGTGCAGCAGCAGGCACTTCTCCCGGGGGAGTGCTCGACGCATGTTCTTGTATCTCAGAGGGCATATAGGTCTAGAGGATTACTTTCGCAAGCAAATCAGAAGGATAGTATAGGTGAGAAACCCCGGCTCTTACCTTCTGTCTTAACCCATGTTTCCAAATGAGAAGCCAACCACACTTTCAGTTTTCGATTCCTCTACGTTTCTACCACAGTAAGCGGGGCTAGCTTACCTATTGCCGAGGTTGTGGAGATTCAGTTTAGGCCGACCTTGGAGATCTAGAGGAAATCCATATATGACGACCCATGATTTAGCGAGCCCCAGGAAGCGTTCCGGCACCAAGTCTGCGCCTGGAAATGCTTGGCGCAGCTCCGCCCTTGTCATCAGCCGAACTTCTGTAACGAGCTGTCTGGCCCGCACAGGCTCCGTACACGGTCCGCGATGGCCGCAGCGCCACCTGCGAATCAGCCTCACACGCACCTCCGTCGGCAGCCATTGCCACCCTGGCACAAGAAAGTGAGGTTCTATAGGAAACCAAAAATTCGGTGTTTGCACCCAGATGGCTTTCCCCACTCGTTGTACCTCCGCTGCCATCCGTCGCTGATTCTCAAGCGTAAAGAGGTGTTCGATTACGGAGTTGCTGAAGACTATATCAAAGCTAGCATCGGCAAATTGGCTCAGATCCGTTGCATCACCAATAACAGATTCGATGTTGGAGAAAGACTTTGGTTCGGCCTGCAGATTGAGAGTAACGATTTGGATGTCATCTCGATTCACCCAACCCCGGTTTTCCCAAAACAGATTTGTACCCCCAACGTCCAGGATGCGCAGCGGACGCGGCAACGTCGCAATTAGAGATTCAAATAATTGGAATCGCCGGAAGCGCATGCGGTTCGAAAACGAACTTGGATTCGAAACGTCTGCCAATTGCCGTATTTCTGGTATTGAAAGACTCATAAATCACAATCCTCAGCGTAGGGAGACTTCTCCTGTTGAAATCAGCGATTTTTTTCAGACCTTCGAAGACCAAAGCGACTTAGCCCGGAGCCTTCTGGAACGGTCGCGGGTCGCAATATCGCTGGTTTTACGCTTGTGGACTCGGGTTGACTAAGGCTAACCCGCGCCAGGCCGTACTCACCCGTCATCGCGATGACGATGCACAGAATGAGAAACCACACGATCCTCGTTTGATCAAAATAGTCCACGCCGGCAAAGATCATGAGTTGAGTAAACACCACGCACCCAATGGTCCAGAGTTCAAATTGTTTCGCCCTATCCGCCTCAAAGGTGGCCCGCGCATTTCCGATCGCGCGAAACGCCCGGCTAAAGAGAGCCATAAAAAGTATCAGGGCCAAGAGGCCCGATGCTTCGGCGGTACCGACGAACACGTTGGCTGTGTCCCACATGTCCCAGCCCCACGAGCCGTTTGCCAGTGTTCCAAGCAGCCACCAGTCCGAAAAGTGGCGAATGCACTGATCGATGAGCTGGTACCGATGATAGCCGGAGTTGCCGCCAACAAGATCGATATGCTCAATCAGAGACCATACTGGGCCATGCATAACCAGGTGGAGAAGGATCAACGTCGCGACAAACCCCCAGCGCACCCAGCGCATCTGCCGCCGCAGAGGCCAGAATCCAAAAGCCAGGATGGCGCCCCCCATAGCCATAATTGGAGTACTCGAGGCGGAAGTGAGAATCATGATCAGAGAAGTGACCACCCCGACCAGAATGTACGCCTTGGAGGTTCGTCCCTTCGACCAGAGCCAAACACACAAGGGCAATAGAGTGGCTCCGTAACAGCCTGCAATGATGGAGTGGCCAAAAAAGGCCTGGGAGCGGATGCGACCCTCTCGAATCGCAGGATGTAGCAATTCACCGCCTAAATAGCCAAAAAAATTGATATGGTTGGTTTGCTCCAAAATCATGACAATGGCTGCGACAACCGAGACCAGGACCAACGCTTTAACACTCCGGAGGATACCCTCCTCGTCCCGCACCAGGTACCGAAGCAGAAAGTAGATTCCTATGGCGGTGTAGGCTTCTCCAAGCGCATTGAGAGCCGCGGGCCATTTAGGAGTGAGGATAATCGCGGTGATCAGAGTCACAGCGATCAAGGCAATAAATGCTTTATCGATGGGATGCAGTCCGTGCGACTTATCCTCTCCGCGCATCTTCCGAAACTTACTCCAGAGCATGCTTGTCCAACCGAAGAGAATGAGAAAGCGGATCATCTGAAAATGGGCGCCAAAAATAATGATGGCTTGCCCAAAGGGGATGATCATCCCAAAGATGATTAGGGGATAGACGGCCTTCTCTCGACGGAGAAAGAGAATTAACAAACCGGCCAAAAGCATTGCCAGAATATAAGCGGGGTGCGCAGCCGCCACTGTTCCTCCGTAGCGGAGGTTTTCCGGGCCGCTCACGTCATTCATTTTCGACCCTCACACTCGATGATTCCTGTCAAAGAAGGACGCAATCTTGTAAGGACGCATCAGTATTTTACCTTGCGTTCGAGTAGAAGCGGGATGTCAACTGTTTTCGGTAGCTCATTAACCAATCCCTGGGCCAGGTCTTAGGCGTCGCTCAGCCATATCCGAAAGAGACTTGAAACAAGTCATGCTCACTGGCCACAAGACTCTGCCTGGGCGGAACTACACGTTGACTCAAGACTGTGAAGTTATTCTTGCGCAGACCCTTAGTGTTCCTAAATAGAGATAGATAAGGTGACTCGGCACGGACACTGTCCTTCGGTACAATTCAACACACTGTACCTCTTTGCCCTTCTATCCAGTAGGAGGAAAAGCCACCTACGATTTATTCTAGGGATACAAATGGCGCGTGGGTTAGGGTGCCGATCGCGGAGGGAGCGCTTTCTTTGGCGATGCGCAGGTTAATCCTTTTTCTAATAGGATCTGTTTTCCTCTTTTTTGTCACAGACAGTCTAATGGCGCAGGGCACTTGCCCTTCCAACGTTCCTGCCGGAGTGACGAAGTGCTACTTCATCGACTACGCTGGCGGCAGTGATGCAAACAACGGCACCACGGACAGTGCTCCCTGGCAACACGCTCCCGGATTTGCCAATGCAACTGGAACGCCTCTTGCGCACACCCCTTCCGCAGGAGAAGGCTGGATTTTCAAGGGTGGTGTGACTGTTGATTATCACGCTTGGCCTGCCAACGTGCCTTGGGGTGGCACGGCCTCCAATCCGACTTACATTGGCGTAGACCCCACCTGGCACACAGGAACATCGTGGGTGCGGCCCATTTTTAGCGGTGGCGGCTCTACGGGCTACGATTCAAACTCACGGGCAATGCTGACCGATGTAACCCACAATACGAACTACTTTATCATTGATAGCATCGAGTTTACGGGTCTCTACTGGAGCGGGAATTGCGGTCCGTCTACGCAATATGCTTGCGCCTACCTTGCAACACACAGCTTCAATGGCGTGACAAACTGGGAAGCGAAGAACCTCCATGTCCACGGTTGGTCACACCCAACTGGTTCGTTCTCCGACCCAGGAAATTATCAATATCTCATTGGCGTGGGAATGCAGGCGGCGGCAGGAACGCAGAGCAGCATCCATGATTCGATTTTTGACGGGAGCGACACGACCAAGGATTGCTGTGCAGCGAGCGATGCGGCCATCACCTACAACAATTACTACGCCTATCTAAATAACATGTACTTCCAGCAGGCTCCGAGCAATCAGGTCTCGGTTTTCCACGACAATTACATCGTCCACCAAACAGGGACGTTAGGGAACAACGGCGTGCACTCGAACTGCTTTCACAGTTTCGCGGCAGGTTTAACGACATCAGGTGGAACGTTCCTCGTCTACGACAACTACATTGACTGCAAGGATGCCGGAACGCAGGCGGAAGGATTACTTTTTGAGACAAACGGTGTGACCGCGTACATCTTCAACAACATCGTCACCCTCGGCCAACCATCGGGAATTACACCAAGCGCCGCCAAAAGTGGTCAAGCGGCAAACGTGTATTATGTTTTCAACAACACGGTGGATACTTACGACGCGACCTCAACCCCAGGATCCCAATGCTACAACCTCGGATACAACTCCGTCGGGACCTTCCTGGATAATTTCTGCATTACCAATAACAACAATTCGACCTCCTACGGAAACTATACTTTCACAGGGTCGGTCAGTTTTCCCTCACCCACATTCAGTATTGACTGCCATACAGGGAGGGGAGCGCAGAGCAACTTCGGAGCCACGCAGATTTGCGCGCCCATCGGCTCGGGTAACGGAACTGGCAATCTGAACATTTCCGAGACGTATCCATTTGCCCCCATGGATGCGACAGCGGCGGCGAAGGTGGGCACTGGTCAGAACAAGTCGGCCCTTTGCGCAGCAGTATCGGCGATTAATGCAGCGGCGGGAAGAGCGTGCCTAAGCGACACCACTTTGGGGGTAGCGTACGACGCTTCAAACCATACCGTGTCCTGGCCGAACCGCCCTCCCGTGCCACGTCCGACAGGAACAACCGCCTGGACCAATGGGGCCTATGAGTATGGCTCAGGCACTTCGTCCGTTGCCCCTCCATCAGGGCTTACAGCAACAGTCAATTGATTAGGCGATCTGACAGCGTTTCCGTCTGCGACAGTGTTGCCCCAGAAACGATTCACCGTTCCCAATGGGTACTCCAAGGCCGGGGCAATCATTTGTCGCTAAAGCACGTCGCCTTTCCTGTATTCAAGCGGTCAAAGATCTGTTCGGCGCGCCTTTCCCAGGAATGGTGTTCTCTGACAAAGATTCGCGCACGCTCTACGGCCAAACGGACCTCCGCCCTGGCGCGGTCAGCATCTAATTTGGCGGCAAGGTCGGAGCCGTCTGGTGCCACCACAAGCATCGCGTCTCTCGGCAACAACATGTCGTACTCGCCACTTTTTGGTAGAAGTCCCAAAGGCCGCGCTCCCGCAGAAAGCCCTTCCAAGTAGCGCATTACGAAGGGGCTATACCCACCGGTGCGAGCAGGATCAGTATAATCAGGAGGAGCCACGAGGAAATACTGAGAGCTTCCAACCACCTTTCCAAGCTCGGAGGGGTCAGAAAATTCTCCAGAGCGCAACGTATATCGGTATGTCAGACCACGCTCTGAGCAATAACGAATCATGGCTTGATGCAGAGGCTCGTAACGACGTCCCATCCAGTAAGCGAAAATAGGCCGCTCACCTGGTACGGAATCAAAGACACCCGTATCGACGCCAAAGGGCAACCACTCAAATCGCCCTTTTGGAAACCGGTTTTTCAGATCTATGTATCCCTCTCTAAAAGGGACGAAGCATGGGTTCAGATTCTGCAAAACCGCGAGCGTACCGATCTTAGCAACGAGGTATCTCCACGCATCAACCACAAATGCAGAGCGTCGAACACGCCCGCGCAGGAGAGAAGCTATATGGATTGGTACTTCTGGTCTAACAGCTCCTTGCATCCAGAAAAGCGTATCGGTAGAGTTCACGTCCTGCAGAACTTGCCATAATTCACGACGATTTCGCCACTGAAGAGGCGGAGGGGCAATGAGACGTGCACCGTCGTGTGCGGCTAGGGGCTTAAGTAATGGCGGGCCCAGCGTCGTCCAATTCACCCATGGATTCAGGTTCTGATTAGAAAAGACTCCGAGGCGCATATGATTTCTTTCAGTTAACAAGACTTTTTTGCTGCAGTGGCTTGGGACTCAACCGTGCAAACTCCCCCGCACGCTGCGCCGGCAGATGAATCCGCGGCCCTACTTAGAAGTCCACGTGACATGCAACCCCGGGCCGCAGCTGCAACATTCCACCTTCAGCGGGACGCGCTTGAGTGTTCGATGAACTCCCGGACAGTGGATATGAGGCGTGGAGAGGCACCGGGCAGGCCCTGATTAGCCAACGGCAGCGTTTCGGCCCGGTCGATCTTCGCAGGAAGTTCCGTTTCGTCATAGGCGACAGTAATATTGGGCTGCTGTTCAAAGTGCTTGGCTGTCGCCACCTGATGGTCACTGCGAGTTTCTCCAAGATGTTCGCGGCGGGGCATCACGACAATGGGCTTGCCGAGTTCGAGGGCAGTGATGATCGAACCCATGCCGGCGTGAGCCACAATCAGGTTTGCGGAGCGAACCAGTTCGCGAAACTCGGGCGGATCCATGAATCGGGCAGCCTTTATGTGTTTCGGCTGATAGTCAGATTGGCCAATTTGAGCAAAAACGTCAGTCCTACCGTGAAATCCGGCCCATTCATCCACGGCACGGACGAGACGGTCAAACGCCATCGACGAACCGACGGTAACGAAAATCACAGAACAGCACCTCGATAGTACGGGCCTTCCGCCCTTTCCAGATGGGGCCACTGCGTGAGCCAAAGGTCAGCGTGAGGGCCAACAAGCTCTCCAGACATCGACAAACAATCGACATTGGCGATGCTATCGAGCCAAATTGTTCGCGCTCCGAACAGTCGTCCCAAGCGGATGGCGAGGTAGCCGGGAGCTGCGCCGGTGGAGATGACAACGTCCGGTCTTACCTTCCAATTGATCCAGACCAGCCGAACAGCTGCCTTGAGTAATCCGATCTTGTCCCACCGAGTGGCATCCGTGACGGAATAGAACTTGTGGTCAGACACGTCGGAACGATACGCCTGACTAACGCCCACAAAAGTAACATCGAAATCGACAAAGGCCGGAGCGAGACGCAGCAGCTGAACCCAGTGGCCACCTCCCGAGGCAACCGCTAGAATCTTCTTTCGATTTGGTGACGCGGCTAGCGACATAGTTTGCTCAGCGGTGTGATCTTCAGAGACTCCTGCTTTGCGAGTTCCAATAGAGCGGCCGTCGTTGCGAAAACGAATTCATCTCGTTCCTGGGAACGCTCCAGATCGTGCAGCAAGACGACCCCACCGTTCTGGCGCCGTACCGCATCCAAGACTTGATTTGTACTTGGCAGCTGCTGTTCAGTGTCTCCGGAATCAATCGTCCACCACCAGACAGGAGCATCCCGGCGCCGAATTGCCATGTAAGTGAGAAGTGTCATCTTGCCGTAGGGAGGTCGAAACATCCCATCAGGAGGAACCCAAGGAGAGAGCGTTTCGTAGCCGGCATCAATGTCGCTCACGGCACGCCACGGCAGCGTTCTCCATGCGTTCAGGTGCTGATCAGAATGACAGCCAATGTCGTGACCTTCCCGGACTGCCCGATCGACGATGTGCGGGAATCGCCCAGCGTTTCGCCCCAGCACAAAAAAGGTGGCAGGAGCCTCATACTCTAGGAGCAAATCCAGGAGTCGAGCAGTCAGTGTCCCGCTCGGCCCGTCATCAAAGGTCAGAGCAAGGATACGATCTCGGGTCACTTCCATCCGGGCTGCGTTCATACGCCTACGCCGCCATACGACGGGCGAAAAGTAGGCCGCCGATCCGAGGAGTCCTAGAGAAACAGCAGTTAGAGATGCGATCATGAGTACGACCTATGACTGAACCAGAGTTCACTCCGCCGCAACGCGTGAGGTTTCATCGCGCAACCAGGTCGTGTTGCCAGTACGCATGCGAATTCTTGCTCGACGTTTGGCAATGATTGTAACAATGCAGTAGACCGATAACTTATGCCATAACAGGGGGCGTCTGAACAGTTCTACGAGGGCAGTGTCATTGTTATCGCCCTTGTTTTTCCAAAGATCAGGAAATCGACTGGCCAGTTCAAGGCTGCCGTAATGGGATCTAGTCTTTGTTGTAATCAAATCCCAAACCGTGCGAGGAGCAAACACCGTGGAACTAGCGGAGGTCAAGGTCTCCCGCTCCTCAGGCTTAAACTGAATTCTAACGTAGCCGTCGTCTGCGGTAAGTTTTGGGAATTCGCGAAACCTGCCGCGCCCGGCCTCCGATAAAGCATACACGCCAGAGCCGCCGATCCCTTCGCGACCCGAGGGCAGAAGGGATCGGATCTCGTAGTAGGCTCGAACCAGCCAGGAACAATCTTTCAGGTCGATGTTTGCGATAGGCGCAACCGCCAGGACATCGCCGGTTTCCAGTCGATTGGCCAAAGTTCTCATAGTCTCTATTGTTATATGTACGTCGGCATCAGCGTAAATGCGCGGAAAAAAAGTCGCTGCCTTGTCGCCGAGATTTAGGGCCAAAGTCTTACCGGCAAGCCCGGTCTCGATGACTCGAACGGGTGGCCCAAAGCTTCCGGCGACAGCCGCAGTATCGTCAGTACATCCATTGCAAACAACGATTACATCCAACTCGCCCGGAATAGCTCTAGCCGTCATGGTCTTCAGCGTCCGTGAGATTACGGAGTGTTCGTTATGAGCGGGAACAATAACGGAAATCATGATAGGTTACTGCATTCGGATCCAGCGTATCTTGGAGTTTTCTTGATGCACAGGGGAACCCTATCGGTAGAATGTGCCAGATGGATAGGAGAAGGAGAGCCAGTTTCTGCAGTCATTTCAAGCGAGGCGAGAAACTCCCGGTGATCAGGGAAGATGGATTTGAATACGCTCATCAAGAAGCCTCTCTGGTGTATATGACGCTTAAGGGCACGCTCGGGAAATCACTAGAACAGAACCATGCTGGGAGTGAAACTTCACGACTTCTATCGTGAAACGCTCGATTCTCAGGTTGAATCAGATGTGCCTAGTTCGGAGAAGCGATTCTATCAGAACATGATACCGCACGTTTGATATCTTCCAGGGTTTCCATTTCCAGGGCCTGATCCTGAGGGATTTCGATATGAAATTCCTCTTGCAAAGCAACTAACAGCGTTAGATGACTTAGTGAATCCCAGCGTTCCAGCTCTCGGCGGCGAGTTTTGTCCGTGATCTCCTCCGGACGAACTTCGAAAATTCGTGCCATGATTACCTTGATGGTCGCTTCCAGATTCTTTTCGTTACTCATCGAGTCTCCTGGCACACACTGCCTAGTTACTCCTCCAATATCCACCACTCTATGCCGTAAGGCAATCTCTCTCGCCGATTCTGATTAACTCGTCACAGTCAAACAGACAATAGTGCATAGGGCAGGTCCAAGAGAAAAGTTCGCTCTGAAGCCCGACCCTTGAATGATGCGCAACCCGCACACCAGCAAGAAATCCAGAAAGTCAGTGTCGCGGTGGTTTGCCGCATCTTTTGGCCATAAGGCTCTCACGAAGTGATTTATTAGCATTGCGCCTGCTAATTACTGGTAAGGCACCACTCCCCGTCAAGTCGAGTTAGGAAAGCGTCGCCGTCTTGGATGAGCCTGAGTAATTCTGGTCTGCGGGAGTGGGCTTGCATCCAGCCGCCCCTACGGTAAAAAAAGCAACCCGTGCTGGACAGTTCTTCAACCCATCGCGCCTCGAGCCGTCCGTGCAGTCCGATTGCTCCCTGCTTCCAGGCATCAAAAAAAAGATGACGCAGAATATCTGCGGTGAACGGCTTCGCACCGCCAATTTGCACGACTTCTCCCACACCTCCCCGCTTCAAGTAGTATATGTACCAACCAACGATCTCATTTCTGTCATTTCGCAGAAGGGTCCGCTGGACCTCACCATAAGCCTTCATTTGATCCATAAAATCGAGAAGCCATTTCAGCGAGCCGAGATCGTATTCGGGGCGCAACGCGTACCTACTTGAAAAATCGGAATAACACTTAAGCAACGTGTCGACACGTAGATTTTCGCCTTTGAGCCGAGGAACATCCTGATGGAAAGGACTCGAAGAGATCTTCGTGACGACATTGTCAGCAAGCATTCCAAACGGTTTAGCAAGGGACTTCAGAGCCGCCGTGAGTTTGTTCTTGCTTAAGCGGCATATTGCGTCAAGAGCGTAAAGCGACGGCCGAAGGGGGCGTGACCAGTGGATGCTATCGAGCAAGAGCGTAACGGCACCCAATCCCTTCTGAACCTTTGCAGTCAGCTCGTTTGCTGAATCGCTCAGAGATATGTCTTGCTTACCTGCAAGATATGTCTTGACTAGGTGCAAACCCGCAAGAGTGGAACGGCTGTCGGGGTGGACGACAAGATTGCTTCCGAAAGCAGCCCGCAGCGGTTCTCCTCGCACCGACATTGGTCGCGGAATGACGCCGAGGAACCCAACTATTTTTTGTGTGGCATCTTCGAAAACGAGAGAAGGAAGCGATTCGTCAACCCAGGGGTTGTGAAAATACAGCCTTTCAAAGTAGGAGCGGAGTGCTGCCGGAGCAGGCCCCTTACCGCGACGTAAGACGTTCCAGTTCAAATCTGCGGCCTGTGGAATGTCGTCTGGGACAAATGCACGCACTGGACTCATCTGCGGAACGGCCTTTTTCCTGCGTCGGGCAGGCTCAGGTTGCGCGAGTCAGCGCTTTGTTTGCGGCACTTCCAGGAAAAAGCAAGTGGCACATAGGAGATTCGGTCCATCTCTTGATCGGTCCAATTTCTTTCGCGATGAGGTTCCGATGTTTCGGAAACTCCTCAGTGCGATGAGGAACCATTATTCCGTCGACCTTTTTGCAGCTGATAAAGCCACTGGTAGGCCCCCAACAATTTAAGCTTGAATTCCAGAGGCCAGTCCGTCGGGGAAACCGCGCAGGAACCGGTCACAAATTCGCCTGCTTCGGAGAAAGCCAGCTTGGGCTGGATGGTGAAGACCCGCTGATATCCAGCTTCCTTGCACCATCGCACGAGCGATTCATTGTGACGCCCATACGGAAACGCAAACAGCGCTACGGGGCGACCTAAGATTGCCTCGAGGTCAATTCGAGACTTCCGGAGTTCGGCCGTGGCCGCTTCCTCGCTTAAGGATGTCATGTCTGGGTGGGTGACCGTGTGAGAACCGATAGACACCAACTCGGTGTTTAGAGACCTCAAGCGGTCAACTCCGATCACTACTTCCTGGCAATCACGATGTCCAACTTCCATGTCCCAACCGGGGTGACGACCAACATAGCCTGACGGCACGAACAGAGTCGAGGGAATTCCGCGCTCAGCCATTTCCGGGAGCGCATTATCACAGACGCTTTCGAATGCATCATGGAACGAAACCGCCGCGTGATGGACGCCATTCTCAAACTGGCCCGTTCGGTCGGCTCTAGTCGGCTTGGCAAGGTGTGAGAGCATGGTCATTTGCCTAGCAAAATTCGCCCGCTCCCCGGGGCCAACCGAGTGATAGTAGAGGACCACGCAGGTTCCCGGCACCTTTTTGCCTTTCATTTGTTGCCAGCGGCGCCGCAACCACTGTCCGCAGTAATAACTCAAGCTCACGAGCAGCTTCAGGCAGCGCTTACAGAGTGCGATCCCGTTCTTGAGGAAGTTTCGGAGCGCCATGGGCTCCACACTCGCTGGATTATTTTGACCGTTTTGCTTCTCAACGGATCGGCTCTCTTGAAAATCACCACGGAGAAGAACAGAATTCTGTAACAACCAGATCAGACAAGCGGTACTGCGCTGGAATTTCTGAACCCTCTCTGCTTTTCGATCCCTTGTAAAAATGGAACCAAGCCCGTAGCCTGCTGCTCGGATTCCAACGTTCAACACTCCGGTGATGAACAGGCCCACTCTTTGCATTAGGGTGTGATGCTTACAAAAGTACTGCCAGGTGGCACGGAGCATTTCAATCGAAAAGCGCTTCGGTGCCGCCGCGGAACTAGCCCCGCCATAGTGAATGGCCTCAGCTCCCGCAAAGAAGACGATTCGCATTCCAGCTTCATGAAAGCGCAGACACCAATCGACATCTTCTCCATAGATAAAGAACCGCTCGTCGAGCAATCCCACTCTTTCGAGAGCTTTGCGCGGAACCATCCAGAACCAGCCATTCAAGACTTCGACATCACGAGTGGTAGTGTGGTCGAAATCCGTCATCAGTTGGCTTCTTAAAATCTGCAACCTGCCGAAGGCCACGTCGAGCCCCAAAGCGCGAATGAAAGAGTTCCGGATTGTCGGTAGCCGCATGGTGGATCGCGCCGCTATTCCGTCTCCAGTCTTGGATATGGGACCGAGAAGTCCGATATCGGCATGATCCTGCATGTATCGAAGCATGGGTTCGAAACAATTGCTGGTGAATTTTACGTCCGAATTCACTAGGCAAATGTAATCCCCGACGCTCTCCCGAATCCCCATGTTGTTGGCCTTGGCGAACCCGTAGTTATCAGGGTTGCGAATCAGTTTTACCCAGGGAAATTCTCGTGCGATCAAATCGGGGGCGCCGTCGGAGGATGCATTGTCGACGACGATGGTCTCAAGGCGTGAGTCCGTACAGACTTCTTCCAGAGATCTCAGGCACGTCGCGATGTATTCCTTTGCGTTCCACACCACGATCACGACCGAGATCAGCGGTTTGGCGCTAGTCGGAGGCATTTTGTTTACTAGCATACAGAATAAAACCTGCTCCCTTGACAGAGCATCCCACGAACAATAATAGATTGACCGATCAGGATTCGCACTCCGAGATCGCAAGCAAACACTCTTGTGCACGTCCTACAACGTGGGCCGGGGAATAGTCTCACCGGGCCGTTGCTCTCAATGACTCCCCATCAAACATGATTGAGGTCGAGAAGGCTAATAGGCTCCATCACCGGAAACCACGGCGGCCGGGGTCTTCAGCAAAATCTGGAGATCCAGTCCGAGAGACCACCGGCGGGCGTACCGAAGATCGAGCCGCACCATTTCGTCGAAACTTACGCGACTGCGGCCGTGCACCTGCCAAAGACCTGTAATTCCCGGCTTGATTTCGAGAACTCTCCTGCGATGCCACACGTCGTATTCCCTGTACTCATAGGCGAGCGGAGGCCGCGGTCCCACAAGGGACATCTCGCCTTTCAATACGTTGATGAATTGAGGAAATTCGTCCAAACTCGTTCGACGAATGAATTTGCCGATGCTGGTGATCCGCGGGTCGTCCTTCATTTTGTAAACGGGCTTGCCTTCCCCGTTCTTTCGGGCATTGCCGCCGATCATCTCTTTCATGAAGGCTTCGTGAATCTTGGGATCGTTATTCGCATACATGGACCGGAATTTCAAACAATCGAACGCCTTCCCGAACTGCCCAAGACGCCCCTGCCTGAAAAGCACGGGCCCTTTCGAAGTTAGTTTTATGAGTAGAGCAATGGCAAGAAATACTGGCGAGAGAACGATCAACGCCAAAAGACTACCAAAGATATCAATCGCTCTCTTCAGCATGAAAGATACCTTTTTCGTCTCATGCAATTGCTGGATGTCAGGATAAAGCGTGGGATTCGCCGAGATGCCGGAATCGTCATCGCTTGACTCATCCGAAAAAATGTGGGCGGCGACACGTACGCGCCGCAGGTCATCTGGGCTCAAATGAACGGCAAGCAGCTGATTGACCTTGGCGAGCAGCTTCTTGGTGACCTCAGAATCATCCTGAAGTCCCAGCTCCGTGAAGATAATTCCCAAGGTGCTGTCTTGTTCGTACCATCCCGCTGGATCAGTCTCACGGCGCGCTTCATTCGCAGCTTTGATCAGGCCCTTCACGATCTCCGGATACCGACCACTCTCCGCATTGTCGCCCACCTCCAGAAGGAGCAACAAAAACCTTCTGTTGGAACGCTCAGCTCGCTTTCGTTCGAGGGAAAGAATCCCAAGGAAAAGGTCTTCCGGCAAAATGTCCTGCATCAAATCTGATGCTTTCAGAACTGGCCGCTCCTTCGCTTGTTTTGGATTGGCTTGCCGAGCCGGAGGAAGCTCCATGAGCAATTGTGCGTTATGGGTGTCTGTCGCCATTTTCTCTTTCAGCCGGTCGGTTCCTGCGGTAAGTGTCCTGTGGGACGGTAGCGGGAATCTTGGAAGGATCCACAGTTCTCCGGAGGCTATCTATAATCTTGAAATCATCATCCATCGTGTGTAAGTGCAATTCGTTGACCAGCCCGAAGGAACCAAGAGCTATCGTGCTTCCCCAAGAACGGCGCTATCTGATTAAGAATGAACATCTTATCTTGCCGCCGCCGCTCGCTGTGACCGAGCTGGGTAACGGTTATCATGCTTTGCCCTCCGGATGGGAAAATCTATTCTCTAGTGCTGTAAAGCTATTCCCGGACACCTCGCCGGGACGTTCGTGTCATTAAAGGCAAAAGAGCTGGGTTCGGCCAGGTTGTAAAGCAGAGGTGAGCTTTTTTGGGGAAGCAAGTTGCTTAGCTGGCCGGGTTGACTGTTTGGAGATCCTGATCTTGGTTTGGTCCGCCTGGGGCAGGAGAATCCTCAGCCAAAATGTCGGTACAAAAGGTTACCCAAAATTGCAAGAAGTCTGTCGGGTGAATGTGAAAAGACAAACTGGGCCGTTTTGGTTTTCCAGTTCGGTCTTGCCAACTCAAAACTGTGCGCCCAGCCTGCAGAATTCGTATATCTGGAATAGGAGATTGCCGATTCGACGGCGCCCCAGCGTTTCTTGAAGATAACCAGACCTGCCTGCTGCACATCTGTGCGGCCCAAATCAAAAAAACGTAATCCCCACCTCTTTGCATCCTGTATCGAGTTCCAATACAACAAGTGCATTCCGCCAAGCCTGTTGTATGACACGTCCGAGCCACCGTACTTATACACCAGCGTGTTTTTGTACCGGATCGTGAGCATCGCCGCTATCGGCTTCGTTCCTTGCAGAGCAATCCGAATCTGCAGCGCGTCCCCAAAACAGTCCATCAGAGACTGGAACCATTTCTTCGGCTGGGGCGGCACGCCATGTCGTCGCCGGGTTTTAACCATCAGTCCATAAAACGAATCGAGCAACGATTCGGTCGCCCCGGCCAAATATGTAAGCCCTTCCCGCTCCGCTCTGCGAATCTTTCTTTGCACTGAATCTCTGTGCAAATTGCTGAAAAGCTGCGCGAGATCGGGCTGAAGGTCAATCTGGTGGTGCAGATAGACTGCTGCGGTGTGCCAACCAGAACCGTGCAGTCCGAGCGGAATGAGCGGTCGCACCTCAAAATAGCGCCATCCTTTAGTGCAGAGTTCATCTTCAAGTGCAGTTAGTAAAGCAGCTAGGTCCTCGGCATCGTCCGCCAATGGTTGGCAATGGTCAGAAAAGGGAAGTGACACTAAGCGGCGGCCTGTCAGCCGACTCTGTACTCGGCAACAAACAACGCCGTTTTCCAGTCGCTCACCCGGGGAAGCAGTCGTATAGACCACCGGCTCATACCCGTAGGTCTGCCGCAGGGCCTCGAGCCATGCCGCGCAATGGAACAAAGATGCCCCCGAACTCCGTTTAAGGTACTCATCCCATCGCGGGTCGTCTATCGGGGAAACCAGATGGACTGCGCGCGACGTTGCGCAACAAGCAGTGGTCTCCTTCCAACCTGTTCCGTTAGTTTGGATGGCCTTTGCTCCCTCGCTCGTTACGTCCAGCGTTGTTCCCGGTCTTTTCGAAACTTGCTCAGCCGATGGCAGTCATGCCGTCCATGATTTGGTTGCGGCAATCAGGTTTTTTCCCGCGCTTGCCGTCAGCTTGCTTCTAGACCAGTCAGTGACTGCAGACTCTCATAGGGCTTCTACCGGTCAAGACGCGACAACTCCCAAACAGAGAGGCCGCGGCGCCACGCTTTCAGGTGATCTCACAGTGGGGCTAGCTCTCCACGCCTGAACTGCAGCCGCATCTATCTCCACAAGCAACGGATCTCTTGAGAAGCGTCACGGAGAGCACGAGTCGGTAATTGCCTTTCAATGCGACCAGGATACCCACCAATCCACGAAGCGCGCCCGACTGGATTCGGACCTGTTGTCCGACCTCGAGATATGGCCAGGGCTGTCTGACGAGACTGGATTCCATCATTCTTTGAATTGCTTGAATCTCTTGTTCGTCGATCGCTATTGGCTTTCGATTGCAGCCCACGATCTCCATTACTCCCGGAGTCTTCAGAATGGGTAGGCGCTCCAAGGGATTAAATCGGCAGAAAAGGTATCCGGGAAAGAGCGGCGATTCGATCTCCTTCCTTCTATCGGACCACTGCCGAACCGATTTGTATTTCGGAAGGAAGCATTCATAGCCCTGCCCTACAAGATGGGCGAATATCCAATTCTCCTTGCGGGAGTTAACCTGCAACGCAAACCAAGGTAGTTGCGAGTCAAAAGTTGGAATCGGGAGAAGCGCATCTCTCAACTTAGTTCATCCTCGAGGGTTGCAGGTTGCCATCACCTGGTGTGTGCGGACAAGCTACCGCCATTACACTCACATACAACTGCGACCCTTCCTTCCTATAGGTAGCGCAATTCCCTTGCCATAACTGAGTCGAGAAATGGTCCAAGGGAGTGATGCGAACCTATTTTAAGCTACTGATAATGCGGTAGTTATTGCGAACTCATGCTCCCTTCCGGGTGGACTGATCTGAGGAAGTCTCAGAAGTTCGGCAGGGGAGAAAGGGGCTACCACAATGTTCCAAACTAGTTCCAGCAGGGCAGGCGCCTTGAGGGACTGTAATATATTTGTTTACAGTAACTTACATGTCCCAAACGCATCCGCAGCACAAGGCGTATCACCCCACAGCCAGATGATCCGATTTGAGACGATCACGGGGGACCGGAAGAGTCAACTCCGGTGTTATCGATTCTCGGCCTCCATAAGACTCGCGTAGGGACAGTTGAATTCTGCGCCGATGCAAGGAGCGCGCCGCCGCTCTCTTTACTGTGCCACCTTAACTGCGCTGTTTTTGACGCGCGAGAATGGCTACTTTCAGCTTGGTCGCACGAGTGCACGTAGATGATCGGCTCCCCTTATCGGCTGACAAATGCTGTCACGGATTTCTTTTCAGTTTGCTTTCAGACCTTAGCCGGCCGGCTTGGGCGTCTTTTGGTTTTGCCAGCTGAAGCGAACGAAGGCGGGTCTGCGTTGCCCACAGGAAAGCGGTGCCGAGCCCATGAAATGGCTGTGTTAGTCTGTAACAAGCGTGGCTTTGATTTTCAAGTAAGGAGAAAGGATTCCATGAAAGGTGTGGTCTTGGCGGGTGGAAAAGGCTCGCGGCTTTATCCGCTCACACGAGTAACTAACAAGCATCTCCTGCCAGTGTATGACCGACCGATGGTATTCTATCCGATCCAAACCCTCGTGGACGCGGGCATTAAAGACATTATCATTGTCACCGGGGGTCAGAATTCTGGCGATTTCCTGCGACTGCTCTCCAACGGCAAGGATTTTGATCTCCATCGCATTCACTACACGTATCAGGAAGGCGAGGGCGGCATCGCCGATGCCCTACGTCTCGCCGAACCCTTTGTCGAAGGGGAAAAGATCTGCGTTGTCCTTGGCGACAACATCATCGAAAACAACATCATTGCCTCCAAACAGGCTTTTGAGAAGCAGGAGCGCGGCGCCCACATTATCTTGAAAGAAGTTCCCGACCCTGAAAGATTCGGTTGCCCTGAGATCGCAAGCGGACAAATTCTTGGCATCGAGGAAAAACCCAAGAAGCCGAAATCAAAGTATGCCGTTACCGGCATCTACTTTTACGATCAAAGCGTGTTCGAAAAGATAGGAAAAACCAAGCCCAGCTGGCGTAATGAACTGGAGATCACCGACGTGAACAATATGTATCTTGGGGAGGGTACCCTCAGCCACAGCGACCTCGAAGGTTGGTGGACGGATGCCGGCACCTTTGAATCGTTGCTTCGTGCCACCAACATGGTGGCACAATCCGGAGCAAACAAAATCCCAGGTCGTGGGGCTCCGCCGCGACATGGACGTGACGGCGAATAGAACGGGGCATCGATTATGGACGTGAGCGACCGCGTGGAACAAATAGGAGAGACGGCGTGAAGATTCTTGTAACCGGTGGTGCGGGCTTTATCGGGTCGAATTTCATTCGGCACCTGCTAAGGTCCCAGCGTGATGTGGAGATCGTGAATTTCGACAAGCTGACGTACGCGGGCAATCCGGAGAGCCTTGCCGACATTGCCAGCGATCATCGGTATTCGCTCGTATGTGGCGACATCGTTGACTCGCGAATTGTGAATGACGTCTTTACGAAGGGCATAGATGCCTTAGTGAATTTCGCGGCGGAGACACACGTGGATCGCAGCATAGAAGACGCCTCTCCCTTTCTGCGAACAAACGTCCTGGGGACTCATTGCCTGCTTGAGGCTGCCCGGAAATTCCATCTTCCACGATTTGTGCACATAAGCACAGACGAAGTGTACGGAAGCGCGCCTGCAGACGTCAGTTTCAATGAAGAAGCAACGCTTGATCCGCGCAGCCCCTACGCTGCTAGCAAGGCTTCGGCGGATCATCTTGTTTCCGCTTATGCGAACACCTTCGGCATTTCGGCCATCGTCTTGCGTTGCACCAACAACTATGGCCCCTTTCAGTTTCCCGAGAAACTTGTTCCGTTAATGATCGCCAATGCGCGGGAAGACAAGCCGCTACCTATCTATGGCGATGGGCTGCAGGAACGCGACTGGCTCTTCGTGGAAGACTATTGTCGCGCCATCGCGCTGGCCCTCGAAAAGGCCAAGTCGGGTTCCGTCTACAACGTTTCGGCCGGTATGCCCCAACCTAACCTGAAGATCGTAAGAACCATCCTGCATCACCTAGGAAAGCCGGATTCATTGATGCGTTCCGTGCAAGACCGACCCGGTCACGATCGACGCTATGCCCTGGATTGCTCCAAAATTCAAAGGGAACTAGGTTGGCGGCCAGAGGTGAGTTTCGAGGACGGAATTCGCCGAACGATTGAGTGGTACCAGGCCAACAACGAGTGGCTCGAGCACGCACGAACGGGCGAATATCGGAATTACTATGAGCGGCACTACACGCGACGGGCAGAGACATTCAGCCAGTAAGCAAGGGAGCGAACCAAAAGCAGCCAGCCTGCCATGCGCTGTCTCCTGACTCTGTATAAAAGAAATGTAAAGCTGTGGCAAACGTAACGGAGTCAAATGCATTGGATGACAAGCGGAACAATGTTTTAAAGCGCTGGCTGTTGTTTAGCTTTTGGATTATGGTTAGTTCGCTGCTCTTCGCCAAACCTCTGATTGCTCTCGTTCGCTTATCGCTCACGAATGAAAATGCCTCCCACCTCATCCTGATTCCCTTCCTCACGGCTGGCCTGCTATTCATCGAACGCCGCACTGTTTTCAACAATCTTTCCTTCCAAGCGGGTGGCGCCATTTTCCTTTTCTTGTCTGTCATCATCGCCATCAGTGTGCGCCTGGCCGGAGACATAATGACTCCCGATCTCCGGCTGACAGGCAATGTCCTGGCGGTCATTTTGCTTTGGATAGCGGGATTTGCTTTTTCCTTCGGGATGGCTGCCGTAAAATCGGCCTACTTCTCTTTTCTTTTTCTGTTTCTCATGGTGCCGGTGCCAAATTTCCTACTGGAACGCATCATCTCCTTGTTGCAGACTGGTTCCGCAGAAATCACCGAAGTTCTCTTTAACTTGACCGGAGTTCCCGTTCTGAGAGAGGGGCTGGTCTTCCACCTGGCTCGCGTTAACATCGAAGTGGCAAGAGAATGCAGCGGAATCCGCTCCACCATAGCACTTTTCATTCTGGCGCTACCGGCTGTACATTACGGCTTGCACTCTCTCTGGAAGAAGTTGTTCTTCTTGACGTGCGCATTCTTCATGATGATTCTGAAAAACGGCGTGCGCATCGTTACCCTGACTCTGTTAGCGATGTACGTAGATCCGAGCTTTCTGTTTGGGACACTTCACCGTGATGGTGGAATTTTGTTCTTCCTGCTGGGCTTACTCTTGTTGCTGCCGGTTTTCTTACTGTTGCAGCGCGGAGAATCACCGGCCCTGGCGGGAAAGAAGGAATTGGCCGCATCTTCTGAACCAAGGAACTGACGCTGTGGAGTTGTCGCCAGTGGCTATCATAGGAGTCTCGAACAGCATCACGGAAACAAGTCCACAGCCCAACCGCAGGGGGTTAGCGGCCCGTGTAGTGGTTATAATACTCCCCGTAAGCGGCCCCCTGTTCGGCTCCGTTTAGTACTACTCCCAATAGGTTTTTCTCTCGGAACTCGGCCACGGCCCTCTCCGCTACCTCGAAATCCGTAACTCCCGCCCTCACGACGAACAGCACCCCGTCGCACAAATCCGCCAACACGATCGGATCATGCACTGGAGTAGCCGGCGGAGAATCCAGGATCACAAAGTCAAACATTGGTGTGACGACGTCCAACAGGTGTCGCATCCTGTCGCTGGGTAGAAGTTCACTTGGATTTGATACGTCGTTGCCTCCCGGAATGAAGCACAGGTTCTCATCCGGGCCGCTTTGAATAATCGCATACTCATCAACTTCCCCGCGGAGATAGTCAGTCAAGCCGGGCGTGGAAGGCGCCCCTAGGGCTACGTGAAGTCGCGACGCTCGGAGGTCAGCGTCAATCAGAAGAACGCGACGGTCAGGCTGGCGGATAATAGACTGTGCGAGATTTGCAGCCACAAACGTCTTGCCCTCTGCGGGAACGCTGCTGGTAATAACGATGCGCTTCAACACGTGTGTACCAGCAATCTGAGACAGCCGCGATCGGAGAGTTCGAAAAGGCTCGGCCCCGAATTTCTTGCTGTCGGGGCCTCCGAACACGCTCCTGGCGGGATCCAGTGTCCATTTCGGATGGGCGCACCGCTTCAAGAGCTGTTCGAATCGGACGCAAGGCTGCTTAACAGCGTTGCCACTCCCGTTTTTCGGAGCTGTGCCCACTTCATTCCTCGCTTGGGCAAAGCGGCTAATTCCTTCCCTCACATCGACAAAAGTCTGCGCTGGGCTTGCCGGTGATTGCGACGCCTTTTCCTCCGCAGCCTTCTTTAACGCATCATGTATCCGACTCATCTTTTACCTTTCTTCTATCCACTCAACCGTTAACGATCAAACACGCGTCCCGACTGCGCCCAAGCTTGGTTGCTTCTTCGGCGCCTCGCTCTTTCCTCGAGACAGCGCTTCGAGAACCGGCACCAACGCAAGCACGGGAAGTTTGAGCGCAAGTTCGACATCGCGTTCAGTATGCATGGACTTGTCACCGATGGCGATCAAGTAGAGAAGCGCTAGCCCGAGAGCGAGTCCGCCGCTCAAACCTCCACCAGCAAAATAGACTTTCTTCGGAAACGAGGGTCGATCCGGTAGGCTCGGTGGATCGTACACCCGGAACTGCTCGCTCTGCTGCTGGCTCTCGAGATCGCCGGCTACGCCTGCGTTCTGCCGCTTCTTCAGGAGATCGTTGTAGAAGTCCTGCGCCGTCTGGTAGCTGCGGGTCAATTCTTTCAACTGCTGCTCGACCATGGGACTAGCCTGAACGCGGCCTTGTAACTGGCGAATTCCATCTTGGATTTGACCTTGTCGCTCGGTCAAATCTGCGATGTTCATATCGTCCTGCCGTAGTTTTGCTCGGAGTTGCTGAATCTGTGGAGGTTCCGCCGTTGAAGCTTGCGTCGAACCATTCGCGGATGGATTATTCTTCGGCCCTCCTGCCATCCGTTTTTTCAGTTCTTCAATCTGTCCTCTCAGCTTGACGACATCTGGATGCTCGGAAGTGTAGCGCGCCTGCAAACTGGTAAGCTGCTCTTGCAAAGTGCCCAACTGCTGTTCCGTGGTCTCAGGGTTTTGCCCGGTCTGTGATGCCTTCCAGGTCGCTTCTTGCTGGCCCATCAGGGATTCATTAAACGCTTTATCTTGGTGCGCGCGACTCAGCGCCTGAGTATTGGCCTCTAGCTGGGCGTTCATCCCCGTCAAAATACTTAGGTTGCTTTGCTCTTGTTCCGGCAGAGACCCCAGATATTGTTGCTTGAACTGGGCCAGTTTCGCATCTTGGTCATCTAAGTTCTTCTTGGCCTCCTCGAGTTGTTTACTTAGAAAGCTGGTGGTTTCATTTGCCTGTTGCTTGCGCTCGCGCGCGTTCTGCTCCAGGAACATCGAGGTGATTTCGGTACATATTTGTTGCGCAATTTGCGGGTTATCGAAGGTCACGCTTACGTAGAAACCCGGTAGTTGCCGGCTCTGCGTGCCAGGCGTCGGCTCCAGTGGCTTGATTTCCACCGCGATCCGCAACCGTTCGACAAGATCTTCTATGTGAACCCGGCTTCGGACCTCGGCGTACAGGCCGAATTTCTCAATGATGGGCTGCAGTCGTGTGCGGCTGAGGATCTGCTCTTTCATGGACGCAAGACGGTGATTCAGGTCTTCGGTCACGACCGGCTTCACGTAATCTGGGCCAACCGTAGGCTGCTCAACCAGCACCATGGTTTGCGATGTATATCGCTTGGGAAGGACAAAGGTGGCCACCAGGCCCAGTCCGCCTAGAAAGAGCGTGGAAAGCGGGAGAATCCACCAGTAGCGACGCAAGGTGCGTTTCGCCTCTGCCAAGCCAATCTCGCCATTCCGGACCATGATGACCTCTTCCTAACTTTGCCTAGATCCCCGCAGCAGCTTTGTCCCCGGACCCGGCAATCCTGAAGATCGCCCACTGCAATACTCGAGGCTCCTGCACCAAGATTTGGGAAGCACGGGTTATGCCAGCTAGCACAGCCCTTCGCTCCGCCTATGTCGTAATTAAGTTGTTTTCTATCATACACTTATGGAAGGCATCATGGGCAGTTTTCCTTACGGGCAAGTTTGTCTCTTCCTTCAAGCCCACGAAGTGGAACTATTGTACCCAAATTATCCGCATAATTCTCCTTGACCGAGGCGCATCGCCCAAGAGATTGACTCTGTGCCGGCCCGAACTTACTTGGATGCCTCCGGTGGAGGAATGAAAAGCCTTTGTAATGATCGAGTTACATAAGCCCCGAGACTTCAATCCATGCGCTCCTTCTCAGGGCTTAAAATTGCACCCGTACTGGCGGAACGAGGTGTCATCAGTGCATTCTTGTAGATCAGTGCCTATCAGGCGCAAGGCCAGTTTGCTGTGGTCTTATGCGTTTTTCCTGCTCCTGGCCGCCCTTGTGGCTGGCTGCTCGCTTGATCCCCATGTGCGCAAACTGAAGTTCCTGCAGCAGGGCGACCTCTATTTCGAGAAAGGTAAGTACGCCGAGGCCAACATCTCTTACAGCCGTGCCTTGCAGATCGACCCGCGGTTCGTCGAGGCGCACTACAAACGCGCCCAGTGCCTCCTCAGGCAGAGCAGTTGGGCGGCGGCCTTCCAGGAGCTCTCCCGCACCGTTGATCTCCAGCCGCAAAACTGGCCCGCCCATCTAGACCTGGGTCAACTCTTGCTCGTTGGTGGTAAATCTCAGGAAGCCAAAGATCGCGCTATTCTCATCCTTCAGGGAAACCCAAAACACGCGGACGCACAAATACTCTTGTCTGACGCGGATGCCGCATTGGGGAATCTGGAGGACGCTCTCGAGGAAGCAAGAACAGCCACAGAAATGGCCCCGGATCGTTCCGCAAGTCTTATTAATTTGGGTCTGATCCAGGCGAGAACCAGCGCCTTTGACGACGCAGAGGCCAGTCTCAAGAAAGCACAATCCCTCGATCCTGGATCGATCACTCCGCTGTTAGCTCTAGCGAATCTCTACGAGCGGCAGGGACGGTGGGCCGACGCAGAGAAAGAATTTCAGGCGGCGACTAGCCTCACGCCCAAGTCCACCGCGCCACGCATGGGGCTCGCGGGTCTCTATCTCGCTCAAGGGCAAGACTCGCTTGCGGAAAAAGTTCTGACGGACGCCAAACAACAATTGAGTGACGATCCAGCGGCGTACCGTATGCTCGGTGATTATTATCTGAGGCGTGGAGAAAATGCCAAAGCCCTCGCGGAATTCGGCGCCCTCTCTGCGGCACATCAGAATGATCTGACCGTAAGAAAGACTTACATTCAGCTGCTGATCTCGAATAGCAGGATCGACGAAGCCAACCCGCTCAATGACGCGATTCTAAAGAAAACACCGCAGGATGCCGAGGCGCTGATCCTGAAAGGGCAGATCCAGCTCCAGCAGAAGAAAGTGGATGAGAGCATTCCATCGTTAGAACAAGCTCTCAAGTACGCCCCCGAAGACGCCATGGGGCATTACCAACTCGGCTCCGCATTCCAGCAGAAGGGCAGCACTCAGCAGGCTAAAAGCGAGTGGCGCGAAGCGGTACGATTGCGTCCCAACTTTTCTGAGGCGTGGAAGGCACTCGGCGTGAATGCTTTGCAACACGGAGACTGGAGAGAGCTCGAGTCCATCGCTGATCAACTCAAGACAATCGCGCCGCGCGCCGCAGAGGGCTATCTGTTCCATGCAACGGCTAGAATGAATCAAGGCGATGCCGCGGCTGCGGAAGCGGATTTGAATCAACTGCTCGTGATCGCGCCAAACAGTGCGCTTGGATACGTCAAGCTAGGCCAGCTGCGTGTGGCACAAAAACGCCTGGACGAGGCGGAAAAAATGTACCGCCAAGGTCTTGCTCGATATCCCCATTCCTTAGCGGCTCTCGAGGGACTGGTGGACCTGGATCTCCTCAACAAGAAGCCTGCCCAGGCTTTGCGGCTGATTCAAGAGCAACTCGACTCCAATTCCCAACAGGCGGCTCTCTACTTATTGCAGGGAAAAGCACTGCTTCAAAACAAGCAGCCGGAAGAAGCCGAACACTCCCTGGAACGGACCGTGGAAATGGACGGACAAAACGTCAGTGCGCTTGTCCTGCTGGCAGAAATAGAATCATCGCTTGGAAAGTTTGATCGGTCGATTGCAAACTATCAACGAGCCATAGGAGTTGCGCCCCATGAGGTCCGGCTCTATGTCGCTTTGGGCAGGCTCCATGAGAGCCAGGGCGATTGGCAGCAAGCCCAGACCCTCTACCAGAAGGCGTTGGCGATCCAACCCGAAGACGCGCTGGCAGCGAACAACTTGGCCTACATCATGATCGAGCACAAGGAAAGCGTGAATGTAGCTCTTACACTCGCTCAGACCGCTCGGCGCGGCCTGCCAAACCTGCCGAATTCCGCAGATACGCTTGGCTGGGCGTATTACCATAACGGAGCCTACTCGGTCGCCGTGCCCTTCTTCGAAGATGCCGTCAAGAAAGCCCCAGGGAACTTGACTTACCACTATCACCTCGGTTTGACTTATCAAAGACTCAACGATTTGGGCAGAGCTCGCACAGAGTTCGAGAAAACGATTAGCCTCGACCCGAAATCGCCACTTGCCAACGAGGCGCGCCGGGCACTGAGCCAAACCGCGGGCTCGTAGGTGCATTTCTCAGTGCGTGCGAGGAGAATCTCTGATTTAATCGAGGAGAGGCATGAAAATGATGGCCGAAGTGTCCGCAACGCAGAGAAGCGATGAAGAAATTGTCTCCCTCGGTACACGGAACGGAATTGAGTTGGCAATTCTCAAACGAACCGAGAAATCCATGGGCAAAATTATTGCCAAGCTGGACTCGACTGACCTCATTGACGGTGTCAGAATCGAGCCGCTCCAGATCTATCCCGATGACCGGGGTTTTTTCACCGAAATTGCGCGGCTTGGCCGAGGGCTCGCCAGCGATATGGTGCCGGACAACACACGAAAGATTCAGATTTCCCTGACGCTCACTTATCCCAACACGATTAAGGCGATCCACTACCATTCGGAGCAAACCGATCTGTGGGCTCCCGTTACCGGGATGGTGCAAGTTTTTCTCTACGACTTGCGGCGTCATTCGAAGACGTTTGGCTTAATCAACACGATCTATGTCGGACGATTCCGCCCCTGGGAAATTCTAATTCCGCCCGGCATCGGCCATGGATACAAAGCCTTAGGAGTTGAACCGATTCAACTTCTTTATTTGACCGACCGCCACTACAACCCAGCGGATGAGCTCCGACTGCCTTACAACGACCCCAACATTGCCTACGACTGGGAAACGCAGCACAAATAAGCCCAATGCGTGTCTTGATCATCGGTGCGCGGGGCATGCTCGGTACCGACTTGCTGAAGGAATGGACGACTGACGAGCTCATCCCTGCCAGTTCGCGAGATGCCGACATCCGGGTCCCCGAACAAGTGCATAGTTTACTTGCTCGTACGCGACCTGACTGGACCGTGCTGACGGCAGCGTATACCGACGTCGATGGGAGCGAGGGCCATCCGGAAAACGCCTTCGCGGTGAATGCCCGTGGTACCGAGAATGTGGCTCGTGCCGTGAAAGAGGTTGGCTCGCGCTTATTTTTCGTGAGTACGGACTATCTTTTCGACGGAACTTCCGCTCGGCCATACGAACCCGGGGATCCGATCGCACCGCTCAACGTATATGGGCAATCCAAGGCGGCAGGTGAAAAAGCGATCCGCGAACACCATTCAGAGTGGTGCATCGCACGCACTTCCTGGCTTTTTGGCGCCGCTCGTGCCTGTTTTCCAGAGAAAATTCTTCGTGCCTGCGAGACACGTTCAGAACTCACAGTTGTCGCCGATCAGCTGGGATCTCCCACCTTCACACGCGACCTGGCCAGGATGATTCGCGATCTTGTCCGCATGGACGCGCGAGGAACCTTGCATGTAACAAATGAAGGCTCCTGCTCCTGGTTTGAATTCGCCCAGGAAACTTTGCGCCAGGCAGGCCGCGATTCCGTTCGCGTATCGCCGATCACTACTGCAGAGGCGCGCCGTCCTGCAAGACGCCCACCTTACTCGGTCCTCTCGCCTGCGAGCCTGAACACCCTGGGCCTGAGAATGAGGCCTTGGCGTGACGCCTTGAGTGCCTACCTAAAAGAATTGCGGGAGATGGGCGATCTCCGGTGAGCTATGTCTGAGCAACCCCACGGAACAGCGCAATTGAGCTATTGGTTTCCTGCAATTCTTGCCGCCCTCCTGATTTCGGTCTTGTCAACACAATCCTTTGCCGCTGAGCGGACCGTCAGCGTCATCCTCCCAGTCTTACGCTGGCTCTTCCCGCGAGCCACACGCGGAATGTTGCGTCTCATCCACTTCGGCATCCGCAAGACGGCCCACGTGACGGAGTTTGGGATCTTCAGTATTACGGTGTTTCGCGGGATCCGTGCAGGAAGGTCTGGTTGGAAATTCAACTGGGCTTTTACGACCCTGGTGATCGCGGTCTTGTATGCGGCGCTCGACGAATGGCACCAGTCATTCGTTCCGCTACGGGAAGCGACACCGCGCGATGCAGCGATTGACGCCTTTGGCGCAGTGCTGGCGCAATGTTTTGTCTGGGGCTATGCGACCCGCAGGCGGCCCTTCTCGGCCTTTTTTCGAGGGAAAGCTGATCCGGCAGAGAAGCAGGAGGAAATCACTCGCTAGGTTGTTCTGCGCGCGGCTATGGGATGTTGGCAGACACTTCGTTGGAATGAACGCTCTCGTTACCGCTGGCGTCCACCGCCGTCGTCACGTAGTAATAGACAATACCACCAAGCACGGTCGTATCGGTATAAGCCAGGCTGCCCACCACCAACGAAGAATTCACCTTGGCGTATTGAGTGCCACTCACGGTGCTGCGATACACGTTGTATCCAGCCACTGTCGAAGTGCTGGCGATCCAAGACAGCGCTACGGAATGCGCTGACTGCACCGTCGCGGTGAAATTCACACCGGGAACATTTCCGGCGTTTATCGTCACATTCGTGCTGGCAGGAGAAAACATATATCCGGTATTGCTGGGAGTTACGGTATATGTCCCGTTTGTCAAAGCAGAGAAGCTGTAGCTGCCTGACGCGTTCGTAAGCGTCGTCGCCCCGGCGGCCCCGCTCAAGATCACCGTGGCTCCACTACCACCCGCAGCTGGACTGATCGTCCCGGAAATGGAATACGTGGCGCTTTGCGGAGTGTCCGTGAAATTTATTGCGGTGACGTTGGCGCCGCTGACCGTTGCAGATTGGCTGGTCGGACTAAACGTGTAACCGCTGTGGCTGGGAATAATCGCGTAAGTCCCGTTTGCCAATCCAGTGAAGGTGTAAGAGCCGGAGCTATCCGCCGTTGTCGTAGCGCTAGCTGCTCCACTTAGCGTGAGCCTCGCACCATTTCCGCCCACAGCCGGACTGATCGTCCCGGAGATGTCGTACGTTTGCGGGAGCGGCGGGGGGGGTGAATTTCCGCTGACAGCACCGGTACAACCCCAGGACCAAGCCATCGAGGCGAGCATTCCCGTGAGCAAGAGCGCTGGCCGCACACGAAGACCTGGTTTCCGAGGAAAACTACGCTGGCCCAATCGCTGATCAGGCGATCCAAGTCTCATGCCCCAGGCAGCTCCAGAGTCTACCCGTAGCGTAGAATACCCGTGCGTGGGGCTTGAAAATACCGTCTGGGGGGCCAATTTAAGTACAGGTAATGTTCCTGTACGGGGTGTCCCCTTCGTAGGTCGTCTTCACAAGCAGGTGTAGCGGGCAGGGAGCCTCCCCGGGCCTTTAACGGGGTCAACGGAAATTAGGCTTCTCCTGGCTCGGCACCTGTTATCCTGGGCTAGACGCTGCTGCACAACCCAATTTCCGCCCAACGAAATCAATAACTTAACTTAGCCCAAACTTAGCCAGGTTGAGCAATACACGCTAGGATTCTGTGGCCTCCCCCAGAGAGAAATACGTGCAATCCGGGTGGTGAAAGACGACTGCGCTGACGCTCGCTTCCGGATCCATCATAAAACCTTCCGTCAGCTGAACGCCAATTTCTTCAGGTCTCAGCAGTTTCCAGATCCCCGCTTGATCCTCCAGATTGGGACACGCCGGATAACCAAAGCTGTAGCGTTTCCCGCGATAGCGTGAAGTAAAGCGCTGCGCCATGGTCCTCTCCGGCGGATCAGGGAATCCCCAGTCTTCGCGAATCCTCCGGTGCAGCCACTCCGCGCACGCTTCGGCCGTCTCAATCGCGAGCGCTTGCAAGCCATGCGATTTGAAATAGTACCCTTCATTCTTCGCTTTTTCCGAGCGCTCGCGCACTCCTTCTCCCGCCGTCACAACGAACATGGCCAGGTGATCGCGCCGGCCATTCTGCTGCGGCAAGACATAATCGCTCAAGCACAGATAATCGCCCTGCCGCTGCCTGGCAAACCGGAACGTGTGCACCGGCTCCTGCGTTCCACCCACAAACAGGTGAAGTAACTCTCCCTCCGCCTCGGTTTCGAAGAATTGCCAAACCGCCCGGATCTTCATGAATTCCGCCGCCTCTTTTTTTACCTCCTCCATGTTTTCGAAGAGTTCGACGGCTTTCGAATCTCGTTCCGCGAGGCGCTTTTCAAAATCGCCGCGGAAACCCATATGTCGTCCATAGAGCATGAAGGGATTGATGTAACTCCAGATGTCGCGCAGATCGGGGACCAGCCGCACTTTACGTTCGACCGACGCCACGCGGGGAATCGGTAGGTCGGTTCGAACGCGCGGCGAGCGAGTCACTTTTGGAATTTCTGCCGCACTTATCGTTATGCTTACGGCATACCCGTTCCCCGATGCCGTGTGCGCACGCACAACGTTTTCCCGCGTCGTCGGATTCATCAACTCATTCATCAAACGCAGGCCAGTCATGGCATCTTTCGCGTAGCACACTGCCTTACCGTAGCTGGGTGCAATCTTCGTTTGCGTGAATTTCGCGGAGAGTGCCGCTCCCCCCACAAGCAAAGGTACTTGGATCCCGGCATCCTTCAGATCGCTCGCCGTTATCACCATCTGCAGCGCGCTTTTCACCAATAGCCCGGACAATCCAATCGCGTCTGGCTTGTGCTCTTGATACGCCTTGATTAGCTCTTCGGGCGGCACCTTGATCCCAAGGTTCACCACCTCATAGCCGTTGTTCTTCAAAATGATTTCGACGAGGTTTTTCCCGATGTCGTGGACATCACCCTTAACAGTTGCCAGCACCACCTTGCCGCGTTTGGCAGTGTCGGCTTTTTCCATGAACTGCTCGAGGTGGCTGACGGCCGCCTTCATCGCTTCGGCCGACTGTAATACTTCGGCGACAATCAATTCATTGGCGTTAAACAGCCGGCCGACTTCCGCCATCCCCGTCATCAGCGGCCCATTCACAATGTCTAACGGCGGGGCTCCTTCGGCCCGCTTCTTTTCAAGGTCGTCGATCAGCCCATCGCGCGTGCCCTCAATGATGTAATTTGCCAGGCGCTCGTCCAGTGGGAGGTCCGCCGCACGCGCCTTCTCTTTCTTTTTTGCAGTGCGAAAATGCTCGGTAATTGCCGCGATATGAAATTGATTGACTGCCGCGCGCTGTTCCTCGTTCTGTTCGCGCCAGTCCGCCGGAACAGTTCCGAGCAGGGCGGCTTGATCTGCAAGCCCGGCTTTCGGCGGGTGCGAAAACAGCAGATTCTCGGCGAGCTCTCTCTCCTGAGTAGGGATCGAAGCGAACCGCTCGAGTTTCTCCGCATTCACTATGGCCAGATCCAACCCGGCCTTCGTGCAGTAATAGAGGAAAACCGAGTTCACTACCTCCCTCGCGCCTGCCGGCAATCCGAACGAAACGTTTGAGATGCCCAGAATCGTGCGCACATTCGGCAAGGCCTGTTTGATCAGCCGGATACCTTCGATGGTTTCCACTGCTCCGCCGATATAGTTTTTATCGCCGGTCGCGCAGGGAAATACCAATGGATCGAATATGATGTCTTCCGGCTCGAGGCCATATTTTTCCGTCAGCAACTTGTAAGAACGCTGCGCAATCGCCAGTTTTCGTTCGCGCGTGAACGCCTGTGCTTGCAGCGGATCTTCATCAATGCACCCGGCCACCACGGCCGCGCCGAATCTGCGCGCAATCGGTACAACGCGTTCAAACTTTTCTTCGCGGTCTTCCAGGTTGATCGAGTTGATGATCGCCTTGCCCTGGCAATAGGTCAGCGCAAGTTCGATCGCCGTGGGGTCAGTGGTATCGATCATCACCGGTGTCTTCACCTTGCGAATCAGCTTTTCGTAAAACGGCGGTATGTCTTTTTTCTCGTCGCGCTCCGTGCTTTGCAGGCATACGTCCACGATATGCGCGCCGCCGCGCACCTGCCGCCGCGCAATCTCGCTTGCCTCTTCCCACTTTTCTTCCGCCACCAGGTTCTTGAACAGTCGCGACCCGATGACGTTTGTCCTTTCGCCTACCAGCAACGGCCGCGTGCTTTCCTCGGCTTCGATAGTTTCGATTCCGGAGTACACTGCACGGTGCGCTTCAGCGGGGCGCTGCCGGGGTTTTTTCCCCTCCACCATCTGGGCGAGCGCGCGGATATGCTTTTCCGTTGTTCCGCAGCATCCGCCCACGATATTCAGCCAGCCATGATCCACGAATTTCTCAAGTTGAGCCGCTAGCGACGTCGGTGTCTCCAAATACTTGCCTTCTTCATCCGGCAAGCCCGCATTTGGGTAGCACGAGACAAACTCTAGCGTCAGTTGGCTCAGCGTTCGAATGTGGTCTGTCATGAACTCCGGCCCAGTCGCGCAATTCATTCCGAAGGCCAGCGGATGCGCATGGCGCAGCGAAGCCCACATCGCCTCCACCGTCTGGCCCGCCAGCATTGTGCCCATCGGCTCGATGGTCACCGAAATGATGAACGGCACCTCGGCGCCAATCGTCTCGGAGAGCTGCCGAATAGCCAGGGTCGCCGCTTTGATGTTCCGAGTGTCCTGGCAGGTTTCCACCAGCAACACGTCGACTCCGCCTTCGACCAATCCTTTGGCTTGGACGTAATAAGCCTCACGCAATTGCTCAAACGTGACGCCGCCGGTAACCGTAATCGCTTTCGTTGTCGGACCCATGGAGCCTGCGACATACCGTGGCTTTTGCGGCGTGCTGAGCTCATCGGCCGCCTGCCGCGCCAATTCTGCCGCTCTTTTGTTCAGTTCGTGCGCGTCTGCGGCCAGGCCGTACTCCCCCAGCACGAGCGGCGCTCCGCCGAAAGTATCTGTCTCGATGAGGTCCGCTCCCGCCTCAAGATATTTCCGGTGAATGTCCAGCACCACGTCCGGCCTGGTTCGAACCAGATTTTCATTGCAGCCTTCCAGCGCGGCGCCACCGAAATCCGTCGCCGTCAGGTTCCGCTGCTGCAACATTGTCCCCATCGCGCCGTCGAGCACGAGGATCCTGTGCGCAAGCAGCTCACGCAAGGCTTTGGCCGATTCGTTCAGGTTGCGCATCCGCTGGAAGGTGCTGCTCCTTACCGGTTCGCCGGACGAAATGGTGCAAGTACCGAAGAAATCTGGCGTTTCCGGACACCTCTATTTTACCCAGGTTTTGCGGTGGATACCTATCTCAGGCATTGAAGTAGTGCTTTTTTCGCGCGAATGGCGAATTGGCGGCACTGAAGTGTCCGATTCCACGTCACCAGAAACAATGCATGAGCCAAGGCCTGAAATTCTGAATATCGCCGGGACCCGCCCGAAGCTCCCAAGAATCGCCCCGCTCATGCAGGAGATGCAGCGCCATCCTGTCGCCGCCCGTGATAGGCTAGCAGGCCAGGGCAAAGCCGGCCGCATTCCTCCACTCTGGGACGGCCATACGGCAGGGCGTATAGTCGCTATCCTATTGAAGGAAGTGCCCCGGGGACATGCATCGTAGCGGTCAGTAGCAATTCGAGGACAGGTCCGTCAAAGGGACTTGCCCCTTTGGCCAGTTTTCAATACCCTGGCAAACAGTGACTACCAAACGTGCTTCTTCTAAACTTGCCGTTTGCATCCTCTCGCCCCACCCCTTGGTGCTGAGCGAGTTCGAACGCATTCTGGCGAAAGCACCATTCAAGGTATTCTCCAAGCAGCTTGAATCCACGCTGGCGCCCGACCTGCGAACGGTGGAGCCGCCCCGCGCCCAGGTCTACGTCATCGACGCCCACGCCGCCAAACCCGCTACCGGTGCGCTTCTGGCCAATCTTATGGAACGCTATCCCGAAGCCCGCCTCATCGTCGTCGGGGAGCAGCACAATGAAGCGAACTGTTTTTCTCTTTTGCGCCTTGGAGTCAAGGGGCTTTTGACCTACGTGGAAGCCCGCGAGCAATTGATTCGCGCGCTCCCGCTCGTTGCCAGCGGAGGATTCTGGGTTCCGCGGCAACTTCTCTCCGGATTCGTAGATTCCATTCTCACCGGCCAGGGCCGCCGGCTGAAGACCGATTCCGTCACGAACCTCAGCCGCCGCGAACAGGAAGTCCTCGATTCGCTGCTGGAAAATCTTTCCAACAAAGAGATCGCCAGCAAGCTGAACATCGCGGAACGGACCGTGAAATTTCATGTTTCGAACTTACTGAATAAATTCGGCGTCCGCCGGCGCGCCGACTTGATTCTTCTTACCTTCCAGCGCCGCTTGTCGCAGGCGTAGCTCTTGGGGAGTCCCCCGGTTGCGGCTCTGCTGCATCCACCGCGGTGATGTATCCTCTAATCCTGAACACCATTCGGCCTTAGGCGCGTCCTAGTCGAGGAGAACGAACCCGTGAATATTCTGGTCACTGGAGCGGCAGGCTACATCGGCAGCATCTGTTCGGAATTCCTGCTGGCCCGCGGAATGCGCGTTATTGCCCTCGACAATCTCATCGAGGGCCACCGCACCGCCGTCCCTTCTGGCGCTGTCTTTTGTCAAGTAGATCTCGGGAATCGCGCGCAGCTAGAAAGC
>QHYZ01000030.1 GCA_003225295.1 Acidobacteriota bacterium | reverse complement strand
CGGGAACCCCAAACGGCACACCCGCAGGCTTCGTGCGCGAGCCATTCGCGGGAAACATCCTTCCGTCCAATCGGCTTGACCAGAACGCCATTGCGCTGCTGAATCTTTTCCCCGCTCCCAACAATTCCCAACTGTTCACCAACTTTGGGAGCAACCCGGTGCTCAAGGTTGATGCGAACCAGTTTGATGCGCGCGGCGACCAGCATTTCGGCGACAAGGACCAAATGTTTGTGCGGGTCAGTTACTCCGATACTCCGGAGTTCATCCCTGGACCGTTCTCAGGAATCGCGGATGGAGGTTCTTTTTCCGCCGGCGACCAAACCGCCACATCGTGGAACATTGCGCTGAGTGAAACCCACGCGTTCTCCTCTTTCCTGGTGAACGAAGCGCGCCTTGGTGTTAACCGCATCGCAACCACTCGCGTTCAGCCGTTCAGCAACGATCTAAGTAACATCCCGGGACGATTTGGCATTCAAGCCGTTCCTCAGGTGCCGGTTAACGGCGGGTTGGGGACCATTTTCATTACGGGGCTAAACACGCTAGGGAGCAATCAATTCCTGCCGTCCGTCGAGACCAGCTTGACGACGCAATACATGGATAACCTCACCAAAGTTTGGGGAAGACATACGTTGAAGGCCGGTTTTGAGCACCAGCACTTGAGGTTCACCATTCTCCAGCCTCCGTCCGGCCGCGGAGCGTGGTCTTTCAGCGGGGTATACACGGAAGTTCCTTCTACAGGAGGAGGAAATACCGGGCTGGCCCAAATGCTGTTGACGCCCATACCGGGTACCGTACCCGGCGCGTTCGATTTTGTCGGCGGCTCAGATGAAGTCCAGGCTTCCAATTACGCCAACACGGACATGGGCCGCAACTACAACGCAGCGTACATCCAAGACGATTGGAAAGTGAATTCCAAACTGACGCTGAACTTAGGCTTGCGCTGGGAGTATTTCGGGCAAATCGTGGAGCGCTACGGGGCATCGACGAATTTCCAGCTCGTAAGTCCTTCATCGCCGGCCCAATTCCTGCTCACTAAGAAACGCTGTGATGTGCCTTTTTCCGCGGATTTCAAAGCCGCCGCCGCGACTGACAACATCAACATCGTGTGCCTCAGCAACCCTGGCCTAGGCGAATCGCAGAAGGGCAACTTTGGTCCACGCATCGGCATTGCCTATCGGGTGACGCCCAAGTTCGTTGCGCGGGCCGGGGCCGGTCTGTTCTATGGTGGTTTTGAGAATTCCGTCATAGGCACCTATTTTGATTTTCCTTTCCAGTTCAACCTGGTGTTTCCTTCGCTTGCTCCCAACGTGCCTATCACCTTTTCCAATGGGTCGATCGGAACGCTCGAAACCGGGCTCTCGGCGGTTACTCCCATCACTTCGGGCGCCGCAGAGCCGGCTGGCGCCGGTTTGGTGGGACAGGACTTCCATCTGAAGACGCCGTACACCCAGAGCTACAATCTCACCGTGCAGTACGAGCTCTCCCCCAGCCAGACAGTCCAGGCTGCCTATGTGGGTAACGGCGTGCGGCATTTAGGGGTGTACATCAATCCGAACTCTCCCAGCCAGATTCTTCCCCCTGGCCTGAACTCCTTCGACTTCTCACCCTATCCGGATTTTCCCACCGGGTTCATCTATACGAGTTTCGCGGGGAATAGTTACTACCATTCGCTGCAACTCAACTACGAGCGCCGGTTCAGCGCGGGCTTGCAAGTTCTCGCAAACTTCACGTGGTCAAAGTGCCGCACGGATGCCACGGACGTGTTGAACGAAACTGCGCTTTCCTATCGCGCTCCTCTGCTCCCCGGATTCGGTATTCAGGGAGATTACGGCCTCTGCGACTTCGATATCACCAAGGTTTTCCATCTCAGCGGCGCCTATGAATTGCCGGTCGGCGCCGGGAAGCGTTATCTCGCCAACAGCGGGAAGGCTGTCGACGCCATACTGGGAGGCTGGAAAACCAACTGGATTCTCACGCTCCAGGACGGTCAGCCTTTTACCGTTCACTGCATCAATCAAACGACTTCGGGTTTTGGCTGCAACGCTCTGCTCGTTCCCGGACAGGACGTCTACGCCGGCCCGCATAACGTGGACCAGTGGCTGAACCCGGCTGCCTTCGCTAGCCCGCCGGTCGCGACGACGATTGGCCAGTCCGATCGTTCGGTTCTCGGCGGTGCTCCTACGCAGTTCGATGGTCCTGGATTCCATCGCCTGGACTTCTCCTTATTCAAGGATTTCCGTACGTCGGAGGGCACACGCTTGGAATTCCGGTCGGAGTTCTTCAACCTCACCAACCATCCTAACTTCTCGGCGCCCGGATTTAGCGGGAACGGTGTGGTGGCTGCGCCAGGCTCTCTTGACTACACTTCGGGTAACTTCGGTAAGATTGCGTCCACGCGTGATGGCCAGAATGACCAGCGCGAGATTCAGTTTGCGCTCAAATTCTATTTCTGAGACTTCTGGCCCGGCCAACAAGTGCCTTCACGCCGGCCGCGTGCCATACAAAGCGGACGAACGCCCGTCATCGTTATGGGACGCACATGAAACGATTGGCAGTCCTCTCATGCGTCATTTGCGTGATGACGCAGCTCGTGCTGATCTGCGTGAACCTCATCGGCCAGCGGCCGACACCACGTAAAGTCTATGTCGTCCTTTGGTTCGACACCGAAGACTACATCCTGCCGGAGAGCGATGACGCGGCCAAACGGCTGGCGACGTTCCTCACCGAGCAGGGCATTCAGGCGACCTTCAAGGTCGTCGGTGAGAAGGCGCGCACGCTCGAGCGACGTCACCGCACCGACGTCATCGCAGCACTGCAGAAGCATGCCATCGGCTATCACGCCAATACGCATAGCCAGCATCCGACGCCGGCGGAGTATGAGTCGCTGTTGAATTGGGAGACTGGCGCGGCCGAATTCACGCGGCGTGAGCGTCCCGGCTATGACGACGTGCAGCGCATCTTCAAACAGAAGCCGTGCTGCTACGGACAGCCGGGCAACTCGTGGGCGCCGCAGGCGTTTCCTTCGCTGGCCAGTTGGGGTGTGGGTCTCTATCTCGACGAGGCGGCGCACGTCGGGCTGAATGGCCAACCCTTCTATTACGGCGGGCTACTCAATATCTTCAACACCAAAGAGGGCCCGCAACTCCGTCCCAATGACGAGTGGACCAACATTGAAGAGAGCAAGACAAAGTTTCGCCAGTTCTACGAACAGATGACCCGTAACGGCGGCGGGCTGGTCAGCCTTTACTTTCACCCGTGCGAGTTTATCCATAGCCAGTTCTGGGACATGAACTTTGCCCGCGGCGCCAATCCGCCGCGCGACCAATGGCGAACCTATCCCTTGCGGCCTCCGGATTCTCGTGAGCGCGCGTTCAGCTACTTTGAACAGCTCGTACGCTACATGAAGTCATTTCCTCAGGTACAGTTCATCACCGGGCCGCAGGCGACGCGCCTGTATGCGGACGGCGCTCGCGGACACAGGTTCAGCGCCAGCGAACTCGCGGAAATCGCACGCCAAGTAGAATGGGAAGTCAGCTTCCAGGTTCGCGGGACATATACGCTCTCTCCCGCCGAAGTCATGACGCTCGTTACCGAGTGGATGCTATCCCAGCCCGGCGCTGACGCGAAGGTGACTCTTCCCTTCACCGTCTACGGACCGAGCCTGCCCTCGCCGCCGCTGAGCGAGCCGATCGAAGTGCCCTGGTCGCAGTTCGAGCGTAGCGTGCATGACCTGCACAGTTTCATTCAGCGCCATCACCAGATTCCTAACGCAGTTTGGTTGGGCAGTAAGCCCGTAGCTCCCGAGGTATTTCTTGTGGCGATGGCGAAGATCGCCAGCAAGAGCGCGAATGGCGGCGTGGCGCCGGAAAACGTGACGGTCGCGCCCGCGCGGCTTGCCACCGAAAAGTATGTCGCTCTGGACTCACCGGAGATATGGTCGTGGCCGATCTTCCCGACGGGATTCCATTCGGAGCACCTGATGGAACTGGCGCGGCTGCAAGCTTGGACCCTCAAACCAGCGAAACCAAGCGAATAGCCGTACTCATCGCTCGAATTTGTGCAACTGCACTTGTCGGATGTCGGGCCCTAAATCTTCAGGAACAGTTTTCGTCGATACATCCAAAACAGCGCTAGCCAATAGCACAGCAGAATCGCGGCGCCCTGAAAAAATGGTTGCAGCCCAGCGCCGGCGAACTGAAAGAACCTCGCACCCAGGTGGATTCGGAAGGTGCTCTCCAGAAACCCTTCCGTGAAGTGCGCGATGCAGTATGCCGCGATGGAGTTCATGCCGATGACCACTAGCGGGAAGGCCCATTTTTTCAAACCCTTCACATCAATCACCCAACTGAACGCGGCCAGGAACAAGAAGCAGATGCCTCCGCTGAAGATGGTCCAGGACGGCGTCCAAATCCGCTTCACCACCGGGCAAATGTGCGAGTAATGCAGCGCCAATCCCAATACAATCCCCGACACACCGGCAATCAACAGCTTCTTCATCGGGATCTGGGGCCGCGATTCACGCAACCAGACTCCCGCAATCAGGCCCAGGATCATCGTGCCCAGCGTGGGAATGAAACTCAGCGTGAGGTATCCACCGGAGTTGTATTCGAAACGATTTTCACGCGGGAACAGGTTCAGGAACCATTGGTCAAAGCAGTTTCCAGAATTGTAGTTCTTATTCCAGTGCGCCGCGAAACCCGTGAAATTATGCTGAGCGTTCCACTCTGGAGAAACACCCACGCTCGTCCAGTCAAAACTCGCTGGCGCCGCGGGATATATCGCCCACACTAGCCAATATCCCACGAGAACCAAGGCGAGCGTTGCCCACGCCCGCTTCCCCCATCCGGCTTGCGACGAATAGAATCCGAGCAGAAATAGAAACGGATAGCCAAATCCAATCTGTGAGAGCGTATCTTCAAAAGTGAAATAGGTCATGGAGTGGTCCATGGAGCGGAGAAATACGCCCAGCGCAACCAGCACCAATGAACGCCACAGTGCGTGCCCGAATAATTCCGCGAAGCGCGCACCCTTCGCGATGCGGCTGGCTATGGAATACGGCAGTGCCACACCAACCAGGAAAGAGAAGCCTGGCTGAATGGTGTCGTGCAGAGAGCAGCCAAACCACTCCACATGAGTCTGATTGAAGGCCAGAATTTTCCAGAACAGGTTCGTTGGGTACGCCACAGCCACGCGGGAAAGCTGCAACACCTCCGCCATCATCAACAGCATGACCAATCCGCGATACGCGTCTATTGCGACGTTGCGCAACGCGGCTGGTTTTACGGGGGCCGCCTCCCGTAGAATCGGCGTCGTTTCCGTGATTGGCGTTGTTTGGCTCAGCGTCGCCATAAAGCCCCTCCGCTACAAATTGGTCCAAGCATACATGGAAAACGGGTGGGTGGAACACATATACGATCGTTCCGGCGCTGCCAAGATTCTCACCTACATGCAGCGTTAGAATCATTGAACTCGCTCGACGAGGGCGGCAATATAACGCGAGCCTGAGATGCGAGGGTCCTGGCGATCTGAAAGACCTCGAGTAATGAGGTTCGACGGCACGACGGGATGCAATCCCAACCGTTTGTCCTCGGCTAGGTCTTTGTGTCAGCCGTGGCGCGTTGTCCTTGCTGGGGGCTCTTTGGTCCTCGCCATTTCCTTCCTTATAGCCGGCGCTCTACGAGCCGCAAGCTCAGCCATCCTTTGAACCGACCGTCGTCGAACAGTCCGACGACCACGGAGCTTCCAATTATTTCATTCCGAAGGCCCCCTTCAGTAGGTTCTTCAACGAGGAGTCCACGAGAAAGGTCCAGGTACAGGCTACAGATGTCATCCTGATGATAGATTCCGCTGAGCGGGAATATGAAGCTGAGATCTACTTTTGGTCGAAGGGCCGCTGCTTTCCGCAGCAAACTGTAGAAGAGTTAGCCGCTCGCAGGCTTGTTTAAAGGCCAGCGCCGGAAGAGCGGCGTGTGGCTGGCGAATTGTTATTTCGCCCGTGATTCCCCTCCCTGCTAGCATTCTCCCGTGCGCCATCCGGCCCAACCTCTCTAGGCGAATCACTTCCGAAATCGTTGCATGAAGGCACGGCCAGACACACCTATTCCCCCCGTATTATTCAAATCGCCAACTAGCCTTTGTTTTCTTTGTGGCGAGCCCGGGGAGACTCGAACTCCCGACCCTCTGCTTAGAAGTCGCTTGAGGAGTTTAATCAGTTAACTTGCCGGAGCGAGCGCTAAGCAGGGGAAAATCAGCAAGTTGTGACAACTTCTGATCAACTACTTGCCCCTTCTTCATCGCCTTTAACTAGGCTTTTTGCCATGATTTGTCACAATTAGTTTTTATGACGGCAGATCATGGGTACGCCAGCGCTGCGATCATGGTCCAGCCGTACGCGAGTTGGCGGCCTGCTCCGGGATAGTAAGGATTAGGCGAAGCGTTCGAACGATAGAGTGTTGTCCGCCTGTCTTTACAGTTTTTCTCGGAATTGACAATCAAGAGCGCCATGGTATAAATCGTGGCCGGGCCTGTTTGCAAACCTCGACATTGTTGATCATTCAACGCTCGCACAAGAGGCTCTGACTCCGAGCCAGTTGGCGCACTTCAATCGTGCGTTAGTCAAACGTGAGGGTCTGTGCCTGGAAACGCGAGATAAAGGGGGAGAGTTATGAGACTTGGCAGTGTGTTCGAAAGGATCGGACCAAGAAACTCTGAGACAGGCGGTTCGATCTTTCGAAAAGGGATACATACAAAGACTCTTCATCATAGCTTCGGGACGCTTGTTCTCGTGCTGTGCTGGTCGCTCGGTTCTGTAGCCAATGCGCAGGTTAACGAGGTCGGTGACAAGCCGTATCTGGGCTGGAGTAGCGTTCCGGAGCAAACTGTACGGAGTAATTTTCTGACTCAGGCGAATATGACAGCCCAATCAGATGCGCTGCTAGCCTCCGGCCTTCAGGCCCATGGTTTCCGCTACATCAATTTAGATTCGGGATGGCAGGGTGGCTTTGACGGCTACGGGCGCCCGATTCCGAATTCCGCGACGTTTCCCGATATTTCCGCTCTGGTAGCACGCATTCACCAAAACGGCCAAAAAGCTGGGATTTATTGGATTCCAGTTGTGGAATATCCCGCTGTTGCTGCCAACTCGCCAATCCTTGGAACACCCTACCATATCCAGGACATACTCGCAGTTCCGAATCGAGCCGGCAATGCTTTTGGCACACCGGGAACAACTTCTCCTTATCACTATAAGAGTGATTTCACTAAGCCGGGCGCGCAGGAATACATGAATTCTGTGGTGGATCTGTTTGCCTCGTGGGGCTTTGACCTCATTAAACTTGACGGCGTTACGCCAGGTTCCTACAGCTATGACTTGTCCATTGACAATCGAGCAGATGTACAGGCTTGGTCCAAAGCGATTGCGCAAAGCGGCCGTGAGATTTGGTTAACGGTCTCCTGGGCGATGGACAAGGATTATCTTGGTACCTGGCAGCAGTTTTCCAATGCGCGTCGCATTGAAGGGATGTCGACTGTGAAGGTAACTGCGCTACGAGCACGAATTGGGCCTTGACCTCGTACCGTTTCTACGACCTTGTCGGCTGGCAGGACGCTTCTGGCGTCACCCAGGGTTGGAATGACTTGGATTCGCTCGAAGTGGGCGACGCAATTTCAGGCTTGAGTGATGAAGAACGCCGAAGCGCTACAACACTATGGGCCATGGCCAACGCCCCGATATACCTAGGCGGCGATTTGACCAATCTGGACAATCTCGGCAAACAGCTCTTGAGCAATGAGGAAGTGATTGCAGTAGATCGGTCCGGACAGCCCGCGCGGCAGATTTTAGGCGGTGGCACCCCGGTCTGGGGGTCGGCGCTTGCTGACGGAACGTATTACGTCGCTTTGTTCAACTTGAATGCGTTTCCCTCTCCTGTCCAGTTGCCCTGGAGCACTCTGGGCTTTGCAAATGCGCCGCACGTCCGCGACTTGTGGAATCACCTGGACCTTCCACGCTCCAGTCATGTCTTCAGTGCGGTTATCCCTGGCCACGGCGCGCGCCTGCTGCAGCTCACGGGCAGAGGGGACGTTGAGCGGTCGTCATCGGCCATTTCGCAGAGTTACGAGGCGGAATCAGCGACGCTGAATGGCACCGCTGTGATTGCCCAGTGTCCAGCTTGCTCTGGCGGAGCGAAGGTCGGCGGCCTTTGTTGTGGCGCTAACAACTATATGACTTTCGAAAACATCGTCGTGCCTCGGGCAGGGACCTACCTGATCCAGATCGACTCGATGACCGAGGGCCCTCGTTCGTTGCTTTTCCGCGTGAATGGCGGTCGTTTCACAACGCTGAATGTGGGCGGAGGTAGTTTCTTCCTGCCTTCCAGCACCACTGTGCCCATCGAACTGAATGCCGGGGTTAACAGCATCCAATTCGGTAATCTCACGAGTTATGCCCCCGACATGGATCGTATTGTGATTAGCGGAGATGGGTCTGCTTTTCCTCCACAGTCATTTACCTATGAGGCGGAAAATGCCACGCTAGAAGGCGGGACCGGGCACTTTTATTGCGAATACTGTTCAGGCGCCGGGGAGGCGGGCTTCATTGGCGGAGGGAGCGGCAACAACGTATTGTTCTCTGACGTCACCGTTTCAGTGACCGGAACCTATCAGATGGAAGTTGACTACTTGACCAGCGGACCGCGCTCGTTCTTCATCAGCGTCAATGGCGGTCCTGATACCGAACTGGACTTAAACGGAAGCAGCTTTAGCTTGCCAACTAGCATTGTTGTTCCGGTTCAACTGAAGGTTGGATCCAATACCATCCGATTCGGGAATCCCACTGGGTACGCGCCTGCGCTGGACCGCATTGCCATACCTCTGGCACCGGTGCAAACGAAGGAAGACGCTGCAGCAGGAGGGGTTTAGCACAATATTGCGCGGTTTGCACGGTCGATTCAGACTCTGGGCTGCGCTGAGCAGACGGCCGGCGGATTTTCCTGAACTGGCCATGATTAGAAAGGTGGTTTGTTCCAGAGCGTACCGATAGATCGCTTCAGGAGTAGTGGTGCAAACAACCAGACGTAGATTTCTGCAGGTCGGGATTGCGGTGGCCGCCCTGCCACACAACTCCACAATGCTGTTGTCCGTAGATGGCAGCTCGCAGGACGAACTGTGGTACGCGCGACCAGCAGAACGCTGGCTTGGGGCACTGCCGATTGGTAATGGACGGCTGGGCGGCATGGTCTTTGGCGGCGCGACGAAGGAGCGCATTGCGCTCTCCGAGTCCACAGCATGGTCTGGCGCCCCTAGCACCAATGACGTCAACCCCGGCGCGCTGGAACACCTTGCCCAAATTCGGCAGCTGCTGTTTGCGGAAAAATATGCCGAAGCGCGCGACCTGTGCCAGAAGTATCTGCTCGGACGCCCTGCGTCTTTCGGGACCAACCTTCCCCTCCCGGAATTGCAGCTTAGCTTCGATAGTGCGGAAGCACCTGCACAGTATCGCCGGTCGCTGAACCTGGATGAAGCTATCGCACGCGTAAGCTTCCGCCACGGAGCGGCACTCTTTTCGCGCGAGGTCATTGCATCGCATCCGGACGGCGTGATTGCTGTGCGTCTCGCCAGCAACAAGCCCGGGCAGATCAGCTTCGGTGCAGCCTTCGGGGCGGTCGCGATACCGGCAGATATAGCGAATAAAGGGCAAGACACACTCATTCTGCGAGGTCATGCCTATGAGCGCATGCACAGCAACGGAAGGGACGGTGTAGCGCTGGAGATTCACGTAGGCGTGATTACCGAAGGTGGAAGCGTCTCTGGCTCGGCTCAGGGATTACGCGTAAAAAACGCGGACGCCGTCACCATACTGATCGCAGCTGGCACAAACTTTAACGGCGGCAACCCCGAAGATTCGTGCGCGCGCGCCTTAGCCAAGGCATCCAGCAAGAGCTATGCGCAGCTACGTGCGGCACATATCGCCGATCATCAGGCGTTGTATCGGCGTGTGTCGCTGGACCTGGGTCCAAGCAACCCCACCGTCAGAACGCAGCCCACGGATGTGCGCCGGATGGCGCTGGCTTCTGGTGCGAGCGATCCCGAAATGCTTGCGCTCTTTTTTCAATACGGACGCTATCTCACCATCGCCGGCTCGCGCGCAGATTCACCTCTGCCGTTGGCCTTGCAGGGTATCTGGAACGACGGCCTGGCGAGCAGCATGGGCTGGACCGATGACTTCCATCTCGACATCAATACGCAGCAGAATTACTGGGCTGCAGAAGTCTCGAATCTCTCCGAATGCCAGATGCCGCTCTTCGCCCTGGTCGATGGTCTTCGCATAGCAGGCCAAAGAACGGCGAAAGAGATGTACGGCGCCCCGGGATGGGTTTGCCACACAATTACGAACGCATGGGGGTATACGGCGCCCGGTGGAGGACTCGGCTGGGGATTGTTTGTCACGGCGGGCGTCTGGATCGCGCTGCAGATGTGGGACCATTACACTTTCAAAGCGGATGTGGAGTTTCTTCGCACGCGTGCCTATCCCACACTGCGTGAGGCGGCAGAGTTCTTTCTCGCGTACATGGTTCCCGAAGCAAAACATGGATGGCTGGTCACTGGCCCATCCGACTCACCGGAAAATTGGTATCTCACTCCCGATGGCGAGCGCTGCGGCGAATCGATGGGCAACACCTGCGACCGAGTCTTCGTTTATGCGCTTTACAGCATGTGCATCGAGGCTTCGAAGGTTCTCGCAGTGAATGACGAACTGCGGAACAAACTCGAAGCCGCACGGGCCAGGCTGCCTCCTTTCCAGATTGGACGCCACGGACAGTTACAGGAATGGCTGGAAGACTTTGAGGACGCCGATCCCAATCATCGGCATACATCGCATCTAGTGGCTCTCTATCCGGAAAACCAGATTTCGCCGCGTACGACACCTACGTTGGCTCGCGCCGCGGAGGTAACTATCGAGCGTCGCATGATTGCCCCCAAGTGGGAACAGAGCGAATGGGGGCGCGCCAACCTAGTTGTGTATTATGCGAGGCTGCTGAACGGAGACGCAGCGCACAAATATCTCGAAAGCTTGGTGGCGAAGGCTGCGGATGACAACCTGCTCACCTTTTCCAGTGCAGGCATCGCCGGTGCGGAACAGAACATCTTCGCTATCGACGGCAACACCGCAGGCGCGGCAGGCATTGGGGAGATGCTGCTGCAATCGCAGGGCGGAGAAATTCAACTGCTGCCCGCGCTTCCCGCAGCATGGCCAAATGGTTCGATTAAAGGCTTGTGTGCGCGTGGCGGATTCCAGGTCGACATCACATGGCGCAAGGGTGCGTTGTTTTCCGCAGTCATCACAAGCAAGCGTGGCGGCAGTATTCCCGTCCGTTATGCCGGAAAAGTCCTGAACCTCAACCTGCGTCCGGGCGAAGCCGTACACCTACGTCTTCGAAGCTTTGGGCAACATAAGTAACTCGCGCGACTCCCAAACAACGGCGAGGAATTTTATGAAGCAAAGAAACGCCGCTGTTCCATTTTACTAATGAACAATCGCGATCTGGTTCTGAAGTAGGTGACGCACAGGATTGGAACCCCTGACCCTGGTTGCAAAGCAGATGGTGGAAAATACTAAAGTGCTTCGCTGGTGTCGCTTACACGGAAAATCAACAGAATTCTCGCTCGAATACTAAGCCTTTCTATGCGAGAAATAACCGAGTCCGGCGACTCTGGACTCCAATCTCTCCGACAACACCGCGGGAACAGCGAGCAGCGTTTTGGGACTTGTATGCCAGCAGACGCATCTTGCTGCCAGGCTGTAACCCGCCTTGTAGGACATTAGGAGAGGTCCTTAAAGCACAACGTCTGACACAAGAATGGCTTTCCCGCCGGTACCCGCCAAAGATGTTCCTGCCTACCCTTTAGCAAAGGCGAAACGATTCCTGGCTCCACGGAACGTCGCCCCGCCCGCACGCCAAATGAGTCGGGTAAAGGGAGTTTTCGATGTCCCATTTGTCTTTCCCCCGTATGTTGAAGGTTGATTTCGTCCAGTCCTTTCTTCTCGTTGTCATCAGCTGGTCATTGCTCTTGTGCGTGTCGCAACAGGCGGCGGCGCAAATGAAATTCGTCCAAGTCAACTCGGCGGTACCGACTTCGACCGCTACCATCTCGGCGACGTACAACTCGGCCCAAACGGCCGGGAACATGAATGTCGTCGCGATCGGCTGGGACAGCTCCTTCATCACACTCAAGACGCTGACCGACAGCAAGGGCAACAGTTATAAGCTGGCGGTGAGTTATGTCGACTCAACGGGGATTACCCAGGCAATCTATTACGCCCCCAATGTCGTCGCGGCGGCAGCAGGAGCGAACAGGATCACAGCAACGTTAAGTGCGAGTACGGACTGGCCCGACCTGCGCATTCTGGAATATTCCGGTGTCAACACACTGGACAAGACGGCCTCAGCGAAGGGAACCACCACTGCAGCCGGCAGCGGCTCCGTTACCACGACGCAGGCGAACGAGCTGCTGTTCGGAGCCATGTATACCTACGGGACCACCAATGGTCCCGGAAGCGGTTACACGTCGCGGGTTGTGACCGGGGACAGCGACCTCGCGGAAGATGAAGTCGTCTTTGCGACCGGATTGTATTCCGCTAAGGCCTCGATGAACGGGCAGGAATGGGTGGCGCAGTTGGCGACCTTCTACTGGAGTGGTGGAGTTGGCACAGTTCCACTCCCGCCGACGGGATTGACGGCCAGCACGGTGTCGACGAGCCAGATCAATCTGAGCTGGACTGCCTCGACCGGGGCGACCAATTACATCGTGCTGCGCTCGACCACCAGCGGTGGGCCGTATGCGCAGGTTGCCAGCAGCGTGACCTCAAGCAGTTACTCGGACACGGGGCTGACGGCCTCGACCACGTTTTACTACGTGGTGCAGGCGGCGGAGGCGGGCGGCACGAGCGCGAACTCGACCCAAGCGTCGGCTACCACACAAGTGCCGTCCGTCAGCGTCACGATTTCTCCCATCTTTGTCACCGTGGCGCCCAGCGCGACAGAGCAGTTCTCCGACACGGTCACCGGATCCAACAACACCGCGGTGACGTGGGCAGTTAACGGCGTCACGGGAGGAAACTCGACCTTTGGAACGGTCAGCACGAGCGGGCTCTACGCGGCCCCGGCCACCGTGCCCAACCCCGCCACCGCTACTGTGACGGCGGTCTTGCAAGCGGACCCGACCAAGGCCGCTTCGGCCACCGTGACCATCTCGAACGGCTTGGCGTTCTATGTGTCGACTACCGGTAACGACGCCAACAGCGGCAGCAGCGGATCGCCCTGGAGAACCATCCAGCAAGCGGCCAATGCGGCCCAACCCGGAGACACCATCTATGTCTACGGCGGAACGTACAACGAAGCCGTCACCATCAACGTTTCGGGGAACTCGTCTGCGGGCTACATCACGTTCCGAAGCTACCCTGGGCAGACAGCGATTGTAGACGGCACCGGTGTCCCCGTAAACGGACAGACTGGATTGATCAACATCCAGAACCAGAACTATCTCGTCGTGAGCGGCTTCGAGATACGAAACTACTCGACCAGCAGCACCGCCAATGTCCCCATCGGTATCTACGTCACTGGGGCGGACAGCTACATCCAAATCCTTAACAACCACATCCACAATATCAAGACCTCGGCGGCAGGCTGCAATGCCAACGCGCTGGGGATCGCCGTATACGGGACTAACGGCAGCAGCTCCATCAACAACCTGACAATCAGTGGAAATGAGCTCGATCACATGACCACGGGCTGCAGCGAAACGATGTCACTTGACGGAAACGTACAGTACTGGACAGTGAGCAGCAATCTGATTCACGACAACAACAATATCGGTATCGATGCCATCGGTTTCGAGGGAGTCTCTCCTAACTCCTCCACAGACCAGGCGCGGGATGGATCAATAGTAGGCAACACGGTTTATAACATTACGTCCTATGGCAACCCCGCTTATGGGAACCAGTACGCGGCCGACGGAATCTATGTGGACGGTGGTACCCGCATCACGATTGAACGCAACGTGGTGCACAACGCGGACCTCAATGTGGAGCTGGCCAGCGAGCACTCAGGAAAGGTGACCAGCTACGTGACCGTGCGAAACAACCTGATCTATCAAGGCAACTCGGTGGGCATTTCGATCGGCGGGTACGCCAGCAATGTGGGCGGAACCGACCACTGTACGATTGTGAATAACACGCTGTGGGGCAACGACACGAAGAACACCGGCAGCGGCGAGTTCCAGATTCAGTACTACGCCACCAACAATATGTTCAAGAACAATATTCTGTATGCCGGCTCGCAGGGCCTGTTTGTCAACAGCTTCACCAACTCCGAGTCCAACCCCGTGGACTCCGACTACAACTTGTTCTACTCTTCGGTGGGGTCCTCGGCAGGACAGTGGGTTTGGAACGGGACGACCGACACAGGGTTTTCGTTGTATCAATCCACTACCGGCAAGGACGGGCACTCGCAGTTTGCCGATCCTCAGTACATCGACCTCTCATCCACGCCGCCGAATTTGGACGTTCAGTCGACTTCGCCGGCTGTGAATACGGGCATGAATCTGGGTTCGTCCCTTGTCGGCACCGTGGATTACGCCGGCAAGCTACGTGTCAACGTGAACGGGCAAATCAACATCGGAGCATATGAACAGTAACCGCTACGCCTGGCGGGAGCGGGCGTCCCCTGGGCGAGTGCTGATTGCCAAATTGTTGAAAGGAAAAGGAAGTGGCGCGTGCAAGGGGACGATTTTAGAACTTTTCTCGGCGATTTCGTGGCAAATTTGCCACAGGTTGAGTTCCCTGGTGGAGTGAACCTGTGGCACGACTGTGGGCCGTGAGGGAGAAGTCACTCAACCCGAAGCATCTAGAAATAGATGTCGGATTGAAGCCCTGACAACAGCAGAAGCGCTGCACTAAAGATGAGAAGCCTCCCGGTCCCTTTAAGAGCAATCGCGAGTAGAGCCGCAACCAAAGTTGAGTCAAAGATGGTCGCGTTCCACTCTAGATTGAAGAAGTTGTTTTGGTAGGGACGAATTGTACTCGCCATGCGCGCCGCCAAATTAATCATCCAGGCACATGAAAGCAGGACCATTGAGCCTAAGCCCAGGCCGTTGCGCTAAACCGATAATTTCTCTCTGGATGTTTTCACCCATGTCATACAACCAAGAAGAAGCAGTACGGGAACGGCCAACAAGCCGAGGAGATTTGTAGAAGTTCGGATGGCATTTTCCCACCTCCCAGGTACGACTCGATTCTGTACAGTAGATCGCCACCAGAGCTGAGATCGAGGCAATAAGGACAAGGACCGAAGATTTTCGGAGGGCCGTTCGCCCTTTGCTTTCTCTTTCAGGTTCCATTGGACATTGCCTCACCGCAGGACTAAGCGCTGCATTGTTCCGACCACGCGGGCTAGGTTCTAGATCGGGAGAAGCGTACGGCGGTAGGTTGCTCAGCGCAAAGGACAAACAACGTGGCGCACCCTAGGGGACGATTTTAGAATTCTCCTCGTCACGGACTTGCCCTTTGAATCGGGCAATTACACCTGAAACGACAAGCCAGGCACCCAGGAATGCCAAGACAATCGCAGTGGCATTCATCGCTGTGGCCTGCGTTTCGTTGGAAGGCGTGAGCAGGTTAGTTGCAGGGTGGAAGTAGTTTTTAGCCTCGATGAAAATCAGCAGGGAGCCAAGCAAGACTCTTCCCACTTGATTTTCATACTTGCGGCGGTTCCTTGCCCCCTCGCCCAACGCATTGCCCGAATCCCGACCGAAAGTAAGTAGGCGGCGAATGCAAAAGCAAAGATAAGATCCATTGCGCCGCAAGCATCAGCGACACGACGAAGGATCAGCCCCCTCAACACCAGTAGGCCGAACAAACTTCCGCTCAGCAGTCCCGCGATTCCGAGTAATTGTACGATTCGGTGCTTCGCGTCTACCTAACGATCCTCCGACGGAGTTCTAAACGTGTGGAGGGTATCGCTCGAAGTCACTGAAATCAAAGGTCTAATAGTGTGGTGCGCCCGGAGAGACTCGAACTCCCGACCCTCTGGTTCGAAGGTATACCGTACAAAACTCTAAGTGCTGCTTCTGGTGTCGCTTACAGGGGAGCGCGCCATTGATCTGGCTCTTGAATTGGCATGCGCCGGCATCACGATTGGCCACTAAGGTCCGTGATCCGGGCAGCATCCCGAGAGGTGCGCCGCTAATCGACTGGGCCATCGGGTATTGCCCCTATCGGGTTTTGGGGGAATCCCCCTATGTCAGCTTAGAGCGAAGACCGGATTGTCACGGCTTCTCGTTTTTATTACAAGCAAGGCGCATGGTCAAAAGCTGCGTCGCCGATGAGGAGGAAGAATCGCAGCGGCAACGTGGGAAATGACGCAGACAGACTTGAAGAACTTACATGGCGTGCCGCTCCGAGGTCAAGAATCGAAGAGGACAACATTAGAAATTTCAGGGGACCGATCACTTTCGCAGGTCCGAAGGTGCGTTATGAAATCATTGCAACAACCCGCATATGCCAGAAGGCTAAGCTCACGTCTCAACACAGGAGACGACGTCTGGGTGTACTGGCGTTGCAATGGACGTGATGATGTTTCGCGCGTTCGTGACCTGAGTATGAAGGGATTGTTTCTGGATGCGGAAGAACCACGAGCCATGGGCGCAACAATCAGGCTACATTTTCTCGTCCAGGAAGGACAGATCAGGGCAGATGCCGCGGTGCAACATGCGAAATCCGGCGCAGGACTGGGGCTGAAGTTCATGGCAATGACCCCGGAAGACTGCACGCACCTGGCGGCCCTACTGACCAGACTTCGCCAAGTGGGCTCGATTCCACAGAGGCCCGTGATAAAGGAATTGACTGTTTCGCAAAATACGTGGGCCACACAAGCGCCTTTTGCATCGCGAGAGGTTTGAGCCGCTTGGGGCATATCTTCGGGGAGGAGCCACGGAACTATGGCACGGCGATTAGGCAGGATCCGCGTCGAAAGTTATGCAGCGCCGCAAGCATAGACAGGGCTCGAAACCTGCGGGCCCTCCCACTCCCACCATTCCCAGTGATGTGGAAAAGCCTGCTGGCCCTTCCGACGCGCTTGCCGGATCGGATCGCCGCAGTCATCCTCGCTACGAGTTCATTGCTGCTGCCGACGTAGTAGCGGCTGAATCCGGTGCGCGAATTGAGACGCGCGTCCGTGACTTGAGTCAGCAAGGCTGCTATGTAGACACGGACAACACCCTTCCTTTGGGGACGGTCACGGATGTACGCATCACCAAGGGGTCACAACTGTTTGAAGCCCGGGCAAGAGTCGTCTACTCGCGAGCGACCAAAGGCATGGGACTGCTGTTCACCACCATTGAGCCGGAGCCGCTTCGGACTCTTGAAACGTGGCTTAACGAGTCCCGCGAAACCTCCTGGCTCGCCGCAAACCGCCGAAGGAGTCAGCGAGTATTGATGACAATCCCAGTCCGAGTCTCCGGGCAGATTGGCGGCGGATTGCTTTTTGAGGAAGAGACTCAGACCCTGGCGATCAGTGCTCACGGTGCATCGATTCTCGTGTCGACGCAGATGTACAGAGGACAGCGGCTCACTCTGTCGAACGTCCAGACAAAAGCCGTGCTGGAGTGTGTTGTCGCGCACATTGACAGGCATCAAAGCGATCATCCTCGGGTGGGGGTGGAGTTCGTGCTGCCCAATCCTATTTTCTGGCACGTGACCTTTCCGCCAAAAGACTGGACGCCCCGGCACCCAGATGCGAAAGCCCACGTAAAAACGGGCGACTTGAGCTGAAATCGCAGCACTCACGGGAATTCAACGAAAACATGTGGTCGTGTGAAAATCTCCGGCTTGCTCCTGCGCCTTCGGGGGTTTTTCTGTTGCCTCGACCGGGAGCAGGGGTCCGTAGGGTGCCTGTCTACGAGTGATACTACGCATTTTTATGACCGTCAGCCTGATGCTTGAAAACGAAGAAGAAATAGCCGTCTAGAAATAAATGATTGAGAAGTCAGCGCGCCGGAGGGACGCGAGCCCCCAGCCTTCTGGTTCGAAGGTATACAGCACAAAACTCTAAGCACTACTTCTGGTGTCGCTTACAGCGGGGAACGCGCCATTTATCTCGCTCTTGAGTTGGACCGAAGTTGGACGGAAATGAGTGGGGTGAACCCCTAAGATGGCACAGTTTTATTGGACACAGGCTCCCCTTGCGTAACTGCGTTCTTGCATCTCCTAGCAGACTTCCTGCGCCTTTGGCGCACCACCTGGCAGGAAACAAAGTGGTCGCGCAAAAACGTCGCCATGAATACTAAGGACTTACGCTTATTTTCATGACAGGAGAAGCGGCCTGGGGAAGGGGACGGCATTGGAATACTGTGGGGCCGCCGGTCCAGCCGCACCCGCCGCTGGACCGCAATGCAATCGGCAATACCGCAATAATGCGGCTGGCTTCATTCATGGTGGTGATTCCGAGCGCAGACCTCAGCGCTGCAGCAGGCAATCCCTTTCTTCTTGGAGTTCTTGGGCGTCGCCAATCGGGACGCGACGACAGTTCCTCCTATGACGATAAGGAGAAATACGAGCACTCTAAATGGCACGTTCACAGGTGTCAGGCTCTTCGCTTCTTGCGTCGTTTCCGCAGACGTTCGAAGGGAGAGGATATTGCGCGAACCTGTGAAAGCGAATGGTCCCACGGTACTGCAGCGACAGTACTCTCGGCAGTCCGGCTAACGCACTCTAGCGCTAGATGGCTCAGCTACCCCACAGTTTACCCACGGTTTGATGGTTCTCCTGATCGGTCATGTTATTTTATGGATCCAGCTGTGCAGGCCACTTCCCCCCGGAACGTTCAGCTGGGCATTGCTATGGAGGTTGAGAATGATAATTTGTTTTTTGGGCAGCTTTTGCAGACGGGGAGTTTCGGCACTGCTCAGCAACAACACCACGATAGCCACGCATGTAGGTTTACTGTCCAGGCGAACCAAGTCACGCGACCGTCGCGGGGCCAGCAGATATCTTGCCGCTAGTCGACGTGGTCGAGTAGCCGGATTCGCTAATTGAGATCGTTATCTATTGGCCTCCAGGGGATGTGGCTTTTTGGCCCGGCGAACAACATACAGAGCGGAACTGTGGACAGTATAAAGTCTGGAATCGATATAGTTGCTGATTGTGACTTGCGCGGTTTTGAAAGTGGCTACCTTTCCGTCGACGTCTGTAGCTTTTACTATGATCGCGTGGCACGGCGGCCGGGCGGCCGTAAAACCTGCGTTTTTATTGGGAAAAGTGGCGCGCCCAAGGGAACGATTTTAGAACTTTTCTCCACGCCTTCGTGGCAAGTTTGCCGCAGGTCGAGTTCTATGCTGGATCAAGCTTGTAGCATGAATCCGAGTTAGCCCGCCGGGACTCTTACGCTCCCGCACCAATTTGCCGCAAGAGGGTAGCAGAATCGAAGTAGATCCTTCCTGCCGGAATCTTTCTGGATCCGAGGTCGTACTCATAGAATGAACAACCAGGAACCTGAACCCTTTTGCCCGTAGCCTCGATTTTGCCAAAATCGCCTTTGTGCAGAGCGTCAAAACTCCATTCCACGGCGACCAGATTTTTGGCGTGGGCCAAGTTCCGAATGGAATGTACATTGCCAGGGAACGCGGCGATGAACGGTCGGACAAAGTTATCTCGCACGGCTATCTTCCCTTCGAGTGTTCCCGTCGGAAGCTGGATTACGACATCGTCCGAATAGTACGCGAGAATTTTGTCTTCATCGGTGCCCTTCCAGGCATCGAAATACTCTTGAATGAACGCGCGGACGTTTTCTGGCGCTGCCTGGGCCGCTGCAACTTGCATACTTGCCTCTTTCTCGACGCTGCATTGCGTCGCCGTTTGGGGCAATTGTATACCCGTTGGCGGCAGCCAGCGCGACGGTAGCGGCAAATCGGGCCGTTCCTGTCGCGTCTGAGCCGAGCCCCGCACGCGAGTTCGTAGAGGTTGAGGGTCTGCGGGTTGGTCAACTGGGCATAAGGGACGGGAGCATGTATGGCGGACCAATCGGGGGAAAGCCAGCGGCCCAGCGAGGGAGAGAAATAGCTGGCGCCGAAGTCATCATTGCCGGTTTCCGTGTCGCGTTCTTTGCTGGTATAACGTGATCCGCCAAGATTTCCGAGCAACACTTCTCGTATCCCCAGTGCGCTCGCGGAGTTAGTCCACGCACTGCCGTGATGTGGTGCAACATTTTTTCTCGGGAACCCCGGACGCGAGTTTTCGCCTACACCCAAGCACACACGGATCGCTCGACGAAGAGAACATTTCTTCTTTAGCTGCTGTTGGCATTGCCCAGATTTTACGTGGTCAGTGCTGGACCTGTGTAGGGGTTTTTGCAGCGCGGTGTGCTTACGATGAGGCACTTAGCGATAGATTTCCTTGCGATGTCCAACGCGCAGGCGTATTGCAAGGATCAACTACTGAGCGTACCCGCCAATCAAGAGGAACGAAAGCCTCCGGCGATGTCGCCTGCTCACTGCCGGATTGCCGAACCACAGTAATCTGCGAGTTGCCGACCACTTCGGCCCTGTGACACAATGCGCCACGGGTTTCAACGCGCGGTCATGCCACGCAATCAAACAGTCTACGACGCGCTGATTGTCGGCTCGGGTGCGAGTGGCGGCTGGGTGGCCAAGCAGCTGACCGAGCAGGGCATGCTCGTCCTCATGTTGGAAGCCGGGCCACCACGGCTGCCCACGCGTGACTTCACCGAACACGTCTGGCCGTATCAGGTCAAGTTTCGCGGCTTTGGCAACCGTCAGGCGTTGCTTGACCGCCAGCCCGTCCAGCGGCTTTGCTACGCGTGCGACGAGTTCAGTCATCAGTTTTTTGTTGACGATCACGAGAATCCCTACACGTTCCCCATCGAAAAGCCCTTCATGTGGATTCGCGGGCGCCAAGTGGGTGGCAAAACCTTTTGTTGGGCGCGCGAGAGCTATAGATATAGTGATTATGAGTTCAAAGCAGCCAACCGCGACGGCTATGGGGAAGATTGGCCTCTCAGCTACAAGGATATCGCGCCTTACTACGACAAAGTCGAATCCTTCATCGGCGTGAGCGGCTCGCGCGAAGGCCTGGCACAGATGCCCGACGGCAACTTCCTCCCGCCCATGAACCTTTCCTGTGGCGGCATGCTGGCGCGCGAGTTGATTGGCAAGAAATTCGGCTGGGTGGTGATGCCCGACCGTATGGCCAACCTGACCCTCGTGCACAACGGTCGACCGGCGTGCCACTACTGCGACGAATGCCAGCGCGGGTGCTACACCGCATCCTATTTCAACAGTCCTTCCGTCACTTTGCCAGCGGCCGCGCGCACAGGCCGCCTGACGTTAGTCAGCGATGCCGTGGTCAGCCATGTGTTCCTCAACGCGCAGGGCAAAGCTGAAGGCGTTCACTACGTCGAGCGCACGACGCATGCTCATCGCCAAGCGCGTGCGAAAATTGTAGTGCTGGCCGCTGGCGCGCTCGAGTCCACGCGCATCTTGCTCAACTCGCGCTCCTCGCGTTTTCCCGAGGGTCTCGGAAATTCATCCGGGCAGCTCGGCCATTACCTCATGGACCATTTCACCCTGGAAGGGGCAGGGGGATTCCTGCCGCAGTTCAAGTCCTCTCAGCGCGAACCACGCGGCACACCGTGCGGCTTCCTGATTCCGAAGTACGTCAACACCGACGGCCAGCCGAACAGAGCCTTTTTGCGCGGCTATCGCTTCGATGGCGACGGCAGCCAAGAACTGTACGCGCACGCTTTTGGGCTTGCCGGCTTCGGTTCCGACTGGCGGCGCAAAGTCCGAAGCGAGATCCCGTATTATTTCGCCATGACCGTGCAAGGCGAGTGCTTGCCACGCTATGACAATTATGTCTCGCTCGATGCGGAAAAGAAGGACGCTTGGGGCATTCCCGCGCTGCGCATCGTTGCCAGCTACGGCGACAACGAATACGCCATGGCCAAAGCGATGCGCAATGACGTCATGGAGATTCTCGACATTATGAAGCTCCAGGACCGCCAGCCGCCCGGAGAACGTCTCAGCGTTTTTGGCAAAAACATCCATGAATGCGGCACCGCGCGAATGGGCAAGGATGCCAGAAAGAGTGTCGTCAACAGCTTCGGCCAGCTCCACGACCTGAAAAACGTTTTCGTCACGGACGGCGCAGTGTTCGTGACGCAGGGCTGCTATGAGCCCACACTTACCATCATGGCGATTTCCGCGCGCGCGGGCGACTACATCGCCGACGAATATCGCCGGGGAAACCTGTGAGGCGCGATCAACCAGGTTCCAAGAAATATCATGGATGAAGCCAAGAACAAGACGAATCAGGCAGTAACGCCTGGCCCTGCGCTCACCCGCCGCGAGTGGTTACTGAGTTTGGGCAGCGCTGTGGTTCTTTCCGGTTTTCGCGGCGTGCCCGAGGAGGCTGCGCAGGAGGCGCATGCTTCTCTGATTCTGCCACCGGGACTCTACCGGCCTTCCCTCGATCACCTGACGGACGCGCTCTCCAGCGATGGCCCGTTTGTGTCCGCGCAGCCTGGTGCGCGGACCGAGTACGTCCGCCCGCGCTCCGGCCCCTTTGTTCCCCAGGCGTTCGCGCCAAATGAATACGCGGTCGTTCGGCGGCTGGTTGAAATCATCCTCGGCGAAGACTTGAAAAACTCATCAGCAAAGCCGGCAGTTGGCGCACCGGCCAGCATTTACGATGAAGTCGCCGGATGGATCGATTTGGTCGTCTCGAGCGCGCCAGCGGTGCGGAAGCTAGCCCGCAATTTGCCCGCCGACCAGCGCTCGCTCGCGGTAGCCTATTTCGGCAATGAGGAACCGGTGCTCCAGGTCGAAACCTTTGAGCCCGAACGAATTTGCCGAGATGGACTCGCTTGGCTCGGCGAAGAATCGCGGCGACGCTTCGCGAAAGGTTTCCTCGATGTTGACGCGAGCAGCCAGACCGAGCTCGTCCAAGCCATAAGCGACGCCCGGGCGGATCGGTCGACGACTCATGGCGGCACGCGCCTGTTCGACTTCCTCAAGGAGGAAACCGTCCGTGGGTTCTACACCTCGCGCCAGGGCCTCAAAGAGCTCGACTATAAGGGGAATTCCTTCTACGGCCAGTCGCCCAGCTGTGGCCTACCTGCGAGTGACCCGGAATAACTTCCGGTATCTTTGAATGGATCTGTTCACTCCTGGGCCTGACTGCCGCTCGGTAAGCCAGAGTGTCAGTGTTCCAGCCGAGGCAAGGCTTATCGCAGCTACTTTCACAAATTCTGCACACCAGGTATTGGTAAGAGCGTGCGCCAAGGGTTTCTGGCCTTCAAAATCCATGGCGATTGAACAAAAACCGACACCACTAAGCTTGTACAAGTCAACGCGGCTTTTTGAGAACGTGCACAGTACGTGCGCAGTTGCACCATTTTGGTGCAATCGCGGCAGGTCCATACGCTGTAAGTTAAGTTATTGAAAGAGTGGCGCGACCGGGGGGACTCGAACTCCCGTCCTTCTGGTTCGTAGATACGTAGCGCAAAACTCTAAGTGCTGCTTCTGGTGTCGACAACAGGGGAACGCGCCATTTATCTCGCTCTTGACTTGGACTGAAGTTGGACTGAAATGAGTGGGGTGAGTGACACCCGAGTCTTTGGCGCGGAAGGTTCGAACCGATCAGGCTCATTCACGTGGGCTGGGAAGCAAGAAAAACTCCGGTCGATGCAGTTGTGTTTTTTCTTGACTTCCCCTCTTATAGAACTTATCAGGAACTGGCGTTTCGGGTGTGCGATCATCACGGATTTGCAGAATAACTGCCTCAATGAAGTATTCGATCCAGCTACGCAGCGTACCCTTGCCAATTTCCAACCCGTGCCAGAACTGCGGCATCGGGGTGGGGAATTTAAACGTAACATAACTGCCCGCAGGCTGCGCCGCAACGGATACGACGACGCACTCTTGCGTCTGATCGTTTCCTTGGTTCGTTACCATTATTCGCTGGCCGGGTTGGACACTACTCGCCATCAAGATCAATCCGCCAGTTCCATCGATGGAGATTGTAAAGGTCTCCTCGTAAAACGGATCGCCACCTAGCAGAGAGCCGTAGATGAACAAAGGGAGATGGGCATCAATCCGGCTCGTCGCACGGCGATCCGTGTGCTCGGCAGTGGATGTTTCAGTCATTTTGGTGTCCTTGCCCTCGAGCGCAATAACTCGGCTCAGTTTACGCCGGCGTCCAAAGCAGGTCTACTGGTCGAGGGGACAGTTCGGAAAATTGGACGGCATGCCTTGAGCCGCGAGGACTTCGGCCAAAGGCAGCCGAAAAGCGACTGGTACTCCGGGGCGTGGGACACATGGGCAGGCGAAGGTACAAGTCGCTCCTGGCTGTTCGACCAGTTGAAGTTCCGCGGACGCTGAGAGACTATTCGAGCAGTTCTCCAGAATTCGAGGGATGACTTGCAACGGCCCTTATCCAATGTGGATGGGGGAGTAGGAGGGTCCAGTGTCATCTAATCAGGTCGCAAACGCACCAAAACGGCGCAGCTCGCGCATTTCCAAAGCCATAATGCTGGCAGTGCAGAGCGTAGATCCCTCTCGTGCATCCTATCGGGAGGAAGTTACGACTGGCTCGATTAGTTGTCACGGTTGCACCTACAAGATGAGATATGAGCCTCGTCCTGGTGACATCGTGGTCCTAGATACGGGATCGGGCTCGACAGGCCACTCTGGATTCCCTAGTCGGGCATGGGTGAAATCGATACAGAGGCTAAACACCCCCAACGATCCAACGTACAACGTCGGCGTGGAGCTCGAAATCGCCGGCAATATCTGGGGGATTTCGTCGCCGCCAGCAGATTGGTTTCCCCGGCAATCGGGCAATCTAGCAGAGTCCGCGACTCATGGACGAGAATTGCGGCTCGTAGCGCGGACCGAACCGCAACGGGCTCTGGCCCGGACCGAAGCTGCTACACCGGTTCCCGTCTTGAAGAAAAATGAGGCGGCCGCTGTACTGTCACCTTGGTTTGCCAACCTGATGAACGGCTTAAGCAATCAGGTTCAAATAGCGGTCTCTGAAATTGCAGCAGTGACGTTAGCCAATGAAAGGAAGCGTCTGTTGGACCAGTTTCGTTTTCAGATTCAGAACGAGGCGACGGGGACGATTGAGCATGTGATCGCGACCTCGAAAGATGAATTGGCCCGGCGCGCGCTGAAAGTACTGAACGAGGGAGCGCAGGCCATAGTCAAAAACAGCCAAGGGAGCTTAGTTGGGGCTATCGAGCGACACATTGAAAATGCCCAGCAGAGCATGACCACTCAGAGGAACGAACTGAACCAGTACCTCGACACTATGGCGACTGGCACGGTTGAGCGGGTGCAACGCAACCTCGAAACCTCACGCACCAAAGCAACGGAGCGCTTCGTATTGCGGCTGCGAGAGCAGGTTGCGCCTGTGATGGAAGAAGCGAGAGCGGACCTTCAGAAACTGGTGGCATCTCAGACCGTTTTCAAGGAAGAATCGCTGGCAATTTACAGGCAAGTCACGGACCAACTGGAAAGTGACGCGAACGCACGATTGCTTCAGACTCAGGACCAGTTGGAGAAAAACTCCACTTCCGTTGTGAACGAGTGTAACGAAAAGATGCTTGAGCTCTCGCAAGCGTTCGAGAAGATTGCGCGAGATAGCGCACAGAACATGATCGCGTCGGCTACGGACGAAGGCAATAAGAACCTGGGAGAAAGAGCTGCCCAGATTTCCAGCCATTTCACGGATCAGCTGGAAGGCCATGTTCGCAGTTATCTCGAATTCATTGGGGAATCGATTAAAGAGTTTCCAAAGAAACCTCCGGCCGCTTAAGTCCGTTTATACTGCTGGGAGCCTCACCCTTGCGTCGTTGGCTGATGCAAGGGCGGGCGAATACCCGCGGAATTGAATTTTCCGGCGGCAGCAGGCTTCTCGGCTCTTCCCAGGTCACACTTTGACGGGCAGCCTTCCGCGGACTGTTGCCTAGCCGATCCTCGAAAAGCGGATCATGGACAAGACTGACGATCTTCGCATGGGCGACAGAGCTGAGGCTCTTCAGGTTCCGCAGTTCTCAAGCTGGGCAAGCTGCGGATTTGTCGAACTATTTCAGCAAGGCTTTCTCCCTTCACAACGAGCATCCCGGCGACGCTGTTCTGCAATTTGCCATCGCTTGCTTGCGCTCAGTCAACATTGATCCCGCAAACTGGCCGATGTTTCAAAAGCTTCTCTTGCTTGGCGTCATTCCTGAGCTCGCCTGCCTTCCATACGTCCCTGAGCAAATAATCGTAAGGAGGAGTGCCGGAGCTGGCCCTATTCTGGGGCGGATGGAAGAAATTGCAAACGACCTGATTCAAAATCACTCAAGCCTTAAGCATTCGAGCGAAGTAGCTAACGCTGTCGGGGCGTGTCTTGCGTTGCGGCTCCAAATTAGTGACAAGGCGGTGGACGCTGTGTCCCAGTCCCAACCGGAAGTCTATAAACATTAAAGCCACACGTGTCTCTATTCAAGCTTAAGCCTAAACTGATGTGAGCTCGGGTGATTGTCTGAAAAGAGAGTTTCGTCGCGCGATTCGGGTGATCGATGGCTAGCTATCAAGCATCAGTGTGCGTGGAAAGGAATGGAGGGGAAACGGCGCTGACTGCATGAGTCGATTCGGCATAATCCGCGACGCGGCATTATACGCAGGACATGGCCCTTCGACTGTCGAGCTGTTCCGCAGGCTCTGGGGCATGGAAGTACCGCGCGTGGTTCGCTCTCTCCAGCGAATTGGACAGCAATCTTCGCTTCTTGATTAGCGTTCAGTGCTGATACCCGTGGGGTGAAACACTGGGGCGCCAGTCCACGTATATATCTCCAAGAAGGGTCAATGTCCTATTCGCCCGCACTGATTGTGCATATTTGCGGTGGGAGCCTGGGGTTGCTGTCCGGGACTGCGGCAATGTGTTTCCGCAAAGGATCCCCCCGGCATGTGCTGGCGGGGAAGGTCTTTGTCGCGTCCATGCTCACCATGGGTGCCTTCGCGGCGTACCTGGCGATCGTGAGGAATCAACCCAATAACATTGGCGGCGGGATTCTCACGGTTTATCTGATCGGAACGGCCTGGCTGACCGCCAGGCGCAGAGACGGGGAAACGAGCCGTTTGGACTGGGTTCTGCTCCTGATTCCCCTGGCGAATGGCATCCTCAGCTGGATGACTGGCGTCAAAGTCCTGCGTGGCGGACACAGCTCACTCGACGGAGTTCCTGTTGGAATGATCCTTTTCATGGGTTCGGTGTGTCTGCTTGCAGCGGCGGGGGACGTTCGCATGCTGGTGCGCGGCGGCGTTGCTGGAGTCAAGCGCATCTCGCGGCATCTCTGGCGCATGTGCTTTGGGCTGTTTATTGCAGCAGGGTCTTTTTTCTTCGGAGGGTCAAACCGCCCACTGAGATTGCTTTCGACAGTGGGCGTCGGAAAATATCTATCCCCGGCTTTATTCAACACAACCCTGTATTTGGTTCTCACCATCCTTCCGCTGATTTTGCTGATTTTCTGGCTAGTCCGAGTCCGCTTCACAAAGGCCTATAACGGAAAGTCGATGATCCCGGGTAGACCTGCGCGATTCGTAGAACAAAGACCGGCACTCTGAAAACCGTGGGGCGCGCCGTTTTTCGCGGCCAGATCGCCAAGTCCAGCCCAGCCTTCTTGTTCGTCTGGACGCTTTACGCGCTAGGCGTGATTGGGATCTTCTCCCTCATCCTCTCGGCGCGCGGACTGTGGAGCCTGCAACGGGACCAGCCCCGGTAGTCGAAGAACCCGAACCATGGAACATCCGCCGCACGGCGGGGCTGGTCGGCTAGTCGGCGCGCGTAGATTTCTGGTTCCTGGTTCAAGACTGTCGACTCTGCGGATATGTGGCAGCGCGACTGTCGTGTCCTGAGAAATTGCTTGTCGCCCGCGTTGGAGCCTGATTGGTCGTCATGCATAATACAGTCGGGAGACAAAGCTAGACCTCGCCGCCAGCCGTC
>QHYZ01000029.1 GCA_003225295.1 Acidobacteriota bacterium | reverse complement strand
TTTGCCATCAAGGAGATTTACTCTCGATAACTAACTGCCCGTTGCGCTGGCGGCCTCGTGCGCTTCGGGCATTTCCCCGTGGATCGGCCAACGCCTCGCCGAACTCGGCCCGTGCTAGAAGCGGAACTCCTGATAGGCGAGGAGGTCCCTGTCTATCTTCGGCACCGCGGACTACAATGCTCAGGTGTGTTTGGCGCATGGAGGTGGTGATGCCCTTACGCATGCGTGTGGTGATCTTGTTTGTGGCATTTAGTTCGCTGGCAATCGCCGGGGACAAGAAAAAGATTTTGCTGCCGGCTTATGTTCTTCAAGCCCGCACTGTCTTGGTACTTATCGATCCGAGCGCAGGCACTTCCACTACCGCCCCGATGGCGAACAAGACGGCTCAAGAGGACGTGGAGAAGGCATTGATTAAGTGGGGGCGGTTCACCCCTGTGCTGGACACGCCAACGGCCGATTTGGTGATAACGGTTCGCAAGGGCTCCGGCAAAATGGTGCAGCCCACGATAGGGGGCCTGCCTACCAATGATCGCCCGGTCATCGTTCAGCCCACCGACACGGGCATCCGAATTGGTGTGCAGCAGGGCCATCCAACAGATGCGCCGCAAACCTCAACGCAGGACACAAAACCTCATCCACAAACGGAAGTTGGGCCTGCAGAAGATATGTTTATGGTGTATGAAGGCCGCCTCGACGGACCCCTGGATCGGGCTCCTGTCTGGCGCTATGTGAACAAGGATGCGCTGCGCTCGCCCAATGTGCCTGCTGTGGCGGAATTCCGAAAGATCATCGAAGAGGCTGAAAAACAACAAAAGCGCAAGCCCTGATTCGTCTCGACTGATTAGCCCGAGTCCGGGGCGGAGTCCCACCGTGAGGACTTCCGCCCGTGTGAGTCCACGACAAAAAGAAACCCATGGCAGTCGGGGTTGCCAACGTCGCGACCTACAGCCCGTTGGCCCCACGTCACCCTCCCTCACGTAATTACCCGGTGGAGCCCCATCCAGGAGTGCTTCCTCAACCGATGTGGGCGAGATGATAGCGGCGCTGCCATTCGGGGGGGAGCATGCGCAGGAGGCGCTGCAGCGTCTCTTGCTGGCCGGCATCGTCGGCCAGGACGAAGGCTTCGCGGCGGGCCAGTTCGAGGAATTCGCGATCGCGCAGGGGATTGGCGATGTGGAAGCCCAGGTCGCCGGACTGGCGGGTGCCGAAGAATTCGCCCGGACCGCGAAGTTGCAAATCAGTTTCGGCGATTTCGAAACCGTTGGAGGTGCGGACCATGGTCGCGAGGCGGGCGCGGGCTTCGTCGGTCATGCGTGCCGGTGCGACGAGGATGCAGTGTGATTTCTGCGCGCCGCGGCCGATGCGCCCGCGAAGCTGGTGGAGCTGAGATAGTCCAAAGCGCTCGGCGTGTTCGATGACCATCACGGTGGCGTTCGGAACGTCGACGCCGACTTCCACGACAGTTGTGGCAACGAGGATTTGCGCTTCGTTTTTGCGGAAGCGCTGCATGACTTCTTCTTTTTCTTCGCTGGAGAGGCGGCCGTGCAGCAGGCCCAGCTTGAGCTTCGGAAAAACTTCGCGTGACAGGCGCTCGTATTCTTCCATGGCGGCTTTTAGCTCGAGCTTCGATTCTTCGATGACCGGATAAACGACGTAGCCCTGATGGCCGGCGGTGACTTCGCGGCGGAGAAATTCCCAGACGCCGGCGAGATGCTGTTCGGTGGTCATGCGCGTGGCGATGGGCGTGCGGCCGGGCGGGAGCTCGTCGAGGACGGAAACGTCGAGGTCGCCATACAGGGTGAGCGACAGGGTGCGCGGGATGGGCGTAGCAGTCAGGACGAGGACATGCGGGGCGTGACCCTGCGCCGCTGCTTTATCCATCAGCCGCTTGCGCTGCAGAACGCCGAAGCGGTGCTGCTCGTCAATGGCGACGAAGCCCAGGCGGGTGAATTCGACGCTGTCTTCAATCAGCGCGTGCGTGCCGATGACAAATTGCGCTTCGCCGGAGCGAATGCGTTTGAGGGCAACGGTTTTCTCTGCGCCTTTCAGGCCGCTGATGAGCAACTCGACGCGATAGCCGGCTTTGGCGAGAAGGCGGCGCGCGGAAAGAAAATGTTGCACCGCGAGAATTTCCGTTGGGGCCATCAGCGCCGCTTGCGCACCGTTTTCCATGGCGATCACGACGGCCTGGAGCGCAATGATCGTCTTGCCACTGCCGACGTCACCTTGCAGGAGCCGGTTCATCGGAGCGGTCTTTTCCAAGTCCGCGGCGATTTCGGCGAGAACCCGCTTCTGCGCCGCCGTGGGCTTGAACGGCAGGATGCGCTTGAGCGCTTCGCGCACGGCGTCTTCCCGCACGCGGAAGGCCATGGCGTTCTCCTTGCGAGTGGCCTTGCGGTCCAGTGCCAGGCTGAGCTGATACAAGAAAAATTCCTCGAAGATGAGCCGCTGCTGGGAAGGTGAACGAAACGTGTTCAAGGCCTCGAGGGATTCGCTGGGTTCCGGGAAGTGCGTGTGAATCAGAGCTTCGCCACGCGAGGGATAGCCCAGCCGAGCTCGCAATCCCTCCGGCAAGACATCCGGCATCGTCTGATCGATGAGCTGCACGGCGGCGTACATCGCGCGGCGAATTTGCCGGGAGCCAAACGTGCCAATCGCTTCGTAGATCGGTACGATCCTGCCGACCTCGGTGGAATCTATTTCCTCGCCGCTCAGCACTTCGATTTGGGGATTGATCATCTCCAGCCGTGCGGGTCTCAGCTTATCGACCTCCGCCTTGCCATGAAGAATGAGCAGTTGCCCGGGCTTCAAGCGCCCTTCAAGGTATCCACCGTGAAAAAACTTGCAAGGCAGCGAACCGCCCGCGTCGTCCTGCACCAGCAGGTGATAAATGGCGTCGCGGCCGCGCATACTGCGCACCGCCTGGCCGCTCATCACCCGTGCACGAATGGTGTACGTGCCGTTCGGTTGAATGTCTTTCACCTTGGAGAAATGGATGCGGTTTTCGTAACGGAACGGGAGGTACCCGAGCAAGTCCTCAAGCGTGTAGATCCCGCGCTGCGCGAGCAGTTCGGCGCGCTGCGGGCCAACGCCTTTGATCATGCGTACTGCTGTGCCAAGGTTCGTGGTCATTGGCAAAGGCGACCGCCAAGCGGTCAATGGCAAGTGCGACCGTACGACGGTCGACGCATTCTCCTTATATCATTCCCGCCGCAAACATTTTTAGATGCGGCCGCAAAGCGGCCGAGCGGCAGCAGCGAAACTTGCTTGTCTGCCAGTCGTATCGATAGAGTGAGGGTTGCATGTCCCAAACGGGGAGGCTTCACGTGGCGGGAGACCGTCTAACAGGTTCCGACAAGCGCACACTACTCCTCTGGGTGGTGGTGGGAATCCTGGGCGCGCTGTTCGCCTACAAGTATTTTTTCCGCGCTTTCCCCGAAGCCTCCGTTAATTTTCAGGTCTCCCGCGAGGAAGCGCTGGCGCGCGCACAGAAATTCGTCAGCGGACTTCGTGAAGACGTCAGCGGCTACCAATCGACAATTGTCTTCGCGGTGGACGACAACGCCAAGGTCTATCTCGAGCGCCAGCTCGGATTACAGCAGGCCAACAAACTCATGTCCAGCGAGCTGAATATCTGGTTCTGGGACGTGCGTTTCTTCAAGCCGCAACAGGAAGAAGAATTCCGCGTTCGCGTGAGCCCGGCGGGACAAATCGTCGGCTACGATCACCATATCGAGGAATCGCGCGCCGGGGCATCGCTCGACCGCGCCGCCGCCCAATCCGCAGCGCAAGACTATCTCAGCACGAAACTCGGACTCCATTTGAACGCCTGGGACGTTCTCCCGGAAGAAGCCAATTCGAACAAGCGGCCGAACCGTCTGGATTGGGATTTTACATGGGAAAAGCACGGCTTCCGCGCGAAAGACGCGCCCTACCGTCTGCAGGTCACTGTCCAAGGCGAACGAATCGGTGGCAGCGAAGAGTTCCTGCACGTTCCCGAAGCGTGGCGGCGCAGCTACCAGCAACTGCGCTCTTCGAATCTTTTTTACAACCAGATCGCCATCATTCCGTACGTTGTGTTGCTCGGCAGCGCGCTGTGGGTGGGCATCACGCTCACAAAGCACGGGCAAACAAGTTGGAGTGGGGCCATCAAGTTGGGCATGATCGTCGCGGCGCTCTTTTTCCTCATGGAGCTGAATCAGTGGCAATTCGAGCGCGCCGGTTACGATACGCACGATTCCTATGCCAGTTTCGTCGTGCTTCGGCTGGGGATAGCTCTCCTTTCCGCCCTCGGTACGGCGTTAATGGTGACCCTGGTGCTCCCTGGCGGGGAGCCGCTCTATCGCTCCTACCAGCCGAATCGGATGCAGCTTTCCAAGGCTTTCACCATGCGTGGGCTTCGTTCGAGAGAATTCTTCTCGTCAGCCGTTGTCGGGCTGGCCTTGGCAGCGGGTCACATCGGCTTCATTGTCGCCTTCTACCTGGTGGGCAGCCGCTTTGGAGTTTGGGCACCCCAGGATCTGAACTACTCCGATGCGGTGAACACGACGTTTCCCTGGATCGCGGGCGTGGCCATCGGTCTCATGGCCTCCACCAGCGAGGAATTTCTCTTCCGCCTTTTTGCCATCCCCTTTGTGGAGCGGGTGACCAAGTCCCGAGTCCTGGCGGTCATCTTGCCGGCGTTTTCCTGGAGTTTTCTGCACAGCGCCTATCCGCAGGAGCCTGGTTACATTCGTGGGATTGAGGTGGGCATCATCGGCGTTGTTGCCGGGATGGTGATGTTGCGCTGGGGCATCCTGGCAACCCTCATTTGGCACTACACCGTGGACGCCTCGCTGGTTGGCATGCTGCTGATCCGTTCGAACAGTCTTTATTTCAAGATATCGGGCGTGGTGGTGGGAGCCGCCGCGCTTGCCCCTCTGGCCCTGGCCTGTATTTCCTACTTGACTCGCGGCGGGTTCGAAACTGCTGAAGACCTTCTCAATCGCGCGGCGCCCGCGCCGGAAATCGATCTTACCAGCGAACCTGCGGCGGCAACTTCTGAAGTCCAATCAAGCGGCTACGACGCCCTCTCACCTGGCATGGTTGCTTTTCTTGCCGTCTGCCTGCTGGCCGGCGGCGCGTTGGCATGGCGGCTGAAGCCGCCGTCGATTGGTGATTACCTGAAGCTGTCGATCGACGCGCGAACGGCTCGGGCGCACGCCGATCAAGTTATGCGCCAGCGCGGCGTCGATCCGAATACCTACTACCATGCCGTCGTGTTCGTCAACAATGCCGATCCGCATGCCAACGAATATCTGCGGGAGCGCATCGGCATTGCGGAAGTCAACGCTATCTACTCCGAACGAGTCCCCGCTGCACTCTGGCGCGTGCGCTATTTCCGTGACAGCCAACCGGAAGAATTCGCGGTCATTCTGAAGCCCGACGGGTCACTTCATTCGGTGTGGCATAAACTCGCCGAAGAAGCGCCCGGCGCATCGCTCGACAAGGACCAGGCCGTGGCCCGCGCGGAAGAGTTTCTGCGCCGGGAAAAAAAACTCGACCTGCAGGGTTGGTCTCTAGTTGGAGACGAATCAAAGAAGCGGCCGCGCCGCATTGATCACACCCTGACCTGGGAGCAAGCCCCATCGCTCGACTCCCGGCCAGCACCGGCGGCGAACTCCCAGGATCATGCGCACGCACGCGTGGAGTTGAAAGTATTGGGAGACGAGGTCACCAATTATCGGACCTACGTCAATATCCCGGAAAGCTGGGAGCGCCAACAAGAGGAGCGCGGCCTTACCCGGATCATTGTCTCGATTGTGATTCCTTTCCTGTTTTATGCCGGGCTAGGCCTGACAGCCCTGATGGTGTTTTTGAAAAACCTGCGGTCACAATTTGCGCGCTCGATTCCGTGGAGAAGAATCACCTTCTGGTCGATTTGGGCCCTGGCCGGATATGTTGCCGTTTTCGCTCTTGGGAATGTCTTCCCCGGAGCGTTGAATGCTTACGATTCGGGCAATCCACTCAAGTTGACGTATGCCGGGGTTGCCATCATCGCCCTGCTCGGCGCTCCTCTCTACGTCGGCGGAATCGCGCTGCTCTTTGGCATGGCGTGGTATTTCGGCAGCCGCGCATGGGGTGAAGAGCGTCTGCCGGGCTGGTCCGGCATGCCAGCGGCTTTCTATCGCGACGCGCTGTGGATCGGGGTGGGAGGGGCCGCGGGGTTGTTCGGCCTCGAACATCTGCTCGCGGCTGCTTCGGAACACTGGCCGACGGTGCATCGCACGCTCGGAGCTTCCTTCGGCCAAGACTTCGACGCCATCCTCCCCTTTGGTGCCATTCTGGGTGGAACCGTGTTGCGCAGTTTGCTTTACACCGGTCTAGTCGCTGCGGTCGCGTCCTTCCTTGCGGCCCATGTTCGACAAACTGCGCTTCGCGTATTGCTTTTCCTGCTGGGCGCGATGGCTTTCACGGGCGGAAGTTGGGGGGGCGCCGCCGACCTTGCGCAACAATTCCTGAGGCACGTCATTCTGCTCAGCGTTCTCGCTCTCGGCGTGCGCTACGTCATGCGCTTTAACATCCTCGGCTGCTTCCTCATCGTTTCCGGCACATCCTTGCTGGGGGGCGCCGCCGAACTGCTCGCTCAGCCGGATTCGTTCTATCGGGCGAATGGTTATGCCGTTCTGCTGGCCGTGGTTCTGTTCTTCGCCTGGCCGTTGATGGCCTGGCGCATGGGCGATCGAAAGAGTGCCGCTTCAGCCGCCGGTTCCCCCCTCTAGGGATGGCATGGAGCACTCCAACATGACCTGGCGAGCCTCGATCTGATGGATTCCTGAAACAAAATCCACAGATGGACCGTTGTTATAGTGGGGTTATAGTGAGAAGCGGTGCTCACCTATGGGCGTAGTAGTGCGTCCAAATTGGGTGGTCGCGTTGTGTGCGGTATCCAGCCCAGGGGCTGGAATTTGAGCTAAGGTGTTGTTTTACAACCGGCAACACCAGCGCACGCGAAGAGAAAGCGAAATATGCCGCTCCCCAGATGGGCTTTAGCTTTGGCTGATGACAACGGTCGCTCGGGTAGCACAGATGCCGCCCTGGCCTCGGTGATCTCTTTGCCCCACCTTGACGAGCGGGTCTTGGTTGCGGAAGCGCAAACCGGCAGCCGTGCGGCTTTCGAGGAACTGGTGCGCCGCTATGATCGGGACGTCCTGCGGCTGGCCTTGAATCTCATGAAGCGCCCCGAGGATGCCCGAGACGTCTACCAAGAAGCATTCCTAAAGGTCTACCGCAATCTCCATCGTTTCCGCTTCGAGTGCAGCTTTTACACCTGGCTCTACCGCATCGTCACCAACGTTTGCTTGGACCATTTGCGCCGCCGCCAGGCGCGCCCTGAAGATCAGGCTCCGGAACTGAATTCCGGCCTTCACGAGGAGGGCATCACCGACTTTTTCGAACGCCAGCGTGAGCAGCGCCCGACGCTGGACCCCGAGCGCACGTTCATCGGCAAGGAAATCAAGGCGCGCATCGCCACTGCCATGGAGCGTCTTTCGCCGCGCGAACGCATCGTTTTCGAGATGAAGCACTATCAGGGCCTGAAGCTGCGAGCCATTGGTGACGCGCTCGGCACGACCGAGGAAACCGTGAAGAATTCACTGTTCCGCGCAACGCGCAAACTCCGCCATGAATTGGGAGGCCTGCGATGAGCGCTTTTGAAAAGAGCGTGAACTGCAAAGATATCGCGCCGCTCTTGGTTTTCTACACCTGCGACGAGGTCAGCGACAGGGAACGCAAAGAGATTGAGGCGCATGTGGCGAATTGCCGAGCGTGCGCCGCCCAGCTTGCCGAAGAGAACGATCTTCAGGAAGCCATGGTCGCTCGTCGGCAGCCCGCCGATGAACTCGATTCTTCCGGTATCCTGCTCTCGCAATGCCGTAGCGAGCTGGCCGAGACGCTCGACGATCTTTCCGCGCCGCCGATTCAGGAACACTGGCGTCCCTTTGGCTGGCTGCGTCGCTGGATGGCGCTGCGCCCCGCCTGGAGCGGCGCGCTCCTGGTCCTCTTCGGGATCCTGGTTGGAACGCAGGTAGTTCCGTGGCTGCAGAACAGCAATAATGGCAACGCCAACGGTCAGGCCATGAACATCATGGCCAAGCCTCCGCTTACGGAAGACCAGCTTTCGAAGATGGTTGTCGGGGGCATCAATTTTCCGCCCTCTTCGAGTTCTGGCTCTCCCGATGTGCAACTGCAGCTCAGTGCAGAGCAGCCCTTGGTTCTCTACGGCAATGTCCAGGACAGCGATATGCGCCGTGTTCTTACCTACGTCGTTGAAAATGGCGAGCGCTTCGACGCCGGTGTCCGCCTGGATTGCCTCGAAGCGCTGAAGGCGGTTTCGCGGGATCAGCAAGTGCGCCAGGCGCTGATCGCTGCGGCTCGCAAGGATCAGAATCCCGCCGTGCGCATGAAGGCCCTGGAGTCGCTCCGCGAGGCGGCCTCGGATGATGATGTACGACAGGCCCTGCTCGATGCGCTGGAGCATGACTCCAATCCGGGCGTGCGCGTTGAAGCCGTCAATGTTCTTGTCGGATCTTTGCAGCACGGCCAATCGGAAGAGATGGCGGCCGACGCCACGACGGCAGTGCAGGCAGACCGTCCGGAAGAGGCTCAGTCGGTGGAACGCGTGGTTCGCGCTCTCGAACAGTTGCAGCACCGGGATCCCAGCCGTTACGTGCGGCTGCGCAGCGCCGCTGCCTTACGGCAAATTGGCCCTCGTGAAGTGCAGTAGCCGGCCAGAAATTGTTTCGACGATGAACGCACTTTTCCAACAAAGGCCTTTTTCCGTGGCGCGCCGTGTGGCGCCGTTCCCCGTTCTGGCCATGCTCTTTTTCTTAGCACCGCTCACGCCGCCGGCCTGGCCGGCCGAAGCCAAAGAACCACCAGGGACCGCGCCTACCCAACCCCCTGACCCGGGTTCGCAGCATGCGTCCATTGTTCGCAGCGGCACGCTGGGTACCAAAGATGGTCTTACGCTGCGGCTGACGACGGATCTAGGGTCTGTAAACATTATTCAACTCGAAGCGGGTGCCGCGCCCGTCGTGCGCTACACCGTGCACATCGAAACTGACGCCCGCGGTGCAGCCGCTCAACAACTCCTTGATGCTTACTCTCTCAAGTTCAAGGCGATCTCCTCGGGCGTGGAAATCACCGGCATGCTTCCGCCACAAGCGGTGCGCTCCGCCGATGCCCAGTTCTGGGTGCAGTTTGAGGTTGCCGTGCCGCGCGGCTATAGCATCGACGTGAACACCGAGGGGGGCGACATCACGACCGGGGACATCGGTGGGACGGCCGCACTTCACACTCAGGGCGGAAACATCAAGATGGGACGCATCGCTGGTTCGGGACTCCACGACGCTTCCTTGGGGCGCTCCGCCGCCAAACTGGAGACGGAAGGCGGACACATCCAGGTTCTCGATGTCGCTGGTGACCTTACGGCCTTCACCGGAGGCGGCCACATTAACGTGGGCAACATCGCGGGAGATGCTTCGCTGCGCACCGGGGGCGGACACATCCGCGCCGGCCAAATCGGCGGGCGTGCCGAACTGGAAACGGTTGGCGGCAACATCACCGTTGCTCGTGCTGGGAATTTCGTCAGCGTACGCACCGGTGGCGGGCAGATCGATTTCGGAGAAGTGCGCGGCTCGGTGCACGCCCAGACCGGCGGAGGCGGGATTCGCGTCATGTACGTTTCCGGTCCGATGGAATTGGAATCGAGTAGCGGCAGCATTTGCCTGACTCGCGTAGCCGGTGCCCTGCAGGCGGCCACCTCCGGCGGCACCATTACAGCCTGGATTAATCCAGATTCGCCTTCCGGAGGCGGAAACGTGCGGCTCGCGGGCGCATCGCAGCTCAATTCCGGCAACGGCGACATTGTCGTGTTTCTGCCGCGGAATCTCGCCGCGAATATCGACGCCACCGTGGCCAACGGGGGCGAGCGCCGCATCGAAGCGGATCCCGCGCTGCACTTGACGATGCAGGTGCCTACCAATGGTTCCGGACCGGTACACGCCATGGCGGTCTTGAACGGGGGCGGCGCCCCGCTCAAATTGAAAACCACGGCTGGAAAGATTCGTCTCCAGTTCCTGGATTCGGAGGTTGCTCTTCACGAATCGCTCATCCGCGAACAGATGGACCGCCTCAATAAGAGATTGACGGAAAATGGTTTTGAGGCGGTGTCCTTCTCCAAGGGACCGGGATCGGGCTCATCGATCCCCACAGAAATGCCGGCTCCCTCCGAAACTAAGACCGACTGGCTCGAAAGCTGGCTGGTGAATTTGGAAATCACTTTCAGGGGTGGCATCACCGAGGATCCTGACGATTTCCAGAAGCGGCTGGTCAATTTTCCAAAGCCTTCCTATCCGGCGCTCGCCCAACGCGCTGGCCTACAAGGCATCGTGAGGCTCCAGGTACGGCTGAAGAAAGACGGCAGCGTCGAGGTGCAGAAACTGCTGGAAGGCGAGCCGGCGCTCTCCGATGCCGCCATCGCTGCGGTGAAGCAGTGGCGGGCAAGACCGGCCTCGATTAACGGCAAACCGGTCGAAGTGATTTCGACGGTGACGTTTAATTTTCAGTTGCACTGAGCGGCGTGGTCTCGGCGCAAACGAGTTTTGTTGGGTTCTGGTTGGTAGCACTTACTCGAAGGGGGTAAAACGTTATGCCTCGTCCAGCTCTCCGCGCGACTGCTCTGTATGTATTGCTTCTGGCCATTGTTGGAGCCGTCCCCGGTTTCGCCATCAGCAAGGAGTTCAATCAATCCTATCCGCTTCAGCCCGGCGGTTCCTTGGAGTTGCAAAACGTCAACGGAACTGTCGACGTGCAAGGCTGGGATCGCAACGAGATTGAGGTGCACGCGGTGAAGACCGCCAAACACAAGGAGTCCGATCTGGAGCGTGTTTCCATTGAAGTTGACGCCCGGCCGGACGCCATCTCCATCGCCACTCGCTATCCGCAAAATGAGGGCGTGGAAGTGGCCGTGGAATACACCATCCACGTTCCGCACGGCGCGCGCGTGGAGCATATCGGCACGGTGAACGGCACCCTGCGCGTTGCCGGCGTCGTAAGCGTGGAAGACCTGCATACCGTGAACGGCAATATCGAAGTGTTCGAAGCCGGCGGGAACGTTCATGCACACACAACGAATGGCAATGTGCACCTGGAGTTGGCGCACCTCCCGGACAAAACCGGCGCCACCGCGGAAACCACGAACGGTTCTCTTGTGCTCGCCGTACCGTCCGACATGCAGGCGGATGTCGAAGCTCGCTGCCTGAATGGAAACTTCTCTTCCGAACTCCCCATCACCATGGAGAGTAATCAGCGTCCCCGGGAGATGCATGGCAAATTGGGTCGCGGCGGCGCTCCGATTCATTTGCGCACCGTGAATGGCGGGATTCGCGTGGTCATTCTGCGGTCGACCGTCTGACGATTTTCCGTTTGCCGCGTCTAACCGCTCTAGGAGGATGGGACGAAAATGAACAAGCGAAATTTGTTTATGATTGGTGGGGCTGCCGCCTTCGGGCTGGCCTTGGTCGCTCTGCCCGCCAGCCCCGCCAGGGCCCAAAAGCCGGAGGACTCGACGGTCGCGCGCTTGCAGCAAAAGATCGATGAGCTGCAGGCCAAGTTACAGGCGCAGCTCGAGAGCCAGCAAGTTCAAGAGGCAGAACTCGCTGTCCGGGACGCGCTCAAGGAGTCGGCGCAGGCTATCGTCCAGGAAAATCAGGATCCCGGGCAGATCGAAGTCCTGCCGCGCGTCGCCTCCGACGATCTGAATATCCTGATCGGCGACGACGGTTCCGGCTGGCTCGGGGTCGAAACTCATGAAGTGACGGCGGACAAGGCCAAGGAACTGAAGCTCGCTGCCGAGCGCGGCGTGGTCCTCGGAAGAATCGTTCCGGACAGTCCCGCCGCCAAGGCAGGCCTCAAGGAAAATGACGTGGTGACGGAAATCAACGGACAGCGCGTCGAAGGCGCGGCGCAATTTCGCCGCATGATTCATGAGATTCCTGCGGGCCGCAGCATCCAGCTCACCGTGTGGCGTGATGGACGCACCCAGGCTATTAGCGCAACGCTCGGCAAATCCGAAGAGCGTCACCACGCCATGAAGATGGTGGCGCCGACCCCCGGGACCTTCGCTTTCCGCATGCCCGAGATCCCGGAAATTCCCCCCATGGAATGGAACGGCGGCATGCTCGCCGGAGGCCAGCCCCGGCTCGGCATTGATGCCGAAGATCTCAGCGGACAGCTGGGCGCATTCTTCGGTGCTCCCGATGGCGAGGGAATACTGGTTCGCGATGTCAACTCCGGTTCCCCCGCGGAAAAGGCCGGCGTGAAAGCGGGCGACGTAATTACCTCTCTGAACGGCGACCGCATTCGCACCGTCGGCGACCTTCGCGAAAAGCTCTCGGCCAAGCGCGATGATAAGGATCGAACGGTGAAGTTGGGCGTCCTGCGCAACAAGAGTGACATCTCCCTTACTGTTGAGTTGCCCGCTCCCGCCGCGCGTCCCAAGCGCCTCGTCTCGCGTCGCACCAGCATCTAACGGAAACTGATCCGCCGCCCAGGCCCCCGAACTTGTGGGGGCCTTTTTATTCTCACCTGGGCTCACGGTTACACACGTTTTGTGGACCTGGCTCTTCCGGCAGCAGCAGAGAGAACGCCTCATCGAACGCGGAACAGTAATGGTGGTGCTCGTCCGGGTTCCACAGGGCGGGGCTCGCAATTCCGCCGCCCGGAGGAGGGCAGCACTTCACTACGCTCCTCAGGACATAAAGACTTCCTCTATCTGGCGCACACCGAAGCAGAGTCCCGATTGTCTTCGAACCGCAGACAGGCTATAAGGTTCCTGGTGCCCGAAGCCGCGATCACTGTCGAAGCTCTCGCGAAATCGTTCCCCCCCGCGCGCGGCGGTTGGCGCACTTTTTTCCAGCCATTTGAAAAGCCCACGGCCGTGGCACTGGCCGGAGTGTCGTTTGAAGTTAAGGAAGGAGAGGCGCTGGCGATTCTCGGCGCCAACGGCGCTGGCAAGTCCACACTCCTCCGCATTCTTGCAACGCTTCTTGTCCCCACTCGCGGCCACGCGCGCGTCGCGGGACACGACACCGTCCAGCAGTCGCGCGAGGTTCGCCGGCGCCTGGGCTATCATGCGGGGACGGACCACGGCTTCTATGCCCGGCTTACTGCACGCGAGAATCTGCTCTTCTTCTGCCAATTGAACCTGCTGTCGAGTTCAGCGGCGGCTCAACGAATCTCACAGCTCGCCGAACAATTTCAACTGGGCCAGGCGCTCGACCGCCAGGTGCGCTCGCTCTCCACCGGCACGGTCCAGCGTCTCAGCCTCGCTCGCGCCCTTCTCCATCGGCCCAGCGTCCTGTTGCTCGACGAGCCTACGCGCAGCCTCGACGCCATCGCCGCCGCGGAGTTTCGCCGCTTCCTGAAATCGGAAATCCTGCGCCACGGCCAAACTTCACTGCTGTTCGCTTCCCACACTCTCCCCGAGGTCGAGCTTCTCGCCGATCGCGTGGCCGTCATTCATGCTGGCCGCCTTCTGGCTTGCGACACAACCTCCACACTTAAGCTGAGCACCGGCGCTTCCTCGCTTGAAGAAGTCTTTCTCCGCCTTACGGGTCACCATGCGGCCACATCCAGCCGAGAGCGCGTCTCATGATCCGCATCCTCCGCGAGTTGTGGCTTTTCTTCTGGCGCGACCTAAGCATTGCGCGCACCTATCGCACCATATTCGTGCTGGAAGCCATCCAGGCGCTCTTCGGCGCCGCCATGTTTTATTACGTTGCGCGTTTCGTGGACACGCCCGCGCTACGGCATGCCTTGCCGCAGGGCGGCAGTTATTTTGCGTTCTCACTCGTCGGTTTCGTGTTTCTTGACTATCTCAACGCCGCCCTGGACACCTTCGATCGCAGCCTGGAGGAAGCGCGGGACAACGGCACGCTCGAACAACTCCTGGTCACGCAAACTTCGCTTCCCGTCTTTGTGGCCGGTTCGGCCATCTATCCTTTCGCCGCCACCACGCTGCGAATCGTGGTGTACGTCGCCTGGGGAGCCACGCTCTTTGGCTTTCCGCTGCGCGCCGCGAATTGGCTCGCGGTCTTCGCCGTCCTCCTGGCCACGCTGCTCGCATTTTCCGGGCTGGGGATTCTTTCAGCAGGTTATCTTCTGCTTTTCAAGCGCGGCAATCCCGCCAAATGGTTTTTCCTGGGAGTTTCCAGCGTCGCGGGCGGCATGCTTTTCCCGGTCGGCATCTTGCCGGATTGGCTGCAGCTGGTCGCGCGACTCAATCCGGTCACCTACGCGCTGGATGCCATGCGCGCCTCACTACTGGGAGGGGCAGGCATCGCGGCCCTTTGGCGCCCTCTCGCCGTTCTGCTGCTGTTCGCGGCCGCGCTACTGCCGCTTTCGATGAGCGTCTTTGCTTGGTCGCTTCGCCGCACCAAAATCACCGGCACGCTTACGCACGGCTAAATAAAAAGGCCGGCCCCGCCGAGCGGTACCGGCCTTGTGGACCAGACTGTCTCGACTGGGATCAAGACTTCTTTTTCTTCAGATTGACTTTGGTTTCGATGCCCGGAGCCATCAACTGGAGTTGTTCGAGTCCCTGCTTGGCCTGCTGACCCCAGGTTCCATTAGGGTCGAGTTCGACCGCCTTTTCGTAGGCTTCGATGGTTCCCGGCGCAAACTGCACTTCTTCTTTGTTGCCGACTTTCTTGGTGGTCATCTTATAAACCAGCGAAGCCCCCAGGAGATACCAGGTCTGGGCATTCTTGGGATCGAGCTCGGCGGCTTTCTGCAAGGGTTCGACGGCGTCACCCAGGCGATTCGCGTTGTACAGGCTGATTCCAAAGTTGCGCCACGCGGTTGCGGCATTCGGCGGGTCAAGTCCCGCGCTCTTCGTGTAAGCAGCCTTGGCCTCCTCGATCTTTCCCGCACGCGCCAGCACGTTGCCCAAGTTGTTGTAATACCCCGGCACGTCGGGCTTGGCGGCGATGGCCTGCTGGTAGGCTTGAGCAGCATCGTCGTTGCGGCCCGCGGTGTCGTAAGCTTCTCCCAGCTTGAACCACACTAGGTGGGCATTGGGATCTTTTTCCACCAGGCTCTTCGCGGCCTCCTGGAATTCCTTGACCGCCTGATCGGAAAGATCTGTCAATTTCTGTTTGAACGCATCGCGCTGATCCGCAGGTGCCTTCTGCAGCTCAATCTTCGCCTGTTTCTCTTGATCGATGAGAGCGTTTCCCGCCGCGAAGTGCGCTTTGAGTCCTTCCATTTTGCTTTTCGCCTCTTCCGCCTTCTTCACCTGTTCTTGCGCCTCGGCTCCCTGTTTGGAGACGATGTCTTTGAAGTTGAGATCTACTTTCGCGTCTTCACCGCCTTGTACTCTGCACTTGGCCTCGTAGGGTGCTTGTTTGTCATTGGGCGGCGGGAATACCACAAACACGGTGTAAATACCTGAGCGCAAGTTAGGCACGCTAAATTTGCCCCCACTATCCGTCTTGGTTTCCTGCTTGGCGCCCTGATCGCTTAGGGTTCGAATGACCACCTCGGCCCAGGGCTTCCCATTTACATCCATAATTGAGCCGCTAATCGATCCTGTCTGGGCGGCAGCCCGCGGTGCAAGTAGGCCTGCCAGGCCGGCCATCAGGATGGCCAGAAGGGCCAACGACATATGAAAACGCTTCATACTCCATTCTCCTTTTTCAGCGGCGAGACCCGCCCGGAGTATCCGGGCTGTGTGCGCCCCATTATCACTCTCAAGCGGGCCGATTCCAAGCTCACAGCCCGGCAGAAACCGTTCGCCGATAAGGTAGGGGGTCCGGCACGCCGGCTTCCGCAAAAGCGCGCAAGCGCAGCAGGCAGCTATCGCAAGCGCCGCAAGCAGTATCTTCGTTCTGGTAGCACGACCAGGTTAGATGCAGCGGCGCGCCCAGTTCGATGCCCCGCCGGATGATGGCACTCTTTTTCAACGTGATGACTGGCGTTACGATTTCGATTTGCGTTTCCGGCCGCGTGCCAGCACGGATCAATTCCTGGAAGACCCGGTAATATTCTGGCCGGCAATCCGGATAGCCGGAACTGTCCTCCGCCACCGCTCCGATGTAAATTGCTCCTGCGCCGATCGCTTCTGCCCAGCTCACCGCCACGGAAAGAAAATGCGCATTCCGAAAGGGAACGTAGGTCACGGGAATCGCGCTGCCACGGGGGCCCGGCGCACCCCATTCATTTTCAGGAACGGAAATGCTCTTGTCCGTGAGCGCGGATCCGCCAATCGCTCGAAAGTGATCGAGTTCGACGGCCAGCCGTTGGCCCACGCCGTAGAAATTCGCAATGTCGTCGAAGGCGCGCCGTTCGCGCTGCTCGGTGAGCTGGCCGTAGCTGGCGTGGAGCAACGCGATGTTTGACACCCCCTGGCGTTCCCGCGCAATCGCCGTGCTCACGCAGGAGTCCATCCCGCCGCTCAAAAGCACCACCGCTTTGGCTGCATCGTTCATCAGTTCCTTGGTCAATTCCCGCCTTCTTCTTTGCAAATTCCCTGCGCTCTCGGCGTCTCCGCGCTATCTTTTCTTCACCTTCTTCGCGGGCCGGTCAAACACCCTTGGTCGCGGGGTCCCAGATGAACTTGTGCAGTTGTAGTCCAAGCCGCACGGGCAGACTATCAGCCAGAATCCATTCCACCAGCAGGCGCGGCTCAAGACCGGGCCATTTCCCTTGCGGATCCTCGAACACTGGCGAGAATAAAACCTGTTGCACGCGCCGCGCCAGGCTGTGTTGCAACATAAAATCGCGCGCAAACTCATAATCGCGCCGGGTGGACAGCACAAACTTCACTTCATCGTTCTCGGACAGCGCCTGGAGATTGCGCATCTCGAAAGTATCCGGCTCCCCCGAATCGGGACACTTCACGTCCACAATCTTAACGACTTCTCGCGGCAACTCTCCGATAAATCGCTCCCCGCTGGTCTCCATCATGACGACGTAGTTGGCAGCCAGTAGCTTCTCCGCGAGCGGATAAATTTCTTCCTGCAACAACGGTTCCCCGCCAGTCAATTCCACCAGCGGAACAGCCGCTTCGGAGCCGGACATTTCCAGGCGTCCCGCCAGTTCATCCACGCGCGCCAAAACTTCCTCGACGCTCATCTTCTTCCCGCCATGGAATGCGTACGCAGTATCGCACCAGGTACATCGCAGGTTGCACCCCGTCAGACGCACGAATATGCACGGCAGGCCCGCGCGTGTGCCTTCGCCCTGAATCGACTTGAAGATTTCCGTGATGACCATTTTGGACTGCGGCGGCATGCCGCCGCTTTTCCTGCTGCGCCCCAGCCCCGGCCTTGGCGATCTAGGCCCGGTTGGAATTCACTTTGCGACCTGTCCGGCGCGACAACCAGTAAATCGTTCCGAAGAAAAGAATCATGGCCACAATGAGTCGCGGATATCCCGGCGCTATTCCCAGGTATCGCAGGACAACAATGTACCCAGCCGCCACCAGCAGCGCAGGAATCATGATAATGAAGAACGATCGATTCATTGGCTCACCCGTCTTCACCTAGGCCCCGGGCCGGTACTGCGCCCGGCTGGTATCCGTCTCCCACAAAATCACGTCGGTAACGCGCGCGCCCGGCGGCAGATCCTTCAATTGCCGCGTAACCTCGTCGTAAAAATACCTGGCCACGTTTTCCGCCGAAGGATTCACGGTCTTGAAGGGTTCGACTTCGTTCATGAACTGGTGGTCGAGCCTGCCCATGATCTCGCGGATGACCTGCTTGAGCTGTGTGAAGTCCACTAGCAGCCCGATGGAATCGAGCTGCGGCCCTTCGAGCGTCACGCGCACGCGATAATTGTGGCCATGCACATTCTCGCACTTGCCCTGGTAACCGCGCAGGGCGTGCCCTGCCGAAAAACTCTCTTCTACGCTGACTTGAAACATGTCTCTCCAAACCCGCATTACGCTGGCGCCGAGCCTCTCTGGTTCGTGGCCCTTCAGGAGGAACTTGCGGATTTGGCCCCCAGCCGCTGGGAATCACCATGGGCATCGAGAAACCGGGCGACGTCGGCCAGTTCGTGGGTCACCCCGTAGGGTGGCAGCGACTCCAGGAAAATTTTACCATAGGGCATGCGTTGGAGGCGGGTATCCAGCAGCGCAAGCACGCCGCGGTCTGTCTTTGTTCGAATCAGACGCCCAAATCCTTGTTTCAACGCCAAGACCGCCTGCGGTACCTGAAATTCCGCAAACGGATTGCGTCCCTCGTCCTGAAGAGCGCGCACTCGCGCCGCCACGATGGGGTCGCTCGGCACGGCAAACGGCAGCCGGTCGACGATGACGCAGGACAGCTGCTCACCGGGCACATCCACACCCTGCCAAAAGCTGGCCGTCGCGAAGAGCACCGCCGCCTCGGTGTTTTTGAATCGTTCCAGCAGCACGGAGCGCGGCGCTGTACCCTGCAACCACAACGGAAATGACACGCGAGAGCGCACCCGCTCGAACAAATCATGCATCTGCGAATAACTGGTGAACAGACAAAACGCGCGGCCCTGGCTTAGTTCCAGCAATTCGACGATTTCATCCGCGGCCTTGGCCGCAAACCGGGCGTCGCGGACGTCCGGCATCTTCCGCGGCAGGTACAGCAGCGCCTGCTTGGCATAATCGAATTCCGGCGGCAGCGCGCGATCCTTGGTGTGATCGATTCCCAGGCGCTGGCGAATGTAGTCGAAGCGCCCGCCGACGGTGAGCGTCGCGGAGGTCAGGATCACCGTGTCGAATTGTTCAAACAGCCGCTCGCGCAGGATCTGGCTGACATCGATGGGCGTGGCCGTCAGGAATACGCCTTTACTCCTCCGCTCGTACCAGTAGACGAAATTGCGCTCGTTCGATTCGAACAGGAATGACAACTCCAGGCGCAGCTCGAAGCTCCGCCTGGCGATGCGCGTCAGCTCTTCCGGCTTGGTGGTGAGCGCCGCCAATTCCGTCTCCATGCTTTTCAGTGCTGCCACCAGCGCATCGTAAGCTTCGCGGTTTTGCTCCAGAAACGCTTCGCGCTCGTTCCTGGGGAACGAGAACCGTCCGTCGCGCGGCGGAAACAACTCGAAAAAGACACGGTTGCGTTCCCTGATTCTCTGCGTTCTTCGCAGTAACGACGAGGTGCCAAGACGCAGCAAGCGCAACGCTTGATCGGCATCGCGGGCCAGTTCTTCGAATCGGAAATTCGAAATCTGCCGTCCGAAATAATCGCTGGCCACGTCTTCCATCTCGTGTGCTTCGTCGAACACCACTGCCGAATATTCCGGCAGAATGCTGCCGAAATCGTCCTGCTTGAGCGCCAGGTCGGCAAAGAACAAATGGTGATTCACAATGATCAGATCGGCCTCTTTGGCCCGCTGCTGCATGGCGGTCAGGAAACACTGATTGAAGTCAGGGCACTTCTTGCCGGTGCAGGTGTCGCGCCGCGCATCCATGCGCGTCCACAAATCAGAATCGTCCGGGAGAAACGTCAACTCACTGCGGTCGCCCGTTTCCGTGAGTTTCGACCAGTCGCGGATTTGCTGGAGCGCGTCGATTTCTTCCATCCCTTTCAGCATGGACTGGTCGGCTATCTGATGGAGCTTCGCAAGGCACAGGAAGTTCGATCGCCCCTTCATCACCGCCACTCTCAGGTTGGGCGCAAAGTGCTTCTGCAGAAAGGGAATGTCTTTCTGGTAGAGCTGTTCTTGCAGTGACTTCGTCGCCGTGGAAATCACCACGCGCCGTCCACTGCAAATCGCCGGCACCAGGTAGGCCAGCGTCTTGCCGGTGCCGGTGCCGGCCTCCACGATGGCATGCTGATGCGATTCAAAGGCCTGGTGCACCAATTCCGCCATCAGCAGTTGCCCAGGCCGATGCTCGTAGTCGGAGCTCACTGCGGATGGGTCAAAACCGCCCTTCATGCACTTTTCGAGAAATCCGCCTGGGCCAAACACCTCCTGCATCAAAGGTTCCGTCGATTCATTCGCGGGCCTAGCAGCGGCACCTTGCCGCGCGATCAGGGCTCCCGTGGGGTCATCCTCGAATTGCACATACTCGCGCTCGGCGGTCTTGGCCGCACGCTTTACCTTCGCCCCCGGGGAATCCCCTGCCGGATTGGATGCGCGCTTTGCCAGAAGTCCGCCTTTACTCCCCAGGACGAACAGGACGAACCGGAGAGACCAGTTACGATAACATATCCGTTCGCTCCGCTTTCGTCAGCGGCCCGCCCGCACAGAGGCGGAGATTGTATCTCGGTTGATTCAGGACATTTAAGAGTTGAACACTCTGCCTGCTTTTGCTGTACCTTGGCGCTCTTCCGCCGCGTTACATTCGCCAGCGGGGATCGGAGGGATCGCAGTGTTTTCCTTTCCCGGGATGACCAACGCAGGCTATGCTGTCATGGGGTGCCACATGAATCGCAGTAAGGCTCTGTCGCTTCTTCCTGTTCTCCTGCTCGCCGCCTTGTCGCTAACTGCCTGTAGCGGACCCAAAACCGGGTTGTGCATTTCCAATTGCGGCGGCACCGGCACCCTAAGCCTCACCATGGTTGCTGACACTCTTCCGGCCAACCCTTCTCTAGTGACGTTTAAGGTCACCATTACGGGAATCGCGCTGGTCACGTCCGGGGGCACGCAACAGGCTCTCTCGCTCAATGGTTCGCCCGTCGTCGACCTCATGCGATTGCAATCCGACACCCTTTTCCTCGGAACGTTCGGAAACATTCCCGCTGGCCAGTACACGGGCGTCATTGTCTCTTTTTCAAACCCGGTGCTCACCTTTTTCAACGACACCGCTAACACCCTGCAAGGCTGCCCACCCAGCAACGGTTGCCCACAAGTCGGCCTCGCCGCTTTCGGAACGTCACAGGCGAACGTCACGTTCTCTGTCTCCTCCACCGCCGCGGCGGGCATCGGCATTGATCTCAATCTCAGCAACCTCTTATCGATCTCCAGCTCCGGAACCAGCCTGGTCGTCAATTTCGCGAGCACCAATGTCCTCAGCGCCTTCACGCTCCCCCGCGCGGGGAGCAACCTGTCCTCTGGTCAGCTTGATCTCATCGAGGATTTCACCGGCGTCGTCAGCATCAGCAACTCAGCGGTCACCATTACTTCCGCCACTGCCACGACTCGCGGCTCCCTGACAGCCACTGCCACTGCTAACACCATTTTGAACGCTGACCCGTCTGGAACTCTGTGCGCAAATCCAACTCCGGGGCAGGTAGCCACCTGCGTAAGCAGCAATCAGGCCGCGAGTATGGATGTCATCCTCAAATCCGATGGCACTCTCTCCATCCAGGAAATCGAGCCGCTTCTTGCTACTGTGCAGGACACTGTCGAGGGCAGCGTCGTTTCCATCAGCACTCCCAGCCAATTCATGATGATCGTGACCGACTTGATTCCGGCAGCTCAGAATACACTCATCGGCAGCCTGAAGATCGGCGATGCCCTGGTCGTGAATCTAGCTGCCAATCCAGCGTTCTTTGTCGACACCAAGGGCCTGTCAGTACTCCCGGGCGTGTTGAACAACTTTGCTACGCAAAACAATACCACCGCCATGCACCTCGGCCAGAGCGTAGCTGCTCACGTGGCGGCCTTCACGGCAGCAAGTGGGAGCACCAGCGCTTCGGCCAACAACACTGATACCGTCACGCTTCGCTGGTCCCGTTTTACTGCTACGCCACAAACTCCGTCTTCTCCAGCTTTCAACATCGTGGGCGTCCCTTCCTACTTTGGCTTTACCCCAAGCAGCATGTTCGTGGTGCAAACTGCCACCGGCACGCCAGGCACTCTAGGCGTTACGAGTTTCGACGGAGTCAGCGATGCTAGCGGCCTAAGCAACGGAAGGCCAGTCGCCCTCCGCGCGCTTTTCCTCGAGAACACCACTAATTCAGCAAATCCGGCGTTCACCGCCGCCAAAGTTCGCCAGCACTAAGCCGAACTGTTTCTCCGCCTCCGCAAAAGGCACGGGCCGGTCCGAGGTTCTCCCGGACCGGCCCACCATTTTTCCCGGCGTTGAAGGCCAACTTCCTCGGCGCAGCGGACAGATCTGTTTAACGCCTGCGAACTTTCCTGCGCGGGCTGCGCAGTTACTCTATTCAGACTTTTATTTCCTTTATGCCCGTCCGCGAAAACGGATGACTAAACACTCTTTCTCACGCGGGCAGAGCCCCACCCACGGTCGTATTCGGTGGCATCGGCGGTGCGTAGGGCGCAGACGGCACACTTGGGGCAATCACCGGCTGGAAGCGGCGGTAGAACGTCAGCGAAATTGCCCCGATACCCCAGAGTATCGCGGCAAACTTCACCCAGCCGCCCACGTGCGGAATCGTCGTGCACAAGCGCACAATTACAAGCCCCACGGTCATTCGCCCAATCAGCGGCCAAAGCTCGCTCGTGCGGCCCATCAACCACTGCCCGATCACTGCTCCCACGATGATCTGCGCGAAATAAAGCGACGCATACCAGAGGAACAGCGTCGAAACACCGATGAACAGGCCCACCACTGTGACACATGCAATGCACGCGGCGATCGGCACGCCAAACAGCACCAGCACGCCCAATCCCGCGGTCGCGCCATACTGTTCCGCCGATTTCACCGCCTCCTGCGAAAACTTTGGCATCAACGCAAACAGCACCAGCCCAAACAAAATAAACGCCGCCGCCCAGATCACTTGCCAAACGTAGTAGTGGCCCTCCCGGTAGCTTGCCCTCCTCTCCATCTGCCTGAATTCCACTGGCGAAGCCAGCTTGGCCCCCGGCGAAACATTGGCCGGATGGTCGCCTTCAAAGCGAATCGGTCCGTCCACCTGCGCGCTCGATCCGATAATCAGCGAATGCCCTTTTTGGTGGATGCCGCCCCCCACGCCGCCGGTGACGTTCACTTCATCGCCATAAAAAAGTATGTCGCGGCCCAGATGCCCGTCCATCGCCAGCGTGCCACCAAACATCGTCACGCCGCCCCCAACTTTCCCCGTGGCATCCACCGTCACTGCATCGCCGAACCAGGTAATGTTTTTCCCCAGCGTCCCGGAGATGACCGCGGTATTCCCCGCAGAGCGTATATTGCCGTCGACCGTACCGCGAATCCGCAAATACCTGCCGGCGCTGATCACGTCTCCGGTCACGTGCCCGTCGATATCGATATCTTTGCCCGCCGCAATAACATCGCCGTTCACCGTGCCTTCCACGCGCACCCGCTCACCGGTGAGGTAGATGTCCCCTTTGATGGTTTCCTCCTTGCTCACCGTTGGACTCTGTCCCCCGCGATGCTCCGTCGCCGAAACCGCCGTAGGCAGTGCCAGCACGGTGCAGAACCCCGCGAAGACCAGCGCCAGCGCCGCTCCGCGCCGGATCCGCCGCCGGAACAACATTGCTCCCAGTCCCGCCAGCGTCACCATCGCCAGCACTTCGAGGAGGGTCATCATGGATTGCCATCCTTTCCACATTGCGCCCTGAAAAATCAGCAAGCCCAGCAGGTTCGAACCACCGAATCCCGCTTGTTCCAGCTGATGCTGCCAAGGCTGGATATAAGTCGTATAAAGCGCGTAGACTCCCGTTGCCGCCAGGCCGAAAATCACTCCCCAAATCCACTGCATGGATTTCCGGGCGCGTTCCTGAAATTGCGCCAGCCGCGAGGGTAGCGGTTCGTCTTCTTCCAGCATCGCTCGTGTCAGCAGCCGCGATTCGCTCTCCAGCACCCGCAGCAGTGTGCGGCACGCATCGCACTCTTGTGTGTGCGCGGAAACTTCCAGCCCGCGTGCGCGATCCAGTTGCCGCTCGATGTACAGCAGGAGTGTCATTTCGTCCAGATGCTTCGTCTCTTTCGGCATTTCGCTCATGAAGCCCCTCCCGCCGCCAGCGCCGCGTTGCCTTCCAGCGCTTGCCGCAGTTCGTGCCGGGCACGCAGCAGCACTACGCCCACAAAGGCGCGCCGCACTCCCAGCGCATCTGCAATTTCGTCGTAGCTCATATCGGAGTAATAGCGCATCACCAGAGCCATGCGCGCTCGCCCGCCCAGTTTGTTCAGTGCCCTGCGCACCTCTTCACTGGTGCGCTGCTCGATCAGCTGATCCAGTTGGCTCGGGTCCGGATGCTCCAGTGGCACGTTTTCCAGATCGTCCGTTTCCTTGTCTTGACGAATTCTCCGCCGCCGCAGCGTATCCCAGCAGTGATTCGCCGCCACCTTGTAAAGCCAGGCAGAAAACGACCGCGTCGCGTCGTACTGCACCAGCTTGTCCTTCAGTTTCATGAATATTTCCATGGTGGCATCTTCGGCATCTTCACGCGTCGGCAAGGCACGCCTGCAGAACCGGAATATCGCGGGTGCGTAATCCCGGTAGAGCTGGCCCCAAGCCTCCGCGTCACCCGCCCTGGCACGGGCAATCGCCTCCGTCGGTTTGGTCATTCCCGGCGCGCTCATCCGGCCTGGTCTCAGCGTTCCCATAGACTAGTACGCGCTGGAATCTGCAAATATTACACATTGCAAATCCCCCACCCTCGCACTCCTAAACCACTTGTATTCCAGCCCTTAGACCCACAGCTCAACCCACAAGCGCTGCGCTCTAGGCCCCCGCAGCCCATTCCAGCAATATTGCTACAGGATTAAGGCGGCGCATGGCTCGGTCCGGCCACGGACCGCGAACTGTTTGATCGGGCTGAACGGGCCGCATCTTGTGCGCAGCACTCTATCAGAAATGAAGGGCCAGGCTAAATAAACCGTTCAGGTTGAAGTATCATATCTCCGATGCCATCGGACCTCATACGGGGAGGGCAAAGCTAAAGATGAAATCCAGCCTAAAAATGCTACTAATGCTACTTGGCCTCTTGCTGGGCGGCGCACTTTTAACAAACGCACTACTGCTGGTCAAACGGTAAGAGAAATGTTGCTCCTGCGGATTTCACCGACTGATGACCCGCCAGGCAAACCGCTACTTCCCTTTCGTGGTTTTCCATCTTTGCCCTGGTCGCTCATCTCCTAGAGGAACATTCTCAATCTGAAACAAAGCAGTGAGACCACGCTCGGGCACGACCGGGCGGGTCTCCGGTCCATGTTCTTGGTTTGTATTCCTGCCGCGGAACAAGTTCAAAGAATCCAACGGGTTAAGCACGAAGTTGAGTGGCTGTTAGCAAGCTCGAACAGGCCGTCTAAACAGCTTGTCCCTTGGGCCGTCGAGTGCAGCGTAAACACGGGCAATTGCTTACCGCAGAGGAGCGCGCACGGATTTCAAGTTTTGGCCGGCTCAGGTGATGGTGAAAACGTGACTAGATTCGATGCTTATAGGAAGATCAGCTGTCTCCTAGTCATGCTCTCCTGCATGTCCATGGGCTACGCGCAGGATGCCGCCCGTAAGATTCTCAAGAAAGTGCCGGTGCAATATCCCCTGGTCCTCAAAATGAAAGGCATCGGTGGAACCGTCCGCCTGAAGGTCTTCATCAAGCCGGACGGCTCCGTCAGGGATACGGCAGTCCTCGGCGGCAGCGCGATTCTGGCTGAAAGCGCCCAAAAATCAGTCAGTCAATGGAAGTTTGCTCCGAGCAGCTCTGAAACAGCCATGGAAATCTCGGTGATCTTCGATCCAGCCGCCAGACCGGAAAACTAACATTCATGGCTGGAGAGTGGCGCGGTTGCGGCTTGGCCTGGGCGCCCGACGCGGTCTCCTGTCCTCAAGTGAACACCCCGCAACGACCGTTCAGTGTTTTGACGCGTAAAAATAGTAATCGGCCGAATACGCGCTCCGCGATTCTTTGCCGTTCCGAGACGCAGCGCAGGTGTTCGCATTCGGCGGCAGGCCACCCCCGGTATGCATCCGCTGGATGCTCGTGACCCGGCTGAGAATTCCTTCTCCGGTGTGACTTGCCGCCGTCAGCAGCAGCCACGGAATCGCGTCCGGCCTTGGTGCGTCTTGCTTGGCGACCACTTTATCTTGCACTTCGCTTCCGTCTCGGTGCTTCCAGGTTGGCCCCGCGAAGTGATGCGCAATTTTCTTCCCTGTCACGTCCGTTAGATCCGCTTCTGGCGCCTGGAACACCCACCGAAACTCTTGGTCTGCTCCGGCCTGACACACATAGATTTGCACTCCGGTTGCGTGTGCCGCCAAGATCACTTCTTCGTCTGCCGGCGCCTTCAAGCTTTCCGGCACTTCCAGTCGCGCCGGTCCTTGCCGCACGGCAAGCAACATTCCGATCGCACCCGCCACTTGCATTAACCTGTTCATGGTCACCCCCTATGGCAGGTATACGATACCCGGAAAGGCACGTTCGATTTGTTCCGGTGTGCCCTTAGCCAAGACAGGATGGAGCGCAACAGGCTTCCGTGGTCTTTGCGGATTTTGATTTGGTGGCCCTCACGAAGGCGCTCATGAATTTGCCGTCGACTTGCGGCAGAAGCGCGTCCACATCCAGGCCTTTGTCAGTGAGAAATTCGCGCGCATCTGCGACGCGGTAGACACGGGTCGGCTCGACATCGACCTGTTCGAATCCCGCAGACGCCAGCTTGTCGCGATATTCGCTTTCCTCTAGGGCGCCCGCCACGCAGCCTACCCAGAGAAGGATGTTTTGGCGGATTCGTGGATCGACTTCGCCGCGTGTCACCACGTCGGAGACAGCCAGACGTCCGCCCGGCCTGAGCACGCGAAAGGCTTCTCGGAATACGCGGTCTTTGTCAGCCGAAAGGTTGATCACACAGTTGGAGATGATGACATCGACGGAACTATCTGGCAGCGGAATATGCTCGATCTCCCCTTTTAAGAACTCAGCATTTTCGGCTCCGGCCTTGCGTTTGTTCTCGTTCGCCAGCGCCAGCATTTCATCCGTCATATCCAGGCCGTAGGCCTTGCCTGTCGGCCCAACACGCTTGGCAGAAAGTAGAACATCAATACCGCCGCCGGAGCCCAGATCGAGAACAACTTCTCCAGGGTTCAATTTGGCGAGGGCCGTGGGGTTTCCGCAACCGAGCGAAGCTTTGAACGCTTCTCCTGGAACTTGTTGCACTTCTCGGGCATCGTAGAGATTGGAAGTGATCGGATCACAAGCTGAACCGCTCGTGTCCGCCGTTCCGCAACAACTGCCGCTCTTACCTCGCAAGGCCGCCTGCCCGTATTTTTCCTTAACGATTTCCTTGATGTCGGTGCCGTCCATGCCGTCCTCCTACTTGCAGATTTCCACAATGTCCTGTGGTTGGAGCGCTTTGTTCCGCGTGCAGCATTCCGAATAGAGAAACTGCAGCAGTTCTTGCAGCGCTTCCGTGTTTGCGGTGTAACGCAAGAACGTGCTCTCCCGCTGCACGTGCACCAAATCCTCATTCTTAAGCTTGTCCAGATGATGCGAGAGCGTGGAGTTTGGAATCTCCAGTTCTCCCTGGAGTTCACCAACCACCAGCCCTTGGGGATGCGCCGACAAAAGCATTTGCATGATCCGCAGTCGCGGTTCCGTTCCCATGGCCGAGAACATATCCGCATACTTCGCCACCCGCTCCGCGCGCTCCCGGCTTGTGCCGCCGTCCATATTTCGATATTTGCAGAAATACAGAAGCTTGTCAAGCCTAGTGTAGAAACATCGCGAAATAATGGTGTGGACTGGCCATCTTTCCGCTCACCTCAGCACCATTCCTCTCCCGCACGAGCTTTCTTTCCGCGGCAACGCGGAATGCGCTACATTGGAAGGTCCCGAAAATTGCCGCGGCGCCCGGGTGCGCCCGGCCCAGGAATTTGTGGCCGGACTTCTCCCATCTCTCGTGATCGTCGGCCGCCCCAACGTGGGTAAGTCCACGCTCTTCAATCGCTTGACCGGCACGCGCCGCTCCATCGTCACCGACGAACCAGGCATCACGCGCGACCGCATCTACGGCAAGGCCGAATGGCGCGGCCGGGAGCTGGAAATCGTTGATACCGGGGGCATCGTCCCAGACGACAAGGCCCTGGTCCCTCAGCAAGTCCTGCGCCAAGCGCATGTGGCCATCAAGACGGCGGCGCTGCTTGTTCTGGTGGTGGATAGTCAGGCGGGACTGACGCCCCTCGACGAAGAATTGGCGCGGCTCCTGCGAACCACCGGCAAACCGTTTGTGATCGCCGTCAACAAAGTCGACGCCAGGTCGCAGGAATCAAACGCCGCGGTTTTCCATCGCATTGGTGCTCCGGTTTTCCCCATCGCCGCCGAACACGGCACCGGGGTGGACGATCTCCTCGATGCCGCCCTCGCGAAATTCTATCCGTCCGCGGAAGCCCAGGTAGGGGCTGGGCTGGCCCCGCCCGATCTTCCTGCCCCGATCGAGGTGGCCATCATCGGCAGACCCAACGTCGGCAAGTCCACGCTGCTGAACCGCCTGGCCGGCGAGGAACGTTCCATCGTCTCGCCCATTCCCGGGACCACCATGGACAACGTGGATACGGAGATCACGCGCGATGGCCGCGACTATCGCTTCGTGGATACCGCGGGAATTCGCCGCAAAGGCAAAACCACGCTGATCGCCGAAAAACTGAGCGTGGTCATGGCCCGCCGCGGCCTGGAGCGCTGCGATGTGGCGCTCCTGGTCGTCGACGGCCAGGAAGGCGTGACCCAGGGCGACGCGCAAATCGCCAGCTACGCCGAACAGTCCGGCCGCTCCGTGGTTATCGTCATCAATAAGTGGGATCTGGCCGTCGTTCGGGCGCGCGATGCCGCGGCCCGCGATGCTGCCACGGCGAAAGGCAAGTCCAAGCGCGCTCCCGGCGAACCCCACAAACCCGAAAACTTCGATTCCGGCCGGTTGATGTTGGAGTACGAAAAAATGATCCGCGCCAAATTGAAATTCCTGAGTTACGCACCGATCGTTTTTCTCTCCGCAAAAACCGGCGAGCGTGCCGACAATCTTTATCCGCTGATCAATCAATGCTGGGACGCGCGCCGCCGGCGCATCGCCACGCCGGCCCTGAACAATTGGCTCAAGGAAGAAGTCGACCTGCAGCGCGGCACCACGCCGAAGGCCCGCCCGGTGCGCATCTACTACATCACCCAGGCGAAAATAGCCCCGCCCACGTTCCTCATGTTCACCAACCAGAAGGCCCCGCTGCACTTCAGCTACCTGCGCTTCCTGGAAAACCAGCTTCGCGCCAAGTTCGACTTTGTGGGCACGCCGGTTCGCTTCATCCAGCGCCTCCGCCAGCGCGAGAAGAGATCCTCCGGCGACGACGAATGACTTTCCGTGTCATTCTAGGTGCACTGCTCGGGTTCGCCGCACCATCTCCCAAGTTGAAATTGGCCGTTCCACCCCTCGCTCTAGCTTTCTTCCTGCCTCCTCGTCCGATGGGAAGAGCCGAAGGAGGCCGGGTGCAGATGGCCAACGACCCTCTACAGGAATGCGCGGCAAACTGCTACGATAGCGGCGTCCCCCTTCCGGCAGGATCGCAAAATGCCAAGCAACGGCGCCGCCACACGAACCGCTACTGAAGAACGCCTCTATCGCATCGGAGACGTGAGCCGCCTGGCGGATTTGAAACCGTTCGTCCTGCGCTATTGGGAAACCGAATTCCCCATGCTCCAGCCGATGAAAAGCCCCGGCGGCCTTCGCCTCTACCGCCAGGAAGACGTGGACATGGTCTTCCGCATCAAGCGGCTCCTCTACGACGAAGGGTTCACCATCGCGGGCGCCCGCCGGCACCTTCGCGAAAAACCTGGATCGGCAGATCTCGAAAACGCTGCGGGCGGAACTTCCGGCTCGCACCCCGAGGAGCAGGCGCAGTTACTGAGCCGCAAGATGCTGCTCGATATGCGCGACGCTCTGCGCGCTTTCTTGACGCTGCTCGAACGGCGGTGATATCTTGGAGGTGCTGATTGCTTCGCCGATTCGGCCCCCTGGTTTTTTGGCCTGTCGCGGTCAGCTTACCGGTCGGGACGTAGCGCAGCCTGGTAGCGCGCACGCTTGGGGTGCGTGAGGTCGCTGGTTCAAATCCAGTCGTCCCGACCATTTCTTCTTCGGATACCGAACATCTGCCTTTGACAGTCGGTAGACCGCCGACTGTGGTTATTCGGAGAAAGCCCAGCATCGAAGACCTTCGCCCATGCCGCACATTCTTCTGACCAACGACGATGGATATCAAGCGGAAGGACTGCGCGCGCTGGCTACAACTCTCGAAGGATTTGCCGTGGTTAGTATTGTCGCGCCGAGCTTGGAGCGCAGCGGGGCGGCGCAGTCGCTGACGCTGCGGCAGCCGATCGTTTCGAACCGCATCGGTGAGCGCGAATGGGCCATCGACGGGACGCCGGCGGACTGCGTGATCGTCGCGCTGCACAAACTGTTGCCGGAAAAGCCGGACATAGTGATTTCCGGAATCAACCACGGAGCTAACCTGGGAGAAAACGTTTACTATTCAGGGACCGTGGGAGCGGCACGCGAAGGCGCGTTGCACCACATTCCGTCGGTGGCCATGTCCTTGTGCTCGAAAAAGACGGAAGTGCAATTTGAAGATTCGGCGCGGGTGGCGCGTGCCGTCGCGGAATTGATCTTGCAAGAAGGATTGCCGGATCAAGTTTTGCTCAATGTGAATGTGCCGGAACCGTGGAATGGGGGCGTGAAATTCACGCGGCAATCACAGAAGATCACCCGTAACCAGCTCAGCGAAGGAAAAGACCCGCGCGGACGCAGTTACTTTTGGCTGTTCGAGCAGCGCATCGATAAGGACGTGGAGCCGGACACGGATTACGCGGCGATTTTCTCCGGAACCGTTTCCATCACGCCGTTGCACCTCGATCCCACGCATGCAGAATCGCTCAATCATCTCTCGCACTGGGCCGCACCGATAGCAGCGGCGTTTGCTCGTTGAATCACTTCGCGAGCGATGGTGTGGCCCCGCAAGCTGAAGATAGCAAATCGATAGAGTCGTGCCCGGCTGCCAACAACCACGACGACCGACGCCGCTAGTTCGGTTTGGCGGAGGAGGGAGCGATGAGCGGGACGTTGTTCTTCTGCATGGTGTCGTTGAGCTCGGGAACATCTTTCCGAAGGACCTCGCGCCACTTGGCTAGCTGCGCTTCGAGTTGCCGGTCCAGTTCGGCGTAGACTGCCACCTCGGCTTCGGTGGGCTTAGCGTCGGCGCTATCGACGGCGTTCTGCAGGTAGCCAAGTTTGCTGTTTAATTTTGTGGGGTAGTTGAGTTCGTCTTCGCTGGCTTTGGAGTTCACCTGAATGAGTTCTTCCTCGATCGCGCTGATTTTCTTGCCTAGATCGGCGGCAGCGGCGACTACCGGCTTTGCGGGGGCACTCGAACCGAGGCGCTTTTCGAGCGCTTGTAGCTGGCCGCGGAGGTCGCGGATGGCCAGGATGGCTTTGTTCATTTCGTCCTGGCGGTCGCGCATTCTTAGCAGCAGATCGAACTGTTTCTGCAGGTCCTCGGTGGCGGTTTTAACGCGGGGATCCATGGTCACTTCGAGAGGGGCAATAACGCTCTTCGCTCCGGCGGTCAATCGCACGTGATAGGTGCCCGGAAGGACCAGCGGGCCACTCGGTTCACCTTCGTCATAGATGGCGGCAGGAATTTTCTTGGGAGATTCGTGTCGCAAGTCCCAAGTGAATTGATTCAATCCGGCCTTGGCAGGGAGGTGTTCCTCTGTTTCATCTCTTTCCCACTCCTCGGAGCCGCCGTCTTTTTTCTTCTCTTCACTGGTGAAGGCGCGAATGACCTGGCCCCGAGCATCCAGTAACTCCAGCTTGATGGGATCCTTGGGCTCTTCTTTCAAGTAGTAGTACAGCGCCGCGCCGTCGGGAGGATTTTCTCCGATGGCATAGCGGCGGCGCCTGGTATGTCCCAGGCGCGCGCGAATGGCGATACGAGACGTGAACAGGTGCGCCTCCTCGCCGGCGACGGAGGGATTCGCCTGGCGCAGCGGGCTGATGTCATCAAGCACCCAGAAGGAGCGGCCATGAGTGGCAACGACCAGATCGTCACCGTGAATGATGAGGTCGTGGACCGGAGTTGTCGGCAGATTAAGCTGCAGCGCCTGCCAGTGCGAGCCGTCATCAAAGGAAACCCACGCGCCCGTTTCGGTGCCGGCATAG
>QHYZ01000028.1 GCA_003225295.1 Acidobacteriota bacterium | reverse complement strand
CGCTCTTCACTTTCTTGCGAACGTAGCCAGCAAGCTGATCGGTAATCGAGACGTTCATTTGGTCCATGGATAGCCTCTTCGCTCCCGAATGTACTCCTTCTAACGTTATCCACAATATCTTTTCATGTCAATCTTTGACATACACATGTCGTATTGGCACATCATGTCAATTTGTTACAAGAACTAGGGTGGTACAGGAGCTGATGCGTCATGCCGGCAGCCGCCGCACGGTTGATGTATATTCGCAAGCCCGAATCGTGGCTAAGCGCCAAGCGCAGCAGCGCGTGGTGCAAATGATGTTCCTCGAGTCCAGTTGCCTCCCGAACCGTCAGCGTCAAACGATCCTCCGCTACGCCGGCATTACCCACTATGCTTTTCGCATGGCTACCTCCCCCGTTCCTTCGCAATCGCCAAACTACATGACACTGTCCGTGGCACTTTTCAGTCCATTCCTTTTCCTTGGCGACCAATGTGGAGGGAAATCAAGCGAATGGTGCAACTCAACTTGGAAGTTAGAGCCTCCACGCCGCAAGAATCTCCCGACATCGTCATCTTGGCCGGACACTTGCGTTTCCATTACCAGTTGCTCGGGGAGGATATTACGCAGACATTGCTCTTGGGGGGTACGCTAACGGAATCCAATGGCTTGGAGCTTTGCAGCTCTCTGGAGCTCTCTGGAGCTGTCGTCGTTTGACTTGCCAGAGCTGCGGGCCTAATATGGCCCGCCAAGAGCAAGTCTCCTCCTATTATGGTCGGACAGACCATTTCGCATTTTCGAATCCTTGAAAAGCTGGGTAGCGGAGGAATGGGTGTCGTTTACAAAGCCGAGGACACCAGGTTGGGTCGCTCGGTAGCGCTGAAATTCCTCCCCGAGGAGCTTTCCAGGGACGATCAATCGGTCGATCGCTTTCGACGGGAAGCCCGTGCCGCATCTGCCTTGAACCATCCGCACATCTGCACGATCCACGATATCAATGAGTATGAGGGCGTCTTCTTTATTGTCATGGAGTTACTCGAAGGCCGGACGCTCAAATATTACATCGGCAAGAAGCCTTTCAACACCGCCTGGCTCCTGGACGTCGGGACACAGATTGCCGACGCGCTCGATGCCGCGCATGCGAAGGGCATCGTCCATCGCGATATCAAACCGGCCAATGTCTTCGTGACATCCCACGGCCAAGTAAAGGTCCTCGATTTTGGCCTCGCCAAACTTCTCCGCCCGCTGGCCTCCAGGGTAAGCATTGGCGCCACGACAGCGGACACGGCCACGCTCTCCACGGAGGCAGGGTTGCTCGTCGGCACGGTGGACTACATGGCTCCGGAACAGCTCGAAGGGGAACCTGTGGACCCGCGCACCGATCTTTTCGCACTCGGTCTCGTCCTCTACGAGATGGCCACCGGGGGCAACCCCTTCCTCGGCCAGTCAGCCACTTCCACGATCGCGAACATCCTGAAGGAAGAAGTGCCGCCAATTGCGCAGCGCAATCCCCTGGCTCCCCCTGAGCTGGAGCGCATCGTGCAGAAATGCCTGCGCAAGCGTATCGATGAGCGCTACGCCTCGGCTCGCGACCTTGCTCTCGATCTGGGAGCTTTGCGTCGAAGCCTCGAACCGACGGGGCGGCGCTCTGCCGCGGTGGGTGCCGAGCCTGCTGCGCCCGTTGCGATATCGCGCGGCGCGGTCCGTGCGCTGCTCATGCTCATTCAACTCGGGTACCTGGCGATGTACGCGCTCGCTCTTTACAAGTTCCACGACGTGCTCCGCGCCAGCCACGAGCTATACGCGTCGGCTACGCTGGGCAGCATACTGTTAATGGCTGGCGTGCTCGGCGTTCCAGTGCGTCTTTATCAGTTCACCGCCCTAGCCTTCGACTATCCTGACCTTGGCCTGAAGTTCCGCTGGTTGTTTCCGGCCGTATTGTTGCTCGACACGGTTTGGGCCGCGATTCCCTTACTCTTCCTCGTTCAACTCCGTGGACTTGTCCTGGTCTGCGCGGCCGCTCTTGCATTTCTTCCGTTCTCGCAGCGCACGCTACTCTACGCTGCTTATGCTCATTCCGGTGGCCGCTCGTCCGCCATCCAGATGCCAGGCGCTCACTGACTTGGCTAGCAGGTGCGACAGTTATTCCTAGCTTAGTGCTCCCGTTCGGAATTACGGTGACGTATTCGGAAGGGCGTCAGGCCGCGGGAGCGAACCGTTTGTTTTCGATTTTAGCGAGGAGGACAGCGAGATCTTTTCGAGTGAAGGTCCATTGAGAGGGAGAAGCAGTTTCCTGGTACCGTCGCTGAAAGGCTAACAGGCGCTGTTCCAATTCGTTGAGGGATTGGAAATCATTGGGCGTAAGTACCTTCCTCAGGACCATGGAGAAGTAAATTTCAATCTGATTGAGCCAACTAGCATGGCCGCGATGGGCGGAGCAGCTGTCCATGATCCAGAAGGCCGGATCTTACGTTTTAGCTAGCTAAATCACAAACAAGAGTACGATTCGAATCTTACAGGGACAGCGGAACAGTTGCTCCGAATCTGGCCGTGCGGCCAGTAGTGCCGTTCGATTAACCCCCGTACTCTTCCACGATCAGTCTCGCCGCAGTCTGAAACGCCCCACGCAATTGACGACGCGGGTGTGGCTGTGCGGCCAGCAGGCCGGGAAGTGAAAGGGGAGGAGTGGTGAAGCGTTCCGCACTGGTGGTGCTAGCTGCGCTGGTGGTATTGCTGGGCGGGTGCGCCCAGGCAATTCTACCGGGCGGCCCGGGAGCGGCGGGTGGACCGGGGCTGACAGCGTTGACAGTGACACCGTCGGACACGTCCATCCCGGGTGTAGCGCAGCGTCAGTACACCGCGAAAACAGGTGACGGGTCCAAGCCAGCGGTGAACTGGTCGATCAACGGAATTGCGGGCGGAAATGCGACTTTCGGGACCGTTGACGCCAACGGAATGTACACCGCGCCGGAATTTCCGCCGACACCCAATTCCATCACCATCAGCGCGGTCGAAACGTCGGACACTAGAAAACTCGGGAATGCCAGCGCCACGCTGAATAATCCAGTGCCGCAATTGACAAGCGTGACGCCAATGAGCATTACCCAAGGCCCGTTCACGATAACGCTGACCGGGTTGCATTTCGCACAGGGTGCGGTCGCGTATCTGGGAACTACCGCGCTCACGACGACGTATGTTTCGTCGACACAACTGACGGCGGCGGGGACGGCGACGAGCGCGCAAGCAGGAACACAGACGATCACGGCACATAACCCTGACCCCGGGGCGAGTATTTCTGCGGGTGTAAACATCGTGGTAAAGGGTGGAGTCGTTGTTGTGGTGACGCCGGCAACGGCCACGGTGCGCACCGGCAACCGACAAGTCTTTACGGCCACGGTAACCGGAGCCTTGAACCCGAGTGTCACTTGGACGGTAAACGGCGCGGCGGGCGGCAACTCTACGATTGGCACCATCGCCGCAAATGGCACTTACACCGCGCCTCTGACTTTGCCGACCCTCAACACGGTCACGGTGACCGCAACCAGCGTGGAGGATCCCACGCGGTCGGATAGTGCGACAGTAACGCTGGAAAATGCGATACCCGTGATTAGTAGCGTGACACCCACGATACTCACGGCGATCAAGCAATTTGAAATCACCGTCAGCGGAACCGGCTTCACTCCCGGGTCCATCGTGAACCTCGGCGCCATGGCGCTCAGCACGACTTTCATTGCACCGACGCAATTGGTTGCCGTGGGCACACCCACACTGGCGCAAGTAGGGACGCTGCCGGTCACAGTTATCAATCCTGATCCGGGCGGCTCGACTTCTGCACCGTTCAACGTGCAGGTGGTCGGCCCGAATTCAAATATCGCCGTGACAGTTTTTCCGAAAACCGCCACGCTGGGGGCCGGAAACGTGCAGCAATTCCAAGTGACGGTGACGGGAACGATCGATTTGAGTGTGCTGTGGTCGGTGAATGGAGTGAACTACGGAAACAGCACGGTAGGTAGGATCGACTATTGGGGTAACTATACCGCGCCGGACAATATTCAGGGCCTGGGAAGCGTTACCGTGACGGCGACCAGCAATGCGAATGCTGCGAAATCGGACAGCGCCACCGTGACGCTGACCAATCCGGTACCAATACTCACGTCGATCACTCCTGCGACCCTGGGACTCGGGGCCTTTCAGATGACGCTTAATGGGACGGGATTTGTGAGCACGTCCACGGCGACGTTTGGCGGACAGCCGATGCAGGTTACCTACGTGACTTCGACGATGATCACCGCGATCGGCAACGCGTCGAACACGCAGGTTGGCGTGGTCACTGTGAAGGTGACTAACCCGGCGCCGGGCGGCGGAACGTCCAACGGACTGAATGTGACGGTGACGACCGCGGGCTCGCCCGAGAGTTCGGCGGCGGCGGTCCGTTTTCTGGAGCAGTCTTCGTTCGGGCCGGACATGGAAAACGTGAACCAAGTGGTGGAGATCGGCTTTGATAAGTACCTGCAGAACCAGTTCGCTTCGACGGTCACACCCTATCCGGACCCACGACCAAATGACAGTGTCAACAATGTGCAGCAGTCGTTTTTCCTGAATGCCATTGCCGGTGGGGATCAGTTGCGCATGCGCTCGGCGTTGGCACTAAACGAACTTTGGGTGGTGAGCGCAGACATAGTGAACGACCCGCTGGGGTACACGAATTACCTGCGTACACTCAGCAAGGATGCGCTGGGAAATTACCTGAATGTGATGACGGATGTGACCTTGACTCCGGCGATGGGAAATTTCCTGAACATGGTGAACAATGACGCGCCGCCGCCTGGAGAGCACGCGAACGAAAATTACGCGCGCGAATTTATGCAGTTGTTCTGCCTGGGATTGAACCAGTTGAATCCAGACGGAACGCCGGTGTTGGACAGCAGCGGAACGCCAATCCCGACGTATACACAAAACGACGTAATGGACCTGGGCCGCGCGTTCACCGGGTGGACGTATCCGCCGACGCCGGGCAAGCCGTCGCAGAATCACAATCCGGAGTACTACGGCGGTCCGATGATGGCGGTGGAAGGTTTGCACGATACCGGAGCAAAAACGATTCTGGGGCAACCGATTCCTGCGGGCCAGAGCGCGGAGCAGGATTTGGCGGCGGCCCTGGGAATCATTTTCAATCATCCGAATTTGGGGCCGTTCGTGGCCAGGCAGATGATCGAGCACCTGGTCACCAGCAATCCCAGCCCGGCGTACGTGCAGCGCGTAGCCACGGCATTCAACACCGGGACGTTTAACGGCTACGGGTCAGGGAAACGAGGCGACTTGCAGGCGATGGTCGCAGCGACCCTGATGGATCCGGAAGCGCGACGGGGCGACAACCCGGCAACGGTGTCTGCTACAGACGGCAAGCTACGCGAACCAGTGGTGCTGATCGCAAGTATTGCGCGAGCCTTTCACGCCAAAACCGACGCGGGAGGATTGGCGCAGTGGGGCAATAGCATGTCGCAAAGCATTTTTCATCCAGCGACGGTGTTTAATTTCTTCCCGCCGGTCAATTCGATTGCGGGCACTACGCTGAACGGACCCGAGTTCGCGATATTCGACACGAACACGAGCCTGGCGCGCATGAACTTCATTGATGCTGTGTACGGGGCGCTCGGAGCGAACACAAAACTGGATTTCAGTCCTGTTATCAACGCCGGCACACCGGACCAGATGGTGGCCTGGCTTGACACCCTGTTCCTGCACGGGAGCACGCCGAATCAAATGAAACAAATCATTCTCACTGCAGTGGACGCTGTCGATCCCACTGACACGACGGGCCAGGCAGAGGCGGCGATTTATCTTTACGCTTCGTCGTCTATGTATCAGGTGCAGCACTGAGGAAGAGGAGCAAGCGATGACACGGCATACACGGAGAGACTTGCTGCGATTGGCGTGCTGCTCGACGGCCGGCGCGAGCCTCATGAGCGGACTGAGCAAACTCGGGCTGGTGAGTGCGCTGGCACAAGGCACAACGGATTACAAAGCGCTGGTGTGCATTTTCATGTTTGGCGGAAATGACAGCAATAACATGCTTGTGCCGACAGACTCGCGGTACACGCAGTATTTCGAAGCTCGCAGCGTGTTGGCGCTGCCTCAAAGCCAGTTGCTGCCGCTGCAAATGAACGGACAATCGATCTACGGGCTGCACCCCAACATGCCGGAGATACAGGCGTACTTCAACAGTCAAAAATCACTGGCGGTTGTTGCGAACGTGGGAACGCTGGTGCAGCCCACGACGCAAGCGACATACCGGGCATATAAAAATCTGCCGGAAAATCTTTTCTCGCACTCTGATCAGCAGGACCAGTGGCAGAGCGCGCAACTCGCCGGAACACCGGTATCCGGCTGGGCCGGCAAGGTTGCCGACAATGTCCAGACGTTCAACGCCGCCGCGCAGTTTCCGCCGATTCTCTCGATCTCCGGGAATCCCGTCTTCTGCACCGGCAGCAGCACGAGGCCTTTCTCAATGTACCCCGGCCAGCCGCCAGGTCTGCAAGGATTCGATACGACGGCAGCATCCCAAGCCCGGTATGCCGCGACTCAGCAATTGCTGACCTTCGACAGCGGCTTGTCGATGGTGCAGGCGGCGAACGCGGTAACGGGACATGCGGTGAAGTTCGCGCAGGTTCTGTCGGATGCGCTGAAGAATATCCCGCCGTTGCAGACAAAATTCCCGGCCAATTATCTGGGACAACAATTGCAGCAGGTGGCGCAAGTGATTGCCGCGCAAAGCGCCCTGGGGGTAAAACGCCAGATCTTCTTCTGCGCTTCCGGCGGATTCGACACGCACGCGGACCAATTGCCGCAGCAAGTGCAGCTACTCTCGACTGTCAGCCAGAGTATGTCGGCGTTCTATCAAGCCACACAGGAACTGGGAGTAGCCAATCAAGTGACCACATTTTCGCTTTCGGAGTTCAGCCGCACGCTGGAACCGGGCTCCAACGGCGGCTCGGACCACGCTTGGGGCGGCCACCAGTTGATTCTGGGAGGCGCGGTGAAGGGAAACGCGATCTATGGAACGTACCCCACACTGGCGCTGGGCGGGCCGGACGACGCCGACCAGAATGGCCGGTGGATCCCCACTACGGCGCTGGACCAATATGCGGCGACGCTGGCGACTTGGTTTGGAGTCAGTGCGGCGAACCTGCCGTCCATTTTCCCGAACTTGGCGAATTTTCCGACCAGCAATCTGGGGTTCATGGGCTAGCGGCATGATTTATTTCCAACCCTCAGGTGACCTGTTCCTAGATGGCGATGGTAAGGGTAGTTACGAGTGCGTGGCGTGGACCAGGGAAACGAGAAGTCGCCGACAGCCTATGAGAACGATGCTCAAACTATGGGTCCTGCTGGTCACCCTGGGACTCGCGTCGCAGGGGCGCGCACAAGGGCCTGTGCTTGCGGGGGTCGCGCCTGTGCTAGAGGGGGGTATCGGGTTCTCGTATGTGAAGTCAGACGTGCCCTCGCAGGGCAACATGGCGATGAACGGGGTCTTAGTGTCGGGACGTGGGGATCTGAATGCGTATCTTGGAACGAAACTGGAAGTGGGGTATTCACGTTCCTTCGATGCGTTTCAGACGGGCCGCAGAGCGGACATCTTGACATACATGGGCGGGCCGGTTTTTTATCCGGTTCGGCGGCGCAAATTCAGTATCTATGCGCAGGTGTTGCTAGGTGGAGCGAGAGAGACGGGGGTGAACTTCGAGAGCAACGGAACGCTGGTGCGGGGATTCGTGAACCACTTTGCATGGGCGGGCGGCGCAGGATTTCAATACCGGATCTCGCCAGCATTGTCATTGTGGCCGGAAGTAGAGTACCTTCGCACTTCATTTTTCAATTCAAACGTGGCGATCCAGGGGCAGCCTAACTTGCGAACGTCGCTCAGCTTGATGTACACGTTCGGGCGGCGCGAATAGAAGTTGCATTGTTCCGAGCTTCCCCATGGTTCGGGTCATGGCTTGCGGCGGCGCGCTGTCGCTCACAACTCTTGCCAGATAAACTTGGGTAACTTTTATGCAGGGGGCACAGGCGTTCGACGAAACCGTTCGGCAGCGATGTATTGGTACAAGCGTGCGTATCGCCGGGGCGAGCCCTGCGCCGCTCACAATATTGGAGTCATGTGGCGAAATGAAAAGAAATATCGACGGGCTCTGCAGTGGTTTAAGAAGGCCGTAAGGCTGGGTGATGACGAGGCCAATCTCGAAATTGCGAAGTACTATCTCGAAGTAGAGCATAACCCTGAGAGAGCAATCCCTCATTTGAAAAAAGTATGTGAATCGAATTGCGTCACTGAGGCCGGACTCGAAGAAGCAAGTAGATTGCTCGAACGGGAGAGGAAACGCGTGAAGCATTTCTAGTCTGTACCAATGTCATTCACATTCCGGCGTGAATGTACATTCCAGCCGTGGGGAGTTACAGCCAACTCCCGTGTACTGCTGCCGTACAGGAAAAGTGACGGTCACTAGCCGAAAACGGCATTCGCGGAGATGAGCGCAGAGGTAACTTTCGACGAACCCTGCCCTCACACAACCAGACTCTGTTCATCCTTAAAAGCCCTCTGGCCAGTGCTGGGCTCCGTGGTAGACCGCGAGGACCACAACATCGGCTTTCTCGATGGCGTACGCAACGATGAACGGGGTATTCGAAATGACCAACTCACGGGTCCCGGGAACCCGGCCTGCTCTGCCCGACATGGGGTAGACGGCAAGTTGTTGAACGCTGGTGACGATCTGCATTGTGATCCGGGCGGCAACCTCCTCGCTGTTGGAGAGGGCGATGTAATCGTGGGCCTGATCCAGTTGCCGAGTCGCCTGCTCGGTCCATTCGATCATTGGCGGGCGCGTCCTGTCCTTTTGAGCCTCTTTACGACCTCCTCATGACTTAGCACGCGACCTTTTCGCTTCTCTTCCAGCCCCCTGCGAACCAACGCGTCCTGATAGGCGTGCAGTTCGATGTAGTTGGTGATCGCCTCGTTGATGAGATAGCTGCGCGAACGGTCCTGCGCCGCGGCCAGCGAATCAAGGGCGTCGATCTTTTCAGTGACGGCACGGAAACTGATAGTTTTCTCATTGTTTCCCATAATGCCAAAACGATAACACATATTATTCTGTATTACAATTCGAACGTCCCCTTGCATCCTGTCCTGGCGCATCATCTCCGGCAGTGGTACAGGCAGACACCCCACAAGAAGGATATTGATTTTGTTTTTCCGTCCTTCAAGGCAGGCGGCCGTGTTCCCCTATCCCCCTCCATATTCGTTGCTGATCACCTCCGGCCAGCAGCGAAGTCGGGCGGATCACAACCTTCGTCACTCGCTTAGCAACTGGCTTGTGAACAAAGCGAAGGTCGAACCGAAGACGGTGCAAGGAATCCTGCGTCATTCAAAAATTCAGACGACGCTCGATCTCTACACCCAGGAAGACAGCGATGAAGCGCGAGGGGCGCAGGGAACGTTCCTGAAAGCAGTCGGAATTCATGCAGGAATGGTGCAATAAATGCTGTTGTGGGTTGAATTGTGGGTTGGCGATTTTCGGCTTTTTCCGCTAACCCATTGATATGGTAGGCCCGTGGGGACTCGAACCCTAGACCTCTACCGTGTCAAGGCGGGGGTATCAAGTAGTTACAAGGCTGTTGGGGACTGCCAAGTACTTGATAATAATACCGAGTAGTCGGACACATCTCGGGTTGGCCATCGGGTTGAAAAACGACACTGCCCGTAGCGCGCAGCAGGGCAGACGGAACCAACCGACAGGATCACCTCACGTAGGAAGACAATTGCAGGATACGGAGACCGGGTATGGTTGGAAGGTCGCGATCATTCGTAAGAAAAGCTTGGCAGCCAGCTGCCAATGCCGCCACAACCTGGAGAGAATCGGGCGTCTTGACTCCCGTTGCGGCTCTTAGCTGTGCAGCGGCGCGCAGATGATCACGGGAAATATCTGCAACGTGGACGCCACGACTCTGCGTGAGAAGAACTTCATATCTCCCGGCCAGCAGATAATCTCCAGAACGGTAGGGAACGACCAAGACTTCGAGCAAGGTTAGCGCCGATGTAACCAACACCTTGCGGCCCTCATTCACTTCCCTGAACAGGGGCTCAACTAGCGGAAGAAACTGGGGATGTTCTTTGATGAAGTAGATGAAGACGGCCGTGTCCACTCCTACGGCGCCGCCGCCGAGGTCGGCCATCAATCCCATGAGGCCCGTTCTCGCTCAACATGTTTCGATGGGTCAACTCCTCTCCAGTGCTCTTTGCCCAACCCCTTGAGAGCAAGAATCGACAGAGGTTTCGGCGTTTCAAGAGCATCGCTGAGAAGATGGGTAACCTCCTGAGCGACAGATCGGTGCTGGCGTTTCGCTCTAGCCTGGAGCTTCTTGTAGAGAGAATCGGGAAGGTTCTTGATGTTCAGAACTGCCATAGCGTTACTCCTAAACTCCTCCATAATGGAGGAACTGTCAACGATGTGTCAAGGCTCTTGTTGGCGCCCAAAAACCTCCACAAAAGTTTGCGATCAGGTAGTCCCAGCAGAGCACAGGACGCGCCCACCGCAGTCAGAGGACTGAAAATCCCAAAAAGTTTCATGGTCGGCTCGTTTCGGCCAGCATTCGCGGCGGATTCACCTTCCCCGCGATCGCTGTTTTTCGGGACTTGGCAAGACCGTCGGAAAAGCGCGTAAGAGCAGGGACTGGATCAGAGGACCGACTACGCCAATGGCGCCAGTTTTCTCAGAGAGTTCCGTCTGCTCGTAGTGATCAACCAACGAATTGCGTGCCACCAATACCTAACAAAGCGGATACGGCCGCATTGGCAGAAAGTCAACGTCTGCTCCGTCCGAACAATAGCGGTTGAGCACTGCGTCGCCAGCCCCGCTCGCCGCTTTCTATTCGCGGATCGCCCGATTTCCTTGCCGCCCAAGCCACCCCCAGCAAATTCGCCTCGCCGCCCAACTGGCTTGCCACAACGCGCACCTGTTTTCCAGCAATCGGCTGCGCCCGTTCCTTCATCGCTTTCCGCAGCGCATCCAGAAATAAATCGCTCGCCTTGACCAGTCCTCCGCCGATCACCACAATCTCCGGATCAAACAAGCTCACGAGGTTCGCCACGCAGTATCCCAGCAGCCGTCCTGCCTCGAGATACACCTCGATCGACACAAGATCCCCGCGCCGAGCCGCTTCTGCCACTTCATACGCAGTGATCTTCTCCGCCGGAATCTCTTCCAGCAATCCACCGACACCCCGCGTCAATGCCTTCTTCGCCGCGCTCGCGATCGCTGGTCCCGCCGCCAGCGATTCCAACTGACCCGTGCGTCGAGCCTCAGGTCCATACTCGTCCGCTACCACCATCCATCCTGCGCACCCGGACAGTTCATGCGCACCAAGCACCAATCGCCCTCCGCTCAAAATACCTGCGCCAATTCCCGTTCCCAGCATCAGCACAATCGCGTCGTTCTTTCCGCGCGCTGCCCCGCGCCATGTTTCTCCTAAGACCGCCGCGTTCCGGTCGCTCTCGACAACCACGCGCACTCCGAGCGCGTGAGACAATCGCTCCGCCAGCGCCATCTTCTTCCACCCCGGTAAATTTGGCGCCCACACCGTTCCGTCCCGCCGCACCAGTCCCGGGACAGCTACTCCCATTCCCGCAATTCTTTTCCGAACATCCTCCCTGCCCGTCAATTCCCGTGCCAATTCCGTGATCTGCCTCACGGGTGCCAGCGCGGAACTCGCGTCCACTGGCACACTCTGTTGGATCGACACGTTTCCCGCGCGGTCCACGAGCGCCGCTGCCAATTTCGTCCCGCCCAGGTCCACCGCCAATACATAATTCGCGCTCATCTTGATCTTCCTGATATCCCGCAGCCTTTCTTCCGCATCCCTACGCCCGAAATTGAGATTCTTCTAGTAACCTCTCTCGCCTTGACTTGCAACCTCAATAGATTTCTCACTCTTCAGAATTCTCCACGCCAGAACACAAATCCCAACCGCTGCTGCCAGCGGCACCACCATTCCAATGCGCACGCCGAATCGCTGCGAAATCTGCCCCACCGCCCATGGAAAGGACATCCCTCCTACCAGCGCAATCGCGAACAACAGCCCAAACACCGTTCCAGCCATCTTCCGATACGTGTCCCCGGCAATCGCCAGCGCAGTCGGAAACACGCCTGCGTACGACAATCCGATCACCAGCACTCCCGCCACCAGCATAGCTTCCGAGCGGTTCGTCAACAGAATCACTGCTCCTATCAGCGCTCCCACTCCGCTCGCCAGCACCAACTGCAGCTTGCCCACAACCTTCAGCAAGCCGGAAACCGCCAGTCTCCCCGCCATCAACGCCGCCCAGTAACCCGCCAGGATCAGTGTTGCTGTTCGCGCTCCCAGTCCCGCCGCGCCCACGTATGTCGACGTCCACCCGCTGATGCTCGCTTCATTTCCCGATTGGCAGAACAACAAAAATCCCAGCACCAGCACGCCCGGATACTGGGCCACCCGCAGCGCCTCGCGCCATGAAAAGCTCTGCGGGGCGCTCGACGCGGGAAAGTGCATCGCGAGAAACAGTAGAGCGCACGCTCCGGCAAAACCCGCACACGTCAGCAACTGCGGCCCAATCGCGAAATGTCCTGCGATCACTGCGGCCAGCAAGGGAATGCATAGCGCGCCAATTCCATAAAAAATTCCCAGCAAGTTCAACATCGGCCCGCGCTTCTCTCCGTACAAATCAGACACCAGCACGTTCGTCGACGTGTTCAATCCTCCTCCGCCCAAACCCAGCAACACGGCCGGTATCGCGGCCCCACGAAACGAATGCGCGTACGCGAGCCCCGCCATGCCTGCCGCCACCAGTGCCGATGACGCCACCAGAATTATCTTGTTCCCTATCGAATCGATCGCCGGCCCGGCAACAAGTGTGGAAACCAGGATCCCCATAAACAGCAGCAGAAACACGTTTCCCTGTTGCGCCATGTCAATCTGCAGCCGCGCCCGCATCTCCGGCAATCCGAACAGCGTCCCCAGCACGGCCATCACAATCCCAAACACAAAAATACCTGTTGCCGCTCCGCCGAACAGCATTCCCCGCCGAATCGTTTCCGCCACCCTTCACCTTTTCCGTCGCCACTCGAAGTGGTTACAGCCCCGTGTTTTCCGAAGAGCATCGAGAGATGACTGGGCATTTCTTCACGGCGTGCGAATGTGCTGGACCCGCTGTTCCGCGGGAGACATCAGTGCTACCGCGCGATGAAAATTGCTCAAACAGCCGCGCGCAATTGCCAGGCTGCCATAGTAGTCGTTGTAGCGGAATCCCGTTTCCCCACGCCACATGGGGAAGGCGCTGCAGGCATTCGTCCAACTTTCGAAAACGGCAGTTATGTCCAGATATGTATCTGCGGTAAAGCCGGTTGCATCCTCCCAGTTGTCGGCATAAAAAACTCTTGTTACTCCATGGGCTGGTTCTTTCCGAACAAGGCTGGGAAGTCCAGCATAGAATATTGCGTCATCGAGGATGTCGTAACACGCGCGATGGTCCTTGTGCCAACTCCCTTTCCAATGGGTCACTATCGTCAATGGCTTGTACTGTCGAATCAAATCACAGACAGTAAATTTTGCCTCTTCATTGATGGGGATTTCTCCATCCGGATAAGTAAGAGATAGAGCTTTTGCGCCGATGATGGCCGCCGCTTTTTTCGCTGCCTCCCGTTGCATTGCTCCGTATTGCTCTGTGGGAATCGTGGGGGAGCCCTTCTCTCCCAACGAGAGGCTGAGCAAAGAACCTTGTCCTCCCAAATGGGTTGCGACCGCCACGGGAGCTCCCATGGCAAAAAAAGCATCACCGGGATGCGCGGCAATCGCCATCACATTTGAAAAATTCTTGTCTTGCGAACCGGAATTCTGACTTGGCGGCTGACCCGGCAGTTGTTCGCCTTTCAAATCGGCTGTCTCCAGCGAAAGAGCAACCGCACTCCCACTAGCCAAAGTTAAGAAACTGCGCCTCGTAGTTGGAGACATCCCTCACCCTGTCCTTCCTGTTTTCTGCACGCATTGAAAGAACTTTGCCGCTGCTCTTACCTGCGGCCGCACATCTCGCGCAACGTGCCAGAGCAGAGGGTGCGTTCAGCTTCTGCTCACTCCAACAGCACTCCTCCGGCTCGTCTCCGTCACAATTTACCTTTTCAGGCGCTTCTCGTACTCCGCATAGACCCGGTTGGTATTGTCCGCAGGAATTCCCTGAACATTCGGCGACACAAACACGGGTGGCGTCTGCCCCTTCGCCGCCAGATTCGCCGCCACCTGCGCGATGATCGACATCGCAATCGTGATGAACGCCACTGTCGACCCCGCTGCCACCGGGGCCTTCCACCCCTCGATCGACACCAACGCATCCTCCGCCGGCGTGCAATTGTCGATGACGATGTCCGCTACGTCCGCCAGTTTCTTCCCGGAAGAATGCATCGCTTCTCGCTTCCCGTAATTGTCAAGCGACGTCACGCCCACGGTCGTCAGCCCCCGCTTCTTCGCTTCCATCAAGACTTCGATCCCCGGGGCGTTCAATCCTCCATGGGAAAACACCATCATCACATCGCCCTGGCGAATCGGTTCGTTCTCAAACAACACCTGCGCGTATCCTTCTCTCCGCTCCAGCCACAACAACCCTTTCGCGCCTCCGCTCCCAATCACGTTTGTCCACATCAGCCGCATATCCATCAACGGACGAAATCCCGGATACGCTCCATATCGGGGAAACATATCCTGCACCGGCAATACCGAGTGTCCGCTTCCGAACAGGTGCACCAGCCCGCCATTCGTGATCGTCTCCGCCATCGCCGCAGACGCCTTCTCGATATTTCCCATCTGTGTTTCCCATATTTTCCCCAGCACTCCACCGATCCGCTCTCGATACGCGCCTGCGCTCACTGTTTGCCTCCCGTGATTTCCTGTTCGTTCTTCAATAATCGATCCGGTAGATCCTCACCGCCTGTGCGGGCACTTTCGCCTTCACCGCAAATCGTTTTCCTTCAGACTTCGTATTATCCCCGGTCACAATTTCCCGCACGTTGGCCGCTGACCGTTCCAGCTCCTCGGCAAACTCCACCTCCGCATCCTTGTCTCCGTGATTGAAGAAAAACACAAATTTCCCCACCCGCGATTCCATCTCCCGCAGCTCCACTAACTCCGGCGCTTTCAACTCAGGTTCGGTCAATCCAGCCCATTTCGCCAGAATTCCTCCGAGCGGATGCATTCTCACGGGCTTGGTTTCGTTCTCCTGCCCCGCAAATGTGCCCAGCACCAGGACGCTCCCTTTTCCATGTCCATGTTCGACCGCCGCCGGCGTTCCATCTGAAAATTTCGCCAAGACCCGCGCCTTTTCATCCAGAACAGTAAAATGTTCCGCGAAGCTCATCCCCGTAAACTCCGCATCGCTCCATCTCACCGCTACTTCCTTTGCGGGATCGATCGAACTCTCCCTCAACCCGCACATTTCCGTCCAGCCGAAGCCCGGTACGGCTGCCTCGGCATGTCCGTCCTCATTCACCCATCCCGGTCGCGCCTCCACAAACAAATGCCCGCCGTTCTTCACATATGTCTTCAGCGCTGCAGCCTCATCCTTCGTCATCATCAACGGATATGGCAGCACGATCAGTTTGTATTTCTGCAGGTCCTCCCCAGCCAGCTCACGAGAACTCAACACCTCCACAGCCAGGTTTCTCTCGAAAAACATTCGGTGATATCCGGCCAGCGCCTTGTGCATCGCATTCCGCGAGTTTTCCTCACCGTACCCGCCCAGCAGCGGCACCAGCGGACTGAAGACAATTGCGGCTTCCGCCTGCTTCGGTTTCGCGTGCAACAGCAAATCCGCATTCGCTGCAATGTTCTTCGCCGTCTCTCCTGTTCGTCTGCTCCGCTCCGTTAAAGTTCCATCCAGTTGAATCATCCCGTATCCGCCGCTTTCATATCCCGCGTTCATCGGATAAAACGCATAATAATTAATCGCGCGAGCTCCGCGGGATACCATCCCCCAAGTCCACATCTCCAGATCGCTTGAGGTCACTTCCGATCCGATCGTTGTTCCATGTACTCCGAAGCCGCTCTGCAATTCCCCGACGTAGAATCCTCGCCCCCCGGTTATCGACGCAGTTAAGTCCATCGCCAGGGCGCGCCGGTTCAGCGTCCAGTTGTGTTCCACCGCCGTCAATTTTGGATAAAAACTCGTCCCGAAATAATCCACCGAGTCCTTCATCAGAAAATCGTCGGTCGGATCGTATGGATCGGCCAACGTACGCACCAGCGGGGAAGGGTTGGGCGCATGGCTCGTGGCTACGTGCACCGGATCGATCGATTTCACCGCATCCTTCCTCATCTTCAGGTCTTCCGCCAATTTGTACCCGTAGTAGACACGCCAATCCATGAAATCCGTGTACGTAAGAATCGTTCCATACCGCGGCGGCTCCACCTGCTTCCAGTCCGTAAAAGTCCGGTGCCACGCCGCGTTCAATTTTTCCAGCGTTCCATACTTTTTCTTCAGCCATTCCCGGAACCGGTCCATGCTCGCAGGGCAGTAACAGAACATCGGCTCAGACTTGTATCCGACCCGTGCCCAGTTCAATGCTGCCGGTTCGCTCCACAAATCCCAGCCGTAAAATGATGCGTTCTTTTCCGCATGCCGCGCCACTTCCTGGAAAAATCCCAACACTGCTTTCCGCACAGTGGCGTTGTCGAAGCAAAATCCTGGCGCCGCTTGCGACGGTATCGCCTGGCCATCCTGTGCCGCGTACCGTCCTTCTGGATATTTTGCGCCCACCCACTCCGGTGCGGAATCCACATAGACCTGCACAATCACTCGCAATCCGACTTCATCGGCTAGCCGCAAAAGCAAATCCAGATTCTCCAGGTGATACTCCGCCTCGCGCGGCTCGCCCACATTCCATTCCACCCAAGTCCTTACGGTGTTGAATCCCAGTCCCTTGATCTTTTGCAGATCCTCTTTCCACAATCGTGCTGACTCCGCATTCACCTGTTCCAGCATCGGCGCGCGGGCTTTCCCGCCGCTGTACCATACCGCCACTGGGAAAAACGGCTTGCTGTTCTCCTCCACCGCTTCCGCGGCACGCAAGTCTTTCCGCGTTACAACTGCAAACGCTGCCAACCCCAGACAAACACACACTACACCTGCTGCTCTTTTCCAATTCATCGTTTGCCCTGTTGATTGTTCCAAGCGGTTCCGCACCACCCACCTGCTGAATCAGCAACGACCTGCGTACCCATCATTTAGGGAATTTGGGAATTGGAGCACGAATTTTACGCTATTGAGTTTCCTATCCTTAACGTGTTGATTGAAGTGACTTGGTCGAGTAGCGGACGACTCGCTGCCAAGATTATGCGCCAAGATAATTCCTGACTTAAAGATCCGACTCGGCTAGATTGGAAATCTTCAACGGTACAAGTCTTAGTACTACGGTATTGCCGTTACGTTCGATTCCAGAATTCACCTGATTGATTCTCACAGCAGTTGCATTCATTTTCGTGCGCAGCTTCCGCAAGTTCGCGGGGCTGGCGCGTGGGCGTCCCCGACCTAAACCAGGCGCAAATTCGCTGTCAACTGGGCCTACCACAAGGATTTTGGGAAGCAATATACAAGACGGCAGAGAGTGCGCGTGCGCGAGCTCCCCTCCAGTGAAGCCTAAGGAGCAACTGCAGTGAGCAAATCACTCGTTGAGCACACCCCTAATATAGCGCGAAAGGAACGGAACATGAGTCAATTTGGAATTCCTCACGTCTTCCAAGTCCAAGAAACAAAACGTCTTAGTAGAAATCCACTGACAACGAAGAAAGTTTTCGCGTTAGTGTTTTTCTCTCTGCTGACAGGTGCAACTTTGCTTGGCCAAGCGCCCCAGTCCAACCAACATTTAACCCTCCGCGGTGTTGAAACACTAAGTGGACAGGCAGGCGTGAGTCCGACCGAGGTTGGCCTGGAAGTCCAACCCTACCACCCAGGCCACAATACCGCTGACGTCCGCCCCGCAATGACGAGTGGGCCGGCGGTTCCGCTTGTGCCGCTTGCTCCCCCGATGCCCAGTCCCCAAGCCGTTGTCAATCCGGATCCAGGATTCTCCGGCTTTCCAGGCCTTACGCACTATGACCAGCGGTTCGCTGGCACAGGCAACTACACAAATACGCAGTTTAGCCTTGAGCCGCCCGACCAGGGGCTCTGCGTAGGAAACGGTGTCGTTATGGAGGCGGTAAACACTGCGCTGGCTGTTTACAGTCCTTCGGGCACCCGGCAGAGCGGGCCAACGGCACTCAGCCAATTCTTTGGGCTCGCGCCCGAGTTCGTCAGACCCAGCGGTCCTTTCCTCAGGGTCGCAAAAGTTGCTCAGGCCGACGCCAACCAGGCGAAACCGCTGGTGTGGTCGGAGGCCATGCAACTGCGCATCGTGCACCGGCACTGCCGGGCTATAAAACCCATCGGCTGATTGTTGAGGAGTGCAGCTGTGAACGCTGCAGGAAGTGAAATTTCAAATACGCGCTCGCATAGGGATAGGGGACAGTGGTGTTCGGGTCGGTTATCAAATCCTTGCAGTCTGTGAATAAGTACCTAGCCAAGGGCTTCGCCCTTGAAATCCCAACGACTTCCGAACAGCGAAGTAACAATGCGTTACATTGCCTCGGTATACGCGAAATTTGTTGAAGTGGTTCTGTTCATGAATGCGCAGCTAAGAATCTAGCATATGTAGCAGCGGTGTTTTGGGCCTGGAAGCGACGCTAGAGTAACGGTTCCCGGGATAAATCATCCAACGTGGTACGCGGGACGGCGGCTTCGGACAGATGGCTACTCTCTACCGGTACCTTAAGGATTTGTGGAAGCTCGCTGTCGTCGCTCTTGTCCTGGCGGCGATCAATCAGATTTTTTCGCTGCTGGATCCGCTCATTTTCCGGCACATCATCGACTCCTACGCGACTCGCTATCGCGAGTATTCGAGCCCGCAATTCATTCGAGGTGTAGGACTGCTGCTCGCTGCGGCGGTTGGCGTGGCTCTGGTCTCGCGCACCGCCAAGAATTTCCAGGATTATTTCGTCAATGTAATCACGCAGAAGGTTGGCGCACGCATCTACACCGATGGCGTTCGACATTCTCTGGATCTACCGTACACGTTGTTTGAGGATCAGCGCAGCGGCGAAACTCTAGGGAAGTTGCAGCGGGTACGAAGCGATGTCGAGAAGTTCATCGCACTGCTGGTGAACATGGTGTTCACGACTCTGATCGGCCTGGCGTTCGTTACGATCTACGCCGCCAAAGTTCACTGGTCGATCGCTCCCGCTTATTTGTTGACTGTTCCGCTGCTCGGCAGCCTTAGTTCTCTCCTGAGCCGCAGAGTGAAGATCGTCCAAAAGCGTATCGTGACGGAGACGACGGCCCTAGCGGGCGCGACGACTGAATCCTTGCGGAACATCGAATTAG
>QHYZ01000027.1 GCA_003225295.1 Acidobacteriota bacterium | reverse complement strand
CTTCCACGGTGTCTACCAGAGAGCCGTAACGAGAGAACCAGACGCTTTCGTGAGACCACAGCCCACGAGCATCAAAGCGCGCGATTTCCTGAAGCGTGTAGAAGCGTCCGCGATGGCTGTAGCTGGTGAGATAACCGAGGTGCTGCAACTTGCGGAAGACGGTGAGATCGACCGAGGTGCCGAGGACACGCTTGAGTTGGGGCAGCTCGGCAATCTGGTGGCGGAGCAGGTAGCGACGGAGGACTGCAGGGTTAAAAGTGATGGGTCGCATTATGTTAGAATTCCGACTCGCGGCTCCTTTCTCTAGGAATTATAACATAACCACAAGGAGGGGCATCGCGATAGGTAAGATGAATCTAGCCCTTCACGATTGGACTTCGGTGTCTACTGGGTGTGCTGATTCGATTTCTGGAACAATGAACAAATGTATGAGTTCATATAAACAATGAGCTATTATTCTTGCGCGGTTCCTAAGTCCGAGAATCATTCCCCCAGTTGACCGAGCGAGCTAGGAATTCTAAACCTAGACAAAAACGACCCTCCGTTCTTTGTTCACAATAAACCACTCTTCCTACTTGCGGAAACTCACCCGTCAAGGGGGCAACAAGCGCCGTTTCACCAGCCCGCCACAACCGCTTGCTGATCGTGCGAGCACCGTGGGGACTGATGTTTTCCGTGGTGGTTTGTTCACCGGAGCGGGGTTCTTTCAAGCTTGCGAGGTAGACGGGAACTGACGCAGGGACGCGCTTCTCAATTCTGCCATCAAAAAGCTTCTGTTCGAGTCTGCTCCACGCGCCAGTACGGTTCATAATTTACTCGCGCCAACATCATCCGGACTGGCTGGGTTTCACGTCCCTGATTCTTACAGGGACAGCGTCGGTTAAAACGTGTCGATGAAGCTGTTCAATTTTGAGCACTGTGGCGGAAATTGTCGTAGAAGCGATCAGGGAATCACCTGAGCTGCAATTACAGTCTTCTACGGCTTGACGACTCAATCGGTCCTGGTAGGTTATTTAATAAGGCGTAATGACGGAATCGAAGCAACCTGTCAAATCGAAGTCCGTTCGGGTTGAGGAAGCGAAGCAAAGAAGGGCGGGAAACGCGCCTAGTTACTGGAGGCCTGCTCAAAAGAGGATTGAGAGGTTTAATGACCAAGAAATTCGAAGTCAGAGACCTGGTGTACAATCGCGACACGAACGAAGACGGCCTTATCAGGCGAACGTACGAGATCAACGGTGTCGCAAAGTACGAAGTGGCCGTGCCACTGGCGAAGGATTCGTGGGGTGCCGGATACTGCATTTCGGATTGGGCCGAAAATGTTTTACAGCCTTCCAGCAATGAGCGCCTGAAGTCTTCACCGTTAGAAGGTGCCATCCGCTACTAACTTGCTCATGCCGATGATCTGCCGGCAGTGCTCGGGCCCGGCATCCTTGTCGGAGCGCTTCTCTTCTTGGCTCCATAATTCGTCAATCCACTTCTCCAGAACTAACAGGTCGTCTTGCTCAATCCTGGAATCCTGGTGAAGGCGAGATAGAACTTAGTTAGGTGCGCGGCGGTTGGTGGTGATCGCCGGAGCGAGGAAGATCGCGGACAACAGCCCGCCCTCAAGGGGCGGAGCTTGCGCTCAGGAGTAGGTCAATAAGAAAACTCTCTCACCTGGCCGGGATATAGTACCAGCCCCTAGCCGAAAATACAGATTTTACCGGATTGCCCTTCCTTTGCGGTTGATACAGGCTCGGCCTCGGAAACGAACCGATATCCACCGGTCGTTCGACAATGAGGAGGCTAGAGAACACAGATGGCTCAATACTTCCGTATCCGGCGCATCGTTAAGACTGACCGACCCAACGCCCATGAGCGCATCAACGCGATTTGTGGTGTCAACTTAGATGGAAGTCATTGGACGCTAACACATGAAGACGCAGTTTCACGGATCGAGAATGGGATCTGCGCGTTTTACATGGAGGGACCGAGAGGTCAGCGATATGACGTAACCGTCGCGATGGATGTTCACGCGCACAGGTACCTCAAAACGGCGGATAGAGATCAGCCTGACCAACTTATGTTTCTCCCGGCCTGTCCTCACGCCGTGCACACCGCCTACTCCCTACCAGACCGACCGGTTGTGGGTGCTAAGCGAGAGGGGCTTGTTCTTAGATAAGCGCAATCTTCTTAGCTGGTTGGAGCCTAAATGTAGTTAGAAAACCTCTCGCACTCTGTGATTTCAACCGGTGTGGGCGTGCCTTTGCATTTTATACCCATGTCTGTCACTTAGGGGCTCACGGCCCGCGAAACCTCATGAAAATCGCTCAACGTAAGCGAAGGCAGAGCGGCAACATCACCGGTTTAAGCATCCGAAAGTGATCTAGAGCGCGGGCCCCTTCTTTTTTGTCTCTTGACTTCCAGCGGGCCCCTTTATACTATTTTGCTCTAGGCCTAGACCGATATTAGCTGAGTTGCCGTCGAGGCGCACTTCCCGTCCATGAAAAACCGTGAGCAACGAGACTTTTTTCCCGGCGCATGGGAGATGATGATTCTCCGAACGCTTAAGCGGCAACCTCCCGATGGCTATGCCCTCGCGCAGCACATGAGCGGAACGTCCAACGATGTACTCCAGATTATTGAAGAAGGTTCCCTCTATCCGGTTCTCCAGCGGCTTCTAAAGGAAGAGGTGGTGAAAGCCGAGTGGAGCATTTCGTCCACCCATCGTACTTACCAGCTGACGGCCAAGGGAGCAAAACATGGGGAGCATGAGGTGTCGCGTTTTGAAAACATGCTCGAAGGAATTACAGGGGTACTGGCGCCGGGTGAATCGTGAGCTGGTTGGGAGGATTGTTTAAGCGCCGAAGGGTCTACGCCGAGCTGTCCGAAGAGATTCGGGAACACCTCCAAGAAAAGATCGAGGAACTCCTTGCCACCGGCATGTCCAGGAAAGAAGCTGCTGCCGCTGCGCGCCGCGAGTTTGGAAATGTAGCGCTGATTGAGGAGGACAGCCGCGAGGTCTGGCGCTGGCCTTCCATGGAGGACTTGGCAACGGACGTCCGTTACGGTCTGCGCATCCTGCCGAAGAGGCCAACGTTCACCCTGACGGTTGTGCTGACATTGGCCATCGGTATCGGGGGCAACACTGCGATGTTCACTTTGATCCGCGCCGTGTTGTTGAAGCCGCTCGAATACCGCGATCCGGACCGCTTGGTGAGCTTATCGCTAAAGGACTTCCATCAGAACAAGCGCGATGGTTCATTCACGCTGAAGCGAGTGGACGAAATGAGGGCCTCGTCCAAAGCCTTCAGCGCGATCGGAGCGTTTCTGAAACTCCCCGAAAACATATCGCTCTCCGGTCGGCGCGAACCGGAAGCGCTCGTGGGGGCGCGCGTATCGGCAAACTTTCTGGACATCTTGAACGTGAAGCCACGGTTAGGCCGCAGCTTTCTTGAGGAAGAGGACGCGCCCGGTGCGCCTCCGGTGGCCATGATTAGTGGCCGCTTGTGGAGGCGCGTCTTTCAAGGCGATCCACAAGTGGTCGGCAAGACTGCCACACTCAATGCCACACCGCACATAATTATTGGCGTCCTACCTGACAACTTTGCGTTTCCGTTTGTCGGTACCGACATATGGATGGCTAGGCCCGCGGAGTGGTCCGTTATCCCACCTGGTGCGCGGCCCCACGTCACGATTCTGAATGGATTTGCAAGATTGCAGCCACAAGTGAGTCTCCAGCAGGCGCAGGCTGAGCTAGACGTGCTGAACCGGCAATATGTGCTGGCCAACCCCGACAGGTTGGATGCCGGACCAGGAGTGTCGATCGAAGTCGCGTCACTGAAAGATCAGTTTGTAGCCAATGTACGCCCAACGCTTTGGATGCTGTTTGGCGCGGTAGGCTTCGTTTTGTTAATCGCCTGCGCCAATGTCGCGGGTCTGCTGCTGGCGCAGGCGAACTCCCGTCTCCGCGAGTTTGCCGTGCGCGCGGCACTGGGAGCTGCCGGTGACCGGCTGGTCCGTCAACTATTGGTCGAAAGCTTGATGCTGGCGGTTGCGGGCGGTTCTATGGGGTGGTTGCTGGCGAAGTATGCTCTATATGCGGTGAGGCATCTTACCGCGCTCCAACTGCCGCGTGTGGGAGAGATCCGTCCGGACAGCATGGTGCTGGGGTACGCCGTGGTTCTTTCCATCGCCACCGGAATCTTGTTTGGACTGTTCCCATCACTGCAGGTGTTGCGCCGAGATCTCACAGCAGAATTACGAGAAAGCGGTGCGGGCGCCGGGGGCGGATCGTCGGCGCGGCCAAGAATACTGGGCATCCATGCGCGTGGAATATTGGTTGTTGGACAGATTTCCTTGTCTATCGTGCTACTCATCGGGGCGATGCTGCTGATCAAGAGCTTTGCTCGCCTGCGCAGTGTCGACCCGGGATTTCACTCTGCAAATTTATTGACAATGAAAATCACTTTGCCGCCGGCGCGCTATGACACAGGTCAAAAGAGAAACACATTTTTTGGCGACCTCCTCGAGCGCTTGGCGTCCGTGCCCGGCGTGCAGAACGCCGCGGTGGCATTGTCTCTGCCGACCACCAAAGGTTGGCTGGGAACGAATGTCTCGGTGGAAGGCCAGCCCGTCGTGGATGGCGCGGCTCGATTCGAGAGCATTACGCCCGGTACTTTTTGCTCGCTGGGGATTCCCTTGCGGCGAGGCCGTGAGTTTACAGCGCGTGATAACAGCCCGGCTGCCCTGCCAGTAGTCATTATCAACGAGAGCTTCGCCCAACGATTCTGGCCGGCCTATCCGCGCGGTCAGGACCCCGTCGGACAGCACCTACGCGAGGGCCTAGACAAAACTGGCTGGGTGGAGATCGTCGGCATCGTGGCAGATGTGCACGAGGAAGGTCTGGCCACCGATCCCGTGCCGGAGTTCTATGTTCCTACTGTGGTGCATCCCCCGCAAACGGCCTACCTGGTCGTGCGCACTCAGGGTGACCCAGAACTCTTCGTCAACGCTGTCCGCAGCCAGGTGCTGGCCATTGACCAGGATCAGCCCGTCTCGGATGTCCGAACGATGGACGAGGTGCTCGAGGCAACCCTGGGACAGCGACGCCTGACGACGCTACTTTTGGGTTCGTTCGCGGCGGTGGCCCTGCTGCTTGCTGTCGTTGGATTGTATGGAGTCGTCGCCCATTCGGTAGCGCAACGGACGCAAGAAGTCGGCATCCGGCGAGCATTGGGAGCTCAGCCGGGCGATATCCTGCTGCTTCTGCTGAGCCAGGGGCTCGGGCTGGCGCTAGCTGGCACGGGGATCGGCCTCGGCGCAGCATGCGCTCTCACCAGGTTAATGAATAATCTGCTCTTCCACGTCAGCGCTAATGACCCGGCGACATTTGTCACCATCGCCCTGCTTTTTATGATCGTGGCGTTATTGGCCAGTGTCGTGCCGGCGTGGCGCGCGCTCGGTGCCGATCCGATGGTCGCACTGAGGTACGAATGACTGCCCTTGAAGGAATACACGGGTCTACGCGCCGCGTGAATCGAGAGACGGTTCAAGGGCCTCTCTCGTGCTTCAGAGAGAGGCCCGGCTTTCAGACCATCGCTGGCGGTCAGGAATCGGCCATTACGCGTCATTGGCGTTCTCGAAGGTAAATTTCAAGTTCACTGACCGAGCGAAAACCCTTGTTTGACACGCTGGCACAATAGATGTATATACATACAATATGAAAAGCCCAGCTTTTGCAGAGCAGCCTGGCGATGCACTTTTTGTGTTGCCATGCGCGTGTCAGAACCTTCGCCGCCTCAGCCGGGTGGTAACGCGGATTTACGACCAGGAACTGAGAAGGGCAGGTCTGGAGATCACGCAATTCGGTCTGCTCACCGCACTGGCCGCCGTGGGAGAGGCTAATCAAAAGCGGCTAAGCGCCGGCTTTGCCATGGATAGCACGACGCTGACGCGAACATTGGGGCTACTGCGAAAACAGGGCTGGGTTCACTCGAGGCGTGGAAAGGACCGACGGGAACGCCTGTTCCGCATGACGGGGGCAGGCAGCCGACAGATGGCCATGGCTCAACGGCACTGGGAGCAGGCGGAACGGAGGCTGCGAAAGGAACTCGGGGATACCGGCTGGAAGAATATGAAAGAGACGGTATCTCGAATGACGGAAGCCGGGATGCGGGCGTAATTGTTCGTAACCATAAAGATGTATATACATCTAACTAGCCAGCGAAAGGAGTCGGTGATGAAAATTCCAATTTATTTCTGCGCTGTGCTACTCCTGGCGGTTTCCCTGGCCACGCTGCGAGGAGCGCCATCCTCGGAAAGCAGCGGAGTTGAGTCGTCCTCCGCCTCACGTGGCCCGGAGCTCCAATACCTGAAGGCTGTAAACCGCGTCGGGCCACCGCAAGATCCACAGTTGCTGTTTCTGCTCATGGCGCAGTACTCGAACGCCAACCTGCAGGGTGAGGGTGCGGAGTTCTTCTCGGCGCGACTGAAGGAATTCGGTCCCCAGTTGACGGACGCTTAAAAGGCTCTGTATCTGAGCGCCATCGGATTGTTGCGAGCCCAACACGCATCCACCGTCTCGTTGTGGCACCGCATCGGCTACGTGAAAGACACCCTGGCCATCCTGGATCAAGCCAAGCAGCTTTCCGGAGGGCGAGTCTTCGTTGTGAACTGGATTGCCGGCATTGTCCATACCGAACTTCCAAACTTTTTCGGTCAGAGAACGGCAGCGCAGGATGAGTTAGCCTGGTGCCTGAAAAACGCTGACAAAGCGCCTCATGCGGGTTGGTTGCGGGAAGTCTATTACCACCTCGGAAAGCTGGCTCTTGCTGACGGGGAACAGGCCCAGGCACAGGGCTATCTGCGGCGGAGCGGCTACCAGGGTTTTGACAGGCCGGTTACGCTGGTCACTCCTTTTTCGGAAGACCTCGCTTCGGGGCATGCCTTTGCGCCGCGGCGCATTGCCGAGATCGTGCCGGGCCGCGTCTATGCGCTCTCGGGTTTCGAGTTCACGGAGTACTATTTTGTGGTTTCCGATGACGGGAGGCAGTTGATCGGCATCGACGCCGGTACACGAGCGGATGCGGCCAAGGTTGCCTACGAGGCGCTCGGAGCGTACGCGCCCAGTCTTCCGGAACTGACAACCGTCTTCATTACGCACTCCCACTGGGACCACGTTGGCGGCCACAAATATTTCCGCGCCCTGAATCCGCGCCTGCGGTTCTATGCCAGGAGCAACTATCAGGAAGAAATTGCTCGCGAAGTCGATGCGCCGGGGAATTTTGGTACGCAATTCTTCGGTGAACGCTTCAGTCTCGACGACGTAGGCAGCTTCAAGCCGGATGTGACCATCGCCGGCCACACGGACTTGAAGATTGGGGGGACGCGCATTGAGCTAATTCCTGTGCATGGAGGAGAAACTCACGACGCTATGTTCATCCATCTACCGGACCAAGGGGTGATGTTCGTGGGTGATTTCATCATGCCGTATCTTGGGGCACCCTTTGTGGAGGAAGGCGATTTTCAGGGACTGCTCGATGCCATTGACGTTGTTGTTGAAAAGCATCCCCCGCACCTGCTGCACGGCCATGAGCCGCTCACCCGTAATTTCGCCTCCGCCACGATGCTGGCGCAGCTCAAAATAGACCTGGTGTGGCTGCGCGAGCAGGTATTGACTGCGGTCCGCCGCGGCGATGAACGTGCCGCCATTCACCAGGCGAACTTGATTCCTCCGAGTTTGCTCGGTGGCCAGCCTGACGTGTATCAGCCGTACTTTATCTTGCGCGAACACGTCATTGATCGCCTATACCAACAGAACGTCGGCTATTGGCAGCCGGACCTCGAAGGCCTCGAACATCTCGGCCGGGCCGACCGCGCAGAACTCTTCGTTGACTACCTCGGTCTGTCGGAAAAACAGCTCGTCAGGACCGTAGAGCGCCTGGCCGCCGACGGCAAATACGAGCTGGCCGCCTCGCTGCTGGAATGGTCCGGAAGCAGGTTCGAGCACAGCACTTCCGTAGCTAACGCCAAACGGCTCGTCTACCTCAAACTGATGGAAAAGCATCAGAATACGGACCCGTTCAAATACATCATTTACTCGGGGAAGATCAGCGAACAAACACCGCAGCTGGCCAGTGGCCAATGAGGAAACGCTGAAGAGTTACCCGTGATCCGCCCGAAATCGGCGGCGTCGGCCACCAGCTTAGTGCTCGCAGCGCGGATGCAACATGAGCAGAACCATCAGGTCCGACAACGTGAACAGCCACCGATCCGGTTGCATGCCCGCCACTTCAGCCGCGCGTGCGATGAACCCTAGGTGCCTCCTGCGTGCCAGGCCGTGGAGATGCTCCAAGCAGATCCCGGTCAGGTTGGCAGTCTCCGTGTCCGTAAAGATCTTCTGACTTGCCTTGACTTTAACCACGCCATTGCCCTCTCTTAGCCGCAAAATTATTCCTGGACTTTCGTTTTGAACACAATCCGTTGAACGACTTCGCGAAATCCGCGAACCTGCTTGCTTGCCGGTCCGTTAGGCTCAAGTTTGAGGTACGCGTCCAGGTTCTGGAGTTGCCTTGCATACTCCCCCCTGCGTCCGTGGACGTCCGCCAGCACAAGGTAAGGCAAGGCAACAGCGGGCTTCCTCACGAGGGCCTCTCGAGCATTTTTTTCTGCCTCCTCAAGACGGTTCAGGCGAAAAACGGCGCGCCCTGCCTCGGACTATACGCACTCCACGAAGGCTTTCAATCCAGCGAGGACAGCATTTGTTGTGCTAGAAGAATCTCCATTCCATGGTCAGGTAAAGCCCTGAAACGGTCAAGCCGACTCCGGATTCCCACGGAATCCGCAAGTGAGTACCAAACAGGAGACCTCTATGCTCGAGTCCAGGTTCAGTGCCATTTGTCGCTAACTTTAATTTGGGAATGAACGGTAGCCAATCGGTGCGTTGGTTCGGGCCTCAGCGGTCGGCATCCAGGATATTTGGCTGGAGGAGCTTACTGTAGACCCTAGAGGGCAATCCCAATTTTCCAACACTGTCGACGTGATTGATGTGGCCGCACAGACCAATCCCGAGGACGTGACCGTGAGCACGACGGCACGGCCTCGGATCTTGAACTATTCATTCCAGGCTTTCGATCCGCCTGGTTCCACGGATACCGTTGCCGGCGGGGTCAACAATCGTGGGCAGATTGTTGGCAAGGTTTCAAGATGGCGCCGGAGTCGTCCACGGCTATCTCCGGCAGGCAGACGGATCGTTTGTGACCGTCGATCCGCCAGGCTCTATTCTTACGATCGCCTTTGACATCAACGATGCGGGTACCATCGTTGGGCTATACCAAGCGCCGGGCGGAGCCTTTCATGGATTTTCGCGCAGCCCTGCCGGCTCCTACACCACGGCGGACTTTCCCGGAGCGGTGGATTCTGAGTTCACCAGCATCAATTCGCAGGGAATCAGCGTCGGGGATTACGACCTCGGGAATCTCACCACCTCCATCTCTTTCGTGGACGCACGCGGCAAATTCACCTCATTCGAAGATCCCGCGGCAGCTTCCATGCAGACCGCGGCTCTTTCCATCAATACAGTGAACTTTATTGCCGGCTTCTTTGACGATGCGGCTGGCGGTGAGCATGGCTTCATACGCAGTCCGAACGCACAGTTCCAGAACTTCGACTTTCCTGCGGGCGATTTTACGGATGCTTACAAACTGAATGATCTGGGGCAAGTGGTAGGGCAGTACGCGACAAATTTTCCGAACCATGGATTCATTCTTTCAGGCGCCATGGCCCTCGCCGGACCTCCGTCGTCTTGCCAATTTCTGTCTTTTGATTATCCCGACTCACAAAACTCCGGAGCTCGGGGGATCAACAATCTCGGCCAGGTCGCGGGCTTCTATCGCGTGCGAGGCAACCCGGCAAGGCACGGTTTTCTTGCCACGAGAGTCACCAGCGAGGAGGGGGACCAGAACAACCAATGCCTGACGACGTCCCACTTTCCTGGTAAGCCCGGTGTTGGTTTCGCGTCTTTTGATTTTCCGGGCTCGAACGATACCGAAGGCACGGCAATCACACCGTCGGGCGAAATCGTCGGACGATATGTCAGCGCGGATGGGCGACAGCACGGCTTCATTTTGCGCGGCGGGCAATTTACGCCCGTTGACGTGCCCAGCGCAACGTTCTCCACGGACGTAACCTGGGTCAATTCTCGCGGAGACATCGTGGGAACGTTTGGTGACACTCGCGGAACCCACGCCTACGTGCTGAGCAGAGGCGTGTATACGACCATCGACTTTCCCAGCAGCGATCCGGCCAATACCGCCACGCTGGGCTTCGGCATCAGCAATGCCGGCGACGTGGTCGGAGTCGAATTCGTCGGTAGCGATTTCTTGCATGGGCACGGTCACCTCTTCAGCCATGGCAGCTTCACCCTGGTTGACTTCCCGGGCGCCGCAGGAACGTTCCCGACCATGGTCCTCGATGGTAGCCGGATCGTGGGTACCTACTTCGGCAGCGACTCCGTGTTTCACGGTTTTCTGCTGTCGGGCGGAAATTTTCAAACCATCGACGTTCCCGACTCCACTTTTACCTGGATCACCGGCATGAACCCCGAAGGAGACCTCGTTGGCTTCTACAACGATCAAAATGGAAACCAACACGGTTTTGTCCTAAGCGATGGCAAGTTCATCCCTATCGACGTTCCGCGGGCGATTTCCAGCGAAGGCAACGGAATCGACCCGGAAGGCAACGTGGTCGGACGCTATGTAACGGCGGACGGTAAAACCCACGGGTATTCTCTAAAGTGTGTTGCTTGCCCACGCCATGACGCAACACCGTCGAGCTTAATGCAGTAGGGCAGGCCGGCGCTCGGGTTAGGATTGCCGACAATCCGCGATCGCATGGTGGCTCAAACCGAAATCTGAGTGCAACCCCTTTGGCAGATAGCGTCCTATGCATCAGCTGCGCCGCGTGGGAATGAAGAACAGGCACTAGCCGACCACAGCTAGAAGGGGATTTTTCTGTTTAGCGGGCCCGTCGGATTCCGCCGGGTCGGGCCAGTCGAACACGGCCCGTTATGCAAGATAAGAGCAGCCGACCAACCGCCGAGAACACGGACGAGTCGAACAGCCTATTCCAACCTGCGCCGCGGTAGTTCACTCCTCGCGCAGCAGGATCATAGGATCGATCGAAAGCGCGCGTTGCGCCGGAATCCACGTAGCTAGTAGTCCCAGCAACGACATCGCTAGAACAGTACCAGCCAATACCAGCGGGTCGCGGGGAGTTGCCTGATACACGATGAATGCCAGCACCCGGCTCGCCAAAATTCCCAGGAGCAATCCCGCTGCGGAACCATAAGCCAGCAATTTGAATGCCCGTCCCAACGCTGCCTGTAACACTTCCCTGCGCTGCGCCCCAAGGGCCATACGAATCCCCAACTCCCGCAGCCGCTTGCTGACCGAATACGCAGCCATTCCAAAGATGCCAGTTACAGACAACATCGCGCCCATCACGCCCAGCACACCCAGTGACAGCGCCGCCATCCGCGAAGCAAACAGAGCTCCGTCCATTGCTTGGTTCCACGTTTGGATGAAAGAAGACAGCCCTGAGTCCAGGTCCCGCAGTTTGGTTCTTATGGCCGCCGCGAGGTGCTGGGGGTTGCCGCTCGAGCGCACGACCACATAGGTTTCCGTGGAGGGAGACTGCAGGATGGGGAGAAACATCGCTGGCGGCAGGGGGTCGGTGAGATTCGGAGAATACTTTCCGTCTTCTACCATGCCCACCACTTGGATGCGTTTTCCGTCAGGCAACTTGTAGTATCGGCCCATCGCGTTGGTTACGGAGCCAAAAATCCTACGGGCCAACTCCCGGTTGATCACCGCCACACGCGGCGCATTTTTGTCGTCATGCCACGTGAGGTCTCTGCCCGCCAACAGAGTCGTGCCGGCCGCACGGAGGTATTCGGGAGAGATGCTGAACGTTATGGCATCAGCAGCGGCATTTGATGGCCTCAGATCTGTGGCTTCGTCGGTGAAGACATTCGAGTCATTACAGCAAGCCGGGTGTAGTGGCGGAACGCTGACCAAAGCCGCGGCGGTTACTTCCGGAATCGCTGTCATCGCGTCGATCATGCGCTTTTGCATTGCCGGCACGGCATCACCTCGGTAACCGGCCATATTCAAATCTGTTTCGACCAGCATGGCGTTGCGCGGCGCGAAGCCGAAATCGCTGTGCAGCGAGCGTATCAGTCCACGCACGGCCACGATCGAAGAAGTGACCAGCACCGCGCAGATGGCAACTTGCATGCCAAGCAATAGGTCTCGGGTGGTAAGCCGGCGTCCCAGCGTGCCGGTTGTTCCCGACTTGATGATCTGATAGGCATCAGTGCGAAGTACCTGCTTCACCGGGACCGCGCCAAACAGCAGCCCGCTCGCTAAACTCAACAGGAAAGCAATTGCATAGACACTTTCGTCCGGATTCACCGGCATACTTACGGGATATTGGGGAAATGGCCGCCACGCGCTGAGCCAGTGCAACAGCACTACGCTGCCCCAAAGTCCGGCAGCGCCTCCCATCAGTGAAATCAGCACAGCTTCGGTAAATAGTTGCCGCAGAATGCGTATGCGGCCCGCGCCCAGCGCGAGGCGCAGAGCAACTTCACGGGAGCGGTCAGCGGCGCGCGCGGCAAACAGGCTGCCCAGGTTGGCGCAGGCAGCCAGGAGAATCAACCCCGCCAGCAGCATCAGCCCGGTAAGGAATGCCTCTAGCGCACCGCCAAAGACGTCACCAGGAAGACCTTCACGCGCCAAGGTAAAGCTCATTTGGGCATCGTCTTTCGGATACGTCTTTTCCAGATAAGAACCAATCGAGTTCAGATCGGCGATAGCCTGTCGAGGAGTGACGCCCGGCTTCAGACGTCCCATTACAGAACCGACCCAACGGTCTCCGCGATCACTCAGGCCGCTCCAGCCCTCCACCTGTTCCTGGTTAACGATCGGCACAAAGAAATCAGGCGAGAAAATCAAAACACTACCGCGGAACCAGGGAGGCGTCACGCCGACGATCGTAAAAGGATGCTTGTTGAGTTGGACAGAGCGGCCCACCACGTCGCGGTCATCCTGAAAATGGCTATGCCAGTAGGCGTAGGTGAGCACGATATACGGAGCACCGTTCGGTCCGTGCTCATCGGAGGCGTGGATGACGCGCCCGAGGTACGGCTGAATTTCTAATACATCGAAGTAGTTCGAGCTCACTTCATAGACCCAGGCGCGGGACGGATTTTTGCCGGTGTCCAGCCCTGCCTGAGAAATGTTATAGGCCACCAGGCCATCAAAGCTGCGGTTGCGATCGCGCAGATCAAGATAATCGGGATACGACTGATTCAGGGCCTTATCCCTCCCGCGCTGGGTAAGGTAGAGGCTCTCCGCGTGAGGCACATTCAAGGGGCGCAGGATCAACCCATTCAATGCACTAAAAACCACCGCGTTTGCGCCAATGGCCACGGCCAGCGTCAACACCGCGACGACCGTGAATCCGGGATTCTTCTTCAGCAGGCGAACCCCGTACCGTAGGTCCTGCCAGAGCGTTTGCATGGCCAGATCCCCTGAATTCCGGTGAGCTAAGGGCACATCTTCTTCCGATCTTGCTCTCTCTTAACTGCCTATGCTAGCAAGACTTAGTGGTTTACAGAGTGCTGGAACGCGACCCCCGATTGTCCGCTTGCGGGAAGAAGTCGTCGCGAAACCGGACAGCTATCTGCGGTAGATTCCGAAGTACACCCGGCTGCCGTCCTGGGAGAAATTGATCGTCTGTTTTCTAAAGGCGGTCTTCGTGAGTTACAAGGGTTCGCCGTCCGGCACAGATTTGATCCAGACCTGGCCCGTGTTCGCAGCAAGAACCGAAACTGCCTGGGCCGCGCGGAAATGCCACCAGCTTGCCGTCGCGCGACAGCGTGGGGGTTTCGGCCGAATCATTGAAGTTCGTAAGTTGCGTCCAAAGCAGGGTGGGCGCTCCCTCTCGTTGCGGGTGAGACGCGGCCACCACCGCAGGGTTGCGGCGATCAAAGCGCAGACCCCAGCACTGCCGGCACTGCCCGAAGCCAGGTACATCGTAGAGCGAATTATAAGCTGCGAACGACCGACCGGACAGCGCCGCAACAAGCTTTGCTCAGAGTTCGGACAATCGTGCCGGGATGGATGCGCCAGCCCCTGCCGTGTTGCGGGCGAAATTAAAGGTCCGCTACTTTGAGTTGAGTGTTCCCGCCCTTCCACGATGCCTGGAACTGCTTCTCGACGAAGCCGGCGTCGTAGTCCCGCTTCTGTGCCTTGAGCGCCTGCTGCAACCCGAACAACGAACGCGGGTTGCGGGGGTGGTGGTCTAAGTCTTCGCGGAAAACTTTTTCCGCGCCCGCATTGTCCCCGTTTATCAGAAGGGCCGCACCGAGTGACTCGCGCACCGGGAAAAACCAGTCCTCCGGCTCGGAATATTTGAGAGTGTCCTGGACGGCCACAGCGCTTTGCAGTAGAGCGATGGCGCTCGCGTTGTCTTTCTTCGCCAAGGCAATTTTCGCACCCAACACGTCTCTTGCGATCTTCAGGACGTCTCTTGCCTTGTTGTCTACTGGCATGGCAAAGACCACGTCCTCCGGCGTATTCTTTTCCGCGTCCGACACGACCTGATACTCCGCCTCGGCTTCATTCACCTTTCCTTTAGCCGCCAGGGCCATGCCGCGCGCGAAATGCCAGAACACGGTCATGATCTTCATTTCCGGATCGGGCCTGGGCATCTTGAGGACTTCGTCCCACTTGTGGAAGCGCACATCCACCGCGATGGGGATAGTCATGAAGCCTTCCAGCGGCGGCATGTCCTTGACATGGGGCGCCACGTGACCTGCCAGCAGGCCGGCATTTTTGTTGGCTTCAGCGTAGTCGCCATTCATGGCTGCACACATGGCGATGAAGTGCAGATTGTGACTGTAGTACATCAGGGGGTAGATGCCCTGCGCGCCACTCGCCTTGATGTAGGCCCGGTCGACTGCGGCCGCGTCCTGGTTGGTTTTAACCGCCGCTGCGTAGTCGCCCGTGCGGATGTAGACATGAGCCGGCATGTGGACGATGTGTCCCGCCGCTGGCGCCATGGCGGCCAGCCGGTTGGCCCCAGCCAGGGCCCGCTCCGGAGACTTCGAGGCTTCCACCGAGTGAATGTAGTAGTGGATCGCGCCTAAATGGTTGGGATCCCGTTTGATCACCGATTCGAGGGTCGCGACGATTTCTTCAGTGCCCTCCCGCGCAGTACCATCCACCATCCACAAACCCCAGGGATGAAGGTTCATGCCGGATTCGGCGAACAGCGTAGCCGCGTCGAGGTCGTCAGGAAACTGCTTGACCACTTCGCGCATGGCGCCGTGATAGGCCTCGGCCGCCTGCCGGCGGTCCGCCTTGGGATCGGCCGGAAAACGCAGTGCCATGGCCTTGATGTAAGCCTGCTCAGCGGGCGAAGCGCTACCCGAGAGATCAACCGCCTTCTGGATGGCCGTATGAGCCGCTGCGAAGCGGTCGTCGCTGGCGGGATCGTTGTAGTTGGGTCCTACGGCCTCGGCCACTCCCCAATAGGCCATGGCCAATTTGGTGTCAAGATCTGCGGCACGCTGAAAGGAGCGCGCCGCTTCGTCGTGGTTGAAAGCGTAGATTTGACGCAACCCCTGATCAAAGAATTGTTGGGCTTGCGCGTTTTCGGTTGATACCGGGTGATGCAGGTCGCCATAGCCCTGCATCAAAGTCGCTGGCTTCGCTCGCGTGTGGGTAAAATGATCCTGTGCGCTGACGATGCCGCAGCGAAACAGACCGAGCACGACCATACTCAGAACGCCGATGTACGTGTAATCGCGAAGTTTCGACGGCATACGGTTTCTCCTTCTGCTTTCGGATAGATCTGAAGCACTTGTCGCATCCGCGAACGCTTCGACGAACTTTACTATGTATCACGATGGCGGCCAATACTTACCCGGGCGTCTGGCTCTCTTGCCTGAGGCGCGGTACTATGTGCGGACTTGACCAAGCGTCCGGATGACTTTGCGGATCATGACGATCCGGACGTGGCTTTCCAGCGCGTCGTTGCCGCAGGAGCCACTGTCGTCTGGTCTGTGAATAACCAGCCCTTTGGTTGGTGCGTAGGGCGAATCGTCGATCCTTTCGGACACCATTGGCAAATCGGGAAGGCGTTGGCTAGATCCCCATGAGTGGCAATCCATGCAGGTTATGAAAAAACGTCCACCCTCGGTAACCATCATCAGTTGGCTCTTCGTGGCAGCGGGTGTAGTCGGGCTTGCTTACCACCTGACTGAGTTCAGGGCACTACATCCGTTTCAATCTGACGTCGTGTGGGTGGTCCTCCTTCGTCTGGTGGCGATTGTCTGTGGAACGTTTATGCTCCGGGGTAACAACTGGGCGCGCTGGCTTTCGCTGGCTTGGCTCACGTTTCACGTTATCCTGAGCGGCTTTCACTCTCTTGAGGAGCTGGTAATGCACAGCGTGCTGCTTGCCATACTTTCATATTTTCTTTTGCGCCCGGAGGTCACGGAATATTTTCTCGCGGGAAGAAAAGAGGCGGCGTAGATGCCAAGGACCGGCTGTCCAGGTCATCCCTGGATGGCGCTAGGCACGCAGTTGCCCAGATGAACGGCCAGCGCTTTCAAAGCGAGTTCGGGCCTTCTCCTTGCTCTCCATCTGTCGAAGCCAGCGATTCCACTTGTACGGCGTTAATCAGACACTAGAAAGCCGATAACCCATTTAGCGCATGCCACAGAACCGGGGCTATATCGTGGCGTTGGCTCTCTCACGGTGCTGGAAGTGGCGCAAGACGACGAGCAAAAGAGCGAGAATGCACAGCACGGTAACTCCGACCCAGAAATAGAACACGAAATCTCCCAAGTGTTTGAACTGCTCGGCGCCAAGTGGGATTTGCGCGTACGCAAGAAATTCGGAGAGTTCGGGGATCCGGCTGGTGTCACCTGTGCGGATGAATCGCTGAAGAATTTCAGCGTAAGGCCTGTAGCTCACGTAGAGCATAGCACTGGAGAGCAGCGATCCTATCGCTCCGCCCAGGCCAAGCCCGAGGTTTAGTCGACCAGGCCGAAGCGGACTTAACCGCAGGGATGGGCCTCTTGCGATGACAGTGAGTGCGCAAGTCAGCAAGAGCCCGCCGGAGAAAAGCATCATCAGCCCGGAAGCCCTCGCTATGAAAGCGTTCCAACGGGATACATCTCCACCCCGAAATCTGTTCTGGATAGAAATGTTTTCTTCTTGTTGCGCGTTATCAATCTGGGCCGCGACGGAGGCATAAAACGCGGCTTCTTCGTTGTGTCTCTCTTTTTCAGACAACCTTCCGAGTTGTTTGTAGGCGTCCCGAACAACTCGCCTCATCATGAATCCACCTGCGGAACCCATCATCTGGCCGAATCGGGCCACGGCCCAATATTTCTCAACGGCGCCTATCCGGTTTCGTTGAACTTCGAGTAGCTCGCCGGATTTCAGAATGGATTCTGCATAGCGAGAGGAGTCCCAGGCTGCATAGGTTGGCAAGCCATACCAGCGTTCCTCGCCTATGACTCGATAGGGGTCGTTGAGGCCGTAACGAAGCAGAACTCGCCGATCAAGCTCCTTAAGCCGATCGTGATAGTTATCGAGCCTCGGGGAGCCAAATGCCGCCGCTAGGGCGTTTTGCCAGGCGGGTGGTTGTTCCTCCACGCGATGTGGAATCTTCTCGCGAACCACTTGATCGATGTCAATCTTCTCAGCCACGATGAAATGCGGAAGTGCGTTCTGAGGATCCCATTTCTCAAGCTCAGGGACCCAGCGGTCGATCTCGGAAAGCGATGAGTGCTGCACGGCAATGACGGCGTAAATCCAGGACAGTTTCGGGTCGAGATGAACGGCTTCGTCTGCCAGCCGCGCGCTTTCGGATTCGTCACAGTAGCGTATGGCGGCAAAGGCCAGCCCCTCTGCGTCATGATTTTGTTCGGCCTTCCTCGCGAGATCTCCTAGTTCTGGATCTGACTCTTGGTAACCCAGCGTCCGACGGATATGGAGGACGTCATGCCACTGCGCGAGGGAAACATGGAAGGCCTGGCGGAATACTGGGGCTAGGAAAAACAGGAGAGACGCCACAGTGCATGCAACGATGGCGGCGAGAGTGGTTTTGCGCATGGGACCCTCTTTGGCAAAAAGTTCTCCTGCGGAAGAAGCGGTGCGGCGATTGCTGCCCGGAAGGACAACGGCGAGAACGGCGTGCTTGGCGAGAACTCCCGCGCCGCCCATGGCCCAAATGAGGGCCGCCCAACTCCCGTGCACGTGATTTAGCTCACTGAGCATGCCGTGGCCCCAGTCGAGGGTGTCGTGCGGCGCGATCCAAATCGCGAAGCGCAAGAGGAGAGCGGCCACGCGGCGGGGATAGGCGAGGGGCATCATGCGCGGCCTCCGCTGAAAGCGGGCCGGCGGCCTTTTGCCGCGGCGGGAGCTGCAACGAGGGAGCTGCGAACCAGCTCAATCCCTTTTGGAGTAAGGCGGTAGGTGTGGCGCGGAGGGACACCGTCCTCGGTGGTTACCCACTTGGTTTCGAGCAAGGAGAACTTGGCCAGGCGCATGAGAATCGGATAGAGCGTGCCGGACTTCAGTCCCGTTTCGCGGCTCAATTCATAACCATAGCACCAAGCGGTCGGGCGTTCGGCGAACCGTTCAAGCACGCGAAGCGTCTGGGGGGATATTCGAGGAATCTTCATCGAAGTAGTCTACATATATAGACATTATCTATCAACAGCTATGACAAGTTTCAGACCTGCCAACCGGACAAAAGTCCTTCAGCAAGATCTGCGGGCGATGGCGAGGAGCGACCAAACCCTAGTTAGGCGTGGTGTTCTTCCACAGCCAGCCCCGGCGACTGCGATTAGTGGTTCACCCTTTTTGTTTTTGCCCAAGGTGGAGTTCCTTATCTACGATTCGTCGCACGAGTTCAGCAACAGAAATACCTGTTCCCTTGGCAATCTTTTCCAACGCCGCTTTTTGCGGTTTCGAGAGATAGATATTTATTTGTTCGTACTCCATGATGGATGAAATACACCCCTAGGTCTCGAGTTGCACGCACTATTTTAACTGTTTAAGGCTCGCTTACTCCTCCCTGAAGTGCCCCGGGATGCGCATACCCTATGCCTCGCCGCCGCCGCTTTGACCCGCATGGCGTACAGCACGATTGCGGTACCTCCATCGTCTTAGGCACGACTTACCGGGAGTTAGCCCGCAACGGTACGGCAAAGGTCTTGGTCAGACTGCCCGTCTCAAGCGAGAGTTGGTGGGGATCGACCCAGGACATAGAAAGATTTCGAAGGTCTT
>QHYZ01000026.1 GCA_003225295.1 Acidobacteriota bacterium | reverse complement strand
CTTCTTTTTGAACCGGCGCGTGAATTTATGGTTAGGAAGTTGATTTGATTGCGATTGTTGTCTTTTCTGCTGCGAAAGCGCCTGTCTACATCTTTGCTGGTAGGGTCACGCCCAGGGCTGCTAGGATCTTGGTCTGGTTGGCGCTCGGCTGCGGTAGTTTTGTCACGGTCGTTTTTTCATCGATCTTGTACTGCAACAGGCACAGACTGCCGAGCGAGGCCAGCGCGTCTCGTAAGGTGATGGCGTGTGGGTTGCTGTCCGTCGTTCCGAACTGTTTTTGCAGCCGTCGCTCCATTTCACGACTCAGTTTTAATGCCAGCATGCAGCAGAACACGTGGCCCCGCGTGCGACTCTCCTTGCGCAAGAACAACGGTCGTACTTCCAATAGCCCGGTCTTCATAGCGCGAAAATCACGCTCCACCTTTTGCAAGCTTACGTAGCTGTCGTGCACCTCTTGGGCACTCATGTTCGGTTTCAAAACGTCAGTGGTCACCACATAACAGCCGGCCAACTCCAAAGACTTTTCGATCGCCGCCTGGTGGCGCTCCAGCACTAACGTGCGGCCGTCCAACTTCAACTCCACCAAGTCCTTCAGCTTGTGCTGCGCGGCCCACCCTTGCAGTTTTCTCTGGCCCGCTTCCGGCTGGCAGCGCGGCTTATTCTTCACCAGCTCGTTGCGCGCGGCGATCTTTCCTTCCAACTTCTCCAGTTTGTCTTCCAAGCGGTGCTGCTCGCGCGCCGCTTCGGCATCGTTCTTGCGCAGCACGTAGCGCACTCCGTGGCCCTCCACTTCGCAGATCTGTTCGTGGAACAACCCCAGTTGCAGAGTCCCTGTGCTCAGCAACCCGCGGATCTGTGGATCGGTGAGCGCCGTGATATAGCGCAGCCCCGCCTGCGCGAGCGCTTGCTTCCCCTTGCTCTTCACCATACCCCGATCGCCGACGAAGACGAGTTCCTGCACCTGAAACTTCTCTTTGATGATCTTGACTTGATCGGCTACCGTCGTCGGATCGGAAGTGTTGCCTTTGAACACGCGCACCGCCAAGGGCTCACCTGCGGGGTCGGTCAGCAGGCCGATGACGATTTGCAGCTTGCCGCGCTTGCCATCGCGACCGTAGCCGAACTCTCCGAGTTCGTTCTTCTCGCCTTCCAGATAGCTGCTGGTAACGTCGTAGAGAAACAAGCGCGGCGGTTGTGCACCACGGCGGCTCTGGTAGCGGCGGTACAGGGCCCGCTCGATCTTTTCTTGCCGTGTACACAAATCGTCGAGTGCAGCGTAGAGATCGTCTTCGTCGAACGAGGTAAGTCCCAGCACTTCGTTGACGGCGTGATCCTCGGCCCAGCGTACGGCCGAGAGCCGAGAGCCTTGATGAGGCAGGCGCGCCAAGACGAGGAACAAGGCCAACTTGCCGAGAGTCGTATTGCTGAGGGCAGCGGTGATGCCAAGGCCATCGGCGATCTGCTTCAGGACATAGAGTAGGCCAAAGATAGGGCCGAGGGTAGGTTCCGCAGAACGCGAGGCGTGATCGAACTCCCCGCGCAGGGCGCGGCGGAGCGCCTCGATGCGCGCCGACTGCCAATGGGAGAGATTGGCGAGGGTGCGGTTCTTGACTTTACCGTTCTCGCGGTAGGCTTGGCGAAGGAGAATGGCGGGCGGGGAGTTGCGGTTGGGGATGGTGGCGATGTACATGTCGACGTAATACAACAATAAATAAGAATTGTCAACAACAAAATTAACAATTACATGTCTACTACTCCAACAAAAAAGGGGACTCAACTCCAACACCAAGCACGACTTACCTAAAATTTAGGGAAGGAAGATCCGTCAGGGGCGCGCGAGAATTTTTTAGACGTCCAGGTCGTAAGCCGTCTTTAGCCACTTCTTCACTTCTCCATCAATCTCTGTCACCGTCGTAATTTCCATGCGATGCGTGATGCGGTCTTTTTTCGCCAACCCGCCCGTTGCGATGATGCGTTTTGGTAGTTTGCCCTTGTAGTGCGTCAAGGCCAGGCCCAGGTCAACGCGCGAGTTGGTCGTCGGCTTGATTTGCGCGAATACATGTTGGCGATACAGGGGCACGATCGTCTTGCACGGGCAGGCCTTTACGTCACCGCCAAGCGATTTGCCAAGCTCTAACAGCCCATCGCAAACCGGCCGAAGCTTCTCTTTCGGTCCGGCATACTGTTCCTCTACGTATCGGGCCGCGGCTTTTAGGTAGGCCTCCGGCGTATCTTCCTCCCCGCCCTTGCCGCCCGCTCGTTCCGCAATCCACCAGGCGCCGTTCGTGCCGAGCTTGTGTTTGCTTTTGAGCCACGCGCGCCGCGACTTTTCGTCTTTCGGCCCTTCGTTCTTCACCAAGGCGATCCATTCCTCCAGCGAACGCCCCGTTTTACTGTTTAGCTCGGCGACCCATTTCTGCACCATCGCCACGCCTGGATGCACGTCATACAACGAAGAGGTTCTTGTTGCTCTGGCACTGGTCATAGAAGCCTCTGCATAGCGATGCTCAATCGGTGTATCCTCCTGTCCTAGCCCTGCGACTATTTGAAATACCCGACGCGCTCGAGAACTGCCCTGACGATCAACGGCAGCGCCACCGTCGCGTCATCGAAGACTTCCGCGAATCGCCCGCCTTCCTCGGGAGGAACAAATTTTCCCCAGGAGACCGCTTCGGTATACGTGCTTCCGCTGAGGCCGCCCCAATGGACCGGCTCCGGGCAAATCCGCACGCCATAGTTGTAGCGCTTCAGCGGAAGTTTCTTGTAGCCGCGCCGCGCAAGCAGTTCAGCGTAAACGCCGAATTGTTGCGACCAATTACGAGGGACGCCCCCACCCACTGTCAATATCCCCATGCGCTTGGTGGCCAGCATGGTGTCGGCAAACCTCTCGAAATCCTCGAAGGGATCGAAACGCAGCAACGGGCGCTCATCCTTCTGCCGGGCAATCTTGTGCAGCGCGAAGTCGATTCCCAACTCGGAATCGCTGAATGCGGGGACAAAGATAGGGACGTCGCGCTCGTAAGCGGATTTCAGTATGCCCCTTCCCGGTGCATTCTTGTGCAGATATTCGCCGATGCGGCGATGGATTTTCCAACTGCAGGCGATGTCTTCCGCGCTCCACTCGTTGAGGATGTGGTCCATCACTTCCTCGACGTGATCAAGATTCACTTCGGGCTCGAGTGAGTCGTACACGCGGTTGTACCCGGCCTGGAACAGCTCTTTGTCATCCATCGCGGGGTTGTAGCGAAAATGAGAGTAGCCCGTGGCTTCGACAAGCCCGTGGGCCATGAGCGCGCCCGTTGAAACGATGGCCTTGACCACACCCGACTCAATGAGGTCGCAAAAAACGAGTCCCATCTTGCCGACCGTCAAAGCGCCGGATAGCGTCATCACCACAAAGCAATCCTTATCGCGGGCCATGGCTTCGAAAACATCGGCGGCATCGCCGATCTGCCGGCCGGTGAATGCCGTGTCTCCCATGGCGCGAACCAATTCGTCGACGGTCCGGCATTTGGATAGATCCAACGGAAACATCGGCCGGAGCTTATCCTTCACCGGATCATGGAGCACTCTCCCGGTCACAGTTTTGCTTTGCTGCTTCGCCATCGTGTCTCCTCGACTAGAAACGAATCAACTGTTACGGATGAATTTCTCCCTCGCGAATGACGTGTGATGATGCTCGAACTCCCCCGCAGATTGATAGTACAAACTCGGCGCAAAAGGAAGTATAAAACGCACAAGAATATTTTTTTCTCGCCCATGCTAGACTAAAAATTATGGCAGACAAATTTACCATTGGTCTGGTGCAGATGAAATGCACAGCGAACGCGGAAGAGAATCTGTCGCGCGCGATCGGGAAAATCCGTGAAGCAGCCGCGCGCGGTGCGCAAATCATCTCGCTCCATGAACTGTTTCTAGGCGAATACTTCTGCCGCACCGAAGATGCGGAGTTGTTCAATTTGGCGGAACCGGTGCCGGGCCCGACGACCGAAAAACTGGCGCCGGTCGCCAAAGAAAAGAAGGTGGCGCTGATCGTTTCCCTTTTCGAGCGTCGTGCCCCCGGCATCTATCACAACAGCTGCGCGGTGCTAGATGCCGACGGAAGTTTCCTTGGGAAATACCGGAAGATGCACATCCCCGACGATCCTTTGTACTACGAAAAGTTTTACTTCACTCCCGGCGATCTAGGCTTCCCCAATTTCGACACCCGGTACGCCCGCGTCGGCGTGCAGATCTGCTGGGACCAGTGGTATCCCGAAGGATCGCGCGTCACCGCGCTCAGCGGCGCTCAAGTGATTTTTTATCCAACCAGTATCGGCTGGCATCCGCGCGAGAAGGCGCAATTGGGCGCCGCGCAACTCGATGCGTGGCGGACCGTGCAGCGCGGGCATGCCATTGCGAATGGAGTTTACGCAGCTGTTGTGAATCGCGTCGGATTCGAAGGCCAACCCGAACAGGGCGATCCGGGGCTGGAATTCTGGGGGAATTCCTTTGTGGCCGATCCCTTCGGTCAAGTCGTTTCCGAAGCTCCCCATGACAAAGAGGAAATCCTGGTCGTCGAATGCGACCCCGCCAAGAGCGAAGACACACGCAGAAACTGGCCGTTCCTGCGAGACCGCCGCATCGACGCCTATCAGCCCATCCTGAACCGCTGGGTCGACGACAAATAGCGGGTTCTTCTGGTTCTTCTTTCTGCGCTCTCCGTCCGCTGCGACCCTGTGTTAGATTCTTTTTCTCCGTGAAGACACCGCCACAAGCCAAAACGCTCCGTGACCTCGGCTTCCGTATGCCCGCCGAATGGGAACGCCACGAAGCCACCTGGCTCGGCTGGCCGCATGAACTGACAGACTGGCCCGATAAGTTCGCGCCCATTCCGTGGGCCTTCGCGGAAATTGTCCGTCACTTGTCGAAAGTCGAACGCGTTTATCTCCTCGTGGAGAACCGCAAATCCGAATCGCGCGTGCGAGCCATCTTGAAGAAGTCCGGCGCCAATCTCAGCGCCGTGGATTTCTTCCGCGTACCAACCGACCGCGGATGGATGCGCGACTCCGGTCCCATCTGTGTTCGCAACGAAGCCGCAGAAGTTGCTTACAATCATTTCGTTTTTAATGGCTGGGCGAAATACGCCAATCACAAAAAAGATGCCGTTGCTGTCACGAAAGTAAATCAGAAGTTGCGGCTCCGCTTATGGCAGCCGGAACACAAAGGCCGGCGTGTGGTGCTGGAGGGTGGCAGCATCGATGTCAACGGCCGCGGAACACTGCTCACCACGGAAGAATGTCTGCTCAGCAAAGTCCAGGAAAGAAATCCGGGATTCACAAAGGAGGACTACGCCCAGGTCTTCCGCGAGTACTTCGGCGTGAGCAACGTTCTCTGGCTGAAGAAGGGGATCGCCGGTGACGACACTCACGGCCATGTGGACGACCTGGCGCGTTTCGTGAACCCCTCAACGGTCGTGACCATCGTGGAGAACGATCCGAAGGATGCGAACTATGCCCCGCTGCAAGAGAATCTTGCTTTGTTGCAGACGATGAAGGATCAGGATGGCCGGCCGCTTCGTGTGGAAACGCTTCCCATGCCGGCACCCGTCTATTTCGACGGCCAGCGCCTTCCCGCAAGTTATGCGAATTTTTACATCGCCAACAAGATTGTGATCATGCCGACTTTCAACGATTCAAACGACCGCGCGGCCCTGAACATTCTCTCCGGCCTGTTTCCAGATCGTGAAGTGGTGGGGATTGCCTGCCGCGATCTCGTCCTGGGACTTGGCACGCTACACTGCATGACCCAGCAGCAACCATGCCCCGGATAGATTTGCAGTTCTAACGCAGCGGAGAAAGAACTTGGTCGTTGGTTCAAAAGGCTGCTTTGGTTAAAATCCAGACCTCCGAGGAGGCCAAATGCTTGTAGCGTGGAACGCTGTGTTTCTCGATTCAGAATTTTTTATTGTTCACTATCACCGGGGACTGATCGGCTGGCTTCTGATCGGCCTGATTGCGGGATGGCTTGCAGGCAAGATTGCGCGCGGACGCGGCTTCGGCTGTATCACGGACATCGTGCTGGGGCTGATCGGATCTTTCCTGGGCGGCTGGATTTTTATCAAATTGGGAATTTTTGGCGGCGGCTTCTTGTACTCGCTGGCGGCTGCCACCCTAGGTGCCGTCATTCTCGTCTCCATCGCGCACCTTTTCGGCAGCTCGGACCGCTGAGCCTCCGCATTTCTGCGGTCTCTCGCAACAGTGTTCTGCGGACGTGGCCGCCGGAGTCCTATGATAGGATTCTCACTTGCGTCCCGGAGTTGACGCCTCATTGAGCAAGACCTCGCAATCCCTCACCGCCATTCCTCTGGGCGGCCTCGGCGAATTCGGCATGAACATGATGGCACTGCGGCTCGGTGACGAAATCATCGTCGTCGACGCGGGCATGATGTTCCCGGAGTCGGAACTCCTAGGCGTTGATCTGGTCATTCCCGACATCACCTACCTGAAGCAGAACCGTGCGCAGGTTCGCGCAATCGTGCTGACGCACGGCCATGAAGATCATATCGGGGCGCTGCCCTATATTCTGCGGGATTTGAATGTTCCCGTGTACGGGACGCGCTTCACGCTGGCGCTGGTGAAAAAGCGCCTCGACGAAGCGGGTCTCCTGGAGTCGACCACGCTTCGCGAAGTAATTCCGGGCCGCTTGGTGGAGGTCGGTCCGTTTGAAATTGAGTTTATTGCCGTGACCCACAGCACGGTGGATTGCGTGGCGCTGGCGATTCGCACACCGCTAGGCGTGGTCATCCACACCGGCGATTTCAAAATCGATCAGACTCCCGTAGGCGGCGCGCCGTTCGATTTGCACTCCTTCGCAAAGTATGGAAACGAGGGCGTGCTGGCGCTCTTCAGTGACTCCACGAACGTGGAACGCCCCGGCTTTACGCCGTCGGAGCGGGCCATCGTTCCACGAATTGAAGAGCTCTGCCGCGCGGCGCCGCGGCGGGTGATTTTGTCTTGCTTCGCATCGTCCATTCATCGCATTCAACAGGTCATCGACATTGCCTCGCGTGTGAATCGCAAAGTGGCGTTCGTCGGTCGCAGCATGGTCGACAACGTGGAGATTGCGCACTCGCTCGAGCTTCTGCGCATCCCCGACGGGATGGTGGTGCGACCGCAGGACATTCGCGGCTTCGATGCGAAGCGCATCATTATTTTGGCCAGCGGAAGCCAGGCGGAACCCATGTCCTCGCTCTCGCGGATCGCCGTGGACAATCACCGCTTCGTCTCCGTGGATGAAAACGACAGCGTGATTCTCTCCGCGCGCATCATCCCGGGAAATGAAAAATCCATTTTCCGGATGCTCGACCATATGTTCCGGCGGCGCGCGTTGGTCTATTACGACAATTCGGCGGGCACCATTCACGTCTCGGGCCACGCCAGCCAGGAAGAACAAAAACTCTTGCTGCAACTCGTGAAACCGAAGTATTTCATCCCCGTACACGGGGAGTACCGTCATCTGTTCCGGCACGCAGCGCTAGCGCATCAACTGGGAGCCGTTTCACACGAGATTCTCCTCGTCGAAGATGGGCGGCCGATCGAATTCACGGAGGACGGCGCACACCGTCGCGACCCGGTGACGGCCGGCCGCGTTTGCGTGGATTCTGGTTCGCTCGAAGAGATTGAAGACGTTGTGATTCGTGACCGGAAGCATCTTTCCGAAGACGGCATCGTCGTCCCCATCATCGCCATCGATAAGCACACGGGGAAAATGGAATCGCATCCGGAGATTGTGACGCGTGGCCTCATGAGCGACAACGGCCAGGAATTGATTGTCGGCGCGCGACTGGTCATCATGAAGACCGTGGAGGAGTCGAACGCCGAGGAAAAATCTGACTGGGGCGTCATCAAAGAAAAGATTCGCGTCGATCTCAAGCGCTACATCAGCAAACAGACCTCCAAACGGCCCTTGATTCTTCCCGTCATTCTCGAGGTCTAACAAGCTGAGTTGCTAATGGCTGATATCACGACCTCCCCTGCGCCAAACGTTGGCCGAGCTGCATTTACTTTCATCCTGATTATGGTGGCGTTTGACTTTCTGGCATTCGGCATCATCGTGCCGGTGCTCCCCGACCTGATTCGCAGCTTTGAAGGCGGTGACTTCGCCCGCGCCTCAGCTATCACCGGCTATTTCGGATTTGCGTGGAACGCCATGCAATTTGTTTTCTCGCCTCTTCTGGGCGCCTGGTCGGATCGCTTCGGGCGCCGCCCGGTCATCCTCATTTCCTGCTTTGGACTGAGCATTGATTATATTTTCATGGCTCTTGCTCCGTCGCTTACCTGGCTTTTCGTCGGCCGCCTGATTTCCGGCGTTACCGCCTCCAACGTCTCCACCGCATTCGCCTACATCACCGACGTCACGCCACCTGAAAAACGACCAAAGCAGTTTGGCTTGATCTCCGCCGCGTTCGGCCTCGGTTTCATTGTCGGACCTGCGGTCGGTGGCTACCTTGGCAACATCAATCTTCGTTTTCCCTTCTGGGCCGCCGCCGCGCTCAGTCTCGCCAACGCGCTTTATGGCTATTTCATCCTGCCCGAATCGCTTCCGCCGGAGCGCCGCGCCAAATCCGCCTGGCAAATGGCCAATCCTCTGGGGTCTCTAAACCTTTTCCGCTCGCATCCTGAACTCGCAGGCCTGGCTGTCGTTACGACTCTGTACTATCTCGCTCACCAGGCACTCCAGACCGTCTATGTCCTCTACACGGAATATCGCTACGCCTGGAACCAGCGCGACATCGGCTTCTCCCTTGCCGTCGTCGGCGTCAGCGCCGCCATTGTTTCCGGTGTCCTCGTCGGCCCGTTCGTAAAGCATTTTGGCGAACGGCGCAGCGTGCTCTGTGGCTTGTTCTTCGGCACTCTCGGTTTCGCCAGTTTTGCTCTCGCCACGCGCGGCTGGATTCTCTTGGCCGTCATTCCTTTCATAGCCCTGTGGGGCATAGCCGCTCCCGCCATGCAATCGCTGATGTCCCGCCACGTCGACCCGTCCTCTCAGGGCAAGCTGCAAGGAGCCATCAACTCGCTTCGCGCCGTTACCGGAATGGCTGGCCCCATCCTCTTCACTCAGGTTTTTGCTTTCGCCATTTCTGCTCGCTTCAGCCTCCATCTTCCCGGCGCACCTTATTTCCTCGCCGGGCTCCTGCTCCTTTCCAGCCTCCTGCTGGCAATCTATGTGGCCCGGCCAAGTGAAACCACCCAGTCCTCTGCTCAAGCCACCTCCGGGCTCAATCCCTCCGAGTAAAGAGTGCCGATTTTTAGTTCAGCACACCCCCATTCTTAATTTTCAATAGATGTTGATTCTAAATAGGTTAGTTAGTGCGGATGGTTCTGCGGTGGCAGCGTCATCACCCAAACAGGAATTGACTGAAGTTGAGATTCCTCGGGCATCCTCGTCGCATGCCCTCAGAGTGACAGTTCTCCTTTTTTCAGGAGCCCCCCGCTCGCTTTAAGCTAGCCAAGGCTGGGCGCTTCGGGCCCAGGCTGCTGATTGTCTTTCGGTCAACGCCAAGGAAACGTAATGATCGGCCGCCGCCACGCCAGGACGAATCGATGTGGGGTATGTGGGGTGGGGGCCCTGGACATGGTGGCGGCCGCTCTCCCGCATGTGCAACCATCCTTCACTAAGGTTCCGGTCGCCGCAATCAAGTGTTCACTCTGACTTGGGGTCAGGTGTTTCCCCTAATGCCCTCCGCCGGAGGCCTAGGTTTTGGCCTGGTAATGAAGCCCAACCGCTGGAGGGGCGCGCCCAATTGCTATGGCTGGGGATCTGGTTTCTTCTCTTGCTTGCCGTCAAGGCACGGCAGAACGCCAATCTGGCTAGCAGGAGATTGATACTTGACTTCGCCCGAGGGATCTTGCACTTCACTAAGCCGCCACTTTTGGGGCTCGGAGGCAGCGGCTGCAAAATCTAGCTCGACGGCCAAGGCGTAGTCGTTCCTAATGACCAAACGCCTGGTGACCGCTGACTGGCTGGCCTGGATCTCGTCCAGGATAGGCCTCCCGCACAGTGCGACAGCTTGCTCCGGTGTCAGATTGGCCAGAATACTTTTCTGGTGGCGCTCCTGCGCCCTTTTCTGCCAGCTCGGTCCCTTCACCATCACCGTCACCACCACCGCCACTGCGAGGGCAATCGCTCCGCCCACAATCTTGTTGGTCGGTGTCATATAGGCCCAGAGAATATCACTTTCGCAAGATGTGGTGGGCAGGGTGAGAAGCCAAGAGGGCCTCCCGTCCCGCCCACGCGTACTGCTAGCGATTCTTCTTCCGTTGGCAGTCGTTTATTGCAAGCTTCCCTCCAGACTCCAACGCTGGCCGTAGCCAGCGGGCGTCGCCAGCCGGGCTGCTGGAAAGTACGGGGATCACGAGCCGTACCCTCCAGGCCATCTTGCCTCGGCGCGCGCAGGGGTATACCCTTCTGTTCCGGCGAAACGTTTGCGTCCTGCGGGGCTCGCGGGGTCGTGCCCTGCACGCACTTGGTCATCACGCAAACGCGCCAGAACGACCCCAACCTAGTCGGGGCGATGCGCAAGGAGGAGGTATTCAAAATGGCTACGGCAACGGCGGTAATGGAATCGAATGTCAAGATTGGTCCGACAAAACTGTTGATCAACGGAAAATGGGTGGACAGCGTATCTGGGAAAACTTTCCCCACAATAAATCCGTCGACGAGTGAAGTCATCACTCAGGTTGCAGAGTCTGACGCCGCGGATGTGGATAAGGCCGTAGCGGCGGCACGGGCGGCATTCGACAAGGGCCCGTGGCGCAAGATGAGCGCTTCACAGCGCGGCGTTTTGATGAACAAGCTGGCGGACCTCGTCGAAAAGCACGCCGATGAGCTGGCACAACTGGAAGCGCTGGACAACGGCAAGCCGTATCACGTGGCGCGAGCGGCCGATCTTCCGCTAACCATCGCCTGCTACCGCTACTACGCAGGATGGGCAGACAAGAATCATGGTAAGACGATTCCCGTGAGCGGCAATTACTTCACTTATACCAAACACGAGCCCGTGGGCGTCGTGGGCCAGATTATTCCGTGGAATTTCCCGCTGCTGATGCAGGCCTGGAAACTCGGGCCGGCCCTGGCGACGGGTTGTACCGTGGTGATGAAGCCGGCGGAGCAGACGCCGCTGACGGCGTTGCGCGTGGGCGAACTGATGCTGGAAGCCGGGTTTCCCGAGGGCGTGGTGAACTTGCTGCCCGGATACGGGCCGACGGCCGGTGCGGCGATTGCGCGGCATATGGACGTGGACAAAGTGGCGTTCACGGGATCAACGGAAGTGGGCCACTTGATCATGAAGGCGGCCGCGGAAACCAACCTGAAGCGCGTTACGCTGGAGCTGGGCGGAAAAAGCCCCAACATCGTGTTCGCCGACGCGGACATGAATGAAGCCATCGAAGGTGCTCACTTTGCGTTGTTCTTCAACCAAGGGCAGTGCTGCTGCGCTGGTTCGCGGTTGTACGTCGAGGAGAAGTGCTACGACGAGTTTGTAGACAAGAGCGTCGCGCGCGCGAAGAAGCGCACCGTCGGCAATCCCTTCGATAAGAACACCGAACAGGGGCCGCAGGTGGATCAAGACCAATTCAACAAGGTGATGAGCTACATCGACTCCGGTAAGCAGGAGAAGGCGAAGCTCTTGGCGGGCGGCAACCGCGTGGGCGACAAGGGCTACTTCATCGAGCCCACCGTGTTTGCGGACGTGCAAGACCACATGAAGATCGCGCGGGAAGAGATTTTCGGGCCGGTGATGTCCATTCTGAAGTTCAAGGACCTGAACGAAGTGGTCGAGCGCGCGAATAAGTCCTTGTACGGGCTCGCTGCGGCGGTCTGGACGAAAGACATCACCAAGGCCCATGCCATCGCTGACAGCGTGCGCGCAGGGACGGTGTGGGTGAATTGCTACGACGTATTTGACGCGGGTGCACCGTTCGGAGGGTTCAAGCAGTCGGGAATCGGGCGCGAGCTCGGCGAATATGGATTGGCGAATTACACCGAGGTAAAGACCGTGACCATCAAACTATGAACGATGCAACAGGACTCGAAGCACCCGCAGGGGCTCGATTTATCGGGCCCCTGCGCTTTCTTACAGTGGCCGCGGCGCTGGCCGCGTCATTCTTTTTCGTGGCTCAAGCCGGTTATGGACAATCCCATTCAGAATCGGGCATCGCACAACGTCATGCCCAGCATCTGCGCCACGGAATTAATTTGAGCGAGTGGTTTGCGCAGGTTTACGATCAGAGGGGCTACACAAAAGAACATTTTGAAGCGTGGAACACCGCGCAGGATATCGCCCTGATTAAGGCCATGGGATTCGATCATGTGCGGTTGAGTGTTAATCCGCAGCCGATGTTCAGGCACGGCCAGGCCGACCGCATTCCTGCGGATTACCTGGGGTATCTCGACAGCGCCGTGCAGATGATCCTCGATCACGGCCTGGCTATAATTCTTGATGTGCACCCCGAAAGCGACTTCAAGCAGAAGCTCGCTACGGATGATAGCTTTGTCGAACAGTTCGAAGATTACTGGCGTCAGCTCGCACGCCATTACTCCACGACAAACCCCGACCTCGTTTCCTTCGAGATTCTGAACGAGCCAGAATTCCACGATCGCTATCGCTGGCAGGGAGTACAGGCAAAACTCGCGGTGGCGATTCGCGAAGGGGCGCCGCTACATACGATTATCGTCGCGGGCGCGTTCTGGTCTTCGGAGAATGAGTTGCTATTTTTCGATCCGCTGCGCGATTCGAACATCATCTACAACTTTCATTTCTACGAACCACACATCTTCACGCACCAAGGCGCGACCTGGAGCACAAACTACGTGCATTATCTGAAGGAACTGCCGTATCCTTCGACTCCCGATAACGTTCAGCCAGTCGCTGTGCTGCTTCCCGACGCGGTGAATCGCTTGCAAGCGATTCATTACGGGCTGGACCGGTGGAACGCTTTGCGCATCGAGGGCGAAATCGGCCAGGTGGCCGCCTGGGCAAAACGCTGGAACGTGTCGGTGACTTGCAACGAGTTTGGCGTCTATCGCAAAGCCGCGAATCCGGAAGATCGCGCGGCGTGGATTTCTGACGTTAGGACAACGCTGGAGAAGTATGGAATCGGGTGGACAATGTGGGATTACAGCGGCGGCTTCGGCGTGGTGACCAAACAGAACGGTCAGCCCGTTCCCGATGACGTCACTGTGAAAGCACTCGGGCGAACCCTGCCACCGGCGAGCCACTAAACCTGCAGCGCGGCACGGTTTCGAAAAAGCCCACTAGAAACCCGCGGCAGACGTGCGGCGAGCGTTCTGTTCTACAATCCGGCCATGGCGTTCACGCTCCGTTCCTACGAGCCGCACGATTTCGCCGCCCTCCACAAGCTGGACCAGGCCTGCTTCGGGACAGGAATTTCCTACTCCTGGACGACCCTGCGCTACTTTTTGACGCTCGCTGCGGCAGACTGCGTCGTGGCGTTGGAAGGCAATCACATTTCTGGGTTTGTCCTATCGGAAGAGAACCCGCCGTTGGCGCACATCATTACACTGGATGTAGCCGAGAAAATGAGGCGGAACGGGATCGGGACGGCTCTGCTACAACAGTTGGAGTCGAATCTTTCGGCGCGAGGAGTGCGGTCGGTCTTGCTCGAAACCGCAATCGACAATGAGGCGGCGGTTGCCTTCTGGCAGCGCCACGGCTATCGTATCGAAGCGACATTGAAGCGCTACTATCTGGGCCGCCTTGACGCTTACGAGATGCGCAAGCGCTTGCAGCCGCCGGTGTCTAGAACGGATGAGCGTCCGGGAGAAAAGTATTGAACGAATACCTTCTGTCCCTGCTGTTAGGAATTGTTGAAGGACTGACGGAGTTCTTGCCCGTCAGCTCTACGGCACATCTGCGGCTGTCGGAAGCGCTGCTGCATATCGATCTTAGCAGCGGCTACTGGAAGATGTACTCCATCGTGATTCAACTCGGCGCGATTCTTACACTGCCAATCTATTTCTGGCATCGCTTCGTCAAGCTCCTGTCTACGTTCCCGCGAGGAGAACGCGACGACCGCAACTTGCTGACACACCCGCTCAGCTTGGTCCTCCTGGGATTCGTCGTGACCTCCATCCCCTCTCTATTGCTGATCAAAATCATCGGTAAGCACCTCGAAAGCCCCTTCGTCATCGGAAGCTCTTTGCTGATTGGTGGGATCGTCATGTGGATTGTGGACGAGTTGAATTCCGAGTCGGAAACAGCAGGGTTGGGCGCTACTGGAACGCGCATTCACACATGGCACATGGAGGACATGAGCCAGGGCCAAGCGATCTGGATCGGCGTTTGCCAGATTTTCTCGGCGGTCTTTCCAGGCACATCGCGGTCCATGTCGACAATCGCGGGAGGACAACTGGCCGGAATGTCCCGGGCATCGGCGCTGGAGTTTTCGTTCTTTTTGTCTTTTCCAACCATGGTCGCGGCCACCGGTTATACCCTTTTGAAGTCGGTTCTCGGGAAGGGAGAAAATCCGGTTGGCGTGTCGCACATTGACGCGCATGGGTGGGTGGTCCTGGTAATAGGATTCGTAGTTTCGTTTGTTGTCGCCTATGGCTCGGTGGCATGGTTCATGGGATGGGTGAGGCGGCGCGGGTTCGCGCCATTTGCGGTGTACCGGATTATCGTGGGCGCCGCGGTTTTGTATTGGGCGTCGCGACTGGGGGGATAGCGAACTTCGGGATTCGTGCGCGCCGCTTTGTGCTAATTGCAGACACGAATTCTGAAAGTATTTGTTGTTGAGCGACTGGCGTTTGGTATCATCGTTCTGTTCGGAAGTTCCTCCGGGCGGGATTGCGTTAGCGCCAGCCCCGCCCTGACACTCAGCCTTCCCCAAAAAGCTGAGGAGACTTTGTGCGCTTTCTGACTCCAACTGGGAATAAGCGGCTAAATGAGCTGGTAGGTTTTTTGTGTATTACGCTGGCGGTGCTGATCGCGCTGGCGTTGCTTTCGTATTCCCCGAAGGACGCGGCGTTTAACGTAAGCGCTGCGTCGTCTGACGGCAGTCCGGCGCGAAATTGGATCGGCCCCGCCGGGGCCTATGGCGCGGATCTACTTTTCCAAATTTTCGGCTTTGCGGCGTTTCTACTGCCGGCCGCGATTTTGGTTTTGGGCTGGCGGTGGTTCCGCAGCCGGGCGATCGATTCGCAAGTTGCGACGGTTGCCGGCTTTGGGTTGCTGTTGCTTTCTCTGCCCACGCTGCTTTCCTTGTGGCACGTTTGGGATGTGCGTGGGTCGATTCCCCCCGGCGGATTCCTAGGTGCGCTCATCTCCGGCGGCCTGCGCACAGGTTTCAACCTTTGGGGCGCGAATCTTGTGGCCGTGGCGCTGCTTGTAACGGCCCTGTTCATGACCACGCGTTTCTCTTTCTCCGGCGCGCATGCCTGGGCCAGCGGTCCGAATGGACCGATCGGCAAAGTGGAAAGGCTGGGCATTTTGCAGAAGGCCCAAGCGCGCTGGCATGCTAGGCGCGAAGAACGCGAACAACAGCGCATGCGCCGTCGCGTGGAAGAGTCTCGGCTATCGGGCAGGAAGCCAGTTCCGCCGCAATCGATTGGGAAAGCCGAAGTTTTGAATGAGACTCCCAAGACGATTCATCTTGCCGACGAGAGCAATATTTTCAAGGGCAGAACCGAAATCGAAGACGAGGAGGAGACAAAAGACGCGTCCCACAAGACGCCGATATTTGTTCTTAATCGCGACACAGAAAAGGCCGCGGCTAGAAAAGCTGGAGATCTCAAGATTGCAAAGGGCACCCCGAATTACAGACTGCCCTCTCCTTCGCTTCTACGCGAGGGCGAACGCGGTCACAAGCTTGATGAAGACGAGTTGAAGCTTCGCGCACGCGCGATTGAAGCCAAATGCCTTGAATTTGATGTGCAAGGGCACGTGACGCAAATTAATCCTGGACCGGTCGTTACGACATTTGAATTCAAACCGGAAGCGGGCATTAAGTACAGCCGGATTACCAGCCTAACCGAGGACCTGTGTTTGGCGCTGCAGGCGGAATCGATCTTGATCGAGCGCATTCCAGGTAAATCAACCATTGGCATCGAAGTCCCGAACGACAAGCGGCAGACGATTGCGCTGCGGGAAATCATCGAGACACCGGAGTTCATCAATTCCCCGAGCAAGCTGACACTGGCAATGGGTCGCGATTTGCACGGCCGGATTCGCGTGACGGACCTCGCAGCCATGCCGCACTTGCTGATCGCCGGGTCCACTGGCACCGGCAAGAGCGTGTTCATCAACTCGCTGATGATGTCAATTTTGTACAAAGCAAGCCCCGACGAAGTGAAGATGGTACTGGTAGACCCGAAGCGTCTGGAACTCAATCTTTATGAAAACATCCCTCACTTGATTGCGCCGGTGGTGACCGATCCGAAGATTGCCTCAAACGTGTTGCGGAATGCGACGCGCGAAATGGAGAACCGCTTGAAGCTACTGGCGCAGCGCGGCGTTCGAAACATCGACCAGTACAACCGTACATTCAAGAAAGAGCAGTCGCTCTCGCTCTTCGATAATCTCGAAGAGACGGAGCACAAACCGCTGCCCTATCTGATCATCGTAATCGATGAGCTGGCCGACCTGATGATGGTGGACACCAACAATGTGGAAGAGTCCATCACGCGGCTCGCGCAGATGGCACGGGCGGTGGGCATCCACTTGATCCTCGCGACGCAGCGGCCTTCCGTGGATGTAATCACCGGTTTGATCAAAGCCAACTTCCCGGCCCGCATTTCGTTCCGCGTGGCCAGCAAAGTGGACTCGCGCACCATTCTCGATTCGAACGGTTCGGAGTCCCTGCTTGGAAGAGGCGACATGCTGTATCTGCCGGCCGGTTCGGCGCGGCTCCATCGTATTCACGGCCCACTAGTGACGGAAGATGAGATCACCGCCGTATGCGACTTCTGGCGTGAGCAGGCCCAGGCGAAGTACCAGGAAGAGCTCCTCGCGGCGCCGAAGGATGAGAACGGCAAGGCCGAGGGAGCGACCGAAAGCGATGCCGAGGGCGGCGAGGATGTCGACGACAATCTCTACCAGGACGCCATCCGCGTGGTTTGCGATGCCGGCCGCGCTTCCACTTCCACGTTGCAGCGCCGCCTGCGAATCGGTTACGGGCGGGCCGCGCGCCTGATCGACCTTATGGAGAAGGACGGCATCGTCGGCCCACCGGACGGTACCAAGCCCCGCGAGGTTCTAAAAAATCGGACCTGGATGAAGGAGTTCGACGATTCCGCACATTGATTTGCAGAGATTTTTTCACCGAATTGACACAACTCCGCATCACCCCTACAATTTCTAAATCACTTGTGCCGGGGTAGCTCATTGGTAGAGCGCCGCCCTGAAAAGGCGGGCGTAGCCAGTTCGATTCTGGCCCCCGGCACCACCATAGCAGCCGCGGTTCCCAGTACTCCGAGCCAATCCCAAACTCCGGTAGCGATGTACATGCGAAACATCGGTTTCAGCGTGATTTTGCCGACGTGTTTCGCGATCTCTTCTCGCGCGATCCGCGGCTCACCGTCCCATAATGCACTCAAATCTTCGAGCCGCGATTCGACAAAACGTCGCGTGTCGCGAATTTGCAACTTGACGGTTCGAGGATCCGAAGTCTTCAGGCGCGCCTGAACGCCGGCCAGCTGGTGTTCGAGTTTCGCCAGGTCCGCGGTGATTGCCGGCGAATATCCGTCGCGAAGTGCGCGGAGCTGGTTCGCAATGCCGCGCTCGATCTCACCAGTTTGCCGGCGCAGATCCGCATCGCCCTGACTTCTCGTCGCGAGTGCTTTTTCGAGCTCTTCTTCGAACCGCTTCAGCGTGTAGGCGACGACGTCGGGATGCAAAACTCGCGCCTCGAGGCCGGCCAGAAGTTGCCGCTCGAGATCCTGCCGGCGAATCAAAAGATTATTCTTGCAGACGGCGTTTCCGCGCTGCGCGTGTCTTGAGCATCCGTAACGCGAGTCAGCGCGCTTTTTGCAGTGGCCGGACACGATTGTGATCGACCCGCCGCACTCAGAACATTCGAGCAGTCCTGTGAAGAGATACGGACTCGCAACCGCGCGCCCGCGCCGCAGACCTTGCCGGACGCCATAGAAAGACTGGACAAGTTCCAGCCGGTCATGCGTGCGCTTCCACAATTCCTCGGAGACGATCCGTTGCTCGGGAATCTCGCGACGGCGCCACTCGCTTTCGGGCTGTCGCCGATAGAGCCGCTTCCCCGTTTCGGGTGAGCGGATCTTTTTCGTTTTTCCCCAAAGGACTATGCCGCGGTAGCGCTCGTTCAGCAAAATGTGACGCACGGAAGACTGCGCCCAGCTCTGCGACCTTCCGTCGCGCGGTTGCGGCGAGAGAATTCCGTCGCGGTTGAGATCGATCGCGATCCGCTTCATGGAATGCCCGCCGGCGTATCGCTCGAAAATTCTCCGGATCGTCGGCGCCTGATTCGGATCGATTTGCAGCCGCACGCCTGCGATCGCCGGGCGCCCGTAGCTGTCTTGTTTGTTTGAGCTCTCGATCGGAACGTGCCGATATCCAAACACGCGGCCGCCGGTGTGCAAGCCCTGCAGCGCGAGCTGCTCTACGCCGCGAAACGTTTTCTCGCGTAGCCCGTCGAGATACAGGCCATCGACTAGGCCGTGGACCGTGAGCAAGGTTTGCGATTGCGGCGCGCTCGAATCGAATCCTTGCGAGACAAAGATCACGCGGACCCCGACGAAGTCGAGTCGCTCTTTGATGCGCAGCGCGTCGGAAAGTTTGCGACTCAACCGGCTGGTGTCGTCGACGAGAATCACATCGAACGGCCGCGGTTTCATCTGCGCGGCGGCGAGGAGTCGCTGCAAGCCGGACCGATCGTCAGTCGCTCCGGTGATTGCCGAGTCCGTCACAATCCACTCGTCGAGTACTCGAAGGCCTTCGGGACTCGCGAACTCTTTGCACTTTCTGATTTGTTGATCGATGGAAAGAGGGTTCTGCTTTTCTGAAGAGAACCGCGCGTAGATGGCACAGCGTGCGGGTTGGGTCACGGTCTCACTTTCCTTCCCTCGGTCCAGGTGCGGCCGTGTAGCTGACTGAGTTTCCCTCATCGGAGGCTCGCTCCGCAAGTTCGTTCTCGCGGTCGGCGAGAGCCAGATATCGCTTTACGAGAACCGGCACGATCGCGCGATCGATGAAATCCTTCAGCGCCGGCGTCAGCGGCGACGCTTTCGACACTCCGGCGCGCACACACCTGGACTGCAGACGCGTACAAACCCACGGCGCCGTTGGCGGCTTCGATTCGAGTTTGACGACCTTATCCAACGTTTCTCCTAAAACATCATCCGTGTGTGGAGCGGAGATGTTCCCTCACCAACGTTGGCACGATCACGTAGTCGATCCAGCATTTAACTTCTGGATCGATGCCCGCTGATCGCGGCGTTCCGGGTTTGGCTTGCGTCGGCATCACCTAAATTTTTGCACTCCCATTTTCGCGATTAGGCTCGTTTCTAGGACCGGAAACAACGAGGTAAGGGGGAGTAGTCGAGAGACCCGATTTTCGCGCTTGCAAGTCTTTTGTTTTCGATACAATGCGGAGCGGTTTTTTCCACACTGAGATGGCGCGATAACCCCGCTGTTGTCTGGTCTTGGCCGTGCGGCGCTCCGTTGGGGATTCGTACTTGCGCGGCCTGCCCCCTTTACGGATTGTTTCCCGCTGAATATCGCCCCTGCATTCCCGGCTACACCAAACCCCCGACTCGTCTCTCCGCGTGAAGCGAACCGCAC
>QHYZ01000025.1 GCA_003225295.1 Acidobacteriota bacterium | reverse complement strand
GGCGACGAGAACAGAACAACGTGCGTGAGAACCAGCAAGCCCAAGGCAGTCACGAATGGGACCCAGCGTATACCACCAATTGGGACGCCAGCTCCTTCGGACCACTACCGGATACGGGCAGTGGATTTGCCGAACTCTTGCTCGGCTTGCCGGATTTCCTTTCCAATCAGTACAACCGTGGATACTTCTACTTCCGCCAGACGCAGTTAGGGCTGTATGTCAACGACCGCCTCAAGGTTACGCCAAAGCTAACCCTCAACCTGGGCCTTCGCTGGGACTATTGGACACCTTACAAAGAAGCTCGAAACCGGCTTGTAGTGCCCTACAACCCCGAAACTCCAGGCACGTTCCAAGTGATTTCGCTAGGGAATGTAAACGTGGACCAAATCCCGGGAATTCCTCCCGCCGTGCTCACGTCGTGGGCAAATGTGGGGCTGACTTGGGCCACGGCCAACTCCGTTGGATACCCTGCAAACCTCTTTCGGTCCATTCGCCATGACTTTGGTCCCCGCTTGGGCGTCGCTTATCAGATGAACCGCAAAACCGTGATCCGCGGAGCGTACGGCATCTATTACGTAGGCATGCCACTGTCTCTGTTACTACAATCAACCCGCAATACTCCGCCTCTGAATCTTCGTTTCGTAAACAATCCTTTCAATAATACCAACGTGCCCGGTGGTGCGGGAGGACCGTATGATGGTACGTATCCCTTTATTTCGCGCCCGGCGCCCGGCGACTACCTCCCAGCCGCCACGGTGGATATTAATACTCCGCAGGGTCTCAGTGCATTTGGTAACGCTGCGACGTATTGGGATCCGCGCGCCTGGAACGATGAGCATCAGCACACTTGGAACGTAACCCTCGAGCGGGAGCTACCTGCGCAAATAGGATTACGACTGAGCTACATAGGAACGTACGGCGGAAACCTGGAGCAGCAGTTCTCCATCGATCCTCGAGAGCCGGTATATAACTATTCGACGCGCACTGGACTCAAGCCTCCGGGCCAAACCAGTCTATTGCGGGCAGTGCCAGGGTGGGGATTGATTGGGATAAACCATACCGGTATTTCCCACGACCATTCGGCCCAAGTGGAACTCCGCCGGAGGTATGGCAATGGAATGAGCTTTCAGTGGTTTTATACCTATGTGCGCGCCCTCACTACGACGGATCCAGGCGGCTTCACCGCAGGGAACACCTCGATCAATGGTGGCGGCGGAAACGGGCTTTTTAACCAAAGTGGCGGTGCGACCATACCAGAGAATATCGAACTGCTCGGTGAACCAAACCTCACCTACAACCAGCGGCGGCGGCTCGTCTACTTCAACAACACCACCATCCCTCCGCACCGGATCACTTTCAATGGCATCTATGAACTTCCCTTCGGGCGAAGCAAACGCTTTGGCAGAAACGTTTCGACGCCGCTCAACTTTTTGATAGGGGGCTGGCAAGTGGCGGCTATTGGTACTTGGAATAGTGGCCTCTGGATGGGCGTCAATCCTGCTTTCGTCCAGACAGGTAATGTCCGCATTTCTGGCGATAAGCGCGCGACGCTGAACATCGTCGGCGCCAGCGGACAATTCCGTCAATGGTTCGCCGGCAATTTCAATCCCGCGACGGTTACAACTGTTAGCGGTACTCTCGTTGCCCCTGCCGTTCGGCCAGCCGGTCCGAATTGCTCCGGACAGTTCGTTGGCCAGCTTGCTGTCACTCTGAGCGATGGATCGTGTTTCAACGCCCCCTTCAGTGGACTATACAACCCAGATCCTCGCGTAAACTTCATCGGGCCGGGCTCGTGGAATGACGACCTATCGGTCTACAAGCACTTCAGGTTCAAAGAGCGTTTTGACATTCGCTTTGCCGCCGATTTCTTCAATGCTTTCAACCATCCGAACGATATGCCTCCCAGCACAATCAGCGGCTTGCAAAACCTGGGGCTCCAATCAAACGACCCGCGAGTCATACAGTTCTCTCTTCGCGCGGAATTTTAGCGTGGCCTTTTTTCCTGACGTACGCGTGTAATGTGCACGAGTACCGTTATAACCTTGCCGTTGCTGGCTCAGCCGCACTAATATCCACGCCTGAAAGAGTGGTCTACTCGCGGAGGGTCAAGCTGGAATGTCAAGGCCATTCTCTCAAACCTTGACGCGGTTCAGAGAGAAGCTCGCCTCGAATCGAGTTCAGAGTTCGCCGGACTATCTTTCCTTGTATTCAGACAGGGCCCGCCCGATCGAGAGCCAGTTCGAATTCAACCGAATTGTGCTCATCTTGATCTTCTTGGTCTGCTTATTCGGGACACCATCGGCCTGCGGCACGGGCCAAGCGAGCGCGGACCTGTTTGAAACCCGGCTGGCGGAAGGCATCAAGCTTCTGGGCGAGGGACGTCACCTCGAATCGGTAGAAGTCCTCAACAGCGCCAAGCAAAGAGCCCCGCAAGACGCCCGGCCCTATTTCTACTGCGGCATGGCCTTGGCTCAGGCGGGGCGTATGCGCGATGCCGCCTCCGAGGTGGGTGAAGCAGTCCACTTAGCTCCTGAGCAACTTCATTATCGAGTCTTTCAGGCCCACGTGCTCGAGCAGCTCAAGCAAAGGACCGCAGCCCAGGAAGCTGTGGCCGCGTTTCAGAACGGACAGACACTTGAGCATCTAGACCTAGCTTGGCTGCGTTTGTTGGCCGATGTCTACTACCGCCTGCAAATGACCGATGAAGCGCTCAAGATTCTCGATCTCTGGGCCAACCGCGACCCGACGGACGCTCGCATCGACCTGTATCGGGGCCAGGTATATGCGGTGAAGGGCCAGGTGGACATGGCCCTAAGCTGTTTTCGGCGTAGTCTAGAAAGATCAAGCGAGAATCCCCAAGCCTATTTCGAGGTGGGCAAAATTCTCTACGAAAGGAATCAGTTTCCACTTGCGAAGGATGCACTCCTCAGCGCGGTTCGTGAGGACGCGAATAATCCCGAGTACCTTGCGAAGCTCGCCTCGGTCTACCTGGCGATGGGCAACGCGGACGCAGCGATCGAATGTCTAAAAACCGTGGAAGCCGCAGGCCTCAGTGCGCCGGCGACCTATTATATCTTGGCGAGAGCTTATCGCCGTAAAGGCGATGCTGCCCGCAGCGCCACCTACTTGGAGAATTTTCAGCGGGCAACCTCCGTGGAGCAGGACCGCGAAGCACGCAAAGCAGAAGCTGAGCGGCCGATGGCCCAGGCTCAAAGGGAGTTGGACCACGGGAATCCCCAGGCGGCTCGCGTCCAGTTTGAGAAAGCCCTGCAGGTTGACCCCAGCCAATGGGAGCCGCACGCCTACATAGCTGAGATGGATCTTAATTCCGGTGACGTGCAAGGGGCCTACCCTCACTTACAAAAGTTGGAGCAAATCGACGCCGATTCCGCCATCGGGAATTTCTTGATAGCACGATACTGGTTCATGAAGATGGACTATGATCGAGCTCGATTGTACGCAGAAAAAGTGAAGCTGAGCCGGCCGGCTAATTCCGAAGTGCGAGCTTTGTTGGGTGGAATTTACGTGCAACTAGGTGAAAAGAGCAAAGCGCGCCAGGAGTACGAAGAAGCCGTCCACCTCGCCCCAGAGCGCGCCGATTTGCGCCAGCGACTTCTTCAGCTCGGCGGAAAACCTCAGTCCCAGTGAGCCTGAAGCTCATGATCGAGAAATCGTTTTTTTCCTCCGCGTTTCTGGATGCTCCGGCTTGTCAGCGTCGGGTTAATACAAAACATCTCGGGCGCGCTCAGCTGATGCTCGCCCCCGTGTGTTGGATTCTGCTTCAATTAACACTTGCGACAGCAGCATGGTCAAAGCAGCTTCCCGCTCGATACTTCCGGCTGCTGGAGGCAGGAATCGCGCAGGTTGGCAAACAAATGGACACGCAGCCCGCCGCGAATCTCGAAACCCTGGCGGCTCGTCCCGGATGGAAGCGCTTCCCCCAATCCATACTGGCGGCGGCCGTTTTGTACGCAAAGCAACACCCCGCGAACGCCCACTATGGGGATCCCAAGATGCTGAGCCTGGCGATTCGCATCGGCGACCTGCTGGCGACCGAATGCGAAAAAGGCCACTCTGAAACATGTTTTGAGGAGGAGTGGGACGCGCACATGTGGCTCGAAGCCTACCGTCTCCTCGCCCCAGAGCTCGGAGAGGAGCGCCGTGGGCGCTGGAGGCGTTCCATTGAAGCGGAGGTTGCGCCGCTTGTTTCCGATGCAATGAAGCGGCAGGACTTTCCCTGGTACAACACACCTTATATTGGAACCTCGCCGAACCACTTTGCCTCGTGGGCCGCTCTCATGTTGCTTTCCGGTCGTGTGTTCGGAAACAAGGATTGGGAAAATCTTGGGGCGCGCATTCTACATCGTTTCGCTGCCGAAGAGCAGGCACCTGACGGATATTGGGGTGAACATAGCCGCAGCGGTCCAACCACGGGGTATAACCACATCACCTTTACACAGGTAGCGTTCTACTGGGAATACTCCAAGGACCCTGCGGCTCTCGAAGCCCTGCGCCGGGCAACAGATTTCCACGAACACTTTACCTATCCTGACGGCACGCCAGTAGAAACCATCAATGATCGCAACCGCTACTGGAGAGTGGACTCCTGGGGCCATTTTGGGTTTTCACATTTCCCTGACGGCCGGCGATACGCAGAATTCCTGACGGGTTTTTTTCACGGTGACGACTTAACAATGGACGATCTCGGACGACTAGCTCAGGACGCCCTGTACTACCACGAAGGACCTACCGAGCCCATCCCTCAGGACCAGCCGCACTATTCGTATCAGATGAGCGTTCCGGCAGGAATTCGCAAGACGGGGCCCTGGGTGGTCTGCTTGTCCGGCCTTATCAGCACCCAGGCAGTCAACAGTCGGTTTTATCTTGATCGCCAAGGAAACCTATCTGTTTTTCATAACAAGCTCGGGTTAATCGTCACCGGGGCAGGGTCAAAACGCCAGCCAGACCTGGCCACCTTTTTCGAGAAACTGCAGGGGCAGACCTTTCACATGCCGATCAGCAGCCGTCTGCAGATGAGTGACAACAGCGGTGACCGACTTTCACTCGCTTACAATACGTTTTTCACCGACCTCTACGTTCCGCGTCCTTCTGAAGATCATCTGCAGTTGCGCTTCGTCATGACGGGGAGAGGAGAACCTCCTCCGGAAGCGCAACTGAACCTGCAACTCTGCCTGAAAGCGGGAGAAACGCTGGAAACCGCCGCAGGGCGAAGGATCGTGCTAGGAACCGAGCGGGTTGAACTGGGACCAGAGGAGTTGGGAGGTTGGATCCACCATCATGGGTGGCGGTTGAAGACAGACCCGATGGCACGGCTGACCTGGCCAGCCTATCCTCATAACCCTTACGCGGATGCTCCTGAGACCGCGCTGGAGCACGCGGTTGGTGTTGTTTCGGTGCCTCTGAAACTTGGCGCAAAGAGCGGCAAGTACATTCGCCCGAATGCGCAGGAGATTTCCTTTACTCTGACGCCCGACTAAGTCGGCACGCCGATTGCCTCTGTCTTTATTGAGAGGAGCTATCTTTCTTGGTTCGCGTTGGGCGGATTTTGCCAGGGCCTCTCATTCCGACAAGAAGTCCACATACCCGTGCTTTTTTAGGAAGCGGAAATAGCCAACAAAATCGAAATCCGTGGGGCCAAGTTCCATGCGCGTCAAGTGGATAACCTCGGCAAGGTTTCGATGCCCGTCGCACCAGTAAAGAGCCGTTATGGGAATACTGTCCCAAGCCCCCGAAGGATACCCTTCGCGCTGGTCGGTCGGCATGTCGTCCAAAGGCAGGGTTCCGAACCGTTTTCGCTTCACAACGATTCTTGCTGCCTTGTCCCGCTGAGTATCGAGGACCGCAATCGGTTGCACAGGCGCCTGGAATCCAAGCTCCCGGGCGCGACGATCAATGGCACGGCGCACTCTGCTCGTCTGCTCTTCCCCGAAGCGACGCAAACCCTCAATCATCAGAGCGAGACTCGCTGCTGCCTCCTTCTGATTCGATTCCGGGACCAGGCGAAGGACCGAGAGAACGGCCTGTGACTCCCGTCCAACGAAATAGGTGACATGCTCGACTGCATCCTGGAGCAGCCGTCCTAGCTCTTGACGGTCATTTGCTGCGGCGACGTGTTCCAGGAACGGCGCAGAGGACTGCAGAATCTTCTCGTAGCCTCGTGTTTGGCTGAGCTCCGCAAGCCACATCGCCTCGGACTCACTCGCGTTGGCCAGATAATAGAGATAAGCGGCATTTACGGTGGCGACGTCCCGCAGCGAGCGAGGGTCTACACGATCAGGGGAGTCCTCGCTGTTATGGTGAGTCTCCACTCCGCTGCCGCTGTAGGCCCACACCGTGGGGACATTAATCATAGGTTCGCTCAAGTAAGTGTCCGTGCCGCTCATGGATTGGTGCTCATGCCAGGGCCGATGCACCTGGGAAAAGTACTGCTGGGCAACGCGCAAGATGAACGCATCGGTGTAGGACTTTGCTGCGTGGGGATTCATGTAAAACGTGTACTCTGTTCCCGCCAAGTCGTACGAGGCGGCCGGTGTGTCCATGCACATCGCGGCAACCGTGCGACGAATGCGGTCTGGATGCGTCTCGATGTAATACATCGATCCGTAGAGCTCACCCATGGTCAGCAGACGGATGCTCCTCTTGGGCCGGGGTAGCTTACCGGAGAGGATGAGGCGATTGAGAGTCGCGAGGGATTCCAACATTGCAGCGACGCCCGTGGCATTGTCCTGGGCCCCCTGCTCGAATGAATGCCCGAGAGTCAATACTTCCTCAGGCCCCGATCCTCGGATCAGACCGGTCACGTAAGGATATGTACCGGAATAATAATGGCTATCGACCGTAGCCTTGACTCGGACGATGCTACGCTCGGCCAGGAGTTTGCGGACCATCGCAGCTTCCCGTGGACTTATCGAAAACGAAAGCAGCGGTGTGCTTCCTTTGGTGAAACCCCACCCATGATCGCCCCATGCATTGATCCATTGACGGCCATTTTCAAGGCTCGGATTCTCGCTGAAGGTATTGATCGCGCCGAGGGCTCCCGACTTTACAAGTACCCACTTGAAGCCAGCGGGGTTTTGATTCATGAGCACGAGCTTGCCCGTGAGATGCATCTCGCCAAGCCTCGGCAGATCCGCATCGGGAAGGCTCACTACCTCCGCCATGACGCCTTCAGGAGGCGTTGCCCCACTCCACATTCCAAGCGATGCGGGGATTTTCTGATAGTCCGCCAGTGTGTCGATGTCACTGGGGACCGGCGGATCAACAATCTCTAGACGCGCAGACTTCACGTCCCAGGCCAGAGGCATCGTCCAGAAACCGAACTGGCTTGAACCGTCCGCCGGCGCTCCCGACAGCTCGACGTCTTCCAGACCAATTCCTTTCATGGATTGTTTCAGATATTCCGCGGTCTCTTGAAATTTTGGAAATGTGAACCAGCGGTCAGTCGAATACACTTGTCGCATGAAGTTCATTGCCTGTTCGGGCTGTATTTCGGGATGGATCGCTTGAATCAGTTGGGCGAGAGGGGTTGGCGCCGGTGTCACATCTGGCGTGAATAAAACCAGGACGGAAAAAACAATGCATGCCGTTGACGCGCGGCTCATAGGAGTGTGCACCGGTCTGATCATTTCGCCCCCTTGACACCCACTTGTGCTGATTCAAGTCACAGCTGCAACTACAAGGGTCACAAGGTCGATGTCAAATTCGAGACGGTATCAAGCCTCCGCGCCGGATATGCTTTGGCCAAGCCGGCTCTCGCCTGGCATGATAGGATACCAGCCATTGTCATCAAACAATGGGGCTTGAGTCCACGCCGGTCGTCAGCAAGAAATCTCTTTGCCGCGGTTTTGTGCTCCTCATATGCGCCTTGCTGTTCACCGGGGCGCCAGTCCTCAGTCAGAACTCATCCCCACTCGTGTCTAAAGGTTATGCCGTTCTGCCTGTTCCCCAACAGGTGACATTGACCGGTAAGGACTTTGCGTTGGAAGGCCGCTGGAAGCTGGAGCTCGAAGGGGACGTGAAAGAGAATGACGTAGCCGTCGAAAATCTGAAGGCCAGTTTGGCATCCAGGTTCCATCTGAGCCTCGCTGAGACCGGTTCCAGTCGGTTGGCGTCCGGAGTAATCCAGTTGGATTTAAGGCCGAAATCGGTTTCAATCGGTCAGGCCATTGATAGGAACAAGCCTGCGCTAGCCGAACAGGCATATCGCCTGACCCTGGGCCCGAGGAGTTTGAAGATCGCTGCCAACGCTCCTCCCGGACTCTTTTACGGTGTGCAAACTCTCCTCCAACTCGTTCGTCCTCGAGACGGTCGTCTCTGGCTTCCCGAAGGCGAGATAACAGATTGGCCCGATGTTGAACTGCGCGTCATATATTGGGACGACGCCCATCATCTCGAGCACCTTGAAGCGCTGAAGAGCGCTCTGCGGCAAGCGGCATCTCTTAAGATCAACGGTTTCGCCCTCAAGCTTGAGGGGCACTTTCAGTACAAGAGCGCCCCGGCCATCGTTGAACCTTATGCGCTGGCGCGCTCCGAGCTACAAGAGCTCACTGACTTTGCGCTGCGCTCTCACGTGCAGCTTATCCCCTACCTGGACGCGCCGTCGCATGTCGCCTTCATTCTGAAGCACCCGCAATATGCCCCGCTTCGGGCCTTCCCCAACAGCAATTACGAATTCTGTGTGACCAATCCCGAAACCTATAAGCTACTGTTCGGCTTGTATGACGATCTCCTTGAAGCTACGAAGGGAAGCAAGTATTTCGTGCTATCCACCGATGAGCCCTATTACGTTGGCTTAGCTGGGAACTCCCAGTGCGACGAAGTGACGCGTGCGCACACACTCGGGTCCGTCGGAAGACTACTGGCGGAATTCATCACCAAGAGCGCTGACTATCTCCATGACCGCGGCCGCACGGTCTCGTTCTGGGGGGAATACCCTCTGAAATCTGAGGAGATTAGCGCACTTCCGAGTCATCTGGTCAACGGTGAGGTCTATGGTCCCGAATTTGATTCTGTCTACAAGAAGCACGGAATTCGTCAGCTCGTTTATACCTCGACTGAGGGCGAGGAGCCGCTGTTTCCCAATTATTACATCCTGCCTTCGACTCGCCGTCTGCACGCGAAGTCCGCTAGTAATGGGCGTGTCACCGATATGTTCAACCTCATATCGTTTACGCCAGCGCGCCAAAACGCCGACTTGATGGGAGCGTTCGTGGCCGGATGGGCCGACGCTGGCCTGCACCCTGAAACGTTTTGGCTGGGATACGCGACAGGTCCTGCCACTGCCTGGCACCCTGCATCGGCGAGCCCCGCGGAGCTCATGAATTCATTCTACGATTTGTTCTATGGACCTGGTGCCCAAAACATGGGTCGCCTCTATCAGCTCTTGAGCGAACAGGCGCAGATCTGGGACGACACCTGGGAGACCTCGCCTTCGAGGGCCCGAACCCCCATCTGGGGCAACTCAGACAGAATCTTCGATCCGCCAAAGCCGGCAAATGACCAGACACTTCCCCCTTTGCCGGTCCCGTCTCGAGCCAACCTGACAATCAGCAATGATTGGACAAAGGAGAATGCGAGACTCCTTGAGATCGCAGCGACCGCACTCACGGAGAACGATGAGTTGCTCGACCTGCTGTATGCCAACCTTAAGACCATCAACAAGAATCAGTACAATCTTGAAGTGTTCCTCTCCATCGCCGGTCTGTGCCGGCAAAACCTTGAGATCATCCTTGAGCTAGGTCAAATGAGCGAGCTGCTGAAGGCGGCTCAGGCAGCGGCCAGCCAAGGAAAAGCCAGCGAGGCAATAGAGTCCCTAGATGAAGCGCTGAGCACTGCGGCGGGAATTCAGCGGCGACGCAACCGAGCTCTCCAGGATGCGACCACCGTGTGGTATCGGACATGGTTTCCGCGGGTCCCAGAGGCTAATGAGCGACGCTATCTCAACCAGGTGGATGACGTGAAGGACCACAGGCCAGTCCGCACAGTCGACATGAGCTACCTGATATACCGTGAACTCCTTTATCCTCTGGGTGACTGGTCAGCCGGAACACTTGCGGCAAGGAACGAATACGCGCGCGCGCACCAGTTGCCTGAGCGTGCTGGTGAGCTGAACTGGAAGGACACAACCATTGTGGCCAATTAACAGCGACCCCAGTCATTTATCAACTTCGCGGCAATTTTTCTTGGGAGGAAAGAGATGATCACCGATTCAACCATCACGAGACGCTCTTTCATTTCTGGCGGCGCAGCCCTGGCCGTTACGGCTAGTTCTGTTGTGAGCGCTCCGCGGGCCGCCGAGCGACGGCTCCGGATGGCCCTCGTCGGTACCGGTGCTCGCGGTTCCTTTACTTGGGGACAGGACGTTGTGGAGGGCTATAGCGACGTCGTGGCAATCGTGGGGCTTTGCGATATCAACCACAAGCGGGTGGAGGCGGCTAAGAAGCTGATGGGGACCACCGCGCCGTCCTTTGTGGATTTCGACCGGATGATCAAAGAGACTCACCCCGACACGGTGATGGTAACTACTGTGGATGCCACTCACGCGCGTTACATTGTTCGTGCATTGGAGCTGGGCTGCGATGTGATGACCGAAAAGCCGCTCTGCACCGACGAGGAACAGTGCGTGTCCATTCTGGATGCCCAGAAGAAGTCGGGCAGGAAAGTTACCGTAACCTTCAATGCCCGGCACGATCCGGAGGCAAAAAGAATAAAGGGACTCCTAATGGAGAAGGCCATTGGCGATATCATCTCCGTGGACTTTCACGAATATCTGGATACCAGCCACGGCGCTGACTACTTCCGGCGCTGGCACCGGATGAAACAAAATTCGGGCACGCTGCTGGTCCACAAGGCCTCTCACCACTTTGACTTGGCCAACTGGTGGCTGGATTCCGCGCCAGTGGAGGTGACGGCCTTCGGAGACTTGAAATTCTACGGGCGGAACAACTCCTTCCGCAGCACGCACTGCCGTGTTTGCCCATTCAAACAACAGTGCAAATTCTATTGGGACGTTACCCAGAATCAAGATTACGTAAAACTCTACGTCGATTGTGAATCTGAAGACGGCTACTTGCGCGATGGCTGTGTCTGGCGCGAAGACATCAACATCTATGACACCATGTCGATGGTGGTGAAGTACGAAAACGGCGTCTTCCTGAACTATACGGCCAATACCTATTTGCCTTTCGAAGGCCAGGCCATTTCGATCAACGGTCGTACAGGACGTCTCGATTACAACGAATTCGGTGGCGGAGGATTCGAGAACAAAGGACTGCGCCTGACACGCAGCTTCGGCAAGTCCGAAGTGATACAGGATCTGGAAGCGCGCCGCACAGGCGGGCACGGAGGAGCTGACACCTCGTTGCATGATCTGATCTTCCGAGGATCGCAAGGTTCTGACCCGCTAGGTTTGCGAGCAGATCTCCGCGCTGGTGCTCGCGCAAGTCTGATTGGCATAGCGGCCTATCGGAGCATCGAAGGCGGCGGCAAGACGATCAGGATCAAGGATCTGGTCGAAGTGTAATCGCCTGGAAGCCAACTGCTCTTCGAATCTCTGAACATTTGCGTGATCGTGGGCGGCTCATTTCAAGATTCGGCAATCTGCCGTACGGATTCCGCCGGCCACAGGGGAAAGTTTTGAGGAGGCTTGTGAATTCGGTTGCGACCGGAAGGAGCACAAGAATGCTACGCGTATTTATGGCTTGCTTCCTGGCTTGCCTGTTCTCAGTACCCGCCCTGGCACAGCAATCCGATGATCTGAACTTTGCCTCCGGACTGGAGCAGTTTCACAATATTCGCCGGATGTTACCGTCGTACTTGAACAACATCGGATTCCGCATGCTCGGGGAGCGGAAGCGTCGAGTCGAGCATTTGGCCACAATCGAAGATGTCAACAAACGAAGGTCTTACGTACGCGAACAGATGCTCAAGGACCTCGGAGGCTTCCCCGACAGAACGCCGCTGAACGCGCGAGTGGTCGGGGTCTTGGAGCGGCCTGGGTACAGAATCGAGAAAGTCATCTTCGAGAGTCAACCTCACTTCTACGTGACCGCGAACCTTTATCTGCCGAAAACCGGGCATCCGCCCTACCCAGCGATCCTTTATCCCTTGGGGCATGAGCGTGGAGGCAAGACCAACCCGACCTGGCAACAGATGCTTGGTTCCCTCGCCACCAAGGGCTTCGTGGCACTGGCATGGGACCCGGTGGGGCAAGGCGAAAGACTGCAGATTTTTGACGAGGATCTGCGAGAGTCCAAAGTCGGTAACTCAACCACTGAGCATACGGTCGTCGGCACACAGTGCATGCTCGTGGGCGATCATTTGGCCCGCTATACCATTTGGGACGGCATGCGGGCTCTCGATTATCTTTTCTCGCGCAAGGAAGTAGATCCCGCGCGCATTGGGTTGACGGGAAATTCGGGAGGCGGCACCCACACGGCCTACATCGCGGCCTTGGATGATCGCATCCAGGTTGCGGCGCCCTCGTGCTATATCACTTCCTGGCATTTGATGCTCGACACGATTGGTCCACAGGACGCAGAGCAAACGTTCCCCCTCTGGCTGCAGGAGGGGCTCGATTATCCGGATTATCTATACGCCTTTGCCCCCAAACCCTACCTCCTCCTTTCGGCCATCCGCGACTTCTTCCCCATCGCCGGGGCCCGCGAGACTCTGGCAGAAGCCGAGAGAGTCTATGCGGCAATCGGCGAAAGGGAAAAAGTGGGCATGTTTGAAGCGGATGATGGCCATGGATACAACAAGAGCCGTCGACTTGCCGCATACGATTGGTTTGGCCGATGGCTCAAGGGAGCCCGGGATACGGATCCGGAGCCGCAGATCGAAATGGCCACACCGGAAGAACTACGCTGCACTGCTACGGGCCAGGTTTCTACTTCGCTTGGGGGCGAGAGTGTATTCACCTTGAACCAAAAGCGACTGGCGCAGTTGAAGGCAAGTCGCTTGACTCGGCCGGCAGACCTGCCTGGCAAAGTCCGGGAAGTGATCCGCTACGAGCCACCAAGCGGGCCATTACAGGTCACATCTTACGGTGTGATCACCCGGTCAGGCTACCGTATCGAAAAATTGATTTACGAGAGCGAGCCCGGCATCTTCATTCCATCGCTGCTGTATGTTCCCGATGCGGGCGCTAGCAAGAAGGCTGCAGTGCTTATGGTCACCGGGGATGGCAAAGCGGCTTCAGCGTCGGAGGCGGAGCAGTTCGCGGCCTCGGGGACGGTTGTACTTTCCATCGACATGAGGGGAACGGGAGAAACCAGAGTAGACACGGACGTGAACAGTAGAGAATTCGACCACTATTTTGGTGACTTTAACAACATTATGACGGCTCTTCTCGTCGGCAAGACCATGGCGGGGATGCGCGCTTTAGATATCTCGCGCGGCGTCGATGTTCTCACCTCGGGCAAGGAGGTCGATCCAAATCAAGTTTACGGTTACGGAAAGGACGAGGGCGCCTTGCCGTTGCTGTACGCCACGGTGCTTGATGGCAGAATCCGAAGGGTAATGTTGGACGGCATGCTGGTTTCCTACGAGTCAGTTGTAAACAGCAGGGTCAGCCGGCGCATCCTAGAAGGCGTTGCTCCCGGGATGTTGAAGTACTACGATTTGCAGGATTTGGTAGCCGCCACGGCGCCGCGCGATGTCTGGATTGTGAATGGTACGGACCCCATGGGGCATGAACTGCCTGCCAGCGAGGTCACGAAGGAATACCGCCGCGCGCTCGAAGCGTTCAGCCAACAGGGGGCAGCTCAAGCCATTCACATAAAAGATCGCAGGCTTGGTCAGGACACCACTCCGTTCTATCGTGAATTCACAGCGGCAGTCAGATAGAGCGCGGCAGCGGCGCAGCTGAGCGCTGTTCACAAAGGGTTGGGACTCTCGGCAGATTGAGTTTTTCCCCGAAGTGTGGAAGCCAGATATAGTGCTGTTTCGAAATAGAAGGAGAGAATCATGTCCATAGAACTCTCGCGGCGAGACTTTATTGGCACATGCTCTGCCGTGGCGTGCTCTGTATCTCTTGGTATGGCCGAAGCCTCAGTATTGCATCCTGGCGGTGGTTATACCGGAACGCTTTGCCTGTTCTCGAAGCCACTCCCAGGCATGGGCTGGCGGCGACTGGCTCAGGCTGCCAAGAGTGTGGGATTCGGCGGAATTGACCTGACGGTACGCAGGGGCGGACATGTACAGCCAGAGCGTGCTAGCGAAGATCTGCCCAAAGCAGTGGAAGCGATACGCGAAGAAGGGTTAGATGTTCCTATGATCACTACAGAGGTCACCTCAGCGGACGACCCGGCAGCGCGCGCCATCCTCTCGACAGCGGCCAAGCTTTCGATTCCATTCTTCAAGCCGGGTTATTACGAATATAAGATGATCAACGTGCGGCGTGAACTTGAATCGGCGGCCAGTCAATTCCGCGGTCTCGTCGCCCTCAGCAAACAATACGGAATTCAGGCGGGTTACCATAACCACGAGGAGTACATCGGAGCGCCGGTTTGGGACATAGCCTCGGTTATAGACATGCTTGATTCCAAGTGGGCTGGTTTCTACTTTGACGCGCGTCATGCCGTGGCGGAAGGCGGAGTGGGCGGTTGGAAGATTGCAGTTAACCTGGTAATGCCTCGACTGAAGATGGTTGCCGCCAAAGATTTTCTATGGCAGAAAACGGAGAAGGGCTGGGCGGCGAGGAACTGTCCACTCGGAGAAGGCATGGTGGACTGGAAGTATTTTGTGAATGCGCTGGCGGCTGGCGGTTTTCAAGGCCCCATCTCGCTGCACCTCGAATACGACGTCGCGGGGGAAACTGCGGCGGCAAGAGAGGAGAACATTGTCGCCGCACTCCAGCGAGATCTCCCATTCCTTAAGACACGCTTGCGTGAAGGCTACGGAGCGATCACAGGTGAGCGCTAAGAACCAGCGGCGACTCCAGAAACGCAACCAACTCGGGCGGCGAGAATTCTTGTGCACCGCGCCTTTGGCCTCGCTTTCAGTCCCCCTTGCGTTTCGGCGCTGGAATACGTTCTACACTCTAACGACAAAGCCAACCGAAATGCGAATTGATGACGTGTCCTACGACTATGAAGAGTTTAGGTATCGAACTCCGTACAAGTTCGCCGGCAAGGAAGTGGACCGCGCCACAATCTTGAACGTGCGGTGCGTCGCGCATCTCACAAATGGCCGCTCGGCTCATGGTTTTGGCTCTATGCCGATGGGGAACGTCTGGTCATTTCCTTCGCAGCGAATGTCTTACGACCAGACGCTTGGAGCAATGAAAGCCCTGGCCGAGCGCGTTCGAAATATTACCGCGGACTTCAAGGAGACCGGCCACCCGATCGACATCAATGTGGCCTTGGAACCGGATTACTTGAAGGCGGCAGATGAAGTTTCCCGTCGCCTGCAACTCGAAGAGCCTATTCCGAAACTGTGCGTGCTGGTTACAACCAGTGCCTTTGATGCGGCCCTTCACGATGTCTTCGGAAAAGTTCATGGCCTCAGCTCTTACGGTACCTATGGACGTGATTTCATGACGCACGATCTGTCACATTACCTGGGGCCGGAATTCAAAGGCGAACACCTGGATCAATATCTGTTGAAGGAGCCGAGCCCTCGACTGGCTCTCTATCATTCGGTGGGAGCCTCCGATGCCATCGACAAAAGGTACGTTAGGACACGGATGGACGACGGCTTACCTGAGACTTTGTCGGGTTGGATTCGTTACAACGGCCTGACCCACATTAAGATCAAATTGGCCGGCGACGATTTGGATTGGGATCTGGACCGCGTCGTACGGATCGACCACACCACGAGTGAAGTCCAAGCTGAGCGCAGGGTAAGAGCTTGGGCGTACTCTCTCGACTTTAACGAGCGATGCCCCAACGTAGGCTATTTGCTGGAATTTCTGCGTCGTCTCAAGGAGAAGACGCCGCGAGGCTTCGAAAGGATTCGATACATCGAACAACCCACTGCTCGAGATTTGGAGAAGCACCGAGAGAATACCATGCGCGAAGCCGCTAAGTTGAGACCAGTCGTAATTGACGAATCGCTGACAGGACTCGACAGGCTGATTCTGGCGCGGGACCTGGGCTATACGGGAGTGGCGCTTAAAGCTTGCAAGGGACAAAGCCAGGCGCTACTGATGGCCGCTGCTGCGCAGAAATACAAGATGTTCCGCTGCGTTCAAGATCTGACCTGTCCCGGCGCATCCCTTGTACATTCCGTCGGCCTGGCAGCGCGCGTGCCGGGTGTAACTGCAGTCGAGGCCAATGCCCGCCAGTACATGCCAATAGCGAACAAGCCTTGGGAGCAGAAGTTTCCGGGAATCTTCCTCGTCAAGGATGGAATGATGCGCACCGCGGACCTGAACGGACCAGGTCTGGAAGCAGTGACATAGTCGCACGCCGCACGATTCCTTGCTTTTCGTCATCAGAGAATACGGAGGATATCGAGGGTTGATGACGGCTCCGATTAACGCAAAGGTGGAATGCTTTTGCCAGCACTCATCCGCATGTCGAATTGCGAGATTCTTGATCGTCGCGCTTGCTTGGGGCGCGACGCCGGTGCTCGGGCAGACTCCTCCAACAACGGCGCCAAATCTGACGGAAGGCACAAAAATATACGCACAACGGTGCGCCGGTTGCCACGGCGCTGATGCCCATGGGACGGACAAAGCCCCTGGGCTTGCCGGAAACCAAAGGTTACGCGACGGTTCTGTTCAAGACTTGCAGGACTTGATCCGCAAAGGCGTTCCGGGATCGGGCATGCCTCCCTTCGATTTGCCGCCTCAGGAACTTGACTCCCTCGTTGTATTGGTGCGCTCCCTGAATGCTCCGTCCGCGGAAAGCACCGTCGGCGGTGACGCGACAGCAGGAGAGTCATTTTTCTTTGGTAAGGGACAGTGCGCTTCGTGTCACATGATTTCCGGCGCCGGAGCGGCGATAGGTCCCGACTTATCAAACGTGGTTCGGGAAATGACGGTCGACGAAATTCAAGCGAAGCTGGTGAACCCGAATTCGCGAATCGCGCCCGGTTACGAACTTGCTACCGCCCAACTGCGGAATGGAAACACCGTTCGTGGATTTGCGAGGAATCGCAGTAATTTTGATATCTTGCTGCAGGATCTAACCGGACAGTTCCACCTAATTCAACAGGGAGAGATCTCAGCAATCACGGAAGAAAAACAATCGATAATGCCGTCGGTCAAAGCCAGCCCAGAAGAACTGCGGGATTTAGTGGCTTATCTGGACATGCGCACTGGTGTCGGTGCACGAGTTTCTAAGTCTCAGCCGTCCAAGGTGGCGGGAATCGACTTTGCGAGAATCTCAAATCCGAAGCCAGGCGACTGGCTGACCTACAACGGTAATCTGAGCGGAAACCGGTATAGCGAACTGACTCAAATCAACACTACAAATGTACAGCAACTCACTCTGAAATGGATCTTCTCGGTTCCTTTATGGAAGAACTCATTTCCCAATACAAACTATTTCGTTGAGAACATGCGCTACTTCGGGCTGGAAACGACGCCCATCGTTGCGGATGGCATCATGTATGTGACGGGACCAAATGCCACCTTTGCGCTGGATCCGTTCACCGGCCGCGAGATTTGGGAGTATTCGCGTCCGCGGAGTCACGAACTTGTTGGAGACGCGGCTTTGGGTACGAACCGTGGCGTGGCTGTCCTCCACGACAAAGTATTCATGGTCACCGACAATGCGCATCTGATTGCCTTGAACCGGACCACCGGCCATGTCATGTGGGAAGTGGTAATGCCAGATGAACCTCAGCACTATGGTTCGACAGTGGCACCGCTTATCGTCAAAGATCTGGTTATTGCGGGGGTTTCCGGCGCTGACTGGGGCATTCGTGGATTTGTTGCTGCTTACAAAGCTTCGACTGGCGAACGCGTGTGGCGGTTCTGGACAATTCCAAGCAAAGGGGAACCAGCTCTTGAGACCTGGGGGAGCATAGAACCCACATTCGGCGGCGGCTCAACCTGGCTGACCGGCTCTTATGATCCAGAGACGGATACTCTGTACTGGTCCACTGGCAACCCTTTCTCCGCTTCCGACGATCTCGACCGGTCCGGCGACAACCTCTATACGAATTGCATCCTGGCGTTGAACCCTGATACCGGCAAGTTGAAATGGCATTACCAGGTCACTCCCCATGACGTCCACGACTGGGACGCAAATGCCCCGCTGGTGCTGGTTGACACGAAGTATCAGGGCGGCTATCGAAAACTCCTGCTACACGCCGACAAGAACGGCTTTTTCTACGTGCTTGACCGGACTGATGGCCGCGTTCTGACGGCTAGGAACTTCGTTCGTACGACTTGGGCTAGCGGTATTGGTCCTGACGGCCGTCCACAGCGTGCCAAAGAAGAGGGTTTTGTCTGTCCGGAAGTTGGCACAAATTGGAATGCCACTGCCTTCAGCCCTGTTACGCGTCTCTATTACGTTGTCGCTCTGGAAAAGTGCGAGGCAAAACTGACCTCCAGCGGAGCAAAAAAAAGCAAGACCGACCAGGAGCCTGGAAAGAAATACCTCCGTGCATTCGATATTGAAACTGGAAAAATTGTTTGGGAGGACCCGCAAGTCGGCCCTGTCGATGGGAAGAGAAACTCAGGAGTGCTGGCCACGGCCGGAGGCATCCTCTTCTATGGAGACCCGAGCGGAGATGTAATCGCCCTCGACGAGCGCGACGGGAAGGTGTTGTGGCATTTTCCGACGAACGGAATAAACAAAGCCTCGCCGATGACCCACATGGCCGGCGGCAAGCAATTTGTGGCGCTTGCGGTCGGCCCCAATATCCTGTGCTTCGGTTTGCCGTGACAGCTTGCAAGTGTGTCCTGACGAACCGGCGTCATATTTCTCAGCACCGCGAAGCTAGAACTGCAAATCGCGGACGGCTACCCAACCTTCTACAGACTTGCTGTGGGTGACAGCGCGAACCACAGTTTCGGATACGAGATCTGCCGCCAACGCACCGATCACAGAAATTCCGAGGTCGGAACTTATTCTGTTGGTGGAGACTGCGAAAGTGGAGTCACCGTCGCCGTTCGTGTGGTAGGGATTGATGGCTCGTGCAGCTCCGGTTGAAGCCATCATCGCAATCTTGGTCAGCTCGGTCTTTGTGAAAGACACATTGGTTGCAACCACAACGAGCGTTGTACTCCGCAGAGGTACATCGCTGATGTTTAAGCTAGAGGAACCCGCGCTCGCGGCGAGCATTCTTAGCGTTTCGCTAATATTGGCAAACCCCTTGCCGTCATGCCGGACCGCTCCGGCAACGATTTTTCCTGTGCGCCGGTCCAGGATGTCGCCGACCGAATTCGCCACAACCAGTGCGCCTATAATGATGTCCCCTAGCAGAAGGCTGGATGTGGCGAAGCCCGACTTCATTCCGTTGTAACCCTTGCTTCTAAGCATTTTCCCGACGGTCGCTCCTGCACCGACACCAACATTGCCTTCCTCCAGTTGCGCCGAGGAGGCTGCCTGGCAGGCTTTGTAAGCGGCATCAGCGTCCGGACGAATTCTGGCATCTCCCAAGGTCAAGTCGTCGATTACGGCACCTACAACGATCGGGACACGCACGTTGGGAATTCCCCAATCGAATCCGGTCTTGTGCTCCTCGAGGTAGCGAACTGCTCCTGCGACCGCCGCCAGCCCCATGGGTCCACCACCGGTCAGCAGAAGTCCATGGATCGTGTCAATTGGACTCACGGGTTGAAGGAGGACTCCCAAATGCGAGCCGGGCGCGGAGCCGTCGTAATCGACGCCTGCGGTAGCTTTACCTTCGAAGAGCAACGCGGTGCAACCTGTGGGCCGCCGTGAGTCGGTGTAGTGACCGGCTTTGATGCCCGGAACGTCCGTGATAGATCCGGCCCAAGTCTGCTGTTGGTTCGCTGGGAACGGCCTATTCCACGCAACATCGCACGCCCAAACCGATCCAACGGATACCATCAGGGTGCGATTGAATTGACGCCGCGTAAAAGTCGACATGGCCAACCTCCATGATTGGGGCCATCTGACATTACCTTATTTTCTGAAGTCGAACTACGACACCCCTCGCGAGGGGAAATTGTCCGCATAGGTTTCGGGCTTGTTGCGTTTTCCGTCTCCCCGGGTTCGATTCCGCTCTGCTTTTGCTGCGCTTTAGCGCAGGAGAAACTACACCGAGAAGAGTTCGGAGACGGCCGTGGGGCCATCGAAGTGGCCGGAGAGGCGATGCTCGAGGCCATCGCGAGACGGCGTGAGCTGCTGGCGGAGACGGTCCATCTCGTCCTTTGTTAATGGAGAGAAATTCCTGGTGATCGTGGTGTTCTGCTCGAGCATAGCGAGAGTGGGCATGCCCACGACCGCGGCGGTTACGGGTAGGCTCATGGAATAGTGCAGCAGTGAATCAATGTCGGCTTTGCCGGCGGCGGTGCCGAGGAGAAATTCCTGGCCGGTGACCTTCATGGCGATAATGCCGAGATTTTTGGCATTGGCGGCAGGAAGGGCGAGTTCTTCAAAGCGGCCGTTGCGCGATGCATTCAGCGCCATCTGCACGCAATCGAGATCGTGTCGCTGAATGGCTGTGGCAAGAACTTCGCCATTTGTGTGGCTGGTCATGCCGATGAACCGCGTGAGTTTCTGCTCGCGAGCTTCCAGCAAGCCCTTGAGTGCGCCATCCGGGGCTTCGATTTTTTCGAGATCGTCGGCTTGGCCGAGGCTGTGGACGTGTACGAGGTCCACGTGATTGGTTTGCAGGCGAGTGAGGCTGCCTTCGAGGCGCCGAAGGAAGGCGTCGCGCGTGCGATCGGGAATTTTTGTGGCCAGCCAGACGTCTTTGCGGCGCGTGGTCATGACCTTGCCGACACGGCTCTCGCTCTTGCCGTCACCATATGCGTAAGCGGTGTCGAGGTATGTGATGCCTAGATCGATCGCATGATTCAGCGCAGCAATGGCTTTTTCCTCGTCTTCGTACATGAGGAAGCGGCTCCCGCAGCCAAAGGCGAGAATCGAAACTTTCGCATTAGTTCGGCCGAGTTTGCGCTTGGGCAGCGAGGCGATAGTAGGATGGGCTTCCACCACGTGGGGGAAAAGCGAAATGCCAACTCCAGCGGTCGTAAGGCCAACGCGTTCCAGGAATTTTCTGCGGGATAAGTCTTTCACCATGGGCACCTCCCCGGCGCGTGAGAATGATTGTAGCGCTGAACCGCGCAAGAGGCGAGGATCGCCGCGAGCCGGGAGCCGTCCGGCAATGCGGAAGGGGAACGGCTGCGCAAGTGCGGCGCGCAGCAGCAGGTGAGTCGGATAGCATCAGTGACGGCTTTCCTCAAGACCCGGTGTCACTCGCGTCGCTGAGAATTCATCAGGACTATTTGCCCCCGTTTGCCCCCTCGCGTTTTTGCAAAGTCCCGACCAATCAGAAGGATGGTTGGTAGGGGCGGTGGGGATCGAAAGTTCATCCCTACAAAACAAGTCCTGAGTTGTCAATGGCGTAGCACCACTGCCCTTCTTCCAATTGGTGTCAAATGGTGTCAGGTCTGTCAGGTTTTGACGACTGCGGTTCCACCTGACCAAATGTCCTCGCAGATTTTTTCAACTGAAGGCACGAGAGACGCGCCGATTTCCACCATGTAAGTGGACTTCTTCTTACCAGCACTGAGCAGAAGAGGCTGTGTCCTTGTACCCCGACTGGACCGCGTATCATCATACCGATTCGATTTCGCCAATAGGCTGGGGAAAATGAAAGCGAACATCCTCGCACTCGTCATCGCTCTACTGGGATTAAGCTTCCTAGGAATCCACTACAGCAGCAAGCCGTGCCCCCCACGCGAATTGCTGGCGTGGTGATTGGGCTGCCATCGCTGGCGCTTTTTGTGCTCGCCCGAATCGAACTAGGTAGCTCCTTCTCCGTCCGCCCGAAGGCTCAGATCCTCGTAACCCACGGCCTTTATTCTCGAATTCGCAACCCCATCTACGTTTTCGGAGGTTTGGTGGCCGCGGGGGTCATTCTCTACGTCAACAAGCCGCGCGCTCTATGGCTTTTCGTTGCGATCATTCCATTGCAGATTTATCGAGCACGCCACGAAGAAAAAATCCTTCAGGCAAGATTCGGTGACGAATACCAGCAATATAAATCGCGCACATGGTTCTAACACACTGGATGACTTGGCACATTGTGTCTCGTAAGTCAGAGAGCCAGCCAAATCAAGTACTAAGCCGGACTTGTTCGGTTTTCTCGTAATCAGGACCTAGGATTCAGCACGGTCTAATCGTAATGGCCGTAGTCTAGATAGGGCCGCGAGATTTGGGCGATTTTGTCTTCCGCTTCGTTTCCTGAAATTGAGAACTCCACGTCAATTTTGATAGTCGGACATTGTTTCAGCACGTAGGTCCTGTGCGTCCGCGTAGACAAGCCACCCTCTGTGGTAAACACGCGCAACAGGTCGCTTCGCGTCATCCCGGGCTTGATAGTGGCAATCCAAGCGAGCACGTTGCCTACCCACTGGGTGTGCCCCCAATCAATGACAGGCTCTCCGGGGAGAGATACAGGCTCCAGAGGCCGCCCGGTGGATGTATTGTGCCTGATTTCAAATCGAGCATTGCCGATTACGTTGGGCTGCCGCCCGTAATCCGTATGCTCCAACTGGTCGAGCAAACGCAGTGCTGTCGTCGGGGTCTTGTTGTTACGCTCGATGATGGATTGTGGGGCCTCGAACGCCAAGTGCAGGATGAGAAGAACTCGCCTTCCTGTTTCAGGCGAGTTCATTTCTTGCTCGCTCACGATTCTCGCGATTGCAAAGGCGGCCCCATCACCTGCCTCGTTGAGAAGCTTTTCGTCTGACGCCGTGTATACAGGCACTAACAAGAGTTTCGACACGGTCTCTTCAACATTCTTGAAGAAAGCAGATTCCTTTTGCGCCCGATTCTGGGCAACGGATGCAAGACTGAGCGGGTGGGTAAGGGCAGCAACAAGGAAAAGCGGCAAAACAACCGGCAGGACCGGCATCGAACGCATCCGCACATTCATTTGAGACACCTCGGTCAGGAGTTTTGTTCGCCCATCACGCTAAGGTACGCGTTTCGTTGCGGCGCGTAAGACCACGACCGAACGGAATCTATCACGATTCGCCGACAGTGCTTCATCCCTTCCGGTGTCGTCGCCACTTTCTGTTCCAGAAGGACTTCGCCCGCTTCATCCAAAACGCAGTAGTTCGACCAGCGATCGCCGAGGTCCACACCAATCGTGAGCTTGTGTCCTTTGAAAATTATGTTTCCATTTACTCGAACAGGTCGCGCCTAACCGGAGATCAATCCACTTGTACGATTTCTGCGTTTAATCAGGCGTTGCTACTGAAGGGTGCTGAGGAAAAACTTCATTTCGCGCAGCACGCCGGCCTCGTTTGATAGGTAGACGTAATGGTCCGCGCCAGGCAATCTAACCACGCGTGCGATTGGGACACCGTCTTCGAGCGCCTTCGCCTGCCGCGTTGTGAGAGCCTGTAACGCTGCGGAAAAAGCCTCGCCAGCCTCACGCACCTTGGGGTCGGTACTCTCACTGATCCATTTCGCCTGAGCGTGTGGTATCGCAAAGATCACGAGTGCGGGAACGGGAATATCAGCGTATTTCTTCATGCCCTGTAGCGCCAACGCGTCACCGGGGAAGTCGCGTTGCTTTCCAACCCGTCCCTCTGGCGTCGTAGAGTATTGCTGGCGAAGCTCTCCTTCGGGATAGGTGAATTCCAGTGCGTCCACGCAGCATTTCAGATGCAGAATCGAATTCCGTGGATAATTTAATTTAAAACAGTAACGCGCCTTCACCCCACCACTTGAGGTCGAAGGAAAGGAGGTCGCATGTGGATTCTGAAGGGCAGCGTATTGGGCACGGGACTCTTCCTTGTCGGCACTTTCTTCTTTTTAATCGCCGTGGTAAGGCCATTTAGAAGCAATACGGCAATCGGTTTAAGCGTCATCACCGGGCTAACGATTCACAACCCTTTGTTCTGGGCTGCGTTTGCTGCTTCTGTGGTGATCGGGTGCGCGATTGTGGGTTCGTGGCCCGTCAAGGCGTAGACAGTCTGGAGCGCACATGATTTGGTGGCACTGGGAGCGGCGCAACTCTTCATGGTGTAAGGCAACTCGTCAAAACTCGACGCCACACGCTAATTCTTCGAGAGAAGTCGGAACTGTGCGCTGTGGGCACCCTGATAATCCTGGTATACGCGTGTACTCACGGTTTCATACAGGTCATTGTGCTGATAAAGCAAAAGTACGCCCGGGGAATTGCCTGGCAACTGCTTGAAAATCGAGCTGAAGAGCTTTCCCCGTGCATCGTAAGCGGCTTGGTTTTTGTATTCCGTCAGCAACACAATGTTCGGGTCGGTTTCCGAGGTACTTTGTTCTGCGATGCGGTGATAGCTCAGAACGGCACCCTGGCGCTTGGCTTCCTCGCGGATGCGCATCCAGTTGTCGTCCAAGTAGCCGAGCGTTGGACCGAACTTTCCAGGCAGTACTTTAAGGATTTCCATCGTCCACACCGGCTTTTCGCCGTCCGCTGGTGATTGCTGCGCTCGACCACCGGACACGATGAAGAGAGAGACAAGGAAAAGGCCTGCGAACATACGTCTTTGCATGGCTGCACCTCCCCGTCTGTTCAGACGCACTCCAAGGGCAAGAGGATATCCCAGAATCAAGGCGAAACAGTTGACTAAAGTCGCGAAACCGGACAAAGTCCCCGGTCCGCTTTCCCGCTGGATTCCACGACGATTACGGCGTTAGAGCGAGGCCGTCCAGGGAGTGTGAGCGCCACCAGCTTTCCCATGTCAAACAGTAGACCTATCCATCTCGGCACGACCCCTAACACAATGCCCGTGAACGTGAGACTATACCGGGCCGGAGGAATTCATGAACATCTTGGCGGCATTGAGGCAGGCAGAAGCGAAGCTAAAGAAGCAGGCGGATAGAGCGCGGAAACAGTTGGACGCGGTGCGTGGAGCAATGAAGGCTCTAGGCCGCGAAGTAGCTAGCAGCGGTAAACGGATTGGCAAGAAGAAAAGGAAAATGTCTGCCGCTGCGAGAGCGAGGATTGGGAAGGCAACAAAATTGCGGTGGGCAAAATTTAGGGCCGCGAAGGCGAAGGGGAAACACTAGCGCATCTAATTTTGCACAGGCGTCCACAAATTTTCACAGGGCTATAATGAGAATTTGATTGACGACGCGAAAGAGAAGACCATTTGGTCTGTTTCAAAATCCTCTGGTTTCTATAAGCATCAGACCTTTACGGATTCACATAAACATTACCAACAGACGCATCGATGGATATGAATGGTCGAGGCGTGGTCGTGCAGTGGGGGACAACACGTGCTACCTCAATGGCTTTGTAGGGAAAAACCGCCGGGGTGGTGTCGGATACGATATACGGCGAGACCACCTCAGCCCCGCCGTTTAACTGAAAAATAAAACGATGATTTGGTTGGTCCCACTTGATGCGCAAAGTGGAAACAGCACCAGGCAGCACGGAGCCGAGCACACGGTAATCGAGTGGAGTCTGACTACCACAGAACTGATCGTCGCAACGCGAATAGAAACCAGCCACCGTAAGAGCACCTCCGACATCTGTGGGGGTTCGCGATATGCCAATCACAGCTACGACGTCACCAATTTGGCTGGTCGGTGAACTCTCCATGTTGAAGAAGTTGCCCCGTAGCTCTACATCCGTCACGATCAGAGACGGGTTGCTCGCACAACCAACGGCTGCCGCTCGGTTGACAGCGACGGTAAACGATGTCTCCGTAATGGCACTGGGAACAGGGAACGCAAGACCAAAGCCACCGCCGCTCCCACCAAAATCATCAGATGTCGCGGAGTAGGCTGTATAGGAGAGGCGTAAGCGGCGATTCTCCTCTTCTCCGGCCAGCTGGCGTCCCGCCTCCCGGATGTCGGAATCGAAAAATTGCCATCCAATCCATTTCGAAGGATCGAGATTCCGGGATTTGAAATTGTCATAGAGCACTAGTTGTGTTTGTGCGACACCAGCATTGGACAGGGCAAGTGTCAATAGCGCGAGCGTCAACAGCACGAGCACCGACGCTCGAAGTACCGATTTGGGTCGGCTAAACATAAGACACCTCCATCGCGAATCTACGGGTCAGCACGGACGGGCTGAAAAAGGCGCCATAACACCGCTGAGAGCCCATACAGTACACCCAAACGGAGGATTGTCAATCAAAGTGCAGTTAAAGAAGCAGAAGCCCGCGCGGGTAAACCAAAGAATTAGTGTGGCCACGTCTGCGGAGGAAAAACATGGCCATGAAATGAGACAGAGGTGCATCGACCCCCTCTAGCCTAATTTGTGGACACGCCTCAGGCGCTCTGATTTGTGCGCGAATTCGATGGACGTGACGGGAGCCGCAGGATACCCCTCGCAGCTGACTCCCACATGATAAATTTTACCAACGGCAAGCTGGTCCGAAGTGAATGAGTGCTCACAGCCTGGGCATGTTAGATGCAGAATCGAATTCCGTGGATAATACAGGGCGCGGCGTTCATACGATTCGGTCGAAGAGTCGTAGAGAAACAGGGGACTCCTTCTTATCGAGCGCCACCCGCTAAAACATAAGGTGAAAGCCTGAGCCTCAATGCCAGCCTTTGTCGGATTGCGGCACGCCGTTAATTCATTAACTTGCAATGGGGGTGAATACAATGCTTCCACGGCGCATCGTACTGAAAATCCCGCTCGTTAGCCTTCGGCCCGCAGAGTAGTTTACGACGCCACTATTTGAGGATGCCGTGGCGGCAAAGCTGAATGCGCGAGTCGTGGAATTCATCGCCAAGCCCGGAAAAACTGACGAATTGCGGAGCCTCCTCTGTCAGGCCGTGCCCCCGCTCCTTCGTGATCGAACCGGGTTTATCCGCTCGATTGTTCTGACCACACATGAAGAACCGCGTCGCGTTGTGATGATGACATTTTGGAGCGCAGAAGAGCGTACCGTGCGCGATCTGTGGGAGGAGACTCCCCTGGTACGCGAATTATTGTCACCCCTAATTGACGCCTGGTCGAGGACTCGAACCTACGAGGTAGGATACGACCCAATCGAAGAATCCTCGACATCGGTATTTTGATGGCAGAATTGAGAAGCGCCTGACTACTACTGTCCGGTTAGCGCACTGAAGCACACGCGACGCAAAACGCGAGTTTAAACGTCAGATCGGCCAGAACTGCATCGGCTGACTCCTGGGAAGTCCCGAAACCGCACAAGTCCGCCGGTCCGCTTTCCCGCTGGATTCCACTTCGACGATTACGGACTTAGGAATGCCGACTTTTCATCCAAACCGAGAAACGGAATTCAATGCCGCTGATCGGCTCCCTCAACCTTGGCCTTCAGGTCGCCCAGCGTGATCTGCATCCACTGAATATCTTTTTCTTTATCATTACTCCAAATTCTCCACCAGTGCTCGGTGTTAAAACTGACTGTTTCTTCGCTGCTCCATTGCCGCGAGATTTTTAACTGCGAGGCCGTGTCAGAGTCGATTGAGTAGCCGTCTGGCACAAACATTGCGAGGGCCGCCTTTTTGATCTTTTCCGGCGTCGCGTGAATCACGTCCTGAACGACAGGTGGCTTCTCGTTAGCTCCACCGATGACGCCAGAAAGCAACACCGCTGCCATTGCCATAAGTGATCTGTGCATGTCACGCCTCCCTATGCGAGATTCTACCCCTGGCTTCCGTGTTGTCGATAGTGCCGCGTCTTCCGGTGCCCGATCTCCAATTCCCGTGTAGCCTAAACGGACATCTGCCGTTCCACTACTTCACTTTTCCAAAGCGCGTTTACAAGGCGTTAGGCTGTCGAAATCTGCATGATAATTTCTGGGGTGACATTTCCAAGGCTAACATCCACAATCTCTAAGCAAGTGGGAAACGTCAAGCCGAGATTGCTACGTTTCCCGCAAAAGGAGGGCAAACAATGATTCGACGACTTTTCATGCTCTTGTTGGTTTCAATTATCGTTGTTGGGGGTTCCGCCTCCTTCCGACCGGTGCAGTCGGCGAGTTCAGACCCGTGCAAGCAAGACCACGCAGCTTGGCTGACGCAAGTCCTGGGGAAAATGAGTACCATAAAACCGGGCATGACGCGATGGGACGTCCTCCATGTTTTCAGGGCAGAAGAAGGCGCGCCACGACTGTTCAGGACGGAAGGCGGACCAGCAACAGGATTACGAGAAACATTTGTCAGTCAGGACTGCCCTTATTTCAAAATTGACGTCGAGTTCAAGCCGTGGAGTTTTGACCTCCACAATCAGGACGTCATCGTCAACGTCTCGAAGCCCTATGTGCAATTCGCCGCTACGAATTAGACGCTCAACAGGCCGCTCAAAATCAAGTGGAAGTTGCGCTCGGAAACACAATTCTATTGTTTCTTGTTCCACAAGTTCAAGAAGAGTTTTGCCGTTCCCGGCCACCATTACCCTTCGTTCCAATATGAGTGGTTTGGACACATAACCTACCGAGACAAGACAGAGCCAATAATATA
>QHYZ01000138.1 GCA_003225295.1 Acidobacteriota bacterium | reverse complement strand
TTCTCCACGTCGTGGCCATAGTTGCTGTGCCGCTTGCCACGCCGGAAAATGGCATCGACGATCTTGCCTTCCCAAATCAACTGCAAGGGTTGGAATCCCTTGACCTTTTTATAGGTCGGGTCGCACCCTTCCCGCTGCAAGGCCTCATCGTTATCCATGACCATGGTGTCCAGCGTCAGCATCACCACGCGCATTTTCTCCCGCCGCAAGCGCCAGAGAAACAACTCCTTCAACACCCAGCGGAAGGATCCGGCATGGAAAATGGCAAAGGCGCGGAAGAACCGCTTCATGGCATGCGAAGAGGCCATTTGCTTCGCCGGCATCTCGACCACTGCCTGGTAGCCCTCCTCCCGCTGCAGCTCATCGAAATAACTCAAGTGCCGGCTCGTGCCGTCGAAGAAGAAGTACAGCACCTGCAAAAACAGGTTCCGCACCGATACCCCTTTGATGCTCTTCTTGATCCCTGCAAATTTGTGCAGCAGCAATCCTACGATTCCGACGGACTCCAGATACTTCACGAAAAACGCTAGTCCTCCGCGGCTGGTCAGCGTGTCGTCGGTCACTTCCAGCTTGTGGATCTTCGAAGTAGCTGTATCTTGCATGCGTCGATCTCCTGAAAGGTAGAGTGGAAACGGCGCGGAGACCTTAGCATGTTCAGGTAGCTTTGTAAAGCTATATGATAGATGTGGTATAAAAAAACCATGCGCAAAGAACAGCTCGAAGCTCAAATTGAAAAGGCAAAGGCGGAACTCCTGAAGCTAGGCCCCATGCGACCCGGCTCTCTATCCCAACAGTACTCTGCCTGTCAGAAGCCGGGTTGCAAGTGCGTGGATCCCGTGCACCCCCAGAAACATGGCCCCTTCTACCAGCTGAGTTACACGCACGGCGGCAAGAGCACCACCCAGTTCGTTCGTCCTCCGTTTGTTCCGGAGGTGCGCAAGCAGCTCGCCGCCTACAAGAAATTCAAAGCTCTCACCCAGCAATGGGTCACGCTGGCCCTCGAGCTTTGCAAACTCGAAATGCAAGAAGCGCGCTCGGCGGCCTCCCCATCGGAGCGTACCCCGCGGTCTTGAGCCTTCACCCAGCAAGTGAAAACGCCCGAACCCTTCCCACCTCATGTTTTCCCGCATCCGGATTGGCTCTCCCGCATTTTTTCTCATTTATGCCGCAAAGAATCGCTCAAGCTAGGTTACAGATTTGTGTGTCTGAGGTGGTGCAGAGAACTACATAACAGTTCTATGGGAAATCGCACTACGAATCCTAGCGTTGTCCGCTAGAAAGACCCTGTTCCAATGCCTCTGCGATCCGCAGCGCTTCAATCGCTTCCAAAGAAACTCGCTGTGTTTATCGAGCCGATGGAGTGCGAACCCGTCCCAATATTGCCGGAGGGTTCACAATGGGTTTACGAGATCAAACTTGATGGATATCGAGCGATTGCGGTCAAGTCCGATAACAAAGTTCGGCTGTTCTCCCGTCTGTAACGCCCCGCATTTTTTCGCCCCGCCAGAAGTCTTTTTTCTCAAAGTAAGTCCTGCCTGAGTAGAGGAGATCGTGAGAGATGTCTGGATTCGAGTGTGACGGTCCACTGGATTGCGCAGGGATAGATGTGTCTATCCCGCACGGTTCAACGGACGATGATGTTGGTTGTAGGATTTGGAGATTAGACCCGGAGGGCGGTGAAGCCCTCCGGCAGAAATAATCTCGGGAGTTAGGTGCTCCCGGAGGGAGATCCCTCATGCAAATCCTACACCCCTTCCGCGGTTCCATCCAGCAGTACGGGGAAGAAATTTCTGATGCAAATCGTTATCGCCCGGCCGGCTGCCCGCAATGCCAGGCCCAGTGTCCGCTTATCGCGCACGGTTTCTACTGCCGCACGTTGGTGGATGTGGTCTTTGATGGAGTGATCCGGGTGCGCCGCTATCTGTGTCGTCTCTGTAAGCGCACAGTTTCTCTGTTGCCCGACTTCGCCCTCCCGTATATGCGCTTCAGTCTTTCTGTGATCCGCTTGTTTCTGGTGGCCCGCCTGCTCGAAGGTCGCTGTTTACGAGAAGCGGCTGGCGCGGCTTGGCAACCCCACATGTCCTATCAGCGGGGCCAGTTCTGGATTCGCCGTTTTCAAAAGCAAGCGGCGGCTTTGTGCACGGCCTTGGCCAGCTTGACGACAGTGATGGCCGCGGCAGATTTCCTGACCCGTGCCTTGCACATGCTCGAAGCGATCGGTTGGATGGCGGCTCATCGCTTCCTGTTTGCAGAATTGCGTATGCACCTGCTGGGCTGGCCGCGCTTTCTCATTCCCCACGGTTGCCGCGTCAGCTTCCCAGCGGCTTGGCCCACCTTCTGATCGTCAACACACAGCATTTGTCTTGGCAGAACATCCTCCGCTGACTAGGGTGAGCGACGTGGAGAGGTTTTCGCTGTGGACGCAAAAGCGGAAAAAATCGCCCTGTTTCGTTATGGGCTGATCGCCCCCTTAGTCTTGGAGACCCTTCCTCGTGGAGAGCTCACCCGCCGGGCGGAGGAAATTGCTGCGCGTAGCTATGACATCCCTTATTCCCAACGCAGCTCCCTCTCCGTCGATACCTTGCTCGATTGGGCGCTGCGCTATCGCCGTGGTGGTTTTGCCGCCTTGGCGCCGCAACCCCGACGCGACCGCGGGCAATCGCGCGCCCTCACCCCGCAGCTGGCCGAGCTGATCGAACGGCTGAAACGCGAGAACCCGCACCGTACCGGCACCACGCTGCTGCGGGAGTTGGCGTTGGTTTCCACGGTCGGTTCGGTTTCCCCTTCCACTCTGTACCGCTTTCTCAAGCAACGCGGCCTTACCGAGCGGCAACTGTTGGCTCCACCGGCTCGCAAGAAGTTCGAAGCGGAGTTTAGCAATCAAATTTGGCAATCGGACATGCTGTTCGGGCCCTACGTCCAGCGCCCCGGCGGCGGACGGATGCAAGCCTTCTTGTATGCCATCCTGGACGACGCGAGCCGGCTGATCCCCCATGCTCAGTTTTATGCCCAGCAGGGACTGGATGCTTTCCTCGATTGCTTGCGGCAAGCAGTCGCAGCTCGCGGCATACCCGTTCGTCTCTATGTTGACAATGCCAAGGTCTATCGCAGCACGCAGTTGGCGCGCATTGCCGCATCGATCGGCATCCTGGTGACTCACACGCCACCGTATCAGCCGCAAGGGCGAGGGAAAATCGAACGGTACTTTCGCTCCGTTCGAGAACAATTTCTGGCCAACCTCGATCCCCAACGAACCCTTTCCCTGCCGGAGTTAAACGAGCGTTTCTGGGCTTGGATCGAGCAGGTCTATCACGTCTCGGAGCACAGCGGGTCAGGAACGACGCCGCTGCTGCGCTGGCAACGAGACATCGAACGGATCCGCCAACTCTCACCCTCGAGTGATCTGCGCCGGCTGTTCTTTTATCGCCTCGCTCGGGTCGTGCGTCGCGACTCCACTTTCCTGCTGCGGGGGCATTTCTATGAGGCTCCGCCCCATTTAGCGGGAGAGATGATCGAAGTACGTTTCGATCCTCTCGATCTGTCCCAGGTGGAGATCTACGTTCAGGGACAAGCACAAGGCTTGGCGCGGTTCGTGGATGCAGTGGTCAACGCACAACTCCCTTCCGCCAAACGCGCGCCCTCCCCGACTCCCGAACCGACCGGCATCAACTTCGTCGAGTTGTTGCAGCAGAAAAAAGAGCCAGACGAGAAGGAATGACTGATGTGGGAAAGCTTCTTCGGTTTTAAGAAAACGCCTTTCAGTGATAACCCGGATGGCAAACAACTGTTTGCTTCACAAGCTTGGAATCAGGTCAAGGCCCGATTGCAGTTCCTCGTGGATCATCACGCCGCCGGTCTGCTGACCGGTGAAGTCGGAGCCGGAAAATCCACCGCCGCCCGCTCCTTCATCGCTACCCTCAACCCCAGTCTGTACAAGATCCTCTACTTGCACTGGACTTCTGGATCCGCCTTGGACCTGTTACGGCAACTGGCGCGCGAACTGGATCTCGAACCAGCTCATCGCCGTGGCGATCTGGTGCGCCAGATCTCCGAAGCCATCGTGCGCTTGAACCAAAGCAAGAAACAACATCCCCTGTTAATCTGCGACGAAGCTCACCTCCTCAGCCATGCCACCCTGGAGCAGTTTCCGCTGCTGCTCAACTTCGATATGGATTCCTCGCACTACTTGACCTTGTTGCTGGTCGGCCAACCCTTGCTGCGCCGTACGCTGTCCCTGCAGTTGCATGAAGCCTTGCGCCAGCGCATGGCCGTCCACTATCACCTCGAAGGACTCACTCGCGAAGAACTCGACGCTTATCTCGCGCAGCAACTGAAAGCCGCCGGCATCAGTCAGCCGCTGTTTGAGGACACGGCCACGCAAGCGCTCTATCAAGCCACCAAGGGCATTCTGCGCAAGGTCAACAAGCTGGCCGTGACCGCTCTGCGCTTAGCCGCTTTGCGGAAAACTTCTCTGGTCAATGAAGCCATCCTGCTCGACGCCACGACCGAGGCCCTGCTATGAGCGAACGGGCCGACAAGAACGCAACGGTGCTGTCGCTGGCGCAACTCCTGGAACAGCAACCACCCACAACGCCGTGTCTGGTCGAGCCAGGACTGTTGCCCGCTCAAGGCATCCTGTTCATCGGTGGCGAGCCCAAGGTGGGGAAATCCTTACTGGTCGCCAATCTGGCTCTTTCACTGGCCGCTGGCTCGAACCGCACCGGCTTTCCCATACCGACTTCCCGCCGCGTGCTGATCTGCCAGTTCGAACTGCCCCTGCCGCAGTTCGTCAGCCGCTTGGCACTCATGCGACGTGGCCTCGGTGCAGCTGCCGACCACCATCTGCTGGTGGATACACGAGCGGCCGGACATCTGCTCAGCGCCCCGCAGGGGTTACAGCACTTCCTAACGGCGGCTCAAGCAGCCGCTGCCGAGGTCATCATCTTGGATCCGTTGTACTCGACTCATGATCAGGATGAAAACGACACCCGCGCCATGGCTGCTCTCTGCCAGGCCTTGCTGCGCTTGCGCGATGCCTCCCGCGCGGCTCTCATCGTGGTGCATCATGTGCGCAAATCGATCAGCCGCCATGAAATCGGCAGCGCCTTTCGTGGCTCCAGCGCGCTGCACGCGGTGGGTGATAGTTATCTGCTAGTGACTCGTCCTTCGCCCCAGCTGCCGAACCTGGAGCTGCGTTTCCAGTTCCGCTACGCAGCGCCACAACCGCCGCGTCTGCTGGAACTGAACCCTCACACCTTGTGGTTCTCTAGCGCCGGCCCGGTGCCCGCCAAGACCACACCTGGCCGCAAGGTGGAGACGACCGACGTAAGGCATGCTCTGGCGAGCCGCGGAGGACAACTGCGCTACAACCAGCTGCGCGAAGAAATCATGCAACGCACACAATGTTCCAAGCGCACCGCGCAACTGGCCATCACCCAGGCTTCCCAGCAAGGGCTCATCCTCCAAGACGACGGCCAGTACCGCTTGCCCTTGTAGGCTCTCATGGAGTGTGGAGAATGATCCGCGAAGTAAGCGGAACGACGAGACCAGGTGAAACGGAAGCAGGCTCTGCAGAGATGCAACCATGCCGAGGGATAACCTGGTGGGGCTCATTCGAGCCGATGCGGGCGCGCGGGAGAAAGTAGGGCATCTCTCGCGCGGCCCTCCTCCATCACACCTTCCAAGAATGACATCGGACGAATAGACCCCCGCATGCCTTGAAAATCTTCCTCTGCTTCTCCTGCGCACGAAAGCGTCGACTCCCTCAACCCATCCACCACCGCTCACGAGCGGGATACCCCCCTTTGCCTACACAAACGAGTATCCTATCCCGGCGCGTCCATGTAACCACTAAGCTCGCTGCCTAAAGCCGAACGGAATCTGAGAAACCCGAAGGAAAATCTCTTGAAAGCATCAAAGGAAAAGACCCTGACCCGTTACACCATGCCTTGCCTAACCATTTCCTCGACAACGCCGAGCACCGCCGCCTGCTTCTGGTCTTTCGCAAGGTCCAGCCACACGCAGGTGTCTACAAGAATCCTGAACATGATGCCTACTCCAGGCTGCAAAGATTTGGATTATAGAACCACTTCTCAGCATCAAGCGAATCGCTGAAGGACGCCATTTCTCGCAGGTTGACTAAGACTGAGTGGTTCGGAGTTTACTAAACGGAGCCGAAATAGACCCTGTGCCCGCGCTCAGTCAAGTCTTTGTG
>QHYZ01000137.1 GCA_003225295.1 Acidobacteriota bacterium | reverse complement strand
ACGCCGGATGCTGACAGGCGTATCGGCCGGCAGCGACTTCCAGTCTGGTTCGGCCCCGACAACGGCGACAATGGTGTCCGTGACGGTCTCGCGTCCGAACGCTGAAGTACCAGTTAACATATCGAAGAGCACGCACCCGAAGGCCCAGATGTCGGTGCGCTTGTCGACCGGCTGACCTCGCGCCTGCTCCGGGCTCATGTACGCGGCGGTGCCGAGAATCGCACCCATGATCGTCGCGCCCACCGTTATGGTCGGGGACTTCGACATATCCGAACTGGACCCTTCGGCCGCGAGGGCTTTTGCGAGACCGAAGTCCAGCACCTTGACTACTCCATCGGGCGTGATCTTGATGTTGGAAGGTTTGAGATCGCGATGGATGATCCCGGCCCTGTGCGCGGCGTCCAGTGCGTCGGCGATCTGTTGCGCGAAAGCCAAAGCCTCCGTGAGTGGCAACGGGCTCCGGTGCACGCGATCGTACAACGTGTCGCCTTCGACCAACTCGAGCACCAGGGCTGGCACGTTGTCGGCGTCTTCGAAACCGTAGATTGCCCCGATGTGCGGATGATTGAGCGATGCGAGCAGTTGTGCTTCGCGTTTGAAGCGCGCTACGCGATCGGCGTCCTCCGTGAACAGCGGCGGCAGGAGCTTCAGCGCGACGTCGCGCCCAAGCTTAGTGTCGCGGGCGCGATACACCTCCCCCATGCCGCCAGCGCCTAGCGGTGCGACGATCTCATACGGCCCGACTTTCCTTCCAGAGGTTAGCGCCATTCGTGCGCGCAATTATAGTCCCAAGCACGCGGTTTCACATTGACCTCTAACGGCCTACCGGCGCGATAACTCCCGAGTAGGCAACTCGGAAGTTATGGCAGAAGTCGCGCTGGGTCCTGGTAAACGTTAGAGCTTTACCGGATGCGCGTTCTCGCTGTGGAGTGAACGTGGGCCGGTAGTTCCGCGCGCGTCCGGTAAAGCTCTAACGTTTATCAAGCATGTGAAACGCCGCCAGTGATATTCTGTATTCGAGAAACACCTATGACTGCTTCCAGAGCGGCTAAATTGGCGCTTCTACTCCGAGGAGTAGCGTCATTATTCGCCATGTTGGCAGTGCTCGCGTTTTGGGTCGGGGGCAGGGCAATAAGCGAATTTGCTAAGACCGACCGAGTGCTTGCCGAGATGGAAGGCGTCGCACTCACAGCGTTATTCAGTGGGCTTGGCGTGATAGCAAAGGCTACCGCAGACCGCGTTGAGGAAAACGAGGGCAATATTTCGCTGACAGAAAGCTGTGCCGGCGTCACAATGTCAGTTTGAGATAGTGAGTGGTTCACGCCGTCCTCGCGTGACCAAACCCCACTTCCTTCGTCCAAGCTGTCGACACGTCCGCAGGTACCCGTCTGCCTGCGCCTCAACTTGCCTCACGGGAGATCGCTATGGGCTTCACCCAGGACTTTCGCTTCGCTCTGCGCACACTTAACAAAAGCCGTGGATTCGCCGCCGTCGCGGTGCTCGTACTCGCGCTTGGCATCGGCGCCAATAGCGCCATCTTTAGCACCATGAACGCGGTACTGTTGCGCGGATTTCCCTATCCGCACGCCGATGAATTAGTGATCCCGGTCGCCGTCGACACGCGACTCGGCACGATCGGACTCGCCATCACCTACCACGATTACCTGCAATGGAAGAGCAACCGGCAGGTCTTTTCGGAGGTCGCAGTTTCCGAGGGATTAAGGACAGACCTCGCTGCCGACAATGGCGCTCCGGAGCGCGTGGACGCTACGGCCGTGTCCGAAGACTTTTTCTCGGTGCTCGGCGCCCATCCGCTCACGGGCCGCTTTTTTGTGAAAGACGATCACCTCGAAAACGCGGAACGCCGGATCATCATCAGCGAAGCGTTGTGGAAACGCCGCTTCGGCTCCGACCCCGCGATCGTTGGCCGCCGCATCAAAGTCCGCGGCACCGACAGGGTCGTGATCGGCGTGGCCTCACGGCAGTCCGATTATCCGCTGGGGACGCAGATCTGGTTCCCATTCATCAGCAGCGATGCGGAGAAGGACCCGGTCGACAACTGGGAGTATGAAGCCATTGCGCGGCTGGCGCCGGGCGTGAGCCTCGAGACTGGGAGAGCCTTCGTCGAAAGCGTCGGACAGCGCAATGCGAAGGAATTCCCGGCGAAGCGGAGGAACAGCGCGACCTCCGTCGTCACTCTTCATGAAGCTGTCGTGGGACGGGAAACGAAGCGAGCGTTGCTTGTCTTGCTCGCCGCGATCGGGTTCGTTCTCTTGAGTGCTACCGCGAACCTTGTCAACCTGCTGCTGAACCGCGCCGCTGCCCGCGCACGTGAATTCTCCATCCGCTCCGCGCTCGGCGCCAGTTCGGCTCGACTTGTTCAACAGGTGCTCATCGAGGCCGGCGTGCTGGGCGTGCTGGGCGCCATCGCGGCGATCCTCATCGCCTATGCCATCATCAAGGCAGTGATCGCTTACGGACCCAGCAGCATTCCGCGTCTCGAGGAAACGTCGATCGACGCCCGTGTGCTGCTCTTCACGCTCGCGATTGCGGCGCTTACGGCCGGCTTGTTTGCGCTCGCCCCCGCCTGGCGCATCACGCGGCAGGACATACGCGAAGCTCTGCAACAAAGCGGCAACGCTGTCTCCTCGGGCAAAGCGAGCCAACGCTACCGGGAAGCGCTGGTCGTCGCGCAGGTCGCGCTCTCGCTCATGCTGCTGATCGCCGCTGGCCTGCTGGTCAAGAGCTTCGGACGATTGCAGCACGTTGACCCGGGGGTGCGCACCGCGAATCTGCTGAGCTTTGAGTTGGCAGTCTCGGGTCCGCAGTATCCGGAAGACGAGCCTAAGGCCCGTTTCATCGCCGATTTTCATCGCCGCGTCGACGCGATCCCCGGCGTCGTCTCCTCGGGCGCCGTGGGCGCATTGCCGATGGGCGGCGGCGGATTTTATCTAGGCCGTAGCTTCGTCCGTGAAGGTGAGCCACTGCCGCCGAACGGAACCGAATACTCGTCAATGTGGAACGTGATCACGCCGGGATTCATCAAAACCACCGGACTGCAACTGATGGCGGGGCGCGACTTCAATGACCAGGACACGAAGGATTCCGCGCCTGTCGTCATCATCAGCCAGACGCTGGCCAAGAAGATGTTCCCGAATGAGGATCCATTGGGCAGGGTGATCCGCTCCTGGCGCGATGACAACAAACCGCGGCAGATCGTCGGCATCGTCGCCGACGTCAAGGTTGGATCCCTCCGGGAACAGGCAACGGGGACGGCGTTTGTCCCGCATCAGCAGGATCCGTGGGGCGTGCTTGCCTATGTCGTTCGCACCGAGGGTGATCCCAAGCAATATGTCGCCTTCGTTCGGTCCGCGCTCAACAGCATGGACCCGAACATCGCCCTCGCACGCGTCAGCTCCATGGAGGCGATTCGCGAGACTGCGCTCGCCGAGCCGAAGTTCAACATGTTCCTGATCGCCGGTTTCTCGCTGTTGGCGCTCATGCTGGCCACGATCGGCCTGTTCGGGGTGATCGCTTACGCGGTCAGCCAGCGCACGCGCGAGATTGGCATCCGCATGGCGCTCGGCGCGCAGAAGAATCAGATCCTCGCGCTGGTGATGAATCGCGGTGTGCGCATCACGCTGCTGGGACTGGCACTCGGTCTGGGCGGATCACTCGTGTTGTCGCGAGCGCTGGCGAGCATACTGTTCGACGTGCGTCCGACGGATGTCAGCATTTATGGCGGGCTATTCGTCGTGCTCGGTGTGACCGCCATGCTCGCCACCTACGTTCCCGCGCTGCGGGCCACGCGCGTGGAACCGCTCACGGCACTTCGTTGCGAATGAAGGAGCCAGGTCCCGGAGTTGCATCGTAACGATCTGGCCGGGTTCGAGATACATGCCTGGTTTGTCGTATTACCGGTAAAGTCAAATCACTGCGCGTCGAAATTGCCAACACCGACCTATCATGAGCAGTTCGCGGAATTTGACACCATTTGACACCAATTGGAAGAAGGGCAGCGGTGCTACGCCTTTGACAACTCAGGCCTTGTGAAAGTGGATTCAATTTTCGATCTGTGGATCCCGCAAATCCCATTGGTGACGAATGCTATTGAAATCAGCGACATGCGGAAGGGAACTGGAAGCTCGGTTACGAAGGCGACCGGGAAGTAACAATGTGACGTTTGACGGGAAACCGCTGGATGGAGTTTTCGTTATGCACAGACCGCGAAGTATCCCATCTTGTTGGGGAAGCGTCGCTCAAAGTCGCCAGGCTGGCCACGCTCCAGCTCGCTGCGGCTTACCACAACAAAATCCACACCCTTGGGTAAGTGCAGTTCCGCTCTATAATAGTATCCGTGGTAACTGCATTGCTCAAGAAGAAACTGCTGCGGGTTACAGGCGACGCTTGTGCGAATAGCGTTTGTCGATCAAGCAGCAAATTCAACCACCGAGCTCTCCAAAATGCCGACCGCGGCCCCTCGCGCAAGACGATGACCTGAATGCCGCGTCCCGACCCTGACTCGTGTATATCGCGCAGGACCGCGTCAGAAAAGAAAGCTGAGAGAACCGCGCCAAGTTCGGCCTGCGTTCGCCGGCGCTCAAGGACGGAGAGTGCGGCCATTCCCAGCAGCAGGGCGGCGAGAGCCGCAGTGGCACGCACTGCGATTTTGGTGAACCGACTTTGTTGCATGACTCATTAGATTACACTGAACGAGCAAACGCGGCATTTCGCTGGTGTTGCGACCCATCAGCAATCTCAAGGCACTGACGCGCCTTCGCATGCAAAGTCCTGATTTACGTGCAAGTGCCGACCAACGATTCCGGTAAGGCGTGCGGGCTCACTTGACGAAGCCTCGGTCGGCTTGAGGCGCGAGGGCTCGCCAATCTGAACTTGACTCGCGCAATCTCGTCGCCGTAAGCTAAGAATTCTTGGTATGGGACGCAAGGCGCAAAAGAACGATTCGTTGCCCGGTTCACTGGACATGTTAATTCTGCGGACGCTGTCGCTGCGCGACCTCCATGGATACGGCATCGTCCAGTTCATTCAACAATCGTCCGACAACGAGCTCCTCGTCGAGGAGGGCTCGCTGTACCCCGCTCTCCAGCGGCTGGAGCTAAACGGCTGGATCGACGGTGTCTGGGGCGTGACGTCGAATAATCGGCGGGCGAGGATCTACAAGATCACGGCGGCTGGTCGCAAACAGTTGGCCGTTGAAACCCGGAAGTACGCCAAACTCACGTTGGCGATCGCGCGCGTGATGGGAGCGGGGTGACGGACATGTTACGACGGCTGAGGTATTGGATAGAAAGCGCCAAGCGCAGCGAGGCGCTGCGTGAGGAAATGGAACTCCACCTTGCTGAAAAAGCCGCGGAACTGCAAGCAGACGGTATGACGGCGGAGTGTGCCCGGGCTGAAGCGCGCCGGCGATTTGGCAACGTCGGACTGAAGCAGGAAGAGTCACGGGAGATTTGGATAACACGGTTTTGGTCGGAACTTGGCCAGGATGTCCGCTAT
>QHYZ01000136.1 GCA_003225295.1 Acidobacteriota bacterium | reverse complement strand
CATCCACAGTTACGCCACGACACTGCGGCGCAAACTCGTCGATTTGGCAGCCAAGGTGGTGCGGACCGGTCATGAAGTCATTCTGAAAGTCACCCAAGCGGCCATGGATAGCTTGAAACTCCAGATCCTATGGAGGCGCTGCCAAAACGCCGTGCCCATTCCGCTACCAAGTTAATCGCTCGCACGCACACCGATCGTTAACTGGAATGAGAACTGAAGTAGAGAAGGACAGGTGTCTCACAACTTCTGCTGATCGCGGCCTAGATCGGCGGCAGGTCCCTCCCAAAGTCGTTTTCTCGCTCCGCTGCCCACACTCGAATCATTTCCGCCGGCTGTTATACCGAAAGCAGACTGATTCTTGTCCTTTCTGGGTCAAATACTGGACAACAATCTAAAAATCGCTCAATTTAGGAGAAACTAACCTCTCCGCTCGAAGCCACCGGATAAATTACGGCCTTTCCGTCTCGCGAATAGTGCGCTGTGAAAATTCCTTCTCGTATAACCAGCGGTATACGTTTCTTCTCCTGCAGTGGAATGCGGTAAAGTCCCACGTCGTCACCTTGATATACTAAGCCGGGCAGGTTCTTTCCCTCAGCATCTGGCTCCATCACCAGACAGCCGTCGTCCAGATATTTCTCCAAATGGGAACCGTCCTCGTCGGCCTTCCACACGCTTGCCTTGTTCTCGCCCTTCACGACACCACTACTGTAGACTGCCTTCCCATCCGCCGACCAAATCACTCCGGCCGCGAAGCCCTCAATTCGTTGGATCTGCCGCAGATTGCGGCCGTCTGTCCGCACTAGGAAGCTCCGACCGACTCCGCCCGTGTTATCGACAAACGAAATTTGGGCGTTATCGGTTGACCAAAATCCTGTTCCTAGCTCTTCCGACGCGAAGAGTTTTATTTGATTTTTGCCATCGATATCTGAAATCTAGAGCTCCGTCTTGTTCTGCCCAAGATACTTTATGAACATCACCAGTTTCCCGTCCCGAGAGATGGCAGGTTGCGATGTGTTTTCGAACGCTATATCTGTCGAGGACTTGCCGCGCACCTGATATACCGTTAGAAATCCGGATCCTTTCCCGTTCACGTATAAAATGTCTTTTCCGTTTGCATACGGCATCGGTCGGAAATCCGGGCCAGGCCCAAAAGTAATCTGTGTGAACGCGTGATCGGCTAGGTCGTAACTCCAAATATTGGTTAGGCCGTTAACGCTCCGGCTCAGCAACAACGTCCTTCCAGGCTTTAACCAGCTCAGATCCCTCGGAAAACCGGACAGTGAGGCTATTTCCCCTGCGTTCTGACCTCGAATGCCTACCTTATGAAGTTGAATTTCTGCGGCATCATCGAGTTGTTTTGTCGTCGCCACTAACAAATTTTCTCCGTCGGGGAAGGGCAGAATCGATAATGGGAATCGAGGAGGATTGTCGAACCTATATACGCGTTCCTCACCAAGGCTGCCTTTCTTGGTTTGGTATATCTCCTGGCTGTTAATTTTCAGATACAACATGGAATTCCCATCAACAGAAGGTACCAGAGCCCTTCCGGGAGCCAGTCGGCTCGCTGTCCCGCCAAGTGTCGGGATGGCCCACACTTCATCTCGCCCAACCTCGCGGCCGTAATAGATCTCGGAACCATCCGGAGCAAAACTCTCCACTACTTTCTCGCCCTCGTCGTGCGTCAATTGCAGTGGCTCGCCTCCTGACGAAAGCATCACGAATACTTGCGGAATTCCTGCCACTGGCGAGACAAACGCCACCGTCCGGCCATCGGGCGAAAGCCGCGCATAGCCCATTGGCTTGTTCCAGTGGCTGATTTGCGCGATTTTTGGTTCTGCTGCCGGAACCCGCTGGCGCGACGTATAATGCGACACGCCGTATGCCACAGCCACTACCGCGAGCAGCCCGGCGCTCGCCGCGAGAAATAGGCCGCGTTTGTGCCTCGCTAACAACCCCGCGACGATCTGTGTGTCGGAACTCGTCACCGCTAAGTGTGTTGGGTTCTTACTCTCCGCATCTCCAGGGAAGGGAACACTCCCCCTCGGCACAGTAGTTCCAGCTCCCGCTGGAACTACTGCCGAACGCCCCGATCCTGTATCCCTCCTCAGTCGCTGCAAGTCCGCGCGCAGCTCCGAAGCATGCTGGTAACGCAGATTCTGATCCTTCTCCAAAGCCTTGCTGATCATTTCTTCCAGCTTTGCGGGCAGCTCTGGATTGAGCCGAACGGGCGATACGGGCGCGCGATTTAGAATCGCTTCAAAAATTACGCCGGTGCTCTCTCCACGAAACGGCAAAACACCGGTTGCCATTTCGTACAGCACCACTCCGAACGAAAACAAGTCCGTTCGCGCATCCAGTTCCTTCGCACTGATTTGCTCTGGCGACATGTACGCGACCGTGCCAATCGTTGTGCCGGGACTGGTGCGTTGGTCGGTATCCACTCCTTCGGTCGACGATCCCTTTCGCGTGTGCGGCGTCGAGCGCATCGGCAATGTCAATCGAAACCTCGAGCAATCGATCCAATTCCATCGGCCGCCCCGCAATTGCGTGCTTCAGCGTTTTGCCTTCCAAAACTCCATGCCGATGAATGCTCTGCCCGCATCCTCTCCGATGTCATAAATCGTGCATATATTGGGATGGTTCAGCGCGGATGCCGCCTTGGCTTCCCCCCGAAACCTCTCCATCGCTTGTCGGTCTTGCGCTAGATTGTCGGGCAGGAACTTCAGCGCCACATTTCGGCCGAGTCGCGTGTCCTCGCCTCGGCCTTGTAAACCACACCCATGCCACCGCCACCGAGTTTTTCTACGATGCGGTAATGGGAGACGCATTGTCCGAGGAGCCCGTCGGAATCCGCCATGGCCATCGCATCTTAGAGTCTGCCTCTAGGCAAGTCAATCGCCAGACAACAGTATTCAGAATCCTGCGCTAGCTTTCATCATTACGCTCCATGACAAATGTTTGCGTCTGAGAGGAAATGCGGTTGGTAATTCCAAAGCAAGGACGCTCCGGGAGGAGCGTGGGTGCAGCTCAGACGGGAGAGCACCTGCCTGGAAAGAAAGTGCTCTGTTTTGTGTGAATGGGAGTGCAGCGCACTCGAAAGTGTTTTAGAATAAAATGGTTACAAGGATGGGCGTGTAGCTCAGCTGGGAGAGCATCTGCTTTGCAAGTAAGCAGGCCAAATCACATAAGTGCCGCATCTGGTGATCGCTTACACGGAAACGCGCGGTGCAACCACCCTCTCGAATTGGACTGACGTTGGACCGAAAGCCTTGCTCACGTCTTTTGGGACAACGCCGTCGTGCGCGCCATGCGGATTCTCATCGGCGGAATGTCCAGGCAGCACTCGAACCTGGAGCTGTCGTTCGCCAAAACTCCGCCAACAGCTGAATGTCCTGCGTTACGCGAGCCTTTCCGTATGGTGTTCATTTCAAACGCGCTCTTAAATTCTGGCGAGGCACAGGCCTGGGAAGTTCCTCGAACGCGTTGGTGTAGACGGCCGAGAAGTCGCCACCGGGGGCCACTGGGCAAGCCTGGCGTCTTATGGCGCGCTCAGTCCACTGCGATGTCGATCAAAAAACGCCTCTCAGGCCTTCACCATTCCCGATAGTTCCCTGACCTGATGTGATTGTAGTCCTTGAAAAAGTCTATCTCCCATATTTTCTTTCCCGCGCGTCTAGGGTGGTGTTTAAAGAACTCATTCCTTTCTCGAAAATGAGTGGATATTGCAATCTTCATTCCATCCTCCGATTGATAGTCAGAACTATGGATGACAGCCCTCTTCATAGCACTAAACACTGCTTCGATAACGTCCAGGAATTGCGCGCTCGAGGGGAGAGAGACGATCTCAATGATCGGCCCGGATCTGTTTGCCTTGTTGACCGTGTTGAAGGCGTCGGCCCACTCCACCAATGCGTTTGATCTGTGCCAAGAGGCGGCATCCCAAGTCAGGTAGATTCTGGATTTATTGTGATACTGGTTGAAAAGTATCTCGGCCAGATCGATGATGCCCGCAGAGTCTTTCGTACTGCCATAAAGCCAGATTACTTGGTTGGTGATGGCACTCAAGGCTCCATATAGTGTGATAGACCCCTTCGAGCGCTGATTCTGAGGGTAGGTGGGCGTCTGTCCCTTTGGTGTATAGCATCTGGCTCCGTACCGTCTGACCTGAGGCGGCCCTAGTTCGTCTATAAAGAACAGATCCTCGTCAGCTTTCAGTGAGTGAAGTGTTCTCAGTAATAACTCAACTTTTTCTCGATAGTTCGGATCTGGGCTTGTTAGAACTTTTCGCGATTTTTTCCAGCGCAGACCAGCCTGCTTCAACAGTCGGCTGACGGTACTTTTTGAGGGTCGCTGGCAGTAGAGTTTTCCGAAAGCGTCCGCGAGGCTTGCTTGCGTCCAGTTGCTTCGGTTAATTCCGTAGGCACTCGGTTTGTGGTGTAGGATTTCAATGAGCGCTCTTGTTGCAGGCCGTAATTCGCTGGCTACCGTTGGATTCCCCGCTCTAGCACTGCTTGTTTGAGCGGCACCTGCCGGGGAGTCCGGAGTGGCCTCGGGAGGAGGTTCCTCACTTGGGATTCGGAAAATGAGCGAAACGAGGTCGGTGAATGCCTTCTGGAGTTTTTTCTCTGCGGCAGCAATACGTACCGTCGATGCCAACCAGCGATGACGCAGGGATCTGACGTCCTCCTCGCTGATGCCGAGTTCCCGAGCGGTTGCGGACTCGGAGATGCCGTCGCTCCACAACAGGATAGCGCGTTCAGGCTGCACTGGTCCCTGAATACTCGTTTGGTCTTGAACGATCAGATCGAGTATCTCTCGTTGAACTGGTGATAGCTCTATCGACGGTGGAAGGGGCTCAATCGTTTGGCTCTTGTGGCGTGCCTCCGTCGGTGGCGGGTGTGCCGTCGCTTTCACCGCGGCTTTGACCTGCTCGGGCATCAGTTTGCGCCTTGCCCAGATCGATGAGCATCTCACATCAATCCAAGCAACCCTAATTGCCTTGAACCGTCTTTGCCACGATAGCACCGTCAGACGACTGAATCCCAATCCCTTGGCGATTGCATGGTAGGCTTGCAGGACAACGCGCGCGCGGATATTCTGGTCTACCGCAAGACTCCCCACTACTTTCTATCCTCTTGAATGATTTCAATCCACAACTTCAGGGTGAGATCCTCGCGCGCCGGATTGCCAAGCTGCCAGCGCAACTCCTTTCTGTATCGCTCCTGAAGAATCTCCAAATCGAATGGGATCGTCCGAGCCAAGAATCGAACGTCGTCGCGGTCGCGTTGAATGTTCCGCTCTAGCTTTGAGAGTGCCAAATCATAAGGATCGAGCGCAAACAACCGAAGACGGCGGAACGCCTGCGGATACATTTCGGTCAAGCGTTCCTCATAGTCTTCCGGCACACAAGCAACCGCTACAAAATCGAGGTAGACCTTGTGCTTCGTGTAGAGCGGCCCGCCTCGGGAGCCCAACTCGCGAATGATCGCTGCTTGATCTCGCGGAACAATTGAGAGCGCGTCAATGTCTGCCGTAGATCGCGAAAACCCGTAGAGTTGTGTGACAACAAAGCCTCCCATGCAAATTAGGCGCACTTCCTCTGCGACAGCCTCGTCCAATTCGCGAAGAAAGGAACGCCAAGGCTCTGATGCGGAATCAAGATGTGGCATGAGTCAGCTGTTCGACGTTGAGGTCAGAAAGTATATTCCACTTCTGCGCTTCCGGTGACCGATGCTCTCGCAGCCAATAGCGTTCGGCATTGGTTAAGGAATCGTGGCAGTACGTGTCTTCCTTGGCGAGTAAGGATGATTGGAGCAAACTCTCGTTATGAGAAAGACTCTTTGATCGGTCTTGGTCCTCGGCCTTCTGCGCCAATTCTTTCGCCAGCGTAACCGTAAACCCCAGGCGATTCTGGCGGTCATGCAGTTTGACATTTCTGACCAACCAGTCCCAATCGAGGTCTGTGAAGGTGAAGGCCAGCCATGGCAGGCCCTCGACAACTCGCATATCCAAATCAGGTTCATTGAGGGCCGTGAAGAGAACCTGCGCTGGATTGTGCCGTACTGCTCGATTTCGATGAAGATAGGAAAAGCCCGGATATCCGAGAGCGGCGAACTCGTCTCGCAACAGATCGTTAGGCGACGCAGACCAATTCAATTCCTCCTGCAATGGGAGCG
>QHYZ01000381.1 GCA_003225295.1 Acidobacteriota bacterium | reverse complement strand
TGCGATGTCCCGCTCCTATCATGATGCCGTACCCCCGAAGGCGTTCACCGCTTCGGACGTGGGCGTTTCCCGGGATCAATTGCTTCAGGGCCTCGGAAACGGCGCGTTCGATTTCTCCTGAGATTACTCGGGGGCTCCGGGGTTCTTTGCGTCATTCGTGTCGCCGACCGGATTAGCCGAACCTTCGCAGTTGGGCAGATCTGATCCGGGAATGTGCATTGTTTTCAACAAAGGCACTGCCAAGGTCTCCACTACATTTTGAGTTGGGGACAGGCGGCTGACGAGGCCGGCAGCGTGATGCGCGGAGGCGGTTGTGGCGGCAGGACGAGGTTCAGATGATGGAGCAAGAGTGCCTGCTCGGGTGAATACCGGCCAGTTTTTCCAACACTGCCCGCGGAGTCAGTCCGGGAGCGTCCACCCGCAGCCGATGCCTCAGCGTCACCGTCAGACAGTAGGCGAGGAAGGCAACCAAGATGTGCGCCTCCACCCGTCGCTCCAGTTGATGGTGGATCGGCCGGACGCCCAGATCGCTCTTCAGGCATTTGAACGCCGCTTCGATCTGTGTCAGTTGCACATAGCGATCCCACAACACGGCCGGATCTTCCGCCACCAGGTTGGTCCGCAGCAGATAGTGGCCGTCGCGCAGTTCGGCCTCTTTCAGCCTGGCCTTGTCCAATCGAAACGTGAACGTCTCCTTGGTCACTTCCTGGTCCGCCTGAGGTAGGTTGATTTTCACAAATCCGAAAGCCCGTCCCGCATCCGTTTTGGCTGCGCCCACGCGCATCAGCAACTGATCCCGCTTCGGACAACTCCGCCGCATCGCGCGCAACTTCCGCAGCAGTCGCGCCAGTTTCTTCCGCCGCATCGCCATCTCTTTGGCCTGCCGCCCTTCACTTTTGGCCAGCACGTATAACTCGCCATCCCGGGCAAACAGTTTCACTTCCACCGACTCGCGTACTTTCTGCCACGGCAGTTCCAGCCACTGCTTCTCATACTCACGGATCTTCGCCCGCGACGTGCCCACCAGGTAAAACGTCTCCTGTCGCGACGTTCGCATTTCCCGTAGCAGAGCCTCGGTCGGAATCCCACGGTCCATCAGCCACACCCGCCGCGCTTTGCCGTACAGGTTTTCGATGCGGTCCAGAAAGCCGCGCAACGTCGTCTTCTCCGCCGTGTTGCCGGCCATCACTTCGTATGCCAGCGGAAGTCCCGCCGGCGTCACGATCAGCGCGATCACCACCTGCTTGCAGTCCGGCCGCTGGTCGCGGCTGTAGCCGTATCTGGCTTTGGGATTCTGTTCGGCTTCTCCTTCGACGTAGGTACTGGTCAGGTCGTACAGCAACAGATCGAATTCCGCATCGAACAAATCTTTCCAGCGTTGCTGCAAATGCACGAACAGATCCTGCTTATGCTCCAGCACCCGATCCAGACACCGGTACAGCCGATCTTTCTCCGCCACCGCAAAATCCTGCCCCAGCAAAACGTCCATGGCGCTGTGATCGAACCACTGCCGGTGCAGATGAAACTCGCTGCCCGGATCGATCAACCGATTCACCACCAGCAGCTCCAGCACCTGCGGCCAAGCTACGCTTTCTCTCCCTCTCGGCAGTTTCCCGGACCAGAATCGATCCAGTTGCAACTGCCGCCATAGTTCGCATCCCAGCCAGCAGTTGCCATACGGCCGCGCTCGCTCCAACTTCATCTCCCTGAGCTTCACCTGCACGCTGTCGATGGCGTCGGCGGGAACCGGCCGGTCCTCCGCAAACAGACTCAGCGGCGTAAATCGGTCCTGTTCCTCATCAAACACCTCCAGCGTTTTGCGCCATGCCGCTTGCTGACTGTCGTTGATTTCGCCCAGGTACAACACCTGCCGCTGCGCCACTTTCCCCGACTGCAGACGCCGACTCTCCACCACCGTGTAATAGCGGTGTTCCTTCCCATCCTTGATCCGCGTATTGCTGCGCAGAAACATTCTCAGTTGCAGAATGCCAGAATCTTATCCTCCTGCATAGAGGGTAGGTCTCCACTACAAGCGCTTGCGAAAATGTTTTATTCAACGCAAAGAACTTGCCGCGACGATTCACCCGAATTTCGCGCGAAATCC
>QHYZ01000024.1 GCA_003225295.1 Acidobacteriota bacterium | reverse complement strand
ATTACCTTGCCAGCGGAATTCATCACCGCGATCGTGATCGCGTCTTTGTGCACGTCCATGCCAACAAATTTCGTACTTTCCATTATCAGGTGCTCCTTTCTTCTTGAGGCCAACGCTCAAAACTTACCTTAGAAGGGGCGCACTCTTATAATGCGTAGGCCCGGGCGCAGGCATAATTAACCTGGCACACCACACCATAAGAGGTACCTAAGTTTAGGCGATTTGGGCAGCGAAATGATGCCCGCAAGCCGAAGCTTGCGGCAACCCAACTTGCCGCCGAGATTACACAGCATGCCCGGTTGTGGTTCGCGATTCTTTGGAGAGTATTACTTCGAGGTGGTGGCCAGCTTGGTGGCGGGGGAAGCGGCCCGCTCTGCTCGTCTTTCTTGTTCTACCTGCTGGGTGAACTCGGCAATTTCGTCATCGATCGCTTTGATTTCTCGAGCCAGGTGAAAATTTTGAGGGTCCCTGGTATAGGTTTCGAACAGCGCGTTCCTCTTGGCTTTTAAATCGTCGCGTTTCTTCTTCCAAACACCTGCACCGGCAGTCATACGTTTAACCTCGGAACCAGTGTGCGCCTTTTTTTGGTTTGCCGATAGGGGCACAAAGGGGTGTGCTTAGAGTTGTACGATGTCCGTTTTAGAACGCGGTGAGAGGGAATTGGGCGGAGCAGCGTGCCCCAACCGGAAAGCGGCAGGTTGAATGGAAGGCTCAGTGTTCGTCATCGACCGGCGATCAAGGCAGGGCGAAGAGACACAAGCGCGGGAACCCGCGAGTCGTCAGGAGCGAAAGAGCACGGATTCGCGCTGGAACATCTTGATGGCCAGGAAGAGGGCTACGGCGGCATACAAGCAGGTGGAAACAAAAATGATGGCGATGAAATTCCAGTGGTAAGTGCCGGCGGCGAGTTCTTTGCAGAGCAGGCTCATGTTGAGAATGGGGATGAGCGCGAGCTTGGGAGTGAGCTCGACGCCCGGGAGCATGGCGGCGATCGCCGGGATAATGACGACGAAGGTTATCGGCGTGAGATAGCTTTGCGCTTCCTTGTAGGTCTTGGCGAAGAGGGCGATGGTCATCAGAGTGGCGGAAAAGAATACCGCAAGAGGCAGAGCCATGATAAAGACGGACAGCACGGTCTTGAGACCCAGGTGGAGCAAAAAGGCGGGAGCTTCGCCATGCTGACTTCCGGAATTTTCGGTGAAGCGATGCAGGACGGAGAAAGAGACGCCCATCGATAGGACGGAGAGTGCAGCCGTTGCCAGTGAGGCGGTGAGAACCAGAAAGAATTTGCCAAGCACGAGATGCATCCGCGAGATGGGGCTCGAAAGAATGGTTTCCATGGTACCGCGTTCTTTTTCGCCGGCGGTGAGGTCCATGGCGGGGTACATGCCGCCGGTCATGCACAGAAGGATGACCATGTAGCCGATGATGCCGCCGAATGCGGCGCCGCTGACTTTTTCGGGAGGGGCGACGTTTTCCTGTTTGACTTCAAAAGGCTGGAGCACGGCCTCCGGGAGATTTTTCGCAGCGAGACGTTCTTTCACCACGCTGTCCCGGTAGTCTTTCAAGTATTTTTCGATTTTGTCGGTCGCAAATTCAGATTTCAATTCTTCTTTGTAATTGTAGATCTTGACGGTGTCTGATTTTTGCCGGGCGACATCGCTCTGAAAACCGGGAGGGATTTCCACCGCGGCGCGAACTTCTTTATTGATGATCTGGTCTTTCCATGCGGGCGCGGCAGGGACGATCTCGATTTTGTCAAGCTTCTTGAGTCCCCCCACGACGTCAGGCGAGTCTTGGCCACCAAGGATCATGACTTTTGGAGTTTCTTCCTTGGCCTTGCCGACCAGGGCCACGGCCATGGCGCCGAAACCTACGCTGAGAATAGGGAAGAGCAGCAGCGGAACGATGATGGTGGAAATGAGAGTGCGGCGGTCGCGCAGGGCTTCGGTGAGTTCCTTGCGATAGACGATACCGACGTTGCGCAGGGACATGTCAGTTGGCCTCCGCGGAAACGTAATGTGGGGCGACGACTTTGATGAAGATTTCCTCGAGGTCGTGCTCGGAGTACTTGTCGCGGAGTTCGGCGAGGGTGCCTTCGGCGAGGAGCTTGCCAGATTGGATGATGCCGAGGGTGTCGCAGAGCTTTTCGACTTCACTCATGATGTGCGTGGAGAAGATGACCGTTTTGCCGTGGTCGCGGCATTCGCGGATGAAAGCGGTTATGGTGCGAGCGGTCATGATGTCGAGGCCATTGGTGGGCTCATCGAAGATCATGACAGGAGGATCGTGAACGAGGGTGCGGGCGATGGAGGTCTTCTGCTTCATGCCGGTGGAAAGCTTGTCGCAGCGGCGGTCGCGGAAGCCGTTCATTTCCAAACGACGAAAAATATCGTCGACGCGCTTTTTCAGCGCAGCTTCGTCTAAACCGTTGAGACGGCCAAAGTATTCGACCATCTCCTGCGCGGTGAGGCGGGGGTAGAGAGCGGTGGCAGTGGAAAGGAAGCCCACGATGGCGCGTACTTTCTCCGGCTGCTCGACAACGTCGCGGCCGCAGACCAGGGCAGTGCCGTCGGTGGGCTCAAGGATGGTGGCAAGCATTCGAAGCGTGGTGGTTTTGCCGGCGCCGTTGGCGCCCAGGAGACCATAAATCCTGCCGGGTTGGCAGACAAAGCTGATGTTATCGACGGCGCGGATTTCACCGCGCTTCTTGTCCTGGAAGCGCTTGGACAGACCGCGAGCTTCAATCATCAAAGGACCCCTAGCTGGGAGTTCGTAAGACAGGGCACGGAGCGTTCAGATTCTACTACGCAGCGGGCAGGCAAATGTTACCGGGAGGGGATAGCAATAGGGAATGGCAGACGGGCGAAAGAAAAACAAGGCCGATGGCAGCGCAATCGGGGGTTCAGAAAAGGCAGAATTGACAAGTGTCCGCTCACGCTTTGTGACAGATGGGGCACTGCTTGGCATCAAATCGATCGGGAGAGACGCGAAACATATTGTTGCACTGGATGCACACGCGGTGGATGACCGGGCTTATGACCGCGCCACGTTGCGTTGGCTTGTCCAGGCCAGCTGATGAAGGCGCGGCGGTTTTCTCAGGGATGCTCTCAGCAGACATGAGTGGATTCTAGCACGCCGAGGTCTTTCGTCCCTAGCCAGTCGAACGGCATCCCGAAGGCACAAAAGTCGCATCCTTTAGAGATGAGAGAGGCTCAATCCGAGGTGCGGGTGAACAGCGTGCAGGGCCCAGGATAAACAACGGCCGGGAAGGAATCTAGAGAAAGCCGCGCCGCTCTTGTTAGAATGAAGTACCTTGGCGCCTTCCTGACAGGGGTCAAGCAAGCCACGGACAAGTGAGAAAAATGCTGCGCCACACGGATGTGTCCTTGCGCCTTGGCTAGGGCGAAGTCGGAACCGCGCAGAATAGGAGAATATGGATCGCCGGTTGCGAAATCGAATTTTGCTCTACCTGCTGCTGGCGGGAGTGCTGGCGTACGTACTGGTGGAATTGAGCGGGCGAAGGCCAGTGCCAAAGATTTCAGCGGTGACGCCGATGCGGGAAAACCTGGTTACCTCCATCAGCAGCAATGGAAAGGTAGAGCCCATCGCGCCTTACGTGATGCGGGCGCAACTGGATACGTTCGTCGAAAAGGTGCGCGCGACAGAGGGACAGACGATCAAGAAAGGGCAGATGATTCTAGAATTGGATGTAAAGGATGCGGCGGCGCGGCTCTCCGAGGCGCAGGGCAAGCTTCTGCGAGCGCAGGACGACCTGCGCGCAGCAAAGGCGGGCGGCAGAACGGACGAGGCGGCCAGAGTTGCGGGTGATCTGGCAAAAGCGCAGGCCGAACGCGACCGGCGGCAGAAGAATCACGAGGCGCTGCGGCGCCTGATCGCGCAGCAAGCCGCGACGCAGGACGAGCTCGCGGCGAACGACCTGGCCTTGGCGGAAGCGCAAGCGGAAGTGACGCGACTGGCAGCGGGGAAACAGGAGTTTGAACGGAGCGTGAAGCTGGATACCGACCAGGCAGCGCTGCGCGTCGAACAGATTCAAAACGAAGTAGCCGTGCTCGAAGAAAAGGTGAGGCAAGGAGGAATCACTGCGCCCACCGATGGAACGCTCTACTCGTTGCCGGTGAAAGCCGGGGATTACGTGAAGGTGGGAGAGCTGCTGGCGGAAATGGCGGACCTGCACAAGGTTCGCGTGCGGGCCTTCATCGATGAGCCGGAGCTCGGCGCGCTGGAAGCGAATGAGCCGGTGAAGATCACCTGGGACGCGCTGCCGAGCAAGACGTGGGTGGGCAAAACGGAGATTGTCCCGAAGCAGGTGGTGCCGCACGGAACGCGCAGCGTGGGTGAGTTACTCTGCGCGGTGAATAACGACAAGCTGGAGCTGCTGCCGAATATCAACGTGAACGTGCGCATCAATTCGCGGGAACGGATCGGTGTTTTGGCCGTACCACGGGGCGCGGTGGCCGCGGAGGGTGGAAGGCGGTACGTGTTTGTGGTGAAGAGGAACCAGCTCAGTGTGAACCAATCGACGCTGGAGAAGCGCGAGATTCACGTAGGTATAGCGGACGCCACCAATTACGAAGTTGTGAGCGGCCTCGAAGAGGGGGAGCTGGTGGCCTTGCCCGGCGATGTAGATTTACACGATGGGATGACCGTCACCGTCATTACCACGGAAGTTCTTTATTTCCAGGAACGAAGCAATGGTTAGCCGGACGAAGTGGCTGGCTGCGGCCCTTTGTATCGCGAGCACGGCGATGGCGGCTGCAAGTGTGAAGCAGGAGTCCGGTCTCGACACGGGACGGCGTGCCTACGAGGCTAGCGATTATGCGAAGGCTATCCAGGCGTTGCAGTTGGCCGCGGCCAACGAGCCGCAAAACGGCGACGTGCAATTGCTGCTGGCGAAAAGTTATCTCGAACTGCAGGAGCATGACCCGGCGATCAAGAGCGCGGAGAAGGCGGTGGCCATCGACCCGCAGAATTCGATTTACCACGAGTGGCTGGGGAGGGCATATGGGGAAAAGGCCGGTCATGCAGCCTGGTTTTCGGCCATATCACTCGCGAAAAAGACACGCAAGGAATTCGAGACGGCGGTGCAGCTCGACGGGATGAATTACTCTGCACGGCAGGCGCTGATCGAATTCGATTGCAGCGCTCCGGGCATTGTGGGAGGCGGTGAAGAAAAAGCACTGCCTCAGATCAAGCAATTGGCGGAGATGGACGTCGCCGAAGGACATTACGCGACGGGAAATTGCCGGCGGCAGAAGAAAGATTTCGCCGTGGCGGACGACGAATTTGGGAAAGCACTGGAAAGCAATCCAAGATCGGCGGAGCTGATCTACGACATCGGGGATTACGCCGCGAAGCGCGGCCAGCCGGAGCGGTTGCTTACGGTCGCGGACATGGGAGAGCGATTAGCGGCCGGCGACCCGAGGGGAAAGTTCTACCGCGGTGTTGCGCTGGTCTTGAAGAAGGAAAACTCGGAGAAAGCCGAACGATTACTGGGGGAATACGCGAAAAAAGCGCCGATGCGATCGGGATACCCGCGTCCAGCCGTGGCGCACGTGTGGCTCGGGCGTCTGTTTGAGAACCAGAACAGGATCGAAGACGCCGCGAAGGAATTTGAGGCGGCGCTGAAATTGGATCCCAAGAACAAAATAGCGCAGGAAGCGTTAAAGCGGCTGAAGAAGGGCTAAGGGGTCCAGCAGGCGGTCGCCCCCTGGGAAAGGGTGGCGAGGAATTCCAGTCAAGGGCGATGATGGATATCCGAGAAACGGTGTCGGTGGCGATCGATGCGCTGCGAGCGAACAAACTGCGCGCGATCCTGACGTCGCTGGGCGTGATTATCGGGAGCGCTTCTATCGTTCTGGTTGTTACCGTGGCGCTCACCAGCAAGAAATTCGTGCTTTCACAGATTGAGAGCATAGGCTCCAACCTTGTCCAAGTGGAGCTGGTACAGCGGCCGGATAAGCCCCAGCCGCTCAGCTATGAAATGACGCTGGAAGACATGGAGGCGGCCAAGTCCATTCCCAATGTGGTGGAAGTAGCAGGAACCCGCGAACTGCCCATGACTGTGGTTGCCGGCGGAGTGGAACGCCCCGTGAATCTGGTTGGAGTGACGGAGGGTTACCAGGTGATTCGTCGGCTGCTCATTTTGCGTGGGCGCTTTCTCGATGCCGGGGATATGGAGATGCGCAGCAAAGTCTGCTTGATTACCACGCAACTCGCGGACCGGATTTTTGGGCAAGAGAATCCGATCGGAAGATCGGTTCACATGGGGGAGTTGACGTTTACGGTTATCGGCGTGTTCCGTGAACGGGTTGAGACTTTCGGCCTGTCGGATATTCAGGAAAACTCGGTCATCCTCCCCTTCACGCTCATGAAGTATTACACCGGCATGGAAGTGGTGCGTTTGCTGGACGTGCAAGCAGCGCGAGCGGAAGACGTTTCATCCGTCCAGCGGCAGTTGAGCCAGCTACTGCGCAGCAGGCATCCGTCTGAAGCGGAATACAAGGTGCTGACGCTGACAGCGATCCTAAACGCGGCGAAGAATATCTCGCTGGCGCTGACCATCCTGCTCATCGTGATTGCCTTTATCGCGCTGGTGATCAGCGGAATCGGGATCATGAACATCATGCTGGTAACCGTAAAAGAGCGAACGCGGGAGATCGGAATTCGCAAGGCCATTGGAGCGGCGCGGCGCGAGATCATGTATCAGTTTTTGATCGAATCCTTTGTGATCAGCGGAGGAGGGGCCGTCATCGGGATTTTGATCGGCATCGCCATACCGGTGGGCGCGCAGTTTTTTTTGCCGGGAAATCTGAGAGTTCCGGTTTCGAGTCTCAGCGTGGTGATCGCGTTTGTGGTGTCCTGCTCCACGGGACTTTTCTTCGGGTACCTGCCGGCCAACCAGGCAGCGAGCCTGCAGCCGGTCGAATCGTTGAGATACGAATAAAGGATGGAAATAGGGGACAGGCAACAGTTTGAATAGGCATGGAGGGTGATTCCAGGGGCGGCGATTGGCGTCCTTTTTTGTTTTTCGGCAGAGTGAGTTTCAGCAAGGAGTCCGGGAATTGCGTTGACTGGAACTCGCTGAGTTTTTGGTTGGAGCGAGCCCGTGGGAACCGAGCGGGGACAAGGAGCATGAGAATGCAATTACTGGGACGTGTTGCGGGGATGGCTGCACTGTTGTTATTGTGCCGCGACGCTGCGCGTGGGCAAGAGGCGTCCGCGCCGAAAGCGAGTCAGCCCGCGGTACCCGAAGCGTCGAAGGATGGGCCGCCGCTGGCGCTGACGCTAAAACGCGCGATTGAGCTGGCACTGCAGAACAGCAAAGAGATTCAAGTGGCTAAGATTCAAGCGAGCGTGGCGGATCGCGCGGCACAAATTACCAAGGCGCAGTTTATGCCCAATCTTTATGCAGGCTCCGGCGCGGGGTATACCTACGGCATACCGGAGACGCCGGGCGGAAGAGCGCCATCGATCTTCAACGTGTCATACACGGAACAGATTTTCAACGAACCGTTGCGGGGCCAGGCGAAAGAAACAGAGGAGCAGTCTAAAGCACAGAAGATTGTGCTCGAGGATGCCAAGAGCAACGTTATCACCCGGACGGCGATGGCCTATTTGGAACTGGGGAAGGTGCGGCATGCCCTTGAACTCTTGCGCAAGGAGCAGGAGAGCGCGGAGAAGATTCTGCAAGTGACCGAGGAGCGGCAGGGGGAAGGATACGAACTGCCGGTGGAAGTGACCAAGGCCCAGCTCACCAAGGCCCAGGTGATCCAGCGAATTTTGCAACTCGAGGGCCGGGAGGACGAGCTGGAAGTTTTTCTGAGATACCAGCTCGGGTTTTCGGAGACGCAAGCCATGGAGGTCACGCCCGAGGAGTTGCCGGGGGAAGCCGAGCAGGCGGGGGACAACCTGGTGGCCATGGCCATGACCCACAATGCCGGCTTGCAACTTGCGGCCTCCGACGTTCGCGCGAAAGAGTTTCGGCTGAAGGGTGAAAGGCGAGGTTATTTCCCCACGCTGGAACTCGTCAGCGTGTACAGCTTGCTGGCGAAGTTCAACAACTATTCCGAGTTTTTCCAGACGTTTCAACGCAACAATTTCAACGCGGGAATCGACATGCACGTGCCCATCTTCAGCGCGCAGACAAAAGCAGCGATCGGAATGGCGCAGATAAACCTGGAGGCCGCCAAAGTCAACCTGACGAACAAGAAAACCGAACTGACCGCGGACGTCAGGCAAAAGACGCGGCGTGTGCGCGAGAAGGACGCGGCCAAAGAGGTAGCGCGTCTGGAATTGCAGCTCGCGCAGCAAAACGTGGCGGTTTTTCAATCGCAGTTTGCCGAAGGAAAGGTGAATCTCCGCGAGGTCGAAAAGGCCAGGCTGGAAGAAAACGAAAGGTGGATGTTGTATTTGGATGCCAACTTTCAGAAGCAGCAGGCGCAGCTGGAATTGCTGAAGACGGCCGGGCAATTGGATAAGGTTTGGCAGTGAAGAAAAGACTGCTGATCGGATTGGTGGCTGGTTATGCTCGATCGGGAGAGTTTGGGCCTGTTCTCGGAAGTAGCCAGGAAGCTCGATAACGGATTCGCAAGTCTGCCTGCTTTTCAAAATCAATCGCCGGGGATGGCACGCCTTGCGGAAGTGCTCGGGGCGACCGCCGAGCGGCTGCAAGATAACTATCCCTATTTTCATCCGTTGTACGCGGGACAGATGCTGAAGCCGCCGCACCCGGTAGCCCGGCTGGCGTATGCGCTGGCCATGTGGATCAATCCGAATAATCACGCGCTGGATGGCGGGCGGGCCACGTCGGTGATGGAAAAAGAAGCGGTCCGAGAGATCGCTGGCATGTACGGCTGGGAGAATTTTCTTGGCCACCTGTGCGGCGGCGGAACGATGGCGAATCTCGAGGCTTTGTGGGTGGCGGGTCAATTGCAACCGGGGAAGAAAATTCTCGCCAGCGAACAGGCCCACTATACGCACCGGCGGATCAGCAGTGTTCTGCAACTGCCATTCGAAACGGTTCCGTGCGAGGCGCGGGGCCGGATGGACGCGCAGGCCCTCTCGAAGCGGGTAGAACGCGGCGACGTGGGGACGGTCGTCGCCACAATGGGTACGACGGCAACAGGTTCAGTGGATCCACTGCCGGAGATTCTCGCCCTCCGCCGAGAACATGGATTCCGGGTTCATGCCGACGCCGCGTACGGCGGCTATTTCGTGCTGGCAGAGAACCTCGGGGAAGGGGCCAGTCGAGCTCTTGCGCGGGTCGGAGAAGCGGACTCGATTGTGATCGATCCGCACAAGCACGGATTGCAGCCCTATGGGTGCGGCTGCGTGCTGTTTCACGACCCCGAAGTCGGCCGATTGTACCAGCACGATTCGCCTTACACCTATTTCAGCTCCGCGGAGCTCCACCTGGGCGAGATAAGCCTGGAGTGCTCTCGCCCGGGAGCGGCCGCGGCGGCCTTGTGGGCCACGCAGAGATTGCTGCCGCTGAAAAAGGGCGGCGAATTTGCGCGCGGGTTGGAACGGGGAAGGAAGGCAACACTGGCACTTTTCGAAAAGTTGCACGCGGATGCGCGTTTTGTGACGGCCTTCGCACCGGAATTGGACATTGTCGTATTCGCCCCGAGAGCCGCGAGCGTCAGTGAGACTTCCGTTTTGAGCCGCAAGATGTTTGAAGCTGCGGCGAAGCGAGGTCTGCACCTAGCGGTAGCGGAACTGCCCATCCGTTTGTGGGAGGAGAATCTGAGGGTGATGAAGCGCGACCGTGAAACCATGACCTGCTTGCGCTCCGTGCTCATGAAGCCGGAGCATCTCGACTGGGTCGACAAGATATGGGAAGAGCTGTCCGGTGCCGCACTAGCCGTATTACGGAACTGATACTGGGTCGTGTAAGAAAGACACCACTTCTTACCCACGCGCGCCTCCCGCGGTTAGCTCGGAGCTCCGTTTTTTTCTGGAGTCAGCACGTTTCTTACCCTGGAAGTATCCGGCGACGAGCCATCGCCCTCCGCCGCCCATAGCCTCCCCATCAAGAACCCGCGCATCTGCGGCATGGTGCACAGCGGTTCAAGATCCCGTACGCGAAAGAGGATCCTTTCCCAAACTGTTCACTTTTGTACATCTTTTTCCTTGTCGCTAGATAACATTTCAGGGTTAAAATATCCGCAACCCGGGCCCGACCAGGGGAGTCAGTAACTTGAGTGAGCGCTCGAAAACTCCGGTTAATTTGGAGCCGTATCTTCGAAAGACGACCCCACCCACCAAGTCCGTCGAGTATAAGAAAAGCCGGGTGATCTATTCTCAGGGAGACCGCGCTGACAAGGTTTATTATCTTATGCGCGGAAGAGTGAAGATCACGGTCGTTTCCAGGCGCGGAAGCGAAGCGGTGATCGGGATCCTTGGGCCCGGCGATTTTCTGGGAGAAAGTTGTCTGAATGGCCAATCCGTTAGAATGTCGTCGGCCACGTCGCTCGAACCGATAACCCTCATCCCCGTCCTGAAGAAGCAAATTGTCAAACTCCTGCGCGACCAACCCACCTTCGCTCACTACTTCCTCGCCTACGTGTTGGCTCGCAACACGCGGTTTGAAGAGGACCTGGTGGATCAGCTTTTCAACTCCAGCGAAAAACGGCTGGCGCGGGCATTGTTGCTCCTCGCGCATTACGGGAAGGCAGGAAAGCAGCTCACACTGGTGCCACGGATCAGCCAGGAGACGCTGGCGGAAATGATCGGGACCACACGCGGGCGCGTCAGTTACTTCATGAACAAGTTCCGGAGGATGGGGTTCATTCATTACAACGGCGGGTTGAAAGTGAACAGTTCGCTGCTCAACGTTATCCTTCACGATTGACTGCTGCAATGAAATCCTGCCGGCGCAATAAAAGCAGGCACGGCAGCCCGCGTGCCACTATATCAATAACCACTTCTGATGGTGTGGAGCCCCTCAAGGTAGGGAAGCCATAAATCCCGCTTAATGCGTCATTTAGCCCTTTCGGTGCAAGATAAGACGCGCGGACGGAAAGGATTGAGGGGCCACAAGGAAATCGGGTAAACTACTATCTAGTGATTGGGGAAGCTTCGCGTGCACGCGGGCCTTCCACAATGTGGGCCGGACACCGAAGCGAGCGATTTGACACCGCCAAATTTGTAAAGAAGGCTGAGGGTGAAGAATGCCAGATGTAATGAAGACCTTGCTTTTGAATCCGCCAAGTTTTGAAAACTTCGACGGCGGTGCGAGTTCGCGCTGGCCTGCCACGCGCGAGATTGAATCCTACTGGTACCCGGTTTGGTTGACGTACCCGGCGGGAATGATCCCCGGGAGCAGGCTGCTCGATGCATCTCCGCACAAAGTCAATTGGCAACAGACCATCCAGATCTGCAAAGACTATGAGTTTCTGATCCTCTTCACGTCCACGGTCGGTTTGGAGAGCGACGTCAAGCTCATCCGGAAAATCAAGGAAGCCCAACCGGGAATGAAGATTGCTTTCGTCGGTCCACACGGACACATCAAGCCCGATGAGACGCTGAATGCCAGCGCCGACATCGATTTTGTGACCCGCGGGGAGTTTGATCACTCGGTGGTGGAGTACGCGCACGGGAAACCGTTGAGTGAGATTCTCGGCGTCAGCTACCGCAAAGACGGCAAGGTCGTGCACAACGCCGAACGTCCGCAGCTGCATACGGAACAGCTGGACGCGCTGCCGTTCGCTACGGACATTTACAAGCGCGACTTGGAAATCGAGCGCTACAACGTGCCGTTCCTGCTGCACCCCTATGTGTCGTTCTACACGACGCGCGGGTGCCCGGCGCTGTGCACCTTCTGCATGTGGCCGCAGACGATTTCCGGGCATGCCTGGCGGACGCGTTCGACGGACAACGTGGCGCGGGAAGTGAAACAGACGCTCGAATACTTCCCCCCGATGAAGGAGATTTTCTTCGACGACGACACCTTCAACATCCGCAAGGACCGCGTTCTGGATCTTTGCGCCAAGTTCAAACCGATGAAGTTTCAGTGGTCTTCGACGGCGCGTGTGCACAGCGACTACGACACGGTAAAAGCCATGGCCGATGGCGGAGCGCGGCTCTTTATCGTGGGCTTCGAATCCGGCGACGCGCAAATCCTAAAGAACATCAAGAAGGGCGCAACCGTTGAAATGGGACGCGCCTTTATGAAGAACTGCCGCAAAGTGGGGATCAAGGTGCACGGCGACTTCATCATCGGCCTGCCCGGCGAGACCAAAGAGACGATTCAGAAGACCATCGACTTCGCCAAGGAATTGGATTGCGAGACCATCCAGGTTTCGCTGGCCCATGCCATGCCGGGGACGGAATTACACGACACCATGGCGCAGCAAGGCTTCCTGAAAGTCGAAGCTCTGGCGGATTCCGGCGGTCATCAATTGCCGCACATCGAGTACCCGCACCTGTCCAAGGCGGAAATGATGGCGGGCGTCAACCGCTTTTACGATGACTATTACTTCCGGCCGAGGGTTGTCTGGCGCATCGTGAGGGAAGCGCTGTGGGACGGCCACGAGCGGAAGCGACTGTACCACGAGGCAACGGAATTCCTGAAGCTGCGTGCCGAGCGTCTGAAGTGGGTGCGCCAGGGCGGCGATTTCGACAAGCCCATGGTTTCTGTCCCGGCTGTGCCCGGGACGTCCTCGGCTTCCGGAAACGACTAACCCCCGCAAAATGGCAAGCGAAAGAAGACTGCGAATCAAGACACTGGTCATGGTCTTGGCCATGGTAGTGTGCGCCAATGCCGGGGACCTGATGTTGAAGCGCGGTATGTCACAGATCGGCGCAGTCCAACTGACCGCTTCAGGACTCACGCAAGCGTTCCGACTGACGTTGACGAACGGGACGATCTGGGCGGGGATATTCTTTCTGACCGGCTTCATGCTGAGTTACATGACGGTGCTCAGCTGGGCGGACTACAGTTACGTCATGCCCGCGGGGGCATTTGGATATGCTTTGCTCACGCTGCTGGCGGTTGTTTTTTTGCACGAGTCGGTGTCCCCGCGGCGCTGGATTGGTGTGGTCTTGATCTGCGTAGGTGTGCTCCTAGTGGGACAGACGAAACCAAGGACAACCGCGGTGGCCAGTGAGGCCGTGGCTTGATGCGCGTCATTGTTGCACTTGCCGTTCTGATTCTTGGCAGCACGGGAGGCGAGATCGCCATCACCTACGGAATGAAGGCAACCGGTGAGCCGGCGCGGTTGAGGCCGCGGGCGCTGTTTCAATTTCTGGGGCGGGCACTGCTTAACGGATGGTTCTGGGTGGGTGTACCGCTGATGGCGCTGTCATTTTATTCCTTGCTGCTATTGCTTTCCTGGGAGCCCATCAGTCTGGTGATCCCCGCATCGGCGCTCAGCTATGTCGTAGGTACGCTCGGCGCTAAACACATTCTAGGTGAACAGGTAAGCGCTGCGCGGTGGGCGGGCGTGGTGCTGGTTTGCGCGGGAGTTGCGCTGGTCGCGGCGGGTTGACGACTTGGCCTCACAATTTAATCTTCATCAATAAATCAGAAAGTAGTGATAGGGTTGTGGGAACGCATTGGTGTCGGTGCGGGAATCTTGATCCGCGGCAACCCAATCAAACCAGTGTGGCATCCGAGTCGAAAAGGCAGCCTGTAAATCAAGATTCGTATCGTGACAGACAGCATCGTATTGCATCAGTGGGGCGACCGGAATGCTGTTACATATTCTCCTTTGGATCGCACTTGTCCTAGCGGCCGCGCCGCTGGCTTATTACCTTTTGTCGTTGTACTGCGTGATTGGCTATTTCCGCGAGTTACGGAAATCGCCCCCCTTGAAGTCTTCGTATTTGCCGCCCGTTAGTATTCTCAAGCCTGTGCGTGGCGTGGACCGCGAAGCTTACGAGAATTTTGCCAGTTATTGCCGCCTGGACTACCCGGGATACGAAATCATTTTTGCTGTAGCCGAGCCGGATGACCCTGCGGTGCCCGTGATCGAAAGATTGCAAAGGGATTTCCCCCGATGCTCCATCCGGTTGATTAAGGGTGCGGAGCGAATTGGAACGAACAGCAAAGTGAACAGTTTGTACCGGCTGGTGCAAGAAGCGAAATACGATCTCGTGGTGATGAGCGACAGCGATGTGCGCGTCGATCCTGATTACTTAAGCGTGGCTGCGCCGCCATTTGCCGATCCCCAAGTTGGTGCGGTCACGGCTTTTTATCGATGCATTACTGCTGGCAGCGTCGCAGCAGATTTAGGAGCACTGGGGATGTATCTGGACTCGGCTCCAGGGGCGCTAGTGGCGCAAAGGCTCGAGGGCAAGATGCAATTCGCTTTCGGCTGGACGATGGCGACAACCAAGCGACACCTGTCGGAAATTGGCGGCTGGGAAGCCATGGCGAATTATCATTCTGATGACTTTGAGCTGGGAAACCGAATCGCGCGCCGTAACTATCGCGTGGAATTGATGCGTAAGCCGGTGTGGATGGTGTTTCCACAAGAGACGATCGGACAGTATTTTCGACACGAACAGCGCTGGTCGATCGGGTTGAAGAATGTGCGCCCCACTGCATATCGATGGCTGGTGCTAACCCATGGCCTGCCCTGGGCGCTGCTGGCCGCAGCGTTCGCGGCCACCGCCGGATGGGGAGGGATTGCGGCAACGCATCTCATCGCATATCTGGTGTTGCGTCTTGGGCTGGCTTGGACGACAGCTACCTGGGGCTTGGGAGATACCGGAGCATGGAAGAAACTGTGGCTCGTTCCGTTGCGCGATGCCATCAGTTTCATCGCCTGGGTGGGTGGATTCTTTTCGGAACGGATCCTGTGGCGGGGTCTTGCCTACCGGGTGAAAAATGGCCAACTTTTCCCAATGGCAGGTGCGAGCCTCATGAAAGAGAGCACCCCCCGGATTGAGCGCCAACATCACCAATTCTGAGAACAGCACTTGAGAGCGTGTGAATTTGCGTAGGCGCAGCACGACCCGCATCAGCCTTGGTGGAAAGACGATTCGTTCGACCATGGGTCTTCTCTTCGCTTTCGCCGGATCAAGAGCTCTCCATTCAATTTCCCATTGTCTGGCAACCTGTTAAAGTGGCCTGAGAATTGAATTGGTGCGAATCCTTGGTCGATAACGAGTAGCCCTGCATGATGGCGGACTCCGCGATGTGGCGTGATGCAGTACTCCTGCTGGCCCTGACTCCGCTTGTTTACTATGTACTTGCGACCCTGGCGGCGCTGCGGTTTTTCGGGCGTGGGCGCGCGCGACAGTCCGCCAATTACACTCCGCCGGTGAGCGTGCTCAAGCCCGTCCGTGGCCTGGACTTCCAATCCTACGAGAATTTCGCAAGTTTTTGCCGTCAGGAATATCCGGACTACGAGATTTTGTTCGCCGTGAACGACGACGCGGATCCCGCGGTGCCGGTGATCCGGCGAATCATCGCCGAATTTCCCGAGCGAGAAATTCGCTTGCTCGTGGGTGCGGAGCACTTCGGCGCGAACAGCAAGGTAAACAAGCTGGCGCGGCTTGCGCGGGAAGCGCAGGGCGAATTGCTCGTATTAAGCGATGGCGACGTGCGCGTGGGGCCGCGCTATTTGCGCGAAGTCGTTGCGCCCCTCGCGGACCGCAGGACCGGCGCGGTGACTTCCTTCTACCGTGGGATCGCCGAGAGAAATCTCGGCGCGGAAATCGAAGCCGTCAGCGCTTCGAGCGATTTTTTCGCAGGCGTGTTGATGGCCGAATGGGTGGAAGGAATCACCTTTGCGCTGGGAGCTTCCATTGCGACGACTAAGGAATGGCTCGGCAAAATAGGAGGGTTTGAGGTCATTGCCGATGCGCTTGCGGATGACTATGAACTCGGCCACCGGATCGCCAAAGCTCGAGGCCAGGTCGTTTTATCACGAGAAGTCGTCTGGACCATGTATCCCGCACACACCCTTCGCAGCTTTTGGGACCATCAAGTGCGCTGGGCGCGGACGGTGCGGATGTGCAGGCCACTATCCTACGTGGGGTTGCTTTTTACTCAAGGACTTCCTTGGGCGCTGCTTGCCGCAATAGTTGCGCCAGTGAAGTGGGTCGCCGGCGTCTATCTGCTTGCGTACTTGATCTTGCGTTTTGCGATGGCCTTTACGGTGGGGATCTGGGGCGTGGGGGACCAGGTTTTGCGCCGCAAGATTTGGCTGGTGCCGCTGCGGGACGCCGTCCAGTTCGTGATCTGGCTGGCGAGTTTTGGTTCGAATCGCGTCCGCTGGGGCAACGTCGAATATGTCATTCGCCAGGGTCGAATGGTGCCCCAAGCGGGCGGCCAGAGAGCCGTGGCCAAGCCCGCGGAACACGCCCCGCGATCATAAACTTCGGCTGCGGTTTACAATCACTGCGACAACGCTGGTAGGTGGGGCGCCCGTTGACAGCACTTCCGCCACACTCACCGTGCAGCGAGGGTTGATGGCCTGTCGTGCCCCCGAAATCCGTCGCTAGAGAGGTCGGCTAGGACGCACGCTGATTGAGCCGACGTCAGAAAACTGCTCCTGCAGTTGGTCCAGAAAATGACGCGGAGACATGCCTGGAGGTTCCCGACATGCGATATGCAAGACTCCTGGCCACTGCCCTCTTTGGAATGCTTCTCTGTGCACTCCCGGCTAGCTACTTGCCTGCTCCGGTAGTGCGAGCTGCGCAAGCGAAGACAGAGAAAAAGGAAGTTCGGGTTTGGGTGAACACGACTAGCAGGGTTTACCACTGTCCCGGTACACGTTGGTACGGGAAAACCAAACACGGCAAGTACATGACCGAGTGTGACGCGATCAAGGACGGCAATCGAGCAGCATACGGAAAGGCTTGCGGGTCAGATTGCAAGTAGGGCGAACTACCATGATGGCGATAATTTCCGCACGTGGCGAGATGTGGCCGCGTCACCCATCACGAGACGAGCATCACGCCCATGAAAAGCCACTCTTCCTCCTTGTGCTGTCGAACATGCGACGCAATCACCTAACCGAGCCCGCCATGCTTTACCTGCAAATCCTGATGTTCACCCTGGATCGCAGTCATGTGTTCCATACACTTCTTTGACTTGAATTGCTCGTCAGATACGTTCTGACAATCCAGCATGTGATCGACTATGACATGAAGGCTATTGATTTCGCGGTTCGTGTAGGAGATAAGTTGTCGCAGAAGGCGGTAGCTCTCATCACTTATTTTTGATGAGGCAGCGGCGAAGGACACGATGATTCCAAGAATCGCCAACAGCATTGCGAGTGTTTTCATGCCTTCCTCTCCCAGTTGTCTGCGCAATCTCCGCATTGTAATTCAGAGCGCAGCATCGGAATGAGTCTCTTCGCTCAAGTTTTCCTCTTTCCAGCTGACATTCGAAGAAAGATGTCCGACCCAGATGGCCCGGCCCTCCTCAGGCCGCGAGTCAGGCCGCGCCAAATCGTTTTTCATGTTGCAATCGTGGTGACTTAAGTCTAGTATCCGCGACTGCTGTCCCCCAAGTAAGAGGCGGCCCGTCGGTTCCAAACTCTCCTAGCTGAACGTGGAACTCTGACCATGGCAAGTTCCAGGCATCGTGCCGCTCTGTTTCTAGGCCCACAAAAATCCGCCTAGGGGGAAAACGATTATGAAAAAAGTCTCGCATACGCTTCTGATCGCTCTGATTCTCCTCATCTTCACGGTTGCTTTAGGTTTTTTGACCAGCAGTCCAGCGCCCGCGCAGTCCTCGGTGCCGGTTACGGTCGTGAACACTACAGCGAGTCCCGTGCCGACCGCCGCCGTGGGCACAACTCTCGTGGCCATTCGTGGAACGCCGACCGTCAACTTGGCTTCAGGGACTGTCACGGTTGGCAACAGCCTCACAAGTCCTGTACAGGTCCATAACGTCAACGATGCAACGACTCCTTTTGAAGAGCGTTTGGTCTTCAATATTGATCCTGGTAATCAGCAGAATCACGGATCGTTCGCTGTGCCTACAGGTAAGCGGCTTGTCATTGAGCATATCTCGGCAAATACAACAGGACCCAGCGGCCAAAAATTCATTGCGGGACTCACAACCGAAGTGACTGGCGGAGGGGGTTTAAACTGGCTAGTCTTGCAATTTCAGGGGACTTTCCCCCTCGGTACGGGCCCAGTAGACGTGTTCACCTTGAGCCAGTCGATGCACCTCTACACGGAATCTCCTCCGATCTTCATCGTCACCCGTACAGATATCACTGGGAGCGCCACCGCTGACGCAACCATCTCCGGATACCTCGTAAATCAGTAGACACACACGAGGCCGACCTGGAACTGTTCGGCGCGGAGAAGCGGAATAGCGCGGCGGGTGAACGATCCTACAATAAGTGCTCAAGACTCAGCCGGGTGCAGTGAACACCTTGGTCGTGGCGGGAACTCCAATCGAGGTAATCAAGAAATGGATAGGGCATTGCAGCCAAGAATTTGGTGCAACTTTACACGTATCTACGTGCCGACCTCATGCGGGACGAACTCGCCAGAATGCTGATTTCGCTCCTAAAAACGCGTCAAAAATCGCTGAGATTGCCCCGGTTGCCCCACAATTAGCAATCGCGGTATGATGTAACTCTATAGTTTTCATACTGCTGGGAGATCGTCCAACGGTAGGACTCCAGATTCTGGATCTGGCTATCTAGGTTCGAATCCTAGTCTCCCAGCCAATCTTTTCAATGGATTAGCAGGGACCCGTCTTCAAATTTGGGAACAGTTGGGAACATTATTTTTTCCAAGCGCGTGATTGCACTTCGCTGGGACTCCTCGACCGACTGAACGTAGTACGCCAGCGTGGTCTGTGGTAGAGGGGAACGGTTGCCGCCAGAGGCTCCGCGGGCTTCCTGGTCACGCTGGTCGGCACGTTCCTCCTCACCGCGAATTCTTTCCAGCCTCCTGACGGCGGCCCAGCCGGAGCGGCTGTCAGAATCGGGACTGCGGTTCCCATCGCGCTCGGGGCCGTGGAAGTCGTCGATTTCAAGTCCGTCAAAACCTCGAGACATGGCATGGCTCCTCGGACTGACCATAAGAGAGAACGAAGGGCAAACCGGCTCTCTAGACTGAGGGCAGTTTCCCCCCGTCCAAGGAAAGCAAATTAGTAACCCTGGCGACACGAACTAAGGAACTGCGCAGAAATAATTTTACATTGGCCGCAGCGTGTAGTTCCACTTCGGTTGCGTCTTGTGCCTGGACAGCGCAAGGTGTTTCATTTTCTGAGCCGATATCTTTTCGCCTTTTTCGTACTTCTTGCGCAGCAGACGAGCACGCACCTTCAGTCCCGTCAAAGTCGTGGTGGTGCGAATGTAGTTGAGGGCCGTTTGAAAGCTCTTCAGGGGTTGGCCCGCCCAATTTTTGCTGATCTGGCAGAACACACGGTGTTCGATAGGATTCCATTTCGAGGCGCCCGGGGGATAGTGGCTGACCGTGACGGTAAGTCTGTGGGGATTTACGAGCTTCTGTTGCAGGTGGTAGGGCCAGCCACGCGAACGAGCGCTGTTGCCGCCGCCCGAGTCGGCCAGGATCAACAGTTCCTTGGCCCGGCCGTACATCCTCTGTCCGTAACTCTTCCACCACAAAGTGACGGCATCGACGGCAAACGCCGGGGTCTCGTGGCTGGTCCCCACCACCACGAAACCCTGATTCCGCACCGGATCGTAAATGCCATAAGGGGCGGCCATGCCTTTGGCGTCGCTGCGGAAGTCGTGATCCATGACCAACTGCGGCTGCTTCTCCCAGCCAGTCCCGGGGTTCTTGAAATTTCCAATCATTTCCTTTTTTTTCGCATCGATGCTGATGATGGGGTTCCCCTGCGCCAGAAATTGTTTTCGCTGACGCTCGATGTAGCCAAACTGCTGATTGCGCACCCGTCGGGGCGGCGGGTTCTTGTTTCCTGATTCGAGCTTCTTGTGGTTCACCCGCAAGGAGTAGCCCATCTGTTTCAACAACCGCCGTACAGTGCTGGCGCTGACCCGGATCTTCAGCCGACGGAGTTGCTGGGCGATTTTCCGGGTGGCCCGGCGGCGCCATTTCAGATCCTTGATCGGATCCCCAGCCGTTTCGTGCTCCAGCAGATGGGCTATCTGTTCGATCACTGCGGCGTTTTTTTTTCCGCCCGTGACCGGCCCCCGCCGATGCGGCGGATCCGGCCGAGGCTCACCTCCTGCTCCAGCAGTTGTTCGCGGCCCCGAGCCACGGTGTGTACGTCCAGGCCCAGGAACTCGGCTAGGAGCTTGTCGCCGCCATGCCCGAGCCGCAGCGATTCGATCCCCGCGAACAAGCGGCGCTGCTGCTCGTCCAGCAATCCATAAAACAGCAGGATGGCGGCCTGGAGTTCATCGGCAGAGAGCTCGAGGGCCTCGGAGTGAACCGCCACCGGTAGCTGTTGAGCACTGCGACGCGCCAGGGTTTGCCGGCGTCGCAGGGCGGAATCCATGGAGGTATAGAGGAACCGGCCCCCGATGGCGGATCGACTCAGGCGGTGTTGTTGTCGGACCAAATGGCGCAACGGCTCTTGGACCTCAACGTGGAGGACGTCGGTCAATTCCGGGGCGTAGTAGCCGTTGGGGGAGGCCTGGACGAAGGCTTCCACGGTGTCTACCAGAGAGCCGTAACGAGAGAACCAGACGCTTTCGTGAGACCACAGCCCACGAGCATCAAAGCGCGCGATTTCCTGAAGCGTGTAGAAGC
>QHYZ01000070.1 GCA_003225295.1 Acidobacteriota bacterium | reverse complement strand
ATCCGGAGCGGCCGTTCCGTCGTGGTCATTACGGACAACGCCAGATACCATCATGCCCGGCTTCACAAAAAATGGCGAGACGACCATAGGAAGGATTTCATGCTGGACTACCTGCCGCCCTACAGTCCCGAACTGAATCCGATCGAGCGGGTTTGGAAACTAACGCGTCGTCAGTGCATCCACAACCGATACTTTCCTGCGCTGGAGGAAGTCGTCGCTGCCGTGGAAACACAGTTTGGATATTGGGCTAACGGAAACGAGACCTTGCGTCGGTTATGCGCAATTACTTAAGACGCTGCGTATAGTAGAAAGCGACCTCCACCGGACTGAACATCTTCCTGGCTCATTTTGATGACCTGTTCGAACGGGATTGTAGGATCGTTGAGACTGACAAAGAGTGCTTGGTCGCGGAGGTCTGCACCTGCGAAGTCGGCGCTGTACGTGGCTTCTCGATTGGCGCGGAACGGCCGCGACTGGCTCCACCTCGTAGGTGGCACAAGGTTCCATGGCGGAAAGGATGGCCACCAGCCCCAGTTGTCGCCCGCGCTTGGCCAGGAGGGCTTCGACCAGATCCTCTTTGCGGACGTTCCTCTTGCGGATGAGCTGGATTTCGATCCCGCTTTCCTTAGCCAGCCGTTCCGCGTTTTCCCGCAATCGATCGCGGTAGGGCCTGGCAAAAAGCGGGTAGTCGCGAAGATCCACACGTTATGGGCGTAGAGGTAGGCGGTCATGCCGGTCATGCCTTCGGCAAAACAGATAGCGCTGCTTACACGGACCTGACCGCTAAGGGAATGGCCGTCCCGTTCGGCCGGCGCCACGTTGTCCGGAACTCCCGGTCGTAGGTCCATATCTTCAGATCTTTGTCGCGTCCGCTGAGGATCGCTACGCACGCGTCCGCCCAATCCGGCTCATGGTCTGCGTACTTCGTGAGCCAGTCGAGCACCTCGAGGAAGAAGTCGCGCTCGTACATGACCGGAATTGGCTGCACGCTGAGATCGTGCAGCAAAGCCCGAAGCCGCTGCCGCTGGTTTCGATGCGGGAGGTGAATGCACGTTTCCGTCAGCACGGCATCGCAGACTGCGAACTCATCGGCGGCTAACGACTCAAGATGCTTCTTTGCCGTCCGGTGCTTCGAGTCGCGCGCATCGCACAGCGCCACCAGCGGGGTCGTGTGGATCAGAATCACCGCCGGAAGGTCCGGAGCTTACGGAGAATCGCCACACCCGCTGCGCGCCGATCGTAGACGTCGTAGTCGCGGGACGGCAGGTCTGGAGGATCGGGATATTGCTCGAATATGCGTCGGACGATCGTTCTGACATCGGGCGGGGACTCGGACCTACGCAGCGCCGCGAACCGTTCGTCAATCGCCTCACGCACCACATCCGACAGGGCCATGCCACGCGCACGAAGCGTCTGTGCCTTGCGAAGTCTATCGGCGTCGAGCCGAACGTTGACTAGACGAGAACTCATAATGTAAAGATGGCTTGTCTTTACAACACTGTCAAGGCCCTGCGAGGCGAGAAACTTCGCATAGACGTGGCTGGGCGTCACTTAAAATGACTGCCAAGGCAGCATTAGACCATCGGAGATGATTTTGGGCAGATTCGTAGGGTGTTTTTTCCGGTCCTGCACGAGCATTGGGGAGGCAACCACAGAAATGAGGTGACAAGGGAAAATACATTCCCGAGACTCGGCGGAGCGGGTGAAGAAGAAGGCGGAAGGATTTCTGAGTGGCCCGTAACACTCAGGGTGCACGAAAGCCAGACGCTCTATCCAACTGAGCTACGGGCGCATGCACATTGATTCTAAACATTTACGGCTTGCGCGGCCACTGTTTTGAGGTCTTTGACCGTCTGCTGAGAGGGCAGACGCTCTTTTCAACTGAGAACTACGGGCGCACGGCGCAACCATTGTCTCATCAAGTAAGTACAGCAACGTCTTCAACTGCTCTACCTTCAACTCTCGGTCCATTCTGTCCAGATGGATGGAGCTCGTTCGAACGGAATCTCAGAGCAGCAGGTCAGTCGCAGACTTTGACTGCTATGCTGGCGGGGTAAGTAATTGACAATATTCGATATATAGTAATTAAGTCTAAAATATATGGTCTGCGGCGGCCAGGCTCGGCAAGTGTGCGGCAGCCGCTTGCCTCTGGAGTTCCGAGAAGACTATACTCCGGCCACAGATTCGATCCTGCCCGGAAATTCGCACAAACGGAAGGAGGACTGATGAAGCCAATTAGCGGAACATGGCTTTCGCTTTGCTTGTGGTTCGCGACCGGTCCGGCGTACGCACAGGGTGTGGGCTCCTCCGGAGATATCACTGGGACAGTGATTGATTCCTCGGGGGCGGGTATCCCGAAGGCGACGATCCTTGCCGTGGACAATGAAAAAGGCATCCAGCACACCACCGAAACCGATACGAGGGGGGAGTATCGCTTGGCGGGACTGGCGCCTACCACCTACGAAATGACCGTGAAAATTGCCGGCTTTCAGACGGCGGTTCAAAAGGGTGTGATTCTCACAGTGGGTACGACCGTGGTTGTGGATTTTCGCCTGAACCCCGCGTCAGTGTCGGAGGTGGTTGTGGTGCCGTCGGAACTGCCGGTGGTGGAAACCGAGCGTGGCGGCCAGGCAGATACGGTCAACGAGAAGTTCATCAGGGAGCTGCCCGTTGGACGGCGGGACTACCTCACTTACACGGCGCTCATGCCCGGCGTTTCCGATTCCACGCGACTTGCCGGAAATCTGGAGTTTCGCGTCAAGCAGACTCCGCAAAGCGGACTTTCCTTCTACGGAAGCAATGGCCGGGGCAACAGCGTGACTGTGGATGGCGGAGAGGCTAACGATGATTCCGGCGGCGTGCGACTGACGCTGAGCCAGGAAGCCGTGCAGGAGTTTCAGATTAATCGAAGTAATTATACGGCCGAGTTGGGCGGTGCCAGCGGAGCGGTCATTAATATCGTCTCGAAGACGGGGTCGAACCAACTGCATGGAAGCCTTTTTGGTTTTTTCCGCAATGACGCGCTGGATGCCGCAGACCCGTTCGCTATCAGCCAGGCGCTGCAGCCGAGCGAGACGTTTGATCCCAGCTTGCCCGACACGCAAGGCACGAACGTGAAAAACTCGCTGCGCCGGCAGCAATTCGGCGGCTCCGTCGGATTTCCGGTTAAGAAAGACAAGACATTTCTGTTTGCGGCGTTCGAAGGGTTACGCCAGGACGCGCAGAATGCCGTGCCGCTGCTGACGGACACGTCCATCTTCCGCCCTCAAGGGGACTCTCAGAATAACCAAGTGGCTATCCTTGCCGGGCTGACAGCTCAGGGAAACACCGGATTGGTGCCTTGTCTGAGCGGGCCCGTCGGCGCCGCAGTGGCAAAGAAATTGGGCCTGCCGGCTCCAAATCCGACAACGAATCTTCCGCCTGCGACTTGTGCGGCGATACTCGGTGGAACACTGACGCTCAATCCTGCTACAAATCCTCTTAGCGCCTTCCTCGTAAACCAATTTGAGAACAACGGCGGCGTGATTCCCTACAACACGCGCAGATATCAGGCTTCGGGGCGGCTGGATCATCATTTCAACGGGCAGAATGAGACTTTCGTCCGTTACGCCTATTCCCATGATTTGGAGCAGTCTCCCGATGTCCAGTCTCTGACCGGTTTCTCGCGCGGGAGTGCCATCCACGCCTATGACAACACAATTCAGGCGGCGTGGTTCCACCGGTTCAGCAAATCGGCGCAGAACGCCCTGCAGCTGCAGTGGAATTACTCGAACTTTGATGTCATTCCAAATGTGCCCGGCGAAGTGGGACTCGACATTCCAGGTTACGGCAATTTCGGAACGCAAATCTTTCTTCCCAGCTTAACGATCCTGCGCCGCCCGGAGATTAGTGACGGGTTCACCTTGATTCGGGGACATCACACGACGAAATTTGGCGAGGACTTTCTGTATCGCGGAGCTCACTCAGAGTCACATACGTTTTTCCCGGGACGCTTCGTCTTTGGCCCGCTGCCGGGAAACCTGCTCAGCCCCTGTTTGATTACGCCGGCCGCCTGCGGACTTGCTACCGGTGTGAATCCTGCCACGATCAACGCGATTCAATCCGGATCTTTCGGCGTGCCACAGTTCTATGAGCAGGGCTTTGGCAATCCCAACTATGACTACCCAAGGCCGTTCGCCGCGTTGTACTGGCAAGACTCCTGGAAGATTGCCGACAACTTTACGCTGAACTACGGTCTCCGCTACGAACTGGATTCGCAATATGGTCCCTTGAACAGCGACAAAAATAATTTTGCCCCGCGCATGTCGTTTGCCTGGGATCCCTTCAAGAATCGCAAGACTGTAGTTCGCGGCGGGTTCGGAATCTTCTATTCCCAGATCTATGGCCAAATTGCTGATGTGATTCAGACTTTGGGGAATGTCAACAATACGCGGCAGATTGCGAATCTGCTGGCACCGGCGACTATCAGCGCGCCTTGTCCTCCGCTTGGAATCAATTCTCCTGCGACGACGGCGCTTTCTGCGTGTATTTTCCAAGTGCTTTTTGGGCAAGGTAAGGTTTCGTGCCAGACGCCCGCAGCGGGGGCGGCCGCCTGTATCACACCGGCGGATCTCACGCAGTTCGGGATCACGGTCGCCAATTCGGGTCCACTTCCGCTGTTGACGGTAATCTTCAGCGGTCAGCCAGGGTACCAGAATCCTTATTCCGAGCAGGTTTCTTTTGGCGTCGAACGTGAAATCGCGACGGGTTTCTCCATAGCCCTTAGCGGCATCCATTCGCACACGCTAAGACTTCCCTTGGCTATTGACATAAATGCGCTTCCAGCACCGACGGTAAACGTCCCCTTGGCGAACGGCGGCACCGCCACCTACCGGAAATGGAGCGGACCAGGATGCGCGGGGGCGCTGATTCTTAACTGCTTTGTGAATCCGGCGATTCTGCAGGCAGACCAGTACTCTTCAAAAGCGTCCGCGCTTTACGAGGGGGGAATCGTCGAACTCAAGAAGCGCTTCAGCAACAACTTCACGCTCATCGGCAACTACACTTACAGCAAAGCGTTTGACACTTCGACTGACTTCAACAGTGATTTTGGACCGCAGGACAATACCAACCTGTCTGCCGAACGTGGGCTCTCCGACTTTGATCAACGGCACAAGTTTGTCGCTGCCGCGGTTATTGATAGTCCCTGGAAAAACGCGTTGGTGTCCGGGTTCACGCTGGCTCCCATCGTGCGATTTAGCAGCGGCCATCCCTTCAACCTTCTTGCCGGGGCGGACGTGAATGGAGATCGCCATTCCACGAACGACAGGCCTATCGGGGCGGGGCGGAATACCGGGCGGGGTCCGAATTACGCGGACTTCGATCTGCGATTCTCCCGCACGATCAAGCTCAGCGAAAAGGCCGGGCTGCAACTAGTGGCCGAGGGATTCAACCTGCTGAATCGGACCAACTTTGCCAGCGTGAACAACGTAGTCGGGCCTGGTTTCGGTCTTCCTCTCGCAATGGGTGGCGCAGGCGCCACGACATTCAACGTATCGGGAACGAGTGCCCTGCTGCCCAGCCAGCCGCTGGGCTTCACCTCGGCGTTCCCGAAGCGCGAAATCCAACTCGGCGTGCGGGTCAGTTTCTAGAGGAATCCGAACAGCACACGCCCTATAATCCCCAACAACCAAAAACACTTACGCGAGAAGTTGCCAGGGGGCGGGTAGCCTAATCAACCGGCCGGTGACTGACCGCACCATTGCGCGTTTCAGGCATCCCCGCACAGGCTTCTCCGTTTTTCTGACGCATCTGTCCACGACGACAGAACTGGTGACAATCATGTGGCCAAGGCCACGTCGCGGCCGAGGCCCATCCCGCGAATCGACCTAGGTGACTGCGCGACTCGCTTTCTGTCGGCAAAGAGCTGCCCACGGGATGCCGGAATTCAGGAATCGATGCCATCATCCGGCGGGTTTCTGGACTGCTGCCGCGGCATCACGAATCAGGTGTGGATAGTTTTCGAGCAAGGCACGCTTCGCGGCGAGCCATTCATGCGCTTCAGCTTGGTCCTTCTTGGCGCCTGCGATTTGCGCCTTCACAGTTTCGGGAGCGGGGCCGCCCGCGATGTTGCGAATGCGCACGAAATATTCCGGATCGAGCGCCCGCACCCACACTTCGCTCCGTTTCCGCAGCGCCCTTCCCAGCGTTTCCGGAGCCAGCCGTTCGAGTTCCGCCGCCACTCGCTCAGGCGAATATTCCCTCCCCGTAGCCTGCACAGCGGCGGCAACCAATCGGTGCGCGGCAAGAAAGCTGATCCCTTCCTCGCGCACCAGAGTATCGGCCAGCTCCGTTGCCGTCAGAAAGCTCCCGCTTGCCCTTCTGCGCATTTGTTCCCGGTCCACTTCCGCGTGGCTCATCAGTCCTGCGAACAGCCTCAGTGCACGCGAAGCGTCGGCGCACATCGAAAAAACCAGCGGCTGCAAGTCGTCCTCGCTGTCCACGATGTCGCCGAACGGAGTATTGTGCGCACATACCAGCACGGCCTGCGCTTGGCTGAACGCTTTGCTCGCCAGGATGCGTGTGTGTTCCAGCGCCACGGGATTTCGCTTCTGCGGCATGATGCTGCTGGTCTGCACGTAAGCGTCGCTCAATCGCAAAAAGTGAAATTCCTCCGTGCACCACAGGAGCAGGTCCTGCACCAGCTTGCTCAAGCTCACCATCAGCACGGCGATCGAAGTAGCCGCTTCGCACACATAATCAGTCGCCGCGATCGCTCCGTAGGAATTCTCCTGCAAACCATCGAACCCCAACAGCCGCGCCGTGTACTCGCGGTGAATCGGAAAACCAGTCGTCGTGATGGCGCAGGCACCCAATGGACTGCGGTTGATCGTGGCGAACGCTGCGCGCAGCCGCTGCACGTCCCGCCCCAGAAATTCGACGGCGCCGAGCAAGTAATGCGCCAACGTCGTCGGCTGCGCCGGCTGCGTATGCGTGTGGGCCGGCATCACCGTATCGGTGTGTGCCTCGGCCAGTTCCATCAGCACCTGCCGGCCCTGCGCTGTTTCCTCTGCGATTCGCAGCACCTCGAGCCGCAGCTGCATTCTGTAAAGCGTCAGGTCAATGTCGTTTCGACTGCGCGCCGTATGCATCTTTCCCGCGGCATCCTCGCCGCACATCTGAACCAGCAAATCCTGTACGTAGAAAAACAAGTCCTCGCATCGGCCGTCGTAACGAGCCGCAAGGATCGCCCCGCGGTCCAGCCCTTCGATCGCGGCCAGACACACGCGCGCGTCGCTTTCGGGGATAATGCCCTGCCGGCTCAGCATCAGCGTGTGCGCCGCGTGAATCTCGAGAAGCGCAGCGAGAAAATGCTTCTTGGCGTCCTCGAAGTTCACTGCCAGCACGGTTTCGGAATAAACTGGGGCGGGAAATCGTTCGGAAGTAGGGGACGACAGTGGCGGACGGCCCGCATCTTTCATCGCGCCCACCCTTTGCTGAAAGACAAGGCAGCCGTTACAGTCGCTGAGCGCCCGGCGCAAGTGGCGAAGAAAGTCATCCCGCAATTCTCTTCCTCGGCCCGCTCCTGCCTGAGCTGACGGCAGGCCGCGAAATCACGGCTCACCCCTACCACCTCACGCCCAGGCCGAAATCAAGAATCCGGCCCTGAAGCACCGTGGCTGAGTAGGGAAAGCTCGTTGGCAGCGGTCCGAGGATTGTGCCGTAGCTAGGGTTGGTTGCGGGGGTTCCTGTATGGTTCAAGTTAGCTGCTAGGATCGTCGTGTTTAGCGAAGTCACGTTTGGGTGGTTGAAAAGGTTAGTCGCTTCCGTTATGAACTGAGCCCGCAGGCGCTCCTTCAGCGTGAACAGCGTGCGCGTGTAACGGAGGTCGAATTGAACAACTTTCGGTCCACGAACGGTATTGCGTCCAATACCTACTGGGCGCGTAACGCTCGCGGCCACCGTCGGATCGTTGTTCAGGTTGAGGGGCGCGACAATGTTTTGCTCATCCCCCGAGGCGATGTTTGTGAGCACGGCGAATTCGTTGTCATTCACCAGCCGGTTGGCGAAAGTGTTCCCCATCTTCACGCTTGGCGACCAGACGGTACTGGCGGTAAACGAATGGGGCCGGTTGATGTAGCTATTGCCTCGATCACGAAGCCGGTTCGTGGGATCCTCGACGTAAACGAGGTTCTGCTCGAAGCCGTTCACGTCCGGAGCGTCGCTGATCGTATGCGAATAGATGTAATGGCCGCTCACCAAGAATCCGTGGGAGAAGCGGTGCTCGTAATTGACTTCCAGCGCGTTATAGCCCGAACTCGCGCCCACATCTTGCAGTGTTACGTTGTTGAAGGCCGGGTTCGCCCGCGTGCTGGCGCTCACGGTGGGGGAAAAAACCGGACGGCCATCTGCCAGAGCAGCGATTGGATTGATGAGGTTGATGTTGTGTAGCCACTGCAACTGCCGCCCGCCGGTATTCACGAAAGCCAGCGTGATCGCGTCGTTTCTCGTCAGTTCCCGCGAAACTTGGAGCGTGGTCGTCATGGCATAGCCGTTCCTGAAGTTGGGAGTAACCGTAAAGACGGATGGAATGGCCGGGGCCGTGGCCGACGTTAGGGCCTGAGGATAGGAAGGGGCACCCGACGACGCCGGCGAAAGCGATGCGTTGAACGCGGTGCCCGATCCGTCGTTGAAGAGCGCGTTGTACCAGAGATTGGTTGGCGGGGCGTCGTAGAATTTTCCCCACGAGGCGCGCAGCACCGTTTTGTTCCCGAGTCTCCACGCTAGGCCCAGTCGCGGCGATACGTTCCCCGCGGGATTGTTGAAGCTGCGCGAGAACGGGTACGGCGCAGTCGGGTTCGCCGCCGGTGAAAGAAACCGGTCGTAGCGGATGCCGTAGCTCACCAGCAGAGACGGCCGCGCCTGCCAGTTATCCTGCACGAAAAAGTTGAAGAAATTGGAAATGTAGCCCACCCGTGAATTGCCGATCAGCGCGTTCACCGTTGAATAGGACTTCGGGTCGGTTCCGTTCAACGCTGCTTGGTACGCAGGGATAGATGGAAAAACATACTGTGTAAACGTGTCGCCTTCCTGCACGTCAATGATGCGCGAAAATCCAAATCCCGCCTTGTACGTGTGTGGGCCGCGAATGTAGGTCAGGTTGTCGTTCCAACTGGGAATCTTCTCCGCGAATACATCGCCGACGCTGGTGCTCCCGTTGATGTTCGCCACCCCCGAGATGGTCACCGCCGGCTGCGGCCCGGTCAGTGATCCCGCAATGTGTTTCTCATTCCGGTAGGGATAGGAAAACCGGAACTCGTTCAGCCAATTTGACGAAAGCGTGTCGACCCACTGGAGGCCGGCAACGTGGGCGCGGTCCTTAAAGTCGGACTCAGCAGCCAGCGTGTTCATCCCGCCGACAGCCGTGTTGAAGGGGTAGGTGTTCCGGAAATAATTCACCCGAACAAAGACATGGTTTTTCGTGTCAATATCCCAGTCGCCGCGCACGTCCAGGAACTGAGCGTGTTGCACGGACGGGGCAGTGTCAAATTGCGACGCCGGAATTCCAATGGCTTCCAGGGCCGTTTGGTTTGTGGCGCTCACCGTGTTCGCCACGGGCAGCGCGCGGTACAGGTGCTCGTACGCGCCGAAGATGAAAAACTTATCCCTCTTGATCGGTCCGCCCGCGTTCATGCCGTAGGAATTCATCAGCAGATTAGGCTTCGGCCGTGTGGGAGATAGCAGGATGGGCCGCGCGCTGGTGTCCACCGGCCCGCGGATCCACTGAAACATGCCGTGCAAATTGTTCGTGCCTGATCCAGTAATCACGTTATAGATGTTCCCCGTGGTGCCGCCGAATTCCGGAGCGAAGCTGTTGCTGACCGTCTGAATCTCGCTCACATAAACGGAGGAAATGGGAAACAGCCGCAGCCCGTAACGATCGCTTTCCGTATCTACCATACCGTCCATCTGATAGTTGATGCGGTCCACGAAGCCGTTGGTATTCAAGGTGCGTGGAATTCCCAGCTCGGGATTGGGGTGGCCGCTAACGCCCGGCTGGAACATGATCCAGTTATAAGGGTTCCGTGAGGTCAGCGGCAGGGTTTGGACCTCGGTCTGGGTGATCGTTCCGCTGATGTTGGTTCGCGCGAGATCTAGCACTGGGACGCCGCCGTTCACTTCGATCGAAGTGTTCACCGAACCCAGCTTCAGGGCGCCGTCAACGACCGCCTCTCGCCCGGCCTGAAGAACAATCCCGGGAAATCTCAGCGTTGAGAATCCGTCCTTGGTCACCGTGAGCGTGTAGGTGCCGATGGGCAGTGTTGGAATCACGTAATAGCCGTCGTCGCCTGTAGGCACGCTTCGTGCGTACGCGGTTGCGTCGTTCACGGCCGACACCGCGGCACCCACCACCGACTGGCCGGTGGGATCCGTGATGCGTCCTCGAATCGTTGCGTTGATGGATTCCGATTGCGCCCGCACGCCGGGCACACAGGCCAGAAGCAGCGCAGCCATCCCGATCTCAAAACTCATCTTCTTGAGCATCGCCGAGAAATCTTTCGCCTTTGAATTTCTCATTTTGGATTCTTCCCCTAGTGAACTCTCCGGAGGCCCTACTTCTTAGACTCCTCTAACCAGGTTAGGGCAGGTGCAGCACCGGCCCTCTAGGCTGACAAAGACCTGGCTCGCAGCGATCGGCCCTCCTGGGGTGCCGCTCGCGAGCCCCCCCATCGACCGTTATCGTACATTACGACAAGGCTTGCTGCTCGGCGGTTTTCAGCACCATCGCGATCGCACCGCGCGATTGCGCCTCCTGGCGAGCTCCATGCCAGTTGAGGCCGCGCGACTTCGTGGCGCGTTCTTCCGTTAAGATGTAAGTGTCAGGCGGCGGCTGTCCTGGACGACGAAACTACGCGAACGGTGCCTCGCGAAGAAAGCAGTGCGGGTTTGCTCCACCAGCCCTAACAATCTCGAAATAGCGGATGCGGTGTGAAAGAGTCAGGAAGCTCCTGTTCGAATCTGAGCACTGCCGAGGGTTTATAGAGATACTCTTTGCGGCAGTCATCGCACCGGACCCTGAAGGGGCCATCGAGAGAAGGGCGAGGGGCGAGGGGATCGGTTTCGGCAAGGGGGATTCGATGCCTGAAGAAAAGGTTCTGCCGAAGATGAAACCAATGATTCTTGCAGAGCACCACCCAGCAGTAGTGGCTATCGACCCACATTCCTTTCCTCGCAGATTTCTCCCGGTTAGTGTCAGTGGAGACAGCCGGAGCGGCTGCAACCTCGACGCCTGTCAGGCCGCGAGCATCTGCGCCCGAAAGAGACCCACCTGTGTTGGCGGGAACCGCCTGTTCTTCTCTCGGTGTTTTCTGATCCTGAAGGGCGCCCGCGCCCGGCAAGGTGTCGGCGGTCGCGCTGCTGCTGACCGCCTGACCAGCGCTGGCAGCAGCGGTCCTGGTGTCATCGAGTTCCTTCCGAACCGGCGCCGAGCGGGCCGGCTTGAGGGCAAAGAAGAGGCGGACCGCAACAATGGTAATGCACACAGCTGAAAATAAGAGGACAACCCACATAAACATCCTCCCGGCCATCACCACGATGGGGCGGGATAATCAGTGAAGGTCAATCGTTTCAGCGCAGAGCCTACTTCTTTTGTCCAACAACTTCCAGAAAAAGCTCTTACCCCTCGACGTTCTACCTGTCCTTGGCCTGTACCAAAAGCTCCTTGCCGGCAATGATTTGCCCGGGCTAGAATGCGTAAATCCTACCCAGCAACAGCCCTCTTTCCGAATTCTTGGCGTGCCTTTCGAAGGAGGAGCATCTATGCGCAAGGTTATTTCGTGTCTCGGACCGCTTTTGCTTGTCACCATTGCGTTGGCCGGATGTGGTGGCGGTATGAGCTCAACGCAAACACCTTTGGGCGCAAGCATGTCCCAGGTTTCTCTGACGATCCACGACAATCCGCCGATGGGCGTGACCGTGCTCTCTTTTGAAATTGAGGTGACCGGCGCTGCTCTTCAACCCAGCGATTCCAGCAGCCAGCCGGTTTCAATGCTCAGCGAGCCCGAGGACATTGAGCTCGAGCATTTGCAAACAGAGTCGGCACTCTTGGCGAGCCGGAATGTCCCAACGGGGGCTTACAGCGGCCTGATGGTCTCGTTTGCAAACCCTCGAATGACTATCCAAAACCAGACTGGAACGACGCTCACTCTCGGAACTAAAACTTGCTCCGATCAACAAGTGTGTGAGTTCGATCCCAAGCTCAATCAATCCTCGGTGACCGTCGAAGCTCCAACCACGCCGTTCCCGATTACTCTGACCATGAATTCCCCGGTGGTTCTGAAACTGGACTTTAATTTAGACACCTCCATTCAACAAAGCGACCTTTCCATAACTCCCACGGTCAGTCTGGTGCAGCTCCCACCGCCGAATTCCAGCGGCGGAGACCAGGGCGATGAGGACATGGAGTTGATCGGCCAGGTAGCGTCGATTGACCAAACCATGCATACCTTCACCATTCAGAGCGGAATGAACGGCCCTTCTTTCACTATCGCCACCGATAGCAGCACACATTTCGATTTTGGAACGTCTTGCAGCGCCGAGAATTTCTCCTGCTTGCAAACGGGCCAAATTGTCAAGGTGGACGCCAAAATGAAGCCGGATGGCTCACTCCTTGCTTTCGAGGTGAAATTCTTTCAGCCTCCCAATCAGATTTCTTTCGCAGGCACGGTCACCTCGGTAAGTGCGGGAGCGAGTAGCTTCCAGATCGTTCTCTTTGATGAGGAGTCCTTCGGCGGTGGCGACGAGATGGGAAGCTTTTCGATGGGCGCTCCTTTGACCATCAATCTCGCGCCCCAGGCGACCTTCTCCATCGACACCAGCGGCTTCATGTTTCCGTCAGGACTCAACTTCGCGAGCACCGCTGACCTCATGGTCGGGCAGGAGGTCCGCCTTCATCCGACTGGGGCACCGACCGGCACGCCTCCCAACCTGATGGTCACGGTTGACCAGGTGCAGCTGGAGCCGTCAAGGGTGACCGGCACGGTCACAGCCGTCAACACCGGCAGCAACCCCCAGACATTCACATTGGGCAACCTCCCGTCGTTTTTCACGAACGCGGGGATCACCTCGATCCAGGTGGACGTCCTGGCCACCACGCAGTTCGAAACGGAAGAAGACCAAACCTTTTCCGGCCTTAGTTCCTTAAAGCCTGGGGACGTGGTTTCCGTTCGCGGGCCACTCTTCAACACCATGACCATGCCGACCATGGCTGCCGAAAAGGTGGTCAAGCGCTCCATGTCTTCTGGCACCAGCGACTAGAAGTAAGTCATCTGATGTTGAGCCTCCCCTGGGGCGCTGGCTTTCATGCCGGCGCCCTTCGCTTTTCCGGTGGCCGCCTCTGCTCCCTACCAGCATGCTTGGGGAAAGCGACAAACTGTGCTGATAGGAGACGCTAAGGGCGAACTCGCACCGAACATTCCCATCCAAGCGCTCCGCTGGGGTTTCATGGGCACCATCGAGGGCCTGCTTCGTGATCAGCATCTGGCCCGGACAACGCGTTTTCCAGCTACTTTCTCCGAGGCAGATTCCAGGGTAATCTTCTCCACTTTCCTCACTGCCTGTCTGAGGAAGTGAATCGTGCTTTCTGGGTCTGGCCAATCCTGGAGATGCAGTCCCCAATTCCGCAGGCTTCCCGTAACCAGCCTGCACGGGTAAAACCTGCGAGCGGCCACGGCGGCAAGTCCTCTTCGCCGGGCACATTGCCTGGTTCAGCCGCCGGATTAAAACCAACCCGCATAGCGTGGTCCTCGCCGCTTGCTCCGCGTCAGGGAAAGCACCGCCGGCATATTAGGGGAAAGTACGGATTGACAGGCGGCAAGAATCTTACAAAGTATGCGCGCCCGACATCGTCCATGGTGGAAACGAAGCCGAGGGTTGCCCCATGCTCACGTTCTCAGACCGAGTTGCTCGACGAAAAGCGACTGTCCGATGCCTATTGGCGTTGGGTCACTTAGCGGTTTTTTGCCTTTGCGTGCCACGCCACGCGCTGGCGCAGGAGGCCCGAGCAACATTAAGCGGGCGAGTTACCGACCCGCAGGGTGCCGCAGTGCCGAGCGCAATCGTAGTTGTGATGTCGAACGATACCGGGGTCAAACGGCAGACCCAAACCAACGCTCAAGGGAACTGGATTGTCGAGTATCTGTTGCCCGGCGCCTACCAATTCTCCGTGACGGCATCCGGGTTTAGAACTATGGAGCGTCGCGGCATCACGCTGCAAACGGCGGACAGCAAAGAAATTGATGTCGGACTCGAAGTCGGCTCGACCATGGAATCGGTCGTAGTGACCTCGGCAACACCACTAATCGACACAACTTCCGCCACCTCTGGCACCGTCATCACGTCTCAAGAACTCGCCGAGTTGCCTTCGATGAGCCACGTCCCCACGTTGCTAGCGGTGCTCTCTCCTGGCGTCGTGGCACAAGATCAGAATGGCAACGTGGTACACCTGTGGTCGTATATCGGCGCGTCCCAGTACAATGCGCGACTGATTGAGCTCGGAGGTCGACTGACGTTTTAGCGCCGCCGCTCTTGCGAGCAAACTTCCAGAACAATTCGACGCAGTTCCCTAAGTCTTTGCCTCGACAGTCTTGTCCCAGATCATTGTGAGTTGCTCGGTGCCTTGGCGATCGTGGAGAATAGTCAGGAGCAATCATTATGAACAGTACCGTATCGCGCTTTTTCGGATTCGCGTTCTTGCTCTTCCCGCTTGCCATCGCGCATCTGCAGGCCATTAGCCGCCCAGACGGATACACCGCAAAGGATGAAACAGGCTCTGAAACGGTCGGCCCGACCAACGGCTGGTTGATAATTCAAGGCGGCGGTGCAGTGACGAATGAGGTCAAAGAGCGTTTCGTGGCCTTGGCTGGCGGACCACAAGCCAACTTCGTAGTCATCCCAACAGCACTTTCTGATAATGAAATCGACGTGGACAACCTCAGACAGTCTTTTCAGAACGAGTATGACATAAGGCATATCGCCGTTCTGCATACAAGAGACCGCGCGCAGGCAAACTCTGCGGGTTTTGTTGAGTCCCTGCGACATGCTTCAGGTGTATGGGTGACAGGTGGACGCCAATGGAGGCTTGTGGACGCCTACCTCGGCACAGCCGTCGAAAGGGAGATTAAGGCTCTCGTCGCGCGGGGTGGTGTGGTAGGCGGCGGGTCTGCCGGGGCGACCATTCAGGGATCATTCCTAGTTCGAGGCGCACCGGGGAATGCTGGAAACCCTAATGGCGACAACACTATTATGATGTCTCCCGGACATGAAACAGGCTTCGGTTTGCTGCCCAATTCTGCTATCGACCAGCACGTCAACACCCGTGGTCGCAGAGCTGACCTCGGTGCCGTCATATCGGCACACCCAGAACTGCTGGGGATCGGAATTGATGAGAGCGCGGCAATCGTTGTGCATCGCGATTCCTTTTTCGTCGTCGGCGGTCAGGTCGTAATTCATGATGGGAAGCAACACCGTGGAGCATCCTATTATCTCTTGTCGTCCGGTCAGGCTTTCAATTTGACAACCCGCTCAACGATGGACCAGCGGACCGAAGACTATCCGCTTACATTAACAGTCACTGCCGCCACCCGCTCCCAGGCCAAATCAGCAGTCAAAACAGTCGGCCAGGGCGTACTTGAATCCAAAGACGGCGCGCACCCGCCAATGCAGTTCAAGATGGAGTGTGAAGTTAACCTATACAGTCTGGGACAAAACCTTTACCCCGCACGGTTGGATGGGTCGCACAAGTTCAAGATTCTGGCACGTCCTATCGATAGTGATAGACTCAGTGAGCACGCCTGCAGGTATTAAAACTTTGCCATCCAGCGCTTCTCACGGTCCACCTTTCGGTAACTCACCTGGTGCTGGTCTCGCCAGCCTTCTCAAGCGCTCCGTAACATTCAGCAGCGCGCGACCGTCATGGTATGCAGCTTTCCAGATTCGCCCTTTATCTTGAGACGTCGCTTTCCCATTTGTGCCGGTCAACTCATATACGCCGTGGAACTGGGAATCGATTTGGTCCTCCTTGATGAAGCGCCACTTTCCATCGGTGCAGTACGAAGAGGTCTCACCTTTATCGCTGAGGCCCCAGTAGAATCCGCCGTACTGTTTGTCCTACATTACGTCGCTCATGTAGTTCACGCCCCGGTTAACGATGGCCAGAAACTGCTCCTTTAGCTCGGGCCTTCGCATAGCCACCTGTAAAGCAATCCAGGTCATGCGTCCCTGAAAAACAGAAAATTTTCCGTCACCTCTCGCGAGTGGCGTCCAGTCGCGCGCAAAATTGGAGCGCAATCCGCCGTTCTCGTTATCAACCGTTCGCGGGAACCACACCTCCAGCACATCCTTGCGCAGCATCGCTTCCGTTCGTCCGCCCACTTCAAGTAGTTCTCTCTCGTTGCCGGGAGATAAGCCCCCGTTTTGGCTGTGGCGGCCTGTGCGTCGCGCAACAGAGGAGGCACACCCAGCACACCGGTGCACGCCCAGCTCGTCATAGCCAGCACAACCGCTCGAAAAATATATCTGCAAGACAGCGAAGCGCTAGGTCGCATCGCCTCTCCTACGTTGGACGAACTCGCCCCGGTTAGACGGTGTCGGCGGTCGGGTGTAGCCATGGACTCCGGTACTCGCGGCGCAGCATTCGATTCGCCTCATCATCACTCACCACGCATTGACCTGGCGCATCCCACGTCAGTGTGCGCCCTAGGTTCATGGCAATGTTCGACAGAATACAACTGGCAGTGGAGATATAACCCTGCTCAATGTCGGCCACCGACCTTCCCCTTGACGCCACTGCGGCCATGAAGTCCTTCATATGCTGGCGAATCGCCGGCGCACAATGTTTCTCGAGATCCTTTTCTGTTTTGTCCTCAGGATACTGATCCAATTCGTAGACAACGTCTTGATGAATGGGACGCTCGCCTTTTGCCGAAGGGTTGAAATCGTAACTATACACGCTGGCCTTCAGTGTGCCCTTGTCGCCGTAAAAGGTCGCGCCCCAGGGATACTTCGGGTCCGGAGCATCCCCCCAGGTACGGTGCTGCCACACTATCTTTAGGTCATCGTATTCAAACGTAGCAATCTGCGTATCTGTAATGTTGGCCTTGCTGCGGCGCTGCACCAGAATTCCCCCGCTCGAACTGATGCGCTTGGGCCAGGCCAGCTCTAGCATCCAACGCGTCATGTCGAACATATGGATACACATGTCGCCGATGATGCCGTTGCCATACTCCATGAATGCCCGCCAACCTCGCGGGTGGATAAGCGGGTTATAGGGCCGCATGGGAGCGGGACCGGTCCACATTTCATAATCCAGGTAGTCGGGCGGAGCCGTGTCCGGTGGATTACTTTCGTTCCGCATGTGGTAATAGCAGTAGATTTCCACTAGCCCGACTTTCCCCAATTTGCCTTCGCGGATCACTTTGTCTCGGGCATCAATCAAGTGTGGCGTGCTCCGTCTTTGCGTCCCGACCTGCACCACCCTGTTGTATTTGCGGGCCGCTGCCAACATGGCCTGGCCTTCGATGACGTCAACGCTGATGGGCTTTTGGCAGTAGACATCCGCGCCCGCCTTCACCGCTGCGATCATGGGCAGGCAATGCCAATGATCGGGAGTCGCGATCAACACGATGTCCAGATCCTTTTCCGCCAGCATGGCCCGATAGTCATTGAAACTGCGGGGCTTCTTTCTCGAATCTTGTCGGTCGGCAACCAACTCGACCGCCTCCGCTAGCATGCGCCGGTCCACGTCGCACAACGAGACAACTTCGACGGGAGTGGTGCCAGGCGCAATTTGGAGTAGCCGAAATAAGTCCGTCTTCCCATACCAACCGCATCCAATCAGGCCGACGCGCTTCGCTTTAGGACCAACCTGTTGCGCGCGAGGCAGTGTCGCCAAGCTTAAAGCTGCGGCACTGGTGCGCAGGAATTGACGGCGATTCAGGCTTTTCATTGCTTTGCTCATGTTGTCCTTCGCCAAAGCTCCGGCGGACTTGAAATCAATAACATAGCTGCGGCCATCTCCACCAGGGTTCCGGTGTAATTCCCGGCCTCATTTCGATTTCATCGCGGGTTCGGCTCCACTTGTAGCCTTCCCAAACCATGTTCATTCTTGTCAAGCGTCAAAATTCGAGAATTGTTTGCCATGAATAGCATGTGGAGTGGGCTGTAATATTGTTACGCAAACCAGGTCCAAGGTCTGGCGGAGTTTTGGTCCAATAACAACGGCAGGTGCAACTTATTCCGCGCCAAGAAAGGCGTAGCGGAGCAGGAAGAGCACGCTGAGAACCCAGATCAGCGGACTGATTTCGCGGTGTCTTCCGGTCCCGAGCTTAACGAAGGTGAAGGACAGGAGGCCAAGACTGAGGCCCGTAGCGATGCTAAAGGTCAGTGGCGTGGCCACGAGCGTGAGGAAGGCGGGAAAGGCTTCGCTGAAATCACGCCAGTTGACGCGGGCAACAGCGCTACACATGAGCGCCCCAACGAGGATGAGGGCGGGAGCGGTAGCGTAAGCGGGAATCGCAGCGACCAGCGGCGCGCAAAACATCGCCATCAGGAAGAGCGCGGCGATGACCACATTGCCGAGTCCTGTCCGCGCACCAGCCGCGACTCCGGCAGCGCTTTCGATGTAACTAGTGACTGTGGATGTGCCGGTGAGGGCACCGAACAGCGTGCCGAAAGCGTCGGCCAGCAACGCGCGGCTCGCGCGCGGCAGCTTCCCGTCGCGCAGGAAGCCGCCTTCCTCGCAGACGCCAACCAGCGTGCCCACATTGTCGAAGAGGTCGACAAAGAAAAACACGAAGATGAGTTCGCCAAGGCCCAGTTTTGCAGCCGAGCGCAAGTCCAACTTCAGAAATGTGCCGGACGGATGCGGCAGCGAGAAAAAATGTGCGGGCCAGTGACTGCGTCCGAGAGGAATGCCGGCGAACGTGATGACCACGATTCCGAGGAGAATAGCGCTGCCAACGCCGCGGGCCATCAAAATGGCGATGAGAATAAGTCCAGCGGCTGCGAGAAGCACTTGCGGGTCGGAGGATTTGCCCAGTCCGACGAAGGTGGCGGGATTGGCGACAATGATATTCGCGTTGCGCAAGCCAATGAAGGCGATGAATAAGCCGATGCCGGCGGCGGTGCCGTATTTAAGGCAATCGGGAATGCCGTTGACGATCTGTTCGCGGATTTTGCTAAGCGTCAGGAGCAGAAAGAGAAGTCCGGAAAGGAACACAACGCCGAGAGCGGTCTGCCAGGGCACGCCGCGGCCGAGAACAATTGAATAGGTGAAGTAGGCGTTGAGGGACATGCCCGGCGCCAGCGCGATCGGGTAGTTGGCCCAAAGGCCCATGATGAGCGTGGCCCCCGCGGCGGAAATACAAGTGGCGAACAGAACGCCGTCAACAGGCATGCCCGCTTCAGCGAGGATCCGCGGGTTGACCACGACAACGTAGGCCATGGTCATGAAGGTGGTCAGCCCCCCGAGCAACTCGCGACGCACGGTGGTCTGATTTTCTTGAAGATGAAAGACGCGCTCGAGCAAGAAGTTTCCCCTTAAATAAAAAGGTGCACGACTATAGGCCGACGGAGATTGGGTGTCAAACGGACCGCGCCCGCATGTATCTGGAGTTCCCGCCAGAGGCATTCGCAGCCGCCGGAGTTTTTGAAGGCTTCCGCTTGGCGTTCACGACGATCAGTCCAGGCTTAACTGGATTACCGGTGGGCCATACCGCTCCGGACTTTAGGCCGGGGCGGATGTCAAAGCATGAAAAGCTTCAAAGCTGGATCTGAGCCGCGGTTATTTCGATATACTTTGCCGTAGAGTCACCGCGAACGGAAGGCCAGGAGCAGCTGATACGAAATCGAAGAATTATTGTCAGAATTTTGATTTGAAGGCCCGCAAGTTGTCATGGCGCGCGGTCGCAATCATTTCCGCGAAGCACGGCGAGTCGCCAACTAGTATTTTCGCCAAAATCTAGATTCGCGAGCGATGGCACTGTACGACAAGTCTTCCACGGGTCGACAGTGTTTTATTCTGTGGCAGTGATCGAGGAAACCGGAGGCCTCCATGAAACTGGATCACGGATTATTGAGGAGTCTCCCCAAGGTTCTGTTGCACGAACACCTGGACGGTGTGCTGAGACCGAAATCCATACTTGAATTGGCAAGAAGCCTAAAATACGACCAACTTCCGACTGAAGATCCCGAAGAGCTGGCACGCTGGTTCCACCAAGGGGCCAACCAGGGAAGCCTGCCAAAGTACCTGGAAGGCTTTGCACACACAATCGCTGTTATGCAAACCGAAGAGGCGCTCGAGCGAGTGGCTTATGAACAAGCGGAAGACCTCAGCCGGGATGGCGTGGTCTACTTTGAGACCCGCTTTGCTCCGGTTTTCCATACTCGGAAGGGATTGAGTCACCAACAGGTGGTCTCTGCCGTCCTGAAGGGCCTGGAGCGAGGCAGAAAAGACTTTGGAATTTCCTCGGGGTTAATTATCTGTGCCATGCGCAATATGGACGTGTCGCTCGAAATGGCGGAACTCGCTGTTGACTTTCGCGAGCGGGGAGTTGTGGGATTCGATTTGGCGGGTGAGGAAGGTGGGTTTCCTCCCAAGAAGCACGTGGAAGCTTTTCACTATATTCAGCGACAGAATTTCAACATCACCATTCATGCTGGCGAGGGATTTGGGAAGGAATCGATCTGGCAGGCCATTCAGTACTGCGGGGCACACCGCATCGGTCACGGGACACGATTAATCGATGATATTGCCGTCCGAGACGGCAAGGCAGTGAAATTGGGCGACCTCGGGCAATACATTCTCGACAAAAGAATTCCGCTGGAGATTTGCCTTCTCAGCAACGTCCATACGGGGGCTGCGCGCAGTCTGTCCGAGCATCCCTTTAAGATTTTTTTTCAGGAGAAATTCCGCGTCACGCTGAACACCGACAACCGGTTGATGAGCGACACGACCATGACCCGAGAATTCGAGGCCGCTCAGGATACTTTTGGCCTGTCCCTGGAGAACTTCGAAAAGATCACTATCAACGCGATGAAGAGCGCCTTCCTGCCCTATGGCCAGCGTTGCGATTTCATCTACTCCGTAATCAAGCCGGGTTATGCCAAGGTCCGCAGCTCTCTACCGACAAAGTCACACTGAGGACCCGGAGCGGCTGTTTTAATCGGGGACACGCGGACCAGTCACAGCTTGCCATGATTTTTATCCGCTCCTCTCGCATGAATGAATCATCCACCATCTGGTAGGCAAGCCGGACCATTCATGGATTGCCCCGGCGCCAATTCCGTTGGATACAACAACGGCCGGTCACGCGGGAGCTCAGGGGTTCGAGTCCCGTAGTCCCCGCCAAACTCGCGTTATTTACTGCTTGGTAGCATGGCACGGGACGGCGTCGAGAAACTCTTACAAGTTTGAGATACTTTCGAATAGGCCTCGCGCGATGGTTGTCAGTTGCCTGGGCCGGATAGATTCGGTTCCATCTTTCGACAAGAGTGCACCCTCCGAAGCCTTCTTGTGCGATCGAGAGGATCGTTAGGGAGGCGATGTGTCAGCTCCGCAAGGCCACCGAGGAACCATCCTGGTAGCCGATGACAACGAAGCTAACTGCGATCTGCTCTCTTCTCTGCTGAGCGCGGAGGGTTATCAGGTTGTCTGTGTAGCGGATGGCCAGCAGGCGCTAGAGCAGCTGAATAGCGACACTATTGATCTCGCACTGCTGGATGTGGTGATGCCCCGTCCAACCGGATTTGATCTTTGCCAGACGATGAAGTCCAAGCCGGAAACCCGCTTGATTCCCGTCATATTGCTCACCAGTTTGAACAGTGACGCCGACCGCATCCACGGGATCATGTGCGGCGCTAATGATTTTCTCAACAAGCCCGTGAATAAGCACGAATTGCTGGCTCGCGTGTATTCCCTGCTGCGCTTGAAACAATTCACCGACGAGTTGGACAACGCCGAGACCGTACTGTTCAGCCTCGCCCTGAGTATCGAGGCGAAGGATCCCTATACCGAAGGGCACTGCGACCGCCTTTCGAAATATTCAGTTGCGCTGGGGGAGAAGCTGGGGTTGCCTGAGGACCTGCGCGTAGCTCTGCGCCGAGGCGGTCTGGTGCACGATATCGGCAAGTTGGCCGTGCCAGAGCACATCCTGCTCAAGCCTGGACCGCTGACTCCGGAAGAACGAAAAATCATGGAACAACATACCATCATCGGCGAACGAATTTGCAGTCCGCTCCGATCCTTTCGCCATGTCCTGCCGATCATTCGCCACCACCATGAAAAGTGGGACGGTTCGGGGTATCCAGACGGGCTGGAACGCGAGCAAATTCCACTCACCGCGCGCATCCTTCAAATCACCGACATCTACGACGCGCTAACGACTGACCGGCCATATCGCCAGGCTCTTCCCTTGGAGAACGCCTTTACCATCATGAGGGAGGAAGTAAAACGCGGCTGGTGGGACGCTTCCATTCTCGACGAATTCGAAACAATCGTCCTCGGCTCCGTGCCGCTGCAGCCGGCGCGGTAGTTCAACTAACCATTATTTCCAAGCTAGCTGGCAAGGCGGTGTAACGATGCGATGGCGACTCGAGAGGAGCCTGATCCTCGCGGGATTCCTTGCGGCCGCGGTCATCCTGCCGCTGGTTGGCTGGGAATCGTACCGGGATACGGTCCGCGTTGCAAAAACCGCCCAGGCGCGGAGGCACAGCTACGAACTCGGCAGGGTACTCGATGAGACGAGAGCTCGAGTCGTTGATGCAGAAACTGGGCAGCGCGGCTTTCTCCTCACGGGAGATGCGGCCTACCTGGAACCCTATCACGAAGCGATAAAGAACCTCGATCGGGTAACTGACGAACTGAAGAAGCTCACTTCCGACAATCCGGAGCAGCAGAAGCGCATCGCCACGCTCGAACCACTCATTGCCGGCAAATTGGCGGAACTCCAGAGGACGATCGATCTCCACAGGAAGCGCGGATTGGCAGGCGCAACCCAGGTGGTTCTCGGAGGCCAGGGAAAGCAATTGATGGACAGAATCCGGGCGGTACTCACGGAGATGGCAGACCAGGAGAATAATCTCCGCGATGTTCGCTCTCAAGAGATGGCGGAGGCACTGACCGGCACGAGGCGTATAGTTCTGGCCGGAAACCTAGTAAGCCTGATGCTGCTGTTACTGGTTTTTGCAACCTCGATCCGTGAGCTTTCCCATCGAAAACACACACAACAAGCCCTGGCAAAAAGCGAAAAGTTGCTCTCGACCACTCTCGGAAGTATCGGTGATGCGGTGATTGCCACGGACATGAATGGCGCGGTAACTTTTATGAATTCCGTCGCCCAGTCGCTCACTGGTTGGACAGGGGCGGAGGCCATGGGCAAGTCCATGGACCTGGTGTTTGACATCGTGGACAAAAACACGCGGAGCCCCATCGAGAACCCTGTCAAGAGAGTCTTTCGCGAACGGAAGGTCGTCGGTTTGGCCGACCACACTCTCTTACTATCCAAAGGTGGCAGGGAATACGACATTGAAGATACCGCGGCGCCCATTCTCACGAACAGTGGCGAAGGGCTTGGGGTGGTGCTCGTTTTCCGGGACATCACCGCAAAGAATCAGGCAGAAGAGGAAACCAGACGGCAAAAGGAACTTCTGCAACTGATTCTGGGAAGTATCGCCGATGGTGTGGTTGTGGCCGATTCGGCGGGGAAGTTTCTCCTCTTTAATGCGGCCGCCGAGCAGGTCTTGGGCATCGGTGCCACGGACACGACTCCCGACCAGTGGTCTGATCAGTATGGCAGCTATTTGCCTGACACCGTGACCCTGTATCCATCCAACGAACTGCCCTTGGTGCGGGCCATGCGGGGCGAGAGTGTTGACGCCGTAGAACTCTTTATCCGCAACGCGCAAGTGCCGGTCGGCCGGTTACTTAGTATTACGGGCAGACCTCTCAGAGGCGAGGGAGGCGCCCTGCAGGGCGGCGTTGTCGTTTTCCACGACATCACCGAGAGCAAACGAGCGGAGGAGGCGCTTCGCCAATCCAAGGAGCGATACCATCTGCTATTCGACAGTAATCCACATCCCGTGTGGGTTTATGACCTGCAGACCCTGGCCATCCTAGACGCCAATCGTTCTGCCGTCCGGAACTATGGCTACCTCCGCGAAGAATTTCTGTCCCTGACGATGAAGGACATTCACCCACCGGAAGATGTACCAACACTGCTCGAAAGCACCGGGAAGGCGCCGCCGGACACGGAAGCCGCCGGCATCTCGAAACATCGCAAGAAAGACGGAACTCTGATCGATGTTGAAATTACCTCGCATCCCTTCGTCTATGGGGATAAAAACGCCCGCCTGGTCGTGGCAACGGACGTTACCAAGCGTAAGAAGGCTGAGGAGGCCCTGCGGGAAGGTGAAGAGCGGTTCCGTCTGCTGGTTTCGGAAGTGACGGATTATGCGATTCTGATGTTGGATCCGCAAGGAGTCGTTGCCAGTTGGAATGCGGGGGCCGAACGCATCAAGGGCTACCAGGCTCAGGAGATCGTGGGCCAACACTTTTCCCGCTTCTACCCAACGGAGGATGTGGAACGAGGCAAGCCTGCCTATGAACTGAAAGTTGCCACAGAGCTCGGGCGATACGAAGACGAGGGTTGGCGCGTGCGCAAGGACGGATCACGGTTCTGGGCCAACGTGGTGATTACCGCCTTGCGCGACGGCACGGGACGGTTGCGCGGGTTCGCAAAGGTCACGCGTGACAGCACCGAACACAAGCGCACGCACGAGCTCATCATACACGCAAAGCAAGAAGCGGAACGCACAAGTAAGTTCAAGGATCAATTCCTCTCCACCATGAGCCACGAACTGCGCACGCCGTTGAACGCCGTTCTTGGTTTTTCCGACCTGCTTGCCGATGAGCGTTACGGCCCGGTGAACGACCGCCAGCGGCGCTACATCGACCACATACATACCGGCGGGGAACACCTTCTCAGACTAATCAGCGATATTCTTGACCTTTCCAAAATCGAAGCTGGCAAAATGGAGCTTACTCGCGAGGATGTGAAGGTCGCGTCTGCCTTTGCCGACGTGATCAGCAGTCTTTACCCTCTGGCGGAAAAGAAATCGCAAGCATTACTCCAGCAGGTCGAGGGTAATCTGCATGTTCACGCCGACGCTATGCGATTTAAGCAAGTGCTCATGAATCTTGCTGGCAACGCGATCAAGTTCACACCAACGGGTGGCCGGATTGAGCTGGCCGCCCGTCAGCTGGAGGACCAAGTCAGGGTGGAAGTGCGCGACGATGGCCCCGGAATTCCACCCGAACAACAGCAGCGGATCTTCGAAGCGTTCTTTCGCCTGACACAAGCGGGCACCGCTACGGAGGGCACGGGGTTGGGACTTGCCATCACCGCGCGCCTGGTCGAACTGCACGGAGGTAAACTGGGGATCGAAAGCCAGCCCGGCGGTGGTACCTGCTTTTATTTTTCTCTTCCTCTCGTTGCGATCGCTCCGGGCCAACCCGATCAGACCTCCGGAGTCGTGCCCAGGGCGCGCAACGCCCCGCGCATTCTCGTCGTTGAGGACAATGCGGCGACCGGGCAACTCATCCAATCCCAACTCGCTTCTTCAGGCTATGAGACCCTGAAATGTGATCAGCCGGAACGCGCCTCGGATATAGCCGCTGAACTGCAGCCAGATGCCATCACCTTGGACCTGCTTATGAGTCCGGTTCACGGGCTGGAGGTTCTACTGCAATTGAAGAATGACCCACGCACGGCAAGGATACCGGTTATTGTGGTGACCATCGTGGATCAGCCTAGCATCGGAACCGCTTTCGGTGCCGACGAGTATTTGATTAAGCCAGTAGATAAGGCGACCTTGCTAGCTGCTGTGGAGCGCTGCCTCCGGTCTCGTGGGGGCGCAGCGCCAACAAGAACCATCCTGGTGGTCGAAGACGATGTATCCACGCTTGAGATGATTGTCGAGTTGCTCAAAGCATACGGCTACGCTGTGAGTACAGCGGCGGATGGTGAACAGGCCCGTATCAGCGTAGCCCAATTCCTGCCCGAGCTGGTCATTCTAGACATAGTGCTGCCCAAGATGAGCGGTTTTGAATTGCTCGCCGAATGGCGTTCCAACCCTCGCACAGCCGAGCTCTCCGTGTTTGTCCTGACCAGCAAGGATCTAACCAAGGCAGAGGAAAAGTACATTCACGCGCATGCCGAATCGCTTTTCCGGAAACAGAATTCCTGGCGAGAGCCGTTGATCAAGCAACTGGAGCGCGTGGTGACCTCGCCATCTTTGGAGAACGCTTGAAACACAGTGTCCTGGTCGTCGAAGACAATCAGCTCAACCGCGAGCTGCTCCGTGACTGGCTTGAAATGGAAGGTTACGAGGTCTGCTCTGCGGCCGACCTGAAAGCCAGTTACGACGTTCTTGGGAAGCACATTCCCAATGCGGTCTTACTCGATATCAATCTCGGTAAAGACGACGGCCTCGATCTCCTCGCATGGATGCGCCAAAAACCGGAGCTGAGCGGAATTCCCGTGATTGCCGTGACGGCACACGCTCTGGTGGCCGAACAGGAGCGGATCCTGCAGGCTGGGTGCGGAGCGTGCCTCTCAAAACCAATCAATTTTGAACGGCTTCGAGAACAGTTGAAACACTGGTTGCAGGATGGCAGGGTGTCTCAGCCGAATTCCTAGCTCCCCCATTGTGCCGTGGTCACGTTGGACTCCATGGGCCACCTGCGGAAGGATAACGTGCCTGCACGGGTTCTTGTCGTTGACGATGATGCGCCCACTTGCGAACTCATTGCGGAAATCCTGGGCTCGGCGGGTATGCAGGCGGCCTGTCTCACCGACAGCACGGAAGCAGCCTCACGTCTACGAACAGACAAGTTCCATGCCATTTTTCTGGATGTCCGCATGCCGCCACCGGATGGGATCGAGCTCGCCAGGCAGATCCGCGCCTCCGCGACCAATGCCAGTTCGGTGATCGTGATGATTACCGGTGAGGAAGACCGCACTGTCATGGCCCGCGCATTCCAAGCGGGAGTTGAATTCTTCCTTTTCAAGCCTGTCGACCGCAGCAAGCTATTGCGATTGATCCGTGCTACCGGTGGAACGATTGAGCGAGAGAGAAGGCGCTTCACGCGCGTTAGGCTACGTTGCAGCGTGTCGATCAATTCTCCGCAGGCCTCTCTCGATGGAAACACGCTAGACCTCAGCCTCGGCGGCATGTTGGTGCAAGCAGAACGTTCCTTCCCTCTGGGAACTCCCGTCACATTCAATCTGGAAATTGAGCGCGGTTTGGCAGCCCTGCATTCGACCGCACGGGTAGTTCGTGTCGTTGGACCCGATTGCATGGGAATTCAGTTCGAAAACCTTGGGTCCAAAGAATGCAATCGGCTGCAACAGTTCCTCCTGCCGCTAATTCTTGCAGTTACTTGATCCCAGACTTTCAATCTGCTACATCGGAAAACATGGTCCTCTTCGCGACGGCATTACCCGAATAATCTATCGCATGCGCAAGCTCAATTCCCATGGCCAAGTCGCGCTGAAATTGTTCTAGCAGCCCTTCTTGTGGCTCCTGCAAATGCTTGAATGCGATCCCGGTTCATCCGAGTGCTGGGTCCGGAAACGCTGATCGCGGCCACCACCTTCCCGCTTTCGTCGAGAACCGGAGCGGCGACGCATCGGGCCCCCATATCCGTCTCCTGATCATCCATCGCATAGCCTTGCCGTACGACGCGCACCAGCTCTCTGCGGAAGCGCGCAACATTCGGAATAGTCCGCGGAGTTGCGCGTTCGAAGGTCAGCATGGTGAAAATTTCTTCGCGCTGCTCACTGGGGAGAAATGCCAGCAAAACTTTGCCTAACGCGGTGCAGTTCGGCGGACGGTGCATTCCTGGCTGAGAGGCCATACGGAAAGAATGGGAACTCTCGAGCACTTCGAGGTAAAGCACATCGTGCCCGTCCAGGACGGCGAGGTTTACCGTCTCCGTGGTTTCTTTTGCGAGCAGCCTCAGCACCGGGCGGCTGATTTTGCGGAGCGTGGCATGGTAGGCAATTCCGGCGCCAAGCCTGGCCAGTTTCGGGCCCACGATATAGGCGCCGGTATCATCACGGAAGAGATAGCCTTCGTTTTCCAAGTGAGCCACGAACCGATAAGCCGTGCTCTTGTTGAGGCTGGTCTGCTGAGAAATCTCCCGTAGCTGCAGTCCGGTGGGGGCCGCGTCCAGCGCCTCCAAGATCCGCAAGACCTTTCCGACCACACCGACTGGTGCAGATTTAGATTCACGTGCCCGGATCATGGGAAGTCTGCTCCTTCTGTTGAGTCGTCACCGCCGCGTTTTGAAGATCCGCCCGTCCCTGCCCGGCGGCAACGCGGCTACAGCGCCTGGCGGCATTCTAACTCAAAGGATCGTTTAGTTTTTCAACGTTTGAAACATAGATTTTTAATATTGAATTTTGCGATGTAGCTTGATAGAAGCCTTTCAGTCTTGGAGGATTGCGGCGCCGGCAGGATCAACGGTATCAAGTTCCATGGTCGGCGCGTTTCTGGTCTTGGGCCTGGATTTAGCGATGTTTTTTTCGGAATTCATGCCTAGGGGGTGTGCATGCGAGCGGCTAAGATGGCAGCGTTTCTCCCTCTGTTCTTGCTCATATTTGCGAATGGAGGTCGCGCGCAAACGGCTGCAGGTGAAGTGAATGGCACGGTTACAGACAAATCAGGAGGATTTGTGGCTGGCGCCGCGGTCCGGCTCTCCAACCTGGCCACCAAGATCGATGATCGAGCGGCGACAAATTCGGACGGCTACTTCGTCTTCATTAACGTCAAGCCAGGAACGTATATTCTGGGTGTCGAGGCAAAAGGTTTCAAGACAACCGAAGTCTCGACATTTGAAGTGGGCGTCAACCAAACGGTCACGCAGGCGGTAAGACTTGAGGTCGGCGCAGTCAACGAACGAGTGGTGGTGAAGGCGGAAGCCGCGATGCTCGAGGCGTCCACGAGCGAACTGGGCACCGTGATTCCCGACCGAGCTGTGAATGACCTGCCTCTAAATGGCAGGAACTTTACGCAGTTACTGACCCTGACTCCAGGTGTCACTCCCGTTTCCACGGCCCAAAACAAGAGTATTGGATGTTGCGAAGGAAATGTTGGAATTCCGGGGTCGGGTTTCTCTGATGCTTCGTTCCACGGACAACAGAACCGCTCGAAGTTCTACTTTTTTGACGGCATCATCAACACGAACGTACGCGGACCGACCTATATTGTCATTCCTAACATTGATCTGATCCAAGAGTTCAAGGTGGTTGGGCACGACGCTAAAGCTGAATTTGGCGGCGCGACGGGCGGCGTGGTGGACATGGTGTCGGCGTCGGGAAGCGGATCCTTCCATGGTTCGGCCTTCGAATACGTCCGCAACGACACTTTCGATGCGCGCAATAGCGTGACGGATTTCGACCCGGTTACGAGAACTCCCAAGATTTTTCCATTTCGACAGAACCAGTTTGGGGCGACCTTTTCCGGTCCCATCATCAAGAATAAGACTTTCTTTTCTGGCGGCTACGACGGCTGGCGCTACAGCAAACCCTCCCTGGACCGTTCTTATGTGCCCACTGCAGCGGAGTTGAGCGGAGACTTTACCGCGCAGCCCTACTACACCACCTCCCACCAGATCTATAACCCTTACAGTGGTTCGGGTTCAGCTCGGGCGCCGTTCCGATGCGATGCCAGTGGAGATCCTCTGCCTCTGTTACCTGGGACCAATCTTCAGGACCAGACGCTGGGCGCCCCTTGCAACAAACTTCCGCAGGCCCTTATTTCAGCAGAGATGCAACAGTTTTTCCTGAAGTACTCCACCCTATCCAATTACTCGGTGGCGACGGACCTGGGTCACAATTTCATTCAAACCAGGCCAACACCGAATACTTCCAACAGTTTTCAACTGCGAATCGATCATCGATTGAGTCAAAAAGACAATCTGTTTTTTCGCTACACCGAACAGCGCGTGTCAGTGGTTAATCCGATTGGCGAAGTTGGATTCACCGAAGGCGGTTCGACCGGCAGGAACTATGGCGGGAGCTGGGTGCACATCTTTCGGCCAAGCTTGGTTCTTGATTTGCGCGCCGGTTATGCGGGCCGGCCTGCCGTGGATGCCGGTCAACAGAATCAGAATCCACTGGGGCTCGACCCCTTGAACCAGCTCGGCTTTAAAGACATCGATAAGTTCTCAGGCATCCTTTTCAGACTCAACACCAACGAGTGGATTGCCGGCGGCAGCAGCGATTTCGGTATTCGCGGAGCGGCGCCCAGGGAGAACCCCAATTGGAGCGTTACACCCAACATTGTCTGGCTCAAGGGGAGGCACAACTTCAAGATAGGTGCTTGGTTTATCGATTCCCAGCGAATACAGATGAACACGTTCCAAAGATACAGCTTTGGGGACGGCCAAACAGGCCTTGGAAACAGCAGTACCGGGCTATCGCTGGCCTCGGCTCTGTTGGGTTTGCCAAGCAACGTAGGTGGCGAGTTGCCCGTCTCAGGATCGGGCCCCGTGAAGTACAAGTATGCCGCCTGGGCCGGATACCTGCAGGACGAATGGAAGGTGCGAGCGAGGCTGACTCTCAATTTTGGCTTGCGGTATGATTATTTGACTCAACCACAGACACTGGATGGCCGACTGTGGAATGCCTTGGATCTATTCCGCCAGCAATGGATCATCGGGGCCACAGCCATGCCTCCGCTGTGTAGCGTAGCCCCACAAGCGCCGTGTATTCCGGATGGGGCGCCGCTTTACACGCCCACAACTACGCCAACTTGTAACAACACCTCGATTCCCTGTGATTTTACCAAGGATGCGCACTTCAACAACGTGATCGTGGCGGGCAAAGCCTTTTTCTCGCCGCCGCCCGTGAAGGACAATTGGGGGCCTCGCATCGGCGCGGCGTTGCAACTGAGTCAGAAAACAGTCATTCGTGGGGGCTACGGGCTCTATTGGGATACGCTCGCGGGCAGAGGTCAGGCCGCACAGAACGTTCTCGAGAAGGCGGTATGGCCGGGCGCCCTGGCCCTTAACGGCGATTTCAACGGGAACAATCTGAGTCCCACCCAACTGAAAACAATCGACCGGATCCAGGGAACCTTCGCAAATTCGCTGCCGGCAGCAACCCCCTGGACCAGCGGGAGTTTTTTCGTCGCTCCCACCTACAAGGATCCCTACTCGCAGCAATGGAATGTTGAAATCCAGCGGGAGTTCACTCCGAATCTGATGTTCTCCGCCGCTTATGTGGGCAGCAAGAATGGACGCCTGGACTTCGAAGGGAACGCCAACGCTGCGAATCAGGCCTCGCCGAACAACACTTGCGCGAAAACGGACACGGCTTGCAACAACGCATACATTGCTTCCATAGACAGCCATCGACTTATGCCCTGGGCGACTTCGGGAATAACCTATGCCCAGAGCATTGGCTACTCGAATTACAACGCGCTGGAAACCAAGGTCCAGCGGCGGTTTGCCAATGGCTTGATCTCCCTTCTGTCATACACGTTTGGAAAATCCATCGACACGAGCAGCGGCTACTTCAATGTCGAGAATGGTCCGCAAGGTGCTTCAAGCGTCCAAAACTATTTTGACTTGAGTTCCGCTCGGGGCATCTCCGGGTATGACATCAAGCATTTTGTGTCTTGGGCTACTGTCTATGAGCTTCCTGCGGGGAAAGGCAAGAGATGGCTTCGGAGCGGGCCTGGGTCGTGGATCCTGGGTAGCTGGCAGGCAAATTATATTTTCCAAGGCCGGTCCGGCCAGCCGTACGGTCTGATCGTGCCGGGCGATGTCGCCAACCTCAAGGGCTCTGGTGGAATGGGAAGCAATGGCCCGAGCGATTATGCCCGGCCCAACATGATCGCCGATCCCTTTCAGCCTGGCCCGGTTCCCGCAAATCCGAACCCCAAGTGCCAGACAACTATCTCGCAGGGTGGACTAGCCGCGGACGCCACCCACACTGCCCAGACGTGGTTCAATCCTTGCGCTTTTGCCGCTCCCTCCGGAGCATTTGGAAATCTCGGGAAAAACCCGTTCCGAGGTCCTTCGGTGTTTAATATGGATTTCTCCATGTTTAAGAGCGTCCCCTTGCGTAACGAAGGATGGAATCTGCAACTTCGCTTCGAGGCCTTCAACATCTTTAACATCCAGAATTTAGACGCCCCAGGAGTCGGTAGCGGGAATTCAGTGCGCGTCGGTAACGCCAGCGCAGGATCGATTACCACGCTCGCTGTTCAGCCTCGCCAGTTGCAATTCGGGTTGAGGCTCGCTTTCTAGAGTCGCCTTGGGATTCCCTTGGCCAGCTGGACGGTCGTCACCACTGCCGCCCTGGCGGGCCGGGGAACAAGCAAGAATTCATCAATAGAGGTATCGACCGAATGACAAAAAACAAGACGTCACGCCGGGATTGGATGATTGAAAGCGGCTCCGTCCTGGCGGCCGCGACGCTCAGTTCCGCCCTGGGTTTCAGGCAAGCATCCAACCCGGCGCAGGCTGCGACGGCCCCGTCCGACAGTGATGCCGACCGTCAGCGCCGGATGAAGTGGTGGCACGAGGCGCGCTTCGGCATGTTCATCCACTGGGGACTGTATAGCGTCATCGGCCGCCATGAGTGGGTCATGGAAAATGAGGGCATTCCCGTTTCCGAATACGCTCCGCTCGCCAAGCAGTTAAAACCCAAACCATTTCCTGCACGCGAGTGGGCCAAGATCGCGCGTGGAACCGGCATGCGCTACATGGTGATGACCACCAAGCACCACGAAGGTTTTTGCCATTTTGATACCAAGACCACCGATTACTGCTCGCCCAAACAAGGGCCGGGCCGAGATCTCGTTCGTGAATATGTGGACGCCGCTCGTGCCGAAGGCATGCGTGTGGGCTTTTATTATTCACTGATGGACTGGCACCATCCCGACGGCGCTCGCTGCGCCACCGACGAGGCGGCGCGCAGGCGCTTCGTCGAATACATTCACACGCACATTCGCGAGCTGCTCACCAATTACGGGAAAATTGATGTTCTCTGGTACGACGTCTCGTGGCCGCTCGATGCCCCTGGTTGGGAGTCCGAGCGCATGAACAAAATGGTCTTTGAGCTGCAACCAGACATCATCGTCAACAATCGCAACAAGCTTCCGGGCGATTTTTCCACTCCCGAGCAGCAGATCACCGCAGATAAAGAAGGCCGCGCGTGGGAGTCTTGCATGACTCTCAACGACAGTTGGGGATACCAGCGGGCCGATGACGATTGGAAGAACCCGCGACGCGTCATTCAGAATCTGATTTCGTGCTCTCGCGACACCGGCAACTACCTCTTGAACATCGGGCCTCGCGCCGATGGCAGTGTGCCCGAGGAATCCGTCCGCGTGTTGACGGAAGTCGGCCAATGGATGCGCCGCAACGGTGACAGCATTTACGCATCGGATCACTGCCAGCCGCGGCGCTCCAATTACGCGAGCTTCACGCGCAAAGGCAACACGCTCTACATGCACGTGCACTTTTGGCCCGGCGATTATGTGGCAGTGGCGGGTTTACAGGCGCAGGTGAAGTCAGCGCGGTTTTTTGCTTCCGGCGAAAAAATCACTTTCCAACAGGACAAGTACCGTGTGCGCCTCAGCGGCCTGCCGACAGAAGCGCCGGACCATCCGGTTACCACCATCGCCCTGGAATGCGACGCGGAGCCCACCCAGGACAACATTTTTGTTCGCCAGGAAAAACCTCGCGGCGGAGTCTGAGGCTCGCCGGCAAAGGAACCATGTTCAGGAATTCAGTTTGAACGCTAAAACCACGCAGATAAAAGTGGTTCTTGTTCCCTTGGTTCTGGCGGCTGTCGGCCTCGTCCAAGCGAGCTTCGCACCCGCACAACCACAATCGCAGCCGGCCAAGTCTCGGCGTTCAGAGCGCGTGCACATGCAAGAAGTCCAGGTCGCCAGCCCGGACGGCAAGATCAAGTTCACCGTGCCTTCCCCGGTCGTCGTGAAGGCGGAGCGCTTGACCCTCACGGTGACCAGGGGGGACACGGTCGTGATCGAGCCTTCCCCGGTCGTCGTGAAGCTTGACGGCTATGACCTTTCATCGGGGGTTGTGTTCAACAGCCTCGAACGCTACTCCATGGACGAATCTTATCCGTGGTCTGGCGCCCACAGTACAGCCATCAATCAATGTAACGGCGTCAAGCTTTCTCTTACGCATGACCTGAGTTTCACTTCCTACACTCTGGAGGTCCGCGTATTCAATGACGGCGTTGCCTGTCGCCACGTCATTCCCGGCGAAGAAAACACTTCGCGCACACCGGATGAGTACTCCGCCTTCGTCATTCCGGATGGCTCAACGCTTTGGTATGGCGGACTGGCCGACGGCCACTATGAAACCGAGTTCGTGAAGAAGAATATTTCCGAAGTGCACGCCGGAGAATGGGCCGGACCACCGCTGACGTTCCAGTTGCCGCTCGATGCGGGTTACGCCTCGATCACCGAGGCCAGTCTGGTGAATTACAGCGGCATGGGTCTGGAGGCCGACGGCCGACGCGGATGGATTACGGTCTGGGACACCGGCAGCCGCTGAACTGGCCGTTCGAATTGCGATACGGAAGGGATGAAGCCAAGCGCCTCGGGAAACCGTCATCCATGGCGGGAACGGTCACGACTCCATGGCGTGTCGTAATGGTGGGGCCAGACTTAAGCACGCTGGTTAAATAGCACGATCCTGCCTAATCTCTGCCCGCTCCCTGACCCAAGATTTTTCGCGGAAGGAATCCGTACCTCGTGGATCAAACCCGGCCGTGCCGTTTGGCGCTATCTTGACGGTGGTCCCGACGGCGTCGACGGCATGAAGGAATTTTCCCGTGTGGCCGGACAGCTGGGGTTCGAATACAACGTCATCGAAGGCTTCTGGAGCAAATGGACGCCGGAGCAGAGAAAAGAAGTCGTGGATTACTCACGGCAGAATGGTGTCGGCGTGTGGTTCTGGAAGCACAGCAAGGATCTTCGCACTCCGGAAGCGCGCGAGGAATTCTTCAAGCTGCTTCATGATGCAGGCGTGGTCGGTGCCAAAATTGACTTCTTCGATCACGAGGCCAAAGAGGTGATCGACCTTTATGAGGCGCTGCTTCAAAAAGCAGCGGAATACCACATTCTTCTCGTCTTCCACGGAGCAAATAAACCCACCGGCCGCGAGCGCACTTGGCCGAGCGAGCTGGTTCGCGAAGCCATTCGCGGCATGGAGTCCAGTGCCCTGAAGGAACGAGCCCGGCACGAAACCATTTTGCCTTTCACGCGGCTCTTGGCCGGGCCGGCTGATTACACTGCCATGCTCTTCAACGACCGCCGCCGCGATACGACCGTAGTGCACCAGATCGCCTGCATCGTTGTCTTTGCGGCTCCGCTGCTCACCATTGCTGCCCATCCTCAGACCATCCTCAACAACCCGGCTGGCGAGGTGATCGAGAGCGTCCCCCCCGTCTGGGATGAAACGATTGTCTTGCCCGATTCCGCCATAGGCGAACTCGCCGCTTACGCCCGGCGCAAGGGCAACACGTGGTTTTTGGCGGTCATGTGCGGTCCTCAAGCCAAGACGATACACGTGCCGCTCTCGTTTCTGGGTGATGGCCAGTACAGATCAGTTCAAGTTCACGACAGCCCTGCGGACAACACCAAGTGGAAATCGAAAACTCAATTCATGAGCGCAACGATTCACTCACCATTCGGTTGCGAGCGGGTGGAGGCTTCCTCGGTCGCTTTTCGAAGTCACCATAGTCTCTACGCGACTCTATAGACTGATGGAATGGATCTGCACTGCTTGTGGGAGGAACCCACCGAAGAGACCGGACCAACATCCGGCTCCGTAGGAATCCTCTCCCTTTAGGAAGAGGAGGATGTCAACTTCACTACCGTTCAGGTTCCGGCTGCGGAGCTCCCAAGATCAGCGCCTGGTCGTGTTCAAGAGAGCTTCGGCGGAGATCTTGCGAGCGCGCTAAGGCTTTCTGCGCGAGTTCGGCTTGGCCGAGCTTCCGATAGGCCAAATACAACTGATAATGGACGTTCCCGTAATGGTCGATAGGAGACGCTTTCTTGAGTTTCGGGATGGCATTGGCAAACTGTCCTAGGCGCACGTAGGCGGTCCCCAACAAGCCGTTGGCTTCAGCCAAATCCGGTTGAAGTCGCAGCGCACGCTGCAGATACGACAGCGCCTTTTCGTTTTCCCGTTTTTGCACGTAGAAGCGTCCCAGCAGATACAGCGCGTGCGTGCGCGAGGGATCCAGCGCCAATGCTCTCTCGAGCTCACTCTGCGCATCATCATCAGAATGATTGTCCAGGTAAAGTTCCCCGAGCGCTTCGTGAAGTTCTGCCTCCTGGGGCTGCAACTGCAGAGCCGCACGAAACTCTTTGAGAGCGTCGTCGGGATCCTGGCGAAGGGCGTAGCTTTCGGCACGCAACTGGTGCGTACGCCAGGCGTTGGGAAAGGATTCCTCCAGTTGCGCATACGCCTCAGCCCCGAGCGCTTGGTAGGTGCGCGCCAACCAGTAGCTGGCCTCGGCATTTTCGTTGGTGACGCCCGGCACCTGCGCTAACCAATCAGCCGCGGGTTCGTATTGTCGCAAGGTGAAGTGCGTTTTTCCCAGCAGTAACCGCTCCGCGTCGGTTAGATGCTTTCGGGCTTGCAGCGAATCTGCGCAGGTAGAATAGTGATGGGCCTTGCAGGGTTCCTGATGCGGTTGGACTAGCCCGCCGCCATTCGATCCCTGCCGCCATGCCCGGAAGTCGCCTTGTAAGGCTTCCCATTGGCGGTCTGAAAGAGCGCTTTCATTCGTGGTGGTGTATAGAGCCACCAACAAAAAATGCTTGGCCGCTCCTTCTGGTTCGTCCTGCAGGCGCGATATGGAAGTTTTTGCCGACTCCTGAAGGAGTTCGATCGAGGGGAAGCCCCGTTGCACAACCAAGAATTCAGGAGAGATTTCCCAAACTTTTCCGAGAGACTCAAGCGCTGCTGTAGCTTGGCCCCGGGCCAGTTGCAGATTGGCCAAGCCGAGCCAGGCGAGCTCATTTCGTGAATCGGGCTCGAGCTCGAGGTGAAACTCCGTTTCGGCTTCTTCCAATTTCCCCGCATGCAGATAGGCTTGGCCCAACGATGTGTGCAAGCCGGACTGCCGTGGCTCAATGTCCAGGGCCTTGCGGTACTCCTTCACGGCATCTTCCCAACGGCTGCGCTGAAACAAGAGATCACCGAGAAAACGATGCCCCCAGGCCGATTCACGATACAAATGCGCTCCCCGATAGGCCAAACTGGCAGACAGGTCAAGGTATTCGTGTCCGAGTTTGAACCAGGCCTCGGACTTGTCGGAATCATGGACGGCGATCTGACGAAACACCTCGGCCGCGTTTTGGAAATTTTCCTGGCCCAGGTATACCGAAGCCAAAGCCTGGCGGGCCTCGCGGCTCGATGGATCAAGCTTCAGCGCACGCTGGAGGAAGGGAATGGCCTTTTCCGGGGCACCCAGTTTAAGGTAATCCATTCCGACGATTACGGTGGGGCCAAGCAGGTTCGGTCTTTCGCGCAGCGCTTTCGTCAGGTGCCGCACTGCTAGCTCGTACTCGAAGAGGCTCTGGTAAGCAAGGCCAAGATTGACCTCAGCCTCCAGTAGGGTCGGATCAAGCGCCAGCACCTTCTTGAATTCTTCGGCAGCACGAGCGAACTGCCCTTGCTTCATAGCCTCTTGGCCGGCGCGGAAAAACGCTTCGACCTGCCCTTCGGATGTCTGGCAAGTTGCCAATGAGGGAACCAGCGACCATAGGGCAAGAAAAATGAAGATGGTCGCTTTCGGCCAAGTCTTTTCACGCCAGGCAGACAGCAGGCCAGCAAAATTCGATCGGAGGCACGCAATCAAGGAAGTTCGGCGAGGCGATGGATCGACACTGTTCCCCTTGGAGCACATGGAAAAGGATGTTTCCAAGCAGAATGTTACCAGAGAAGAGAGTCGTGCGCCGGGCGGGAAGGTCCGCCCGACGCCGACGTCAGGAGGTTAGAAGGTGAACCGCAACGCGAACTGGACTTGGCGCGGAAGATTGTACTGTCCGCTTACTCGCCCAAAATCGCTACTACCGCAACAGCCGCTATTCGGCGGACTGAACTGCGGGTGGTTGAACCCGTTGAAGAACTCTGCGCGGAACTCTACGCCAAGCCTTTCGTCCGGACCGAACTTGGTGTTCTTGAAAACCGCAAAGTCAAAGTTCTTCATTCCGTCGCTCCGTATATTCGGCTCGGTACGCGAGTCGGTGCCGTAGCTGTAATCGTTGGTATGCGTGAACACGGAAGTGTCAAACCAGTGGGCCAGCCGTGCGTCCAGAGAGCCGGAGGTCAGCTTCGACAAGGCCGTTCTCGTATTGCGGGAACAGCCCACGTTCGGGACACCGGAGTCGCTGAGCAAGCCCGGGCACCCGCCGATGATAATCGGGAAGCCGCGCTGGAAGGTAATGATGGTATTGATTCCCCACCCGCCGATGAGCCTATTGGCAACTCCGCCGAGGTTATTCGCATACTTCTTGCCTTTGCCAAAAGGCAGGTCAAGAACGGAAGCAAGTACGAAGCGCTGAGAAACGTCGAAGGCATCCAAGCTTCTCTCGCCACGCAGGTTGTTAACATTGGCGTCGTTCCAGCCCACCGGAGAGGCTTCCAACCAGTTGATCTCCGAGTTGGTGTCATCGATGAGTTTGGAGACGGTGTAGGAGGCAAGCACCTGCGCGCCCGCAGCGAAGCGCTTCTCGACCTTCGCCTGCATGGAATGATAAATGGAATCGCGGTTATCGGGCTCGGACATGGCCACATTGTCATACTGCGGGAATGGCAGCAGCAACTGCGCTGCCATTACCGTCGGATTGGTGCCTATGCCACCTGATTGCACGGGCCCAGTGCAAAGCGCAGTGTTAGGGGGAGGGCAATTCCCGGCGAATGGGTTGTGAACCTGTGTCTTTAGGGCGGTCACATCCGCAGCATTCTTGGGCAGAAACTGGGGCGCCAATTGGTTGAGGGTCTGATCATGCATGGGCAAATGTGTGCCCTTGGACCCCGCATAAGCTACGTCAACCAGCAGATTGCCGGGAAACTGACGTTGGATGTCGAAGTTCCACTGCTGCACGTTAGGTGCAGGGTTACCGTTCACTGGCGCTTCGTTGCCACCCCCTTGTACGTTGATCAAGCCCTGGTCCCTACCGAAGGGCGGAGTGATTCCGCTGACCGGGAAAGGATTGGACAAGGGATTCTTGGGGGTAACTCCATCCGACTGCACTGCTTGCCAAGACGTGTTGAAACTGTTGATGAAGAGGTTGTGGGGAGCATCGTTCCAGCGGATATCAACCGGCAGGTAAAAAATTCCGTAGCCGGTCCGGATAACCGTATTCTTATCCAATTGGTAGGAAACCCCAAGGCGCGGGCTGACATGGTTCCAGGAGCTAAATGCACTGCGGCTGGGGTGTTGCGTGCTGCTCACTAGATCATATGCGCCCTTCAGATTCGGCATTCCGGCCGCGGCCCCAATGGGACTCGTTTCGGAGGGGTTGAAAACAACAATGCGATTAAACCGCTCCGTCCAGTCCCCCTGGAGGTCGACGCGGACCCCCAGGTTCAAGGTGATCTTCCTGGTGAGCTGGAAGGTATCGCCAGCGTATATCGCCTTGTAAAGATTCTGGTCGGCCGTCCTTGCGGGCTCGGTCACGCTGCTGCTGGTGTTGTCTGTCCCGTAGCCGAGCAGGAAAGAAGCAAAGCCATTCCCCGTTGAACCGTTAGCCCCAGACGTGCCGACGGTAGGGTTTGCCGCCGTCATGCGGGCATCAAAATAGTACAAGCCGGCAGGATCGTTGCTCTGATAGTAGTTGTTGCGGAGCACGCGGAATTCTCCGCCGACTTTGAGGGCGTGTTTACCCATAATCCTGGAGAGCGAGGGGGTAAAGCTGTACGTGTCGTCCCAAGCGCCGATGCCGCTTCCGGCTCCTTGAGTGCACCAACTGCCGGCGCCCCAGTGATTATCACCGTTCGTCTGCGATATGCACACGTCCGGAATGTGAGTGTAGGTCATCTGGGGGGCTAAGGCCGCCCAGTTTGCACCAAACTTCGACAAGTCGATGCCTTGGCTAAGCGGCGTGCGCAGGTAAACATACCGCGTGTAACCAATGTGCAAGTCCAAGATGGTCTTGGGTGAAAACGCAATCGTGTCACCCAGGGAAACCTGGTGAGCGTAGGTGGTTTCGGTACAGCGGTCCGTGCATATACCATTATAAGGGTTGTTGGGGAGCGATAGTATTTTAGAATGCGTGTACCGGCCGAAAATTCTCTGCTTCGCACTCAGGTTATAGTCAATGCGCTCGTTGTACTGGTCGACGTCGCCGCCACTGCTATAGTTCTCGGCAAAGTTACCGTTCGGATTGCCTACCTGATTCGGCATCGGCATGTAGGACAAAAGCGCCTGGGCCGTAGGGTCGATTCGGCCGGTCGGAATCACGTTTCCCATGAAGGCCGTTCTGCAAGTCGGATTGCTTGAGATGCAGTTCGTACTGGTGAGCGGGTCGTAAATAGGAAGGACTGAGGTCGTATGGGTTGACCCTGCCTGTGAAAAGTCTCCGCCGCGCTCAGCTTGGGTGGGAACCCATCCCAAAAAGACATTTCCCTGACGCTGCCGAAAGCCCTCATAGCTGGAGAAGAAGAATAACCTATCCTTCAGAACGGGCCCTCCCACGTTGGCGCCAAACTGGTTTTGGGTAAACGGAGGACGGGCGAGGCCGCTGCTGTTGTCGAAGAAGCCATTCGCATTCAGCACTTTATTCCGCAGGAACTCATAGGCCGAACCATGGAAAGTGTTGGTGCCGGATTTTGTTGACAGGTTGATGACTCCGCCGGCAAATCGCCCGTACTCGGGACCCAGATTGTTCGTCTGGACTTTGAATTCCTCGATGGCATCTTGCGTGGGTATCACGGTCACAACGTTCAGGTACGCTCCATTGGTAGGCACACCATCGATCAGGATCTGACTCTGCCCGGCCATACCTCCGCCAACTTGAAAATCTCCGAGAGCGAAGGGATTAGCGCCAACGGGATTGCCCGCCGAAGAATTGCCAGCCGACGGGGTGCCCTGTGGCACAACGCCCGGCACCAGGCCGACGAGTGCCAGCGGGTTGCGCCCGTTGAGCGGCAGCTCCGTCACGGTTCGCTGTTCCACCACTTGCCCCAGCGAGTTCGTTTCCGGCTGGAGCAACGGCGCCTCGCCGGTCACCTCGACAGTCTCGGTCTGCGCTCCAACTGGCAGAGAGATATCCACTCTCAACCCGCTTTCGATCTGCACCAGGATTGGCTCGCGCACAAACTTCTTGAAGCCGGTCTTTTCTCCCTCCAACTTGTAGCGGCCGGGCAAGATATTCACGAACGTGTAGTTGCCGGACGAGTCGGTTTCTATGCTGCGCTTTTGAGCGGTATCCAGATTCGTCAATGTGACTATCGCGTTGGCAACGGCAGCTCCACTTGTATCCGTAACCGTTCCGGCGATGGTGCCATAGACGTTCTGGCTCCAGCCAGACGTAGGCGCGAGCGCCAAAACGATAATCGCCACTAAAAAGGCAAAGCAAAGCTTTCTGAGATGCAGCATTTTTCCTCCCGCGAAGGTTATCTAAAGGCGGTAATACTCGCCTTGCCGATGCACCAAGCGGCCGCGACACATTTGCATTACACAGAGATGTAAGCGCAAGTCGTACACAAGAAACGACAAGAGCCACCCCATTTGCGCCCTGTTGTAGTCCCATTCCATACGAAAGTCAAGCACAATTTCGTTATTCTAATGAAATGGCATTAGAAAACCGAATCTGCCGAGGCTTGCCTGGGCTATCTGAGTTTCGCTTTGGATGCGCCTATGCAGTCGCACCCTTTATTGAATTTGCGTCGGCGGCCGGGCGGCGGGCGGCGGGAATTGGTGAACGTCGGCTAGGCCCGCTATTCAGGACGCGCAGGTGAAGATTCTGTGCATCGCTGGTTACACTTTGGCCCACCCGCGGTTCGGTACGGGACCCACCCCTTCCTTGAGGGTGATGAGCCGATTGGCAGGGATTTGCTTAAAAGTTTCGTGCAGGCCACTTGGCCAATACACGTCGATGTCCGCCAAAGTGGAGTTCCCCAAACCGAAATGCAAGCGGGAATCGCTGCACGAGAAAAAGCTGGATTGACTCAGGACCGCTTGCGCCTGGGTCTTGCCTCCATAATGGACAAGCACCCTGGCTCCAATGGCACTTCGATTGGACTTCACGCCGTCCAATTTCACTTTGATCCAGTTGGACTTACCAGTGAGGTCATTGCGCAAAAGCGAGGGAGGCTCGTTGAGATTGATGATCAGTATGTCGATATCCCCGTCGTTGTCGAAGTCTCCAAACGCGCATCCCCGACTACAGTGTGCCGCCGCTACACCCGGACCAGGCTCCTGGATGAGTTCTTCGAAAACGCCTTTGCCCAGGTTCCGAAAGACGACGCGTGGCGTCTTATTGGGGTATTGCGGCAGCGTTCGTTCCACTTGCGGGTAAACATGGCCGGTAACCATGAACAGATCTGGAAGACCGTCATTGTCGAGGTCCACGATGCCAGCTCCCCAGCAGACGTATCGTGTTTCAACCCCCAGATGCGAGGACCCCGTGGCATCCTCAAAGTTCCCCTTCCCGTCGTTGCGATAAAGGATGTTGGCGTCGTCCGCAAAATGCGTCTTGAATAGATCGAGGTGTCCGTCCAGGTCATAATCGCCGATGCCAATCCCCATGCCCGCTTGCTCCATGCCATCGTCGCTCAGGGCCGCACCCCGCAGCACGCCTTCCTCGCGAAAAGTTCCGTCACGATTGTTCATAAACAAAAGACTTGGAGTGGAGTCGCAGGCAACATAGATGTCCTGCCATCCGTCTTCGTCAAAATCCGCCGCTACGACAGTCATGCCATAGGTGGCTGCGGCGCGCGCGATGCCGGCTTGCTGCGTTACATCGGTGAAGGTTCCGTCGCCGTTGTTGCGGTACAGTGAATGCCTGCCCGTGAGCAGCCCCCGCGGTCCGCATTCGACGGGAATGCCTTTCCACCTACAGTTGGCGTTTTCCCCCGGAACAGCGGCATTTTCAAAGGAAAAGCCAACGTAGTTGGAAACGAAGAGATCCAGATGTCCATCGCGGTTGTAATCCAGGAAGGTGCAGCCGGCTCCAAACCTCTGTTGATCGCTCCACAGCCCGGCCGGCTTGGTAATATCGGTGAAAGTTCCGTCGCCGTTGTTGCGGTAAAGCACGTTCTGCCCGAAATTGGTGCAAAAGATATCGTCAAAGCCATCGTTGTTGTAGTCTCCGACGCAGACTCCGCAGGCCCACCCGAGCAAGCGCAACCCTGCCTTTTCAGTGACATCCGTAAATGTCCCATCCCGGTTATTCTTATACAGCCGATTCGTCGTGCCCACCGGGGCGCCTCCGAGGCGCGTGCCGCATAGAACAAACAGATCCATCCAGCCATCATTATCGTAATCAATGAAGGCGCAACCGCATCCGGTGGACTCCACGATGTATTTCTTGATTTCTGGGTCACCATAGATCACCGGCGCATGCAGGCCCGCGGCGGCAGCGACATCCACGAAGTGGGCGTTGAAAGGACGCCCGGAAGCTGCGGGTCTTGGCAATGGCTTGGCGGTGTGGCTCGCTACACCCTGCGCCAGCAAGCGGGCCTCACGCAGTGACAGCGCGGCTCCCACCCCGAGTCGAACAAAGTTACGGCGGCTGAAATTCAAGGCGCAAAGAACCTTAAAAGTTTCAACAGACCAATGGCCATCATTTCTGGCTCAATGCAGACTTTTCAGCGGTCATCTGAGGATCGGCGAATTGTAACCAGAAACCCATCATCTCCTCGTCGCTGGGTTCACCCCAACGAATTGCTTTGGACGGATCGGGGTTCTGAAAATTGTCCTTGGAATTGTCGAAATAAGCGATGGTCATGAGTTTCGTGCCTTTGGGCAGCAAGAATTGCTTCTTCAAGAAGTATGTCTCCTGCCATCGAAAATCAAAATGGGGAACGTAGAGGAGCACCTCTTCGCGACCATCCGGATAAATGGCTTTGGTCAACATGTTTTTGCCGCGAAAATGCATATGCGCCGTGTAGGCCACAGCGATCACATCCTTTGGCAAAGTAAAGCAGGAAGTCACACGGTGATTGGCGTCGTTGGAAGGGATGAGAAACATGTTGTTCCAAATTTCGTACTGCCCAATCTCATGCTGGACGGGTTCCCGAGCGAATACCAAGCCGATGCTAGTGCGATCCTTTACATCCAGCCCATGATGATTGCTGTAGTGAATCTGAAATTGCAGATAGCCGCCCGCCGGAACTCGCAGCGCATAGCCTGGAGGCCGCGTCTCCGCCAAATGCCCCGGAAGATAGATCGCCGGCACGATATTCACGTAGCCAGAAGACTCGCCGGGAACGCCGCCCCCATTCGGCGCTGCGCACCCATCATCAATGACCGGAGCATCGGGGCGGAGGTGCAGCACTTTTCCGGTGCGGTAATGATATTGGTCTTCACCTTCGTCGGTCTTGGCGTGCTTTTCCAGATGCTTCGCTACTTCGGACTGATTGATCACCGACACAGTGGCGTGATGAACCACACGACGATCACCGGGAAGCACCTCGGCGGCCTGTATCCATTTGTCTTCCGTGAAATTTGTGGGGACGTAGATGTATTCGTAATCGTCTTGGGCAGTTTTGGGGACCAGGAATTCCGGAACGGTCAGCACAACGTCCGGCTTGATATGCCAGCCTTGGGTGAGCACTGGGTTCGCTGAGGAAGCTTCAGGCTCGCCTCTTTTTGTTCCCCCTTTTACCCAGGCGTCTATGATCGCGATTTCCTCATCGGTCAAGCGCGCGTCATTGCTGAACTCGCCGAACCCAGGATCGGCATGCCACGGGGGCATCTTGCGCTGCACCACGCTCTCCTGCATGATCCGAGCAAACGGCAGCACTTCCTCATAGGTCATCAGCGACATGGGAGCAATGTCGTTCGGCCGATGACAGACTACGCAGTGCTTTTGCAGCAGGGGCGCCACGTCTTGGTTGTAAGTGATTTTCGGTTTTGAAACAGTGGGATTTTCTTGACCTGCCACGGCAATGCCGCACAATCCAATACAGAACAGAAGGAGGAACGTTTGCCATAGACGCATGTGAATTCCCGACTCCACAGAAAAACAGCTACGGCCCGATGCCGTTACTCGCGATGCCACCGCCTGCAGGAGCATTTGGGCATCTAGCGGTTGATTCTACACCTGTACTGCGTTTTCGGGACGACTGGAAGTATCATCTCCTACGAACAAACGTAGGGATACGAATTTCGAAGCCTGGCCTTTCGCTTTTTCCTCGTCTATAGTGCCCGGCGGCAAGTCGCCGGCGGGATTCTGAGGCTGTGCCAACCGTTCCAGTGTCTATTTCGCGTTAGGCGTTAACCTGATGCGAACTGAGTTTGGGACTTCTCCCCGCAATTAGGTGTCGGGCATCCGCGCTAGTTCGGAACCGCTCCGCACCGGTAAATTTCTCTTTCACCCAACCGGACAATACGGCCTGGATTCGACAAGCTCCGGGTTGCCAGCCGCCGAAAAGCGTGGTGTCCATTTGCAACCTGCCGTCCAGATGTTCGCCGGGGTTCAGCACGGCGGCCTCTTTGCGCATGCGCGCGCTAACAGTTTGTGAATTGCTGCTGGGCGAGCAGGAACCGCCATAGCCCGGAACAAAATGTTGTCCGGAACTGTTCTCAAACCAAGCTCACACGTGTGGGGCCGCGGGACACTGCACTTCCCATTCTCGCGGCACGTACAAAAACGCATTGCTGATGTTGGTGACTCGGTATTTCAGAGTGATTTGCTCTGCAGCCCTGTAGCTGCGCCGTTCTTCTGCCTCCCTGTGGGTTTCTTGCGTTTGAGCCGAGCCGCTTCTGTCCGCTTCTTAATTGAATTATTATTGAAGATGGAGATAGTCTTTCTTCAGGTCTTTTCGGAGGGCGCGAATGCGTTTCCTTTCACACCTCCCCGTGCTTGCTGCTCTTGCCGGTACGATCGCTCCGAGTGCGGCTCAACCCCAAAAACAGCTGGCACGATCGCCGAGAATTCAGTCGGCCAAGTCCGTTTACTTCGAAGATAAGACTGGCGTGGACGCTGTGGGAAACAAGGCATTGGCTCAACTCAAGAGGTGGGGAAGATTTCAAATTGTGAAAGACCGAAAGCAGGCTGACCTTATTTTCATTCTTTCCGCTGACCCCTATAAGGGTGGCTACATCATCGCATCGGGTGGGCAGACCGGCACAGTCGAGAACGGTCACATCGAGGAGGACCGCGTTCCCAATTACGACAAGCAGGCTCCAGTGCGCTACGTATTTCTGACTGTGCTGGACCCCAAAACTGGCGACACTCTTTGGAGCGACTCCCATCGCTGGGGCGGCCTACTCTCGGGATTCAACACTGCGGGGGAACGCCTAATCAAAAAGCTGGAAAACCAAACCAAGAAATAGACCGGTTAGCTGATGACTGGAGTCCGGTTGGTGCGTTTTCCGAAGTTGGGCACTACGTGCCCGATTCGTACTCACCTTCCAAAACGCCATTCGGCAGGGCGGACAGCGAGTCCAGGAGTCAAATCCGCCCAGAATTATTTCTAAGCATTCATGGAACGGCCGTTTGCAACAATTCTGACTTATCGGTGGAAGGGTCGGAGAGGCGAGTGCGAGCTACGGGGCCTGCCAGTCTAAGGCGTAGATTTCCTTGGTGCCGATGTCGCGAAGCAGAAGCGGTGAATCGTCGGGGGCCATACCGAGCCAGAACGACCAGTAGCCGGTCTGCCGGAAGTTTTTCAGGTCGGCCACCTGCTCGAGCCTCCGATCTCGAATTCGTATTCGCATTACCGACGGCTGGTTTTCCCCATGCAAGAAGTAGACGTAGTCCCCGTTTTTTGACCAATTCGGGAAACCCAGGCTTATCTTCGTGATCTCCTCCCACTTCTGGGTGGCAGAATCGAAAAGGATAAGGCTATGGGATGCGAAAGGCAAAGCGACGAGATAGCGTCCGTCGGGCGACCAGCGGGGGGAGAAAAAACCTCTTGAACCAAGCAGCGTGGAGATTTGATTGGTCCTAACATCAAGGATGAGGATGGTACTGTTGGGATCAGTTGATCCGCTGCCAAAGGCAATTCTGGTCCCGTCGGGGGACCACGTCGGGTCCCACTCCTCGTGGGGGTCCGCGGGTATCATTTCGCGCGGCGTTCCTCCCTGGGTCGCAATGGTGTACAACTTCGGCCTGGGTCCGGAAAAGGCATAGAAAACGATCTGCTGGCCATCGGGTGACCAGCTAGGCATCACGGCTGTGAGCGGCCGGTAGGTGAGCTGAATTTTCTGGCTGCCGTCCAATTTGCTTCTCCACAGCGTGCCCTCCGGGAAGCGGACATAAGCCACCCACTAACCATCTTTAGAAAAGCTGACGCTATCCGCTGAAATTCCGGAAAGAAATGGAATGAACTCCGCTGACCGGGCGTCATAGCGAGCCAACTCCCCACGCGCCAATGCACCCACCACGAACAGCTTTTTGCCATCTTTGCTGGGCAAAGGCGAAGAGAAACTCATCGGCCCGGAGGTTAACTGAACGGGTTGGCCACTGGTATTTCCAAGTATGTTTCGCTTTTCCGCGAGAGCCCAGATATTGCCTTGTGACTGAAAAACGAAATATTTTCCGTCGGGAGTCCATTGGCCGCAACACTCCTCGGGAGGAGTGTGCCAGTCGGGAACTAGGGGGTGCAGCTTCGTCCCGTCGACCGAGACCTGGTAAAGAGGACCACTAGGCGTCGAAGCCACCGTGCCCAGCATCGTTCCCGGGCTTGTCAGTTGCTGGGAGTCGATCTCCGTCACCGTATTCGCCGATGCCATTTGGCTCGAAGAACTGCCCGTCGGCGCGATCTTCGCCAGCCCGAAATCGAGAATCTTGGCGTGCCCACGCTTGGTTAAAAAGATGTTCGCGGGCTTGATGTCGCGGTGAACGATCCCCTTGGCGTGGGCGGCGTCGAGCGCGTCGGCGATGTCGGTGGCGATGGATAGAAAAATGTCCGTTTCCAGCGGACGCCCCGCAATGCGGTGCTTCAGCGTCACGCCGTCCAGAAATTCCATGGCGATGAACGAACGACCATCATGCTTGCCGATCTCGTAGATGGTGCAGATGTTCGGATGGTTTAGGGCAGAAGCTGCACGTGCCTCGCGACGGAACCGTTCCAATGCCTGCGGATCTTGCCCCACATCTTCGGGGAGAAACTTCAGCGCGACGAAGCGCCCAAGCTCGGTGTCCTCAGCCTTGTACACCACGCCCATGCCGCCGCCGCCGAGTTTCTCAACAATGCGGTAGTGCGAGATGATTTGTTCGATCATCAGGAGATTCGTGCCTTGCGGGTCGCTTCATCTTACGGACGCGACATTCGCGAGTCAACGAAAGGAGGCGCCGGTGGCCTCCGTGCCACCGATCAATGATCACAGTACTGCCGCGACTGTAAGATGTGCCGACTTGGGGCCTAAAGCCGGAGTCCGGTCGCTGGCAATGAAAAAAGTCCCAAGGTGAATCCAAACCATCCATAATCTACCTGCAGTGCCCTTGGTGAAGTTTAGGTAGCGGGGGATCTGCTAAATGCAGTATCACCGTCTCAGCAAGAGTTCGCGCCGTGAGTTCCTCGAAGGTGCCGTGGCCCTCGCCTTAACGGAGCCCGCATTCATGCGCGCCGGGAAGAACCAGACAAGTCGAACGATGCCGTCGGTTCTGGCTTACGTCGGTACTTATAGCTCTCCACAAGGTCCGGAGGGTACCAGCGGTCATGGGCAGGGGATCTACCTGCTGGAGATGGATCGAGCGACGGGTGCTCTCCGTCAACGCGAAGTCTTTCCGAGTGATTTCAACCCGTCCTGGCTAGCCCTCGATCCTTCTCGAACGCACTTGTACTCCGCGAATGAAATTTCCAATTACAAAGGCACTAACTCCGGTTCGGTGAGCGCTTACTTGATAGACCCGGCAACAGGGCGTCTGACGTTATTGAATACGGCTAGTTCCGAGGGAGCAAGCCCGGCGCACATAAGCGTACATCCGTCTGGCAAGTACGTGTTCGTTGCCAACTACCAGGGGGGAACGGTAGCAGTACTCCCGGTGCGCTCGAACGGCGAACTCGGCGTCGCTACTGATGTCAAACAGGACAGCGGTGCGATAGGTTCCACGCGCGCAACCAGCGGACCTCCTGGAAGCTTTGCCATCAGCGGCCATGATAAGCCTCACGCACACATGATTCAGGCTGATCCCGCAGGTAAGTTCGTCCTGGCGAGCGATCTTGGATTGGATCGGATCTTCATTTGGAAGTTTGATGTGCGAACGGGCAGGCTCTCGCAAGTCAATCCGGCAAGCGTGCCGCTGCCTCCCGGCGACGGGCCGCGCCACTTCGCTTTTCATCCCAGCGGCCGATGGCTTTACTCGCTTCAAGAGGAAGGCTCGACGTTGGTAACGTACGACTATGACGCCGCAAACGGAAAGCTTACAGCGAAGCAAACGATTTCAACTTTGCCGAAAAACTTCAAAGGGACCAATTTTACGTCGGAGGTTATGATCTCTGCGGACGCAAGATTTCTTTATGCTGCGAACCGGCTGCACGACAGCATCGCATGGTTCGCGATCGGTGAGGGCGGAATACTTACGTTTGTCGGAGAGGAATGGACCCGAGGCGACTATCCGCGCAGCTTTAATATCGATCCCACGGGGAACTACCTCTACTCTTGTAACCAGAGAGCGGATGGAATCGCGGGTTACAGAATTAAACGGGAAACGGGTGCGCTGTCCTTCGTCGGGCAATACACCGCCGTTGGCACCCCCGCGATTATTGTCTTCCTTGCTTAAAACACCGGATTTCTCTGGGTCTGCTCGGCAGCGATTAATATGTCAACGACAGTCGAATTCCTGCTAAGCAACGGATTCACTTTTTCGGTTTGCAATTTGGACATCGCTCGTGGAACATACGGCTCTAAAGTCCAGCACTTTCGCCCTGGCTTTCCTGGTATCAATTCCGGAGCAAGGAGCAGACAATGCCAAAAGACCTCTCCCGGCGTAAATTCCTGCAACATAGTGCAGGTTCCGCGGCTATCGCTGCCGCAAACAGCGTCTTTCTCGGAGACTCACGCCTAGAAGCAATCAGCTATCTGGAAGCGGCCCCCAGCGACCGCCTACGATTTGGCATTATCGGCGTCGGCATGCAAGGTTCCGACCTGCTCAAGAATTCCATTGAGTTGCCGGGAGTCGAATGCGTGGCTGCCTGTGACCTTTATGACGGCCGGCATCGCCTGGCCAGGGAAATCGCCGGTGCCGGCGTGCCCACAACGAGACGGTACCAGGAACTCCTGAACAACAAGGAAATCGACTGCATAATCGCGGCTGTGCCTGATCATTGGCACAAGAAAATCGTTGTCGATACTGTTCTCGCTGGAAAAGACATCTACTGTGAGAAGCCCATGTCGCATTCCGCGGCTGACGGAGTGGAAATGGTCAAAACCGCCAGATCCAGTGGCCGCATCGTGCAAATCGGCTCCCAAGGTGTCAGTTCGGTTCTATACGCGAAGGCCAAAGAACTCCTTGAAAAAAACATCATCGGGGAGTTGATGATGGTCGAGGTCGCACAGGGACGAAACAGTCCCGACGGAGCGTGGCAGTATCCTTTGCCCCCCGATATTTCCCCCCAGACTGTCGATTGGGATACCTGGCAGGGCGAGGTGGCCAAGCGTTCATTCGACCCCAAGATCTTTGCGCGCTGGCGCTGCTGGAAGGAATACGGTACCGGTGTCGCCGGCGACCTTATGGTTCACTTGATCAGCGGCATGCTTTTCATGCTCGGCTTGAACGAGGCTCCCAAGCGCACTCTAGCAACGGGAGGGATTCTGCGCTGGAAGGACGGGCGCAACATGCCGGATGTTCACGCCGCGCTGTTCGATTATGACTCGCATGCCGTGTACGTACGGCTGAACCTCGGCACCGAAACGCACGATGGCTACCGTTTTCTGGGTTCGAAAGGCATTCTGGAAGTTACCGGCCACACGATCAACTATCTACCGCAAAGCGGTAGGGACGATTCTCCAAGCTATTATGCCCAAAGCTTCCCCAAGGAATTGCGAGAGGAATATGTCAAGAAATGGCATGAGGAGAATGACGTATCGCCGGGCAAAGAACCGGTTTCGGAGGGCTTCAGCTACACTTCCGTTTCCTCTGGCGAACTCAAACCGCACCTATGGAATTTCTTTCATTCCGTGCGCACGCGCCAGCCGGTAGTCGAGGATGTGGTATTCGGCCATCATGCCGCGCTAGCCTGCCACATGGCTAATGAGTCTTACTTCCAGAGGAGTGCGGTGGTGTGGGACGCTGCCGCCCAAAAAATCAAAACGTCGTAGTAACCGTTTGGCAATCGGATCGCCCCATGTCTGTACCTATTTGTCTTATTGCTGGCGATTCGAATCGCGATTTATCAACTTGAGTCGCTGTCCTGGGTCACCAATGGCGGCCGGCTCCTCATCATCGAAGGCAACATGCAAGACGGCGCCATGGTTCTCGCCGGAATGGATGGCACCACCTCTGGAGAAGGGCGCCTTGTTCGCGGCATTTGGAAGCCGGTGGACGGTGGCGTGCGCGAAACCGCTTTCACCTCAACTGACGGCGGCAAGACCTGGAAGCCCTAGTTCGCCCCTATGTTCCGCCCGCACAACTAGATCGTCGTCCGGACGCCACGAACTTTGTCATTCCCAGGTCTGCGAACTAGAGGGACACGATCCGCTGCTGGTGGACGCACGATTGGACACAAGTTCTTCGATGGCGGGCCTGAGATCACCTAAATACGCATCAGAGAAAGGAGTCATGGAATCCAAGCGCACGATTCTTTCCCGATTGACAACCATCTCGGCTCGCCTTTAATTGTTCGCGACCTTGGCATTCCCGGCGCCGCCGAGGCGCGCGGTTTCGCTGCCCGTCCGCTCCAATGTGTCATACAACGGCTGCGCCGGACTTACCCGGCCAGCCTCGTCAGCCGCGCTAATGGCTAGAATGCGAATGCGATCGTTGTCCGGCAGAGTTAACGTGGTTGCACCGGCAGGCAGATCGATCGGATAGGCAAAGAGATAGGCGTAGGCGTACGGCTCGTTGGATCCATCCGGCGCGTGGCGATGCGAGCTGTACCACGCCACGTCCGCGCGCTTGATGAAGCCCGGAATCAGCGTTCCTGAAAACTCCTCCACGGTGCGGACACGCGGGGTGTTCGGGGGCAGGGTCTGTGCGGGCCGCGGCTGCACAGGTTCTTGCCGCGTATTCCAAGTGCGGTCGTCCCACTGGCCGATAAAGCCCGTCCAATTCTGTATGTTGAGCTGAACTGGCTGGTCACCCGCGCGGAACGTCCCCACCTGGTCGCCGACGGCCGCCACCAGAACGTAAGCGCGATTGAAGTGTTGCTGCGGCAGCTTGATCGTCTGCCCCTTTGCCAAAAGAGCGTTGGGCCGGCCATTTCCTGCCGCGGCGAGAGCGAAATGAATGCCCGCAATCTCGATGTCGCGCGGCAACGCCTCCGCGGGCAGTGCGCGGCCTTGCGCCGCCGAAGGATTGTTGGGCAGAATGTCAAAGCCGCCTTCCGCAGGATGACCGTCTGTCGTCGCTGCCGCCAAATCGTATGGCAATGCAATCGGCTGCGAGCGCGGAGCCGTCAGCCTAGCCGGTCGAGCCCCCAGCTTGAGGGCAAATGTCCGCGGCTGGTATGCCCCGAGCGAGGTAATAAGCGCGTTGTGCACCGTAGCACTGCCGACCGGCTGCTCCTGGCCGTTCACCTCGCGAGCTGAGGGGATCGGGCTGGGGAAACTGATCGCGACCCTGGGCTGCGGTTTGCCGTCGAGTTCCACGAGGCGGACGATAACCTCATCGCTGAGTTCAGCTTTCTTCAGCGCGAGCACGCGCACGCGATCACTGCTAAGCTTCAGCAACGAAAACTGCTTGCCCATCTTGCCCGCATGCTTGCCGCTCTCGAATGGTATAAGCGGCTGGTTCAGCCGGTAGGCCTGCCAGTCCGTCTGTCCTTCGCGCCAGTCGCCCGCGTGTCCCGCAATGCCAAAGACGAACTCGTGGTGTCCCAAATCCTGGGAGCCCTGGTCGGGATATCCGCCGCGAGTTCCCGGCGTGCGCACCAGGGTAAGCCGCAAGGTGTTGTCATTGGGTTTATCGGAAGCGTTTTTGCAATCGGTGAGAATGGTGACACCGAAAGCGCCGCTTTGATCGGTCAGATCAATCCACTGATGTGAGGCCACTTCAAACTGCCGTTCGTCCTCATTGGGACGCTGGATCGTTCCGATGTCCCAGTTGTAGGTCGCCATCCTGTTGTTGGCGGCCAGTGGAAACACGGCCTTCAAGTTAGCTTCCTTCGTCTTCCAATCCATGGCGTTGGCAAATTCGACGCGATTGCCGGCGTCGCCTGCGGAAAGACGAATGGTCTGTGCGAAATGCGAATCTTCGGTGTCGCGGGTCACTTCCAGCGCTATGCGCGCAGGGCCATTTTCGGCCACTCGCACTTTCGCCGGACCGGAAACATAGGAGCGGGGCGCGCGCTGCTCATCCTCAAAATCCATGTTCCAGGCGGGCCACTGCCGCGGATTGTCGGTCGAGATAGCCAAACGAATCGGTCCCGAGAGCAGCTCCCTGTTCAGCCTTTTGTCGAAGATGCTGGAAACGTCGCCGTTTTGATCCAGTTGCACGCGGTAGCGGGCGTTCTCAAGTGATGACTCGCTGACGTGCAATTCTGAAGCGGCGGACGAGGCCCCAGGCTGTACGTCATACACCGCGTATCCCACCGAAGGTGCTTGGGCCACAAACAATACCTTGCCGCCAGCCTCCGCCTGCGCTGGAACTTCCTTACCGTCAGGTCCGATGACACGTACTGTCTGCGGTGCGCCGGCAATCACCGCTTCAACCACGTCATCGCGCGCCACATTCAGCGGGTTGTACACGACGATTGCCGTGCCGCTGCCTTGGGTGTCCATGCCGGATACGACCGCTGCGGTAGCGCTGGTCAACACCCCCGCGAACTGATTCATGGCGATGACGTCATCGTTCCAGGTGAACTCGTAAGCCTTCGGTGTGGAAGTGCCGGCCATGTTGTCGTGGAAGTGGCCGCCCATAACCAGTGTCCACGCGTCGGTGAGACGCTTTTGAGGATACCGTCGGCCGCCCAGCCAATCGGCGGCCACTGAGCTTTCCTCTGCCGCCGCGGCAAGAAGTTCGTTCTTGCGATTCCAGCGCTTGTGATACGCCTGCGAGGTAAGCGAGCCAGCGGAGTGATTGATGAGCTCCAGATCGCCTTTGTAGCTAGGCATGCGATCGGTCTTGCAACACTTCAGGATGTCCAGAAACATCTGGTCCGCATTGGACCACGTGACGTGGACGGGGCCATCACCGACCTTCACCGGGGCTGGCGGAGGTGACGGAGGTTCCTCCTGCTGCCCGCGCCCGAAGAAGTTGAAGCGCATGGGCGGAATCACCGTCGTGCTGTTCGTTTCAATCGCTTCCATGAGCTTGACCGAGTTTTCCGCGGGCGATCCGCCCGTGTCTCCAGTCCCCACGTAGTGATAGTCAGCAAAGACACCGGTCAGGTCACCGTTGATCTGGATCCGCTTGGTCCAGTCTTCAAAGGGGCGGACGCGAAAATTGGCAGGGGCATTCGCCGGGAGCGCCGGAGGTGGAGGAGGCGTCTTGCTCACGTCGTAGTCCACGCTGCTGCCGTAGCTCAACGGATTAAGTGCCGCTAGAACAGTTGAGCCGTCGGGGCCCTCCCAAACGCCAACGTTGAAAGGGATGCCCTCAGGCGTTTTCTCGGGAGAATCAGGCCCACCGACGTGCGGAGCTGGTTGCCATGCGGCGGAGAGCTTTTGCGTGGAAAATCCCTTGATTCCGGCATGCGCCAGAATGGTCGGCAGAGAGGCAGGGAATCCGAAGCAGTCCGGCAGCATGAATTCGGCGCTGGCCTTGCCGAACTCCTTGCGAAACCAGTTGTTGCCATAGAGCACTTGCCGGATGATGGCTTCCGCGCTGGGCGCGTTTACGTCACCTTCCTCCATCGAAGATCCCGCAGGATACCAACGGCCGGCGGCGACGTACTGCTTCAGACGCGCGAAATCGGCTGGGTAATACTCCTTCATCAAGCGATAGCGATTTGCTCCCGTAAAGTTGAAGATGTAATGCGAGTACTTTTCGAAGAGGGCGAAGTTGTCGCGCATGGTCTTTGTCAGATACTCGCTGATGACTTGCGGGTACTCCCATCGCCATTGGGTGTCGAGATGGGCGTAAGCGACTACGTACAGTGTGGGTTGCTTGGCGAGATTTGGCGCGGCGTCCGAATTTGCCACGACATGCGTTGCTGTAGCCGGCTTGGCGCCGGTGGTCGATTTCGACGGTGCGGTCTGGGCACTTGCTTGCCTGACCGTGGCGTTTTGCTTTGCTTGGCCCGAGGGGTCCTGCGCGATCGCCAATATGGGACACAGCAGACAGACAGCAACGTAACTGAGCACAATCTTCTTCATATAGGAACTCCCCCGTAGATTATTTACGAAGACCGCTGTGCTTTCAAACTCATCAACACCCAGTTCAGATTCCTCCGCCTCAACGCGGATTGCTCGTGGCCGCCAGGTTGCTTCTTCGTCTAGCCGTAGGCTTTGCGAGATTTCAGCATTTCCCGCCGCAAGAGCCAGTTTGCCTTAGTCTGGTAGCCTGGGCCACCCTGTTTTAGCCACGCAATGACATCGGCATCTAGCCGCATGGTAACGGGTCTCTTAATCGGACGATAGAGGTGGCCGACGACGCCTTTACGCATCTGTTCCTCGGTAATCTCTGGAATGTCGGTGGTATTGGTCTGGTCATCGCGAAGAGCGTCGAAACGCCTGATCTGTTTCCGGCGCTCAGATTTGGTGAGCCTTTTCATAGAATTTCCTTTCGTTCGGGGTTGCCTTTCGGGCCGAGAAAATGCGGATCGTTTCACGACCATCTTTCAACCTCAGAGCGTAGACCACCACCATGAGTCTGAACGTTCTGGCGATGGGGCCAATCGTCACGAATCGTTCTTCGCTGTCAACGTCTTGGGTTTCCATTGTGATTCGGAGCGCATCTAGGAACACCTCCTGAGCCAGTCCAAAGGCAATGCCGTGCTTCTACTGATTTTGGCGGTTCTTCGTCTCGTCCCATTCGAAGTGCATCGCACCTTGCCAGCCGTTACATTATAGTACGTATCATCTCGTACGTACAAGCACGATGATACGAGGTCCGCAGCATCCATCCTCCGGCGCGCGATTCGGGTTGGGGCAAAATGAGCCTTTGACCCTACTATAATAAGAGCGCTGGACTTCGAACTCCCAAGCAAAACCAGAGATGTGGGCTTCGGTACGAACGTGCCCGTTACAGTAACGGCCGAGAACTTAGAGCGGGACATACCACCGAATCGAGGTTGCAATCCCCAACGCCAGTACGATCCACCAGAGTACGGGCACAGTTGGCATCCATGCTTTGTAATTTACGATTTGCAGGTTGTGCGGCAAGACGTTCGTTCCAGCAGCAGGCAGTATGGACAAACCGGCGATTTCCGCCAACATGATGATTAACCTGGAATTACCGAAGGGCTGCGCCAGTCTCTGTCCTCGATGAAGGATGCCCTTCGCCAAAGACTTCTCTTCGAGCTCAACGAAACCAAGGTTACTTTTTATTGGGCGTTGAGTGGCCGGAGCCACGAAATACGTCTCGCTTGGCTTCGATACTTTCGGGGAAAGCCTTAAGAAAGCGTATGTAAGTTTCGTGCGCGAGCGCTAATTGGGCATTGGCGGTGTAAAGTCGCGCGAGATGCTGGTAAGGATCTACGAGCCAAGGGTCGAGTTGCAATGTCTTCTCAAAATAGTTGATCGCGTTGTTACCATCCCCGGCCTGTTCCGCGGCAAGAGCCTTGTCATAATAAAGCAAAGTTGAGTTGGGCTCGGCGGCAAGCGCTTTGTCGTATAGCGCCTCCGCGTCTGCCTCTTGCTTTGTCCCACTCATAATCTGCCCCATCGCCCTCAGCAAAACCGGATCGTTCGGAAAATCATTCCATGCCGAAACCAACAGTTGGTAACCACGGCGAGTGAACGGAAGCAACTCCAATTCGCTGCCGACCCGTGCATAGGCAAGGCCCAAGTTGCGTTCCGCAAACTGGGGCGGCGGATTGTGCCACGGTACCAGCTCATCTTCACTGCTTGCCGGGGTGCTGCCGTTCACCGAGGACGCGGCACGCAGTCTGGCCAGTTCTTGCGGCGCATAGATGGCGATGCGATGGTCCGTGAAGATGGTGTGCCCGCCCCGTCCTGCTGGCAGGCGCGGCATGTGGCAGGCGAGGCAATTCTGGTTGGGCTTGGGATGCGATGTCAAAAGCGCCGTGCCGTGGCAGTTGAGGCAGCGGGCGCGAAAATAGGCGACCGGGTCCTTCGGGAGTGCATGCGGATCGTGGCAGGTGCCGCACCAGAGCTTATCCCCGCTGCTCCGCGCACATTGACTCAACGCGAGTTGCTGCGACTGGCTGATGATCGTGAGAGGGTTCGGGTTCGTAGGGTCTCGCGACGACTGATAAACGTAAACCGAAAAGACGTCTTCGAGATTCTCACCAGCATGAAAGTCGCTAACCTGTTTGCCAGGATTCGGAACGGGCACTTCGCCGCCCAAGTGGCACTGCTCGCAAACGCTGTCGCGGGCGCGCGGCGCGAGGTTTGCAGGATTGATGATCGATCCTGGCACGGGGTTGCGGAGGTGCGCCGTCGTTGGCCCGTGGCATCGCTCACAGGTGATCGCTTCCGCTGCAAACGCGGGGTTGCGGTACGCGTTTAATGTGCCGGGTATTGGAAGTGCCTCGCCGACGTGGCAAAAAAGGCACTGCGGCCGGACAGCCCGGTAGAAATCCGGGGCCTTCAAGTTCTCATACCCGGGTGATATGCCCCATCCGAACTGTGCGTAATAGCTCAACGGCGACTCAAACAAATGGTTGCCTACTTCGATGAGATAAGAGACGGCATGCGCCCCGGAGCCGACCGAATAGGCAATGGAGTACTGCGAAGCGAGACCGTCACGCTCCATCCGCTGGGTCATGTGACCAGGCGATGAACGAACGCTGAAGTGAGTGCCGGAAACGGTGTGGTAGAAGCTGCCGGAAGGTCCCCGTCCAGGCGGTCCCAGAGAATGGCCCATCGGCGTCGCCAGGAAACCTTGCACTTCACTTGGGTGACAGAGAGCACAGGGCGGCCCAGAAAACGCGGGAGGGGCACACTCGATGACCAGGCCTATGGCAGCGAGCAGACGTCTTTTCTTGAACCCGGTTCGTGGCCCCATAAAAGTACAGCCATCGTAATCACATCACGCGCGCCAAAGCAACAATCGGCCTATCGCCTGCTCTTCTGTGACAATCCCGCAGGGCATGTGGACGCGCTGTTCGCTGCCGCAAAATCTAATGGTTCGCCTTTCGGTCCGACGCCCAGCGTGCCGGGCCAAAGCGACTGCCGCCGTGATCAGAGCTCGCATTGGCAAGGAAAACGGACTCTCTGATGAACTGCATTCCGGGAAGGGTGGAGCAGTCCTAGGCGCCCGCATCTCAGCTAACCCTGCCAACGGGCTTTAACCACTGGCCGTGCTGCATCCAGTTCGAAATTTCCGGTTTCCCGATCAGGGAAACGTCCCGTTGTTCCGATGTTGTCATGTCCAGGGAGAATTTTGGTCGGCCCTAGCAAACGATTTTCGAACTTTTCTGCGCCAAACCTCCTGGTTTCGGCTGGGCCGGACGTACAGGTAGCAGCACCACGCTGAGTTCCAATGCTTGGGGCATTTACCGCCGCTCCCCGTGGGCCAATCCTCACCAGCTTATTTTCACGATCATCGTAAAATAGTCTGTACCATTTTACGATGTATGTGATAATGGTCCACATGCAGGAGCGACCGCGCCTGTATACTGAGATCCTGGCCGACCATCTGCGCAGGCATCGCCAGATCGCGTTGGTCTCCGGACCGCGACAGGTAGGCAAGACTACGACGTGCCGGCCGATCAGCGATGCTTATCTCAACTGGGACAACGCTGATGATCGCAGGAAGCTGCTGCGCGGTCCAGCCGCGCTGGCCGAAGCTGTGCAGCTGGACCGCCTTGGAGCGCAGATTCCCGTCGCCGTGCTCGAAGAATTGCACAAGTACAGCAAATGGAAGACTCTGCTGAAGGGCTTTTTCGACACCTACGGCGAGCGCGTCCGTCTGATCGTAACTGGGAGTTCCCGGCTCGACGTTTTCCGTCGCGGGGGTGACAGTTTGATGGGGCGCTATTTGCTCTACCGCATGCATCCGTGGAGCGTCAGCGAAAGCATGCGTACACAGCTGCCCGAAAAGGAAATTCGACCGCCTGCGGAGATCGCATCCGCTGACTGGGACGCGCTGTGGGAACACGGCGGGTTCCCTGAGCCGTTTCTCCGCCGCGACAGCCGGTTCACGCGCCGCTGGCGCTCCTTGCGCCAGGAGCAGTTATCACGCGAAGACCTGCGCGAGGTCGCGCACGTAAACGATCTGGGAACGATGGAAACGCTGATGCAATTGCTGGCTGAACGGAGCGCACAGCAATTGGTCTACTCCAGCCTAGGGCGAGAAATTCAAGTCTCGGTGGACACCATCAAGCGGTGGGTCGATCTGCTGGCCCGTCTGCACAACGGATTCATGGTTCGGCCATGGTTTACCGATGTCGCAAAAGCCCTGCGCAAGGAACCCAAATGGTTTCAGCGGGACTGGAGCGGACTGGCCGACGACGGCGCGCGGGCGGAGACCATGGTCGCCTGCCATCTGCTCAAGGCCGTAGACGGGTGGACGGACCTGGGATTTGGCGATTTCGAGTTGCGTTACCTGCGCGACAAACAAAAGCGGGAGGTGGACTTCCTGGTGGTTCGTGACCGCAAGCCCTGGTTCCTGGTGGAAGTCAAGATTAAAGAAACCAGCCTTTCTCCCTCGCTCGCCTACTTTCAGGGACAAACGAAGGCGGCGCATGCTTTCCAGGTGGTGATGAACCTGGCGTATCAGGAAGCCGATTGCTTTCGCGTCCCGCGCCCGGTTGCCGTTCCGGCCAGAACTCTGCTCAGCCAGCTCCTCTAATTTCAGAATCAACCACTTCAAACGCCTTTTCGATCACCCTGTTAATTCGCTGCGTCTCTTTGCGCAGGTCTTTGAGTTTGCCGACGTGTTTCATCCAGGGCTTCCGACCAGATGTGGGCGAAGACTTCAACTTATCCTCAACGGCCTCGGTAACAAACTGCCGTAGAGGTACGCCCTGCGCTGCTGCCTTCGACTTGGCGCGGCGGAAGATCATGTCTGGAATTTCCAGAGTAGTTTTCATAGCCTGCATATTCCGATATTTACGGGACATCAGTCAAAACATTCTATCGCGATGGCAAGACCGGTCACTCCTACCTCACGGACGGATGGGGGGCTCTTGCGGGCAAGGCTGACCATCGGATCGCTGCGCAGCGTCCGGGCGCCAAGCGACAATAGCAAGGCAGCGCGCGAAAAAGATACATTGCGAGAGTTCGAACACCAGACGGCTCAAAAGGGGATCTCATCGTCGGACTGGCGCTCCCGGTTCCCTTGCCGCGACGACGCGCGGCGCGGCGGGTGGGGCGGCCGCGGAATCGCTGGCATCGGCGGCACCGGCGCTCGGGTTTCGAGCGCATCCGCGATCTCCCGCAGTTCCCGGGGCACCTGCGCCAGCACCTCGGGGGGGACCACGCCCTGCGCGAGCCATGCCTGCAGATCGTCAGCGAGATTCATGAGATAGCAAACCAGATCCTCGAACTGCCATACCGCATCCCTGACTCGTTTCTTTCACGTCTCGTTTCGGGGTCAGAATCTTGCACGAGCCCGGCTCCGGTTTATCTGGTAGATGGTCGAGGGGATCGCCGCCGAACCGCTTCCAGTAGCACGCTTCGATGAACTTGCCCACGGGGAGCTTCCAGCGCTGCTGCGGGCCGGGACGCAGGCCAGGGAGTTTCTTCGGATTCATGCCGAGGGCGCGCGCCATCCCGACCTGCCGAGCATTGAGTTGGCAGATCTTCTGCGCGTTTCTCCACGCCTCCTCGTGGTACGCTCGACCCTTCGTTGCCATGCTACCCACCTCGCACTGTCGATCCAGGATTTCGAACGGCGCCCAGAGTTCCGCTGATGGGCGCCTGTGAAAGAATGTCGTTAACTCGCGGCCATAACCTAATTCAATTTGATTCGCAACGCCGGAGAAATATGCAAAGCTAGCGATCTCACGAGGCGAGGGCGCGGTGCCGGACTCGCCTTTCTCGAAGTCGCGGGCCAGTCTTCGGCCGCGTAAACATTTGACCGTAGTTTTGCATGATCGATGGCGCAGTAGAAATCGTCATTGTATCGTCTCCGGCCCGCCGTCATCGTCGTCCTCGGATTGATCCTCGAACCAGGGTTCAATCGGCTTCGCGCCAAGTGGTGGCGGCGAGTACCGGATCCAGGTGGCGAGTTCCGAGACACTTTGGGTCCACTCATCGAGCGTACCCTTGAACGTTCGTGCCAGCCGACCAATCTCGACGTTAGCGCTCCCCTCCGCCTCGCGACGCTGGGGGTCGTCCCAGACTCTGGGCACGCGGACCATCCGGAATCCAGAGATCGCCACACCCTTCAGGGAAACGACCCCATCGGGTTTGCAGTCCCACATCAAAACGCGCGGCTTGTGCCACCGGTTCTTAAACGATGTCCATCTTGTCCGGATCCCATTGAACGGTGCGCCCCTGGCGCAGCGACGCAATCGCCATTTGGCAGGCGATGGCTGAGTTGAATCCCAGTTCAAATGTGCAGTTCGGCTCTTTGCGGCTGCGGACGCAGTCAAAGAAATTCCGCATGTGCGTCTGCGTATCGTCATTGTCTGCACCACCGACGATGTCGGGTTCGCCGCCGACCGATCCCGGAGTTTCTGCCTTCTCCGTGGAGTGATTTTCCTGCGGCTGAAACGTCACCTTATCAAGGACGCGTATCACGGTCCCCTTGTTTCCTAACGCGAAGTCGTATCCGTCTTCTCCGAAGTAATTGTTGCCAAACGCCGAATTCCACGTAAAAAGAAGATTCTCCGGCTGGTCCATTGAGACATCCATAGTGTCCGGAACTTCCATCCCCGCAGAAAGGTAGTTATAGCCCGCCATGGTGACGCGGCGAGGTATTTTGAGCCCCAGCGCTTTGTACCAGAACGCAACCTGGTGAACCATATTCTCGAATACGTTCCCTCCCGAGTAATCCCAAAAGAATCGCCAGTTTATAAAGCGCTGCGGATCGAATTCGTGTGGCGCAGCTTCGCCTTCGAACTCTTTCCAAGCCACATGCTCGAGATTGCAGTCGGGAGGGATGGATCTTTTCCATCCGCCGTATAGCCGGTTGCGGTAATGGTGGGTGTGGACGGCGGTGATCGTTCCCATGCGGTCTGGTGCGGCAAGCTCACGCACCCGCGCGAAGGCCTTGCCACTCACCGACTGCACACCCACTTGCACCACGCGGTTCGATCCTGCCACCGCTCGGCGCATGCGTCGTGCATGGTCTGGATTAAACGCCAGAGTCTTTTCCTGGTAGACGTCCTTCCCTGCTTGGATTGCAGGAACGAAATTAAGTGCGTGCTGATGCTGGGGAGTGGCAATGAGCACGGCGTCAACGGACTTGTCGTCGAGCAGGCGTCGAAAATCGGTGTAAGTCTGAATAGTGGGAGCAATCCGCTTGGCTTCCTCTAGTCGGCGAGAATAAACGTCAGCAACCGCGATTGCTTGCGTATTAGGGGCACGCAGCGCGTGCTCGAAAATGTCCAGTCCGCGGCCACCGGCGCCGATCAGCCCGAAACGCACACGGTCATTGGCGCCCAGGACACTCGCCGGCAGAAAAACACACGAGCCGGCAAGGGCGGTCGCACCTCCACTCAGGTGATGGATAAATCTTCGACGATTCAGCATGGTTGCAACTCCCTTTTGGTTAAACTGAGGAATATTTCCGGCAAAGCGTTTTGATTTTCTCGACGAGTTTAGGCACACCTGTCGAGGGATCCTCTTCCCCTTCGTATTCCGCGGACGTGAATCCTCTATAGCCGGTGCGTGCGAAAAGCGGCCATACCCGATCGAGGTCGACAGCCTGCCCATTCTCGAAGACGTCTCGGATGTGGATATGCGTAGCATAAGGAAGAGTGGCTTCGATTTGCGCGTAAGCGTCCGCTTGCGGCGTGGGAATAAAGTTCGTAATGTCAAGATTGATTCCGAAATACGGCGATTCAATCCGGTGAACCAGTTCTAGGCATACCTCCGCATTCTGGGTGATCCCTTGGTGGTTTTCAACGCCGAGGGTGATTCCCTTTTTTCCTGAGTATTCGCAGGCCACCTTCAGTGTGTCAACCGTCCACTGGATTCCTTGCTGCATCGTAGCTCCATCAGGAAGCTCGCCCGCGAAGACGCGTAAGTGAGACGCTCCCAAGGCTTCCGTGACATCAATCCATTTCCTGATCTCCTCCAAAACCTGAGCACGCTTGCTGGCGTCGGCTTGCACAGTGCTGGTTCCGATGGCCGCGCCGGAGAAACAGACTCCGTCTTTGTACGCCAGATGCCGCAAGGAAGCTAGGTAGGCAGGCTCGGTTGATTTGAACCAATATGCCGTCATGTCCACGGCAGCAACCCCTAGCTCGACAGCCTTGCGGATAACATCTTCCATCGTCATCTTGCCGGCTTTCAATAGCTTGCTGTAAGAGTAGGCGCAGCAGCCCGTAAGGAGCCGCGGGTTTGCATGGGTTCCCGGCTCGCTGGTTGCGGTTGACGTAGACGTCCAGGAGTGAGCCCCGCGCACCAGTTCTGGGCCCAGGAGAGCTGCCGGCCCCGCGGTTTTCAAGAACTCCCTGCGCTGAGTCCTCTCTGGCATGAGCTGTGGTACCTCCCGAAAATGACTCTAGAAACCATCCGGCGAAATCTCAGGTACAGGACCAAGGGACGATGGCGCTTCCTGGGCGCCGCTCGCGAACCAAGTTCAATTCTTCGGGGAGAATACCACCGCCTCAGCAGTTCAGTCTGTTTCTTTCTCTCTAGCGACCGGTCCCATTGAAATCGTTGCCTTTACAGAGTCGCGACCGGTAGCCTTCCAGGTCATGCTGACTCTACTTCTCTCTCCGAGATTGTTTCCGAGCACGCGCCGTTCTGCAAGCAGAGATTCTTGCTCTCCGGCATCAGCTCTTGGTCCTGCAGCGTTCGAGCCGTCTTCACAAGCTCCGCCTCTATTGGGCTGATCGTGCCCTGTGGGTTTGGCTCTCACGGTTGTGGAACGATTGGCGTTCGGCAGTTGCTCCTTGTCAAACCGGAGACCGTCATCGCCTGGCATCGCAAGGCATTTCGCCTCGATGGAGATGGAAGAGTCGTCATCTTGAAGGACGACCCTCGGTATCCAAAACTTGCGCTTTACAGCAATTCACAGCGATAACATACTCGTACGAAGCGCCCTGAACTCGGGCAGGGGTGTGATCCGGCCTCCAAGACTTATCACTTTTGTGGAGATTCTGCTCCCTTGGGATGAGTAGTGCAGTGCTAATGCGTCGACTTCAAACCCGATTTGTTCTCTTGTTTCTGATAGCCATCTACAGCCGAGTCTTGCTCGCTCGAGACTTGCAGGCCCTGCCTGAATTCCTCCGGTCCGACCCCTTTGGCGCCATCGTCGCACCGGACCGGAGCGGCGCTGACCTGGCCTCGAGCCTTTACGGTGCTAAGCACCAAGTCGTGCTCACCGGCTGCCGAGGTGGATACGTCTCCTTTCATCTGGTTGTCAAGCTGCCCTCACCAAGTACCTACACGCTAGACGTGACCATTCCCGATCCCACAAACAAAGTTCAAATCGATTTGTTTCGCGAATGGTTCCATTTTACAGATTCCGACAAGCGTTATTATCCAGACGCCTTGATCCCTGTACACGCAACTTACATCTCGCGCCTGCCTGAGCCGGACAATCGGATCACGAAACAGACCGCCCAGGCCTTCTGGGTAGATGTCTATGTTGCTTCCGACACACGCCTCGGGATTTTCTCCGGTACCGCCAAACTTAAGGCCAATTCTAAGATCACGACTCTTCCGATCCAACTTACCGTCCTAGCTTGCGTCATCCCGGGAGAAGACGTTGTGACGATTGACCACAACTCCTATGGAAGTTCATGGCTTGCACAGCAGTTCGCGGGTTCCTACCGGCGCGACCCCGATCAGTGGTTCGAGAGCAACCAGTTCTTCGAATTGATCCACGCTTATCATCGCGTCTTCTACGAGCACCGGGGAATTTTCCATCAGCTCGGATATGGGCACTCCGGGAAAGTCGGTCCGGAATTTGCCCCCGTGCTCGAGGGCTCTGGCCGGGCGAAGCATATTACCAGCTGGAGCTTGTACGATCGCCACTATGGTCCCCTGCTTGACGGCACGGCGTTTTCAGCATCCCGCCGCGTCCCGCGTCCGATTCCTTTCGTCTACCTGCCCATCAACCCTGAGTGGCCGGCCTCTTACGAGTTCTGGGGAGAGCGTGGTTATGAAGCGGAATTCGTGAATGTGGTCTCGGAGATGGAACGCCACTTTCGGGAGAAAGGGTGGACCCACACAAACTTCGAAGTCTTTTTCAATCACAAGAAACGCTACAAAGGTTTCCCCTGGGACGGCGACGAGGTGCGTTTTCCGAAAGACCTCAAATACTTCCTCGAGTATGACCGGCTGCTTAAGAAGGCCTTGCCACCCAACACTCCCGTACACTTCGTTTTCCGAGCCGACGTCAGTTGGGACATGGAGGAACAGTTTAAGGTCCTCAACGGAATTGTGCGGTTGTGGTGCTGTGGGGGAGGCATCCTGAGTTTTTATAGGCACGCACCCAAGATGTTATGCGACCGAGGTGACGTCGTTTGGTACTACGGCGGTCCTCCGGGCGTGACGGATAGTTCTTCCGCGATCACGGAATTCCCGTTGCGGGCCTGGCTGTGGGGCGTGAACGGCTATGTCCATTGGCTAACAGTTAGCCCGGGCGAGGACCCCTGGTTCCATTTCGATGGGGGTCAGACTGCGCTCATATATTCCGGCGAGCGCTTTGGCGTTAGCGAACCAATTCCCAGCATCCGGTTGAAGATCCAGCGCAACTGCCTTCAAGACCTCGCCTTGCTCGACAGTCTCAAGCGTCGCAAGTCGCTTGACTCTCTAAGGGCCCGAGCGGCGCGCAGTTACAACAACTCCACCCTCGACGATTGGTGGAACTCGCGGCCTGCGCTGGCCGACCTTCCCTCTGATCAATGGCTCGGGAGCGCCATTGACGATGCGACCAAACACACACACCAGGCTCTGGAACACCCTGGTGCGTCCGCCTGGTACAACGTCCACCAATATGCGATGAGCCTTCAAGCGGAGGCAAAATGAAAACCGTCTCTCTGATGGGGATCTTCATGTTCGCAATTTTGGGAATTGCCAAGCTCAGCCCCGAGGAGGCTCCGTCAAGAATGCAAAAGGAACTGGATATCGCGGCACGCGTTGGCAGTGCCATGGTGGACGGCGACCTATGCCAGAAAATCGTTACCCAGAGAGCAAGAGAGCTCATGTTCGCCCGTGACCCTGGCGATAGATTCCTCGCAGGCGACAACTACGACGTTGACGACGTGGCATTCAATACCGTCAAGAAAACTTTGATCCGCCTTTCGCACCTTTCTTCTTTCCCGGCCGACGTTAATCTGTGGATGCCGATCGAGGGGCACCCCGGTAGAATTCAGTTGGTCATTCGCAATAAGAACGAAATGAGCCAATTCTGGAACTGGGGCGAGCTTTACGGCGATATGGTTCCCGAGATGGAGACGGTATTGAAGACGGGACAACGGGTCACGGTCACAGACAAGCCCGGCTGGATTTCTGTTCTTGCTCCAGTCTATAACAGTCTAGGTGATGTCGTAGGTCTGATCGAAACCGTCAGCCAGGTAAAAATGGATGCGCACGAAAATGTAAAATAGCATTCACCATGCTTTAGGTGCTCTCTGAGTCGAATCTCTCCTGAAGTAGGGGTCCCGCTGTGTGCGAGCAGCAAGATCTCGGAGGACATATGCACCACAGTCGTTTGCGTTCACGACGGTCGTTTTTGCAAGCGGCCCTGGCAGCGCCCATCGCGGGCATGGTGACGACTTATTCGCCGCTAGATGGTAAAGATGGGACCAGCGAGGCTAGTTCTATTGTCGCGCGTGTCACCCTGGACAAGGAACTCTACGACTGCGATGCCGTCTTGAATGGGCGGTTGTACTTTCGTATTCCGGCGGCCGGGCCGGTGATGGTACGCTGGGTCGACAGCTTCGGCCGGAGTGTCCACGAATTTCATCCCCCGAATCTTGATGCCAAAGTAGCACCACTAAACTTCTCATTTGACCTAGGCCGCGGCTTCACTTACCGGAACTGGGTTCGAATCTGGGTTAACGATGTTGAGCAGACCGAGGGAGGGCAGTTTCTGCTTTCGCCATCCCCCAGGCCTTGGGACGATTTTCACGCCATCAGTTGGGCACACTACCCGGACGGATTTTACGACGTGCTCCGTCAAGCCGGCATAGACGCAACAATTGCTTATCGGGAAGCCGGCGAACCCGCCATCGACAATAACTTTGATTTCTATGTCGAGCAGATGGCCTGGGAAGTCTTTGCGATCTACCACAAGAACCAGCCTCTTTGGCGGGGGTTACTGAATCAGATCGAGCTCGAGCGCAACAATCTGGACCTCTGGATCCGTCACCCCTGTGTGAATGATCCAAAGACCGATGAGTACGTGAAAGAGCAGCTGACCCGGTTTGTCCGCTTGCATCGCGATTTCCGGCCGATCTTCTACAACATTGCCGACGAGCTCGGCCAGGGCGATCAGATTCGACCCAATGACTTTTGCCACTCCACGTACTGCACGAACAAGTTCGCGGAGTATCTCCGCAAAATGTACGGCACGACCGGAAATGTTGCTAGAGAGTGGTCGGTCACCGAAGAAACCCGCTGGGACGACGGGAGCCTGCGCAACGGGTCCCAATGGGCGACCAGCAACCTGATGGTGAGTCGGACTACGACCGACCAGGCGTTCGATGCCGTTGCGGTGGCCAACCTCGGGGCCAAGTACGGAGGTATAGCGGGCTTGAACAAAGCTTGGGGCGTGAACTTCCCTGCACCCCGCAACGAGGGGGGTGGCCGAGAACAGTGGGAGCCACTGCGCGCATTGCTGAGCGAGACCCGCTCGGTCCAGGAGTTTACCGAAAAAGCTCTCAGCGAGCGTTTAGGGTCCATCGAAAAAGCCAACGCGCTCTGGGGAACTCATACAACCTGGGTGGCTGAGCAGCGACCCACCGGTTTCAAGTCCTGGTCCGAGGTTGTTGCGTTCTTAAATCGGTTCTATCAGGAGTTGTCGCAAGTCCGGTCGACGGAAGGTTGGAACGTTTCGCCGTGGTGTGACTTCCGCAATTTTATGGATGAAACCTTCGCCGAGGCTGTTGGTCGGGCCCGGGCTGTCTGCAAATCCGAAGATCCGCACGCCCGTTGCGCCACGGAGGGAGGCCAGGCCCCTTTTGCGTTCGGTTGGTATAACTACGAAAACGTCGTCAAGCAAGTAGATGTAATTGAGCCATACAACATCGGCAACAACGTGGAAGTGATCCGCTCGCTTAATCGGGACGTGATTATGGTTTCCACGCACGGCTTCCAGCACAAGGCCGGGGCGCCGCTGACGGAGCAAGAGCGACTTTACCAGAAGCAAGCGCCGCAGCCTATCTGGTGGGGATTATTCCACGGCCATCGTGGATCAATCATCTGGGACGCCAACTTGCCTGATTACCATTTCGTGGACGAAGAGACCCGGCAGCTTACTCCTGCGGCCCTGACCTTCGCCGGTACTTTTCAGGAACTCCATAAAGGGATAGCCAAGCTCATTATTAACAGTCGCCGGCTCCACGATGGAATTGCCATCCACTATTCCCAGCCCTCGATGCAGGTCCACTGGCTGTTGGACAACGTCCAGTATGCGCGGAAATGGATGCTGCACAGCGGCGGGGATCGTGGCAGCCATTTCACAGGCGTTCGCAACGGCTGGACCAGGCTGATTGAGGATCTTGGCCTGCAGTACGAGTTTGTCGGTGCGCGTCAGATCGAGGAAGGCAAGTTGACGCGAAACGAATATCGGGTGCTCATCCTGCCGCAATCGCTGGCCGTGAGCGCGCGCGAAGTCGAGCAGATCCGGCAATTTGTTCAAGCCGGCGGGGTCTTGATCGCGGACTACCGTGCTGCAACCATGAACGAACACGGACGCGACCTCGGGCGCGGTCAGCTCGACAGTATTTTTGGCATCAAGCATGCGAAAGGCCAAGTCAAAGAACAGGTAGTCATTGGCATTGAGAATTACGGAGCACTGCGTCTACAAGGCAGAAAGCTCGATCTCATTGTCGGAGATGAAAGCATAAGTACTACGACCGGGAAACCGCTCGCACGGGGCGGCCAAGTCCCACTTATTGTCGTCAATGAATTTGGCCAAGGGAAAGCGGTCTTCTTGAATGTTGAGCTGGCCAGCTATCCCTATCACCGGCTGACGCCGAGCTCACGGACGAGCCTGCCGGAGATCATGGAGCAGATCTTTGGGCTGGCGGGAATTGAGCCGCAGGTTCGCGTGCTGGATGCAACTGGCAATCGCCTCCCTGGGATGGAAGTTGTCCGGTTTGCGAACCGCGCCTATGAACACGTGGCCGTCTTCCGCAATCCCCAATTCGATGACGGTGGCTGGGAGAATTTGCCGACCCAACCGGAGCGCGAATGGGCCGGGGCGATCGATAATTCCCTGCTCGAGAAAGAGGTCCAAGTCACGGTCGCCTGGTCTGGTCCAATGGCGACCTACGACATCCGCGGCAAACGCGACCTCGGCACCGTAGCCAAAATCCAAATGACTCTTGATCCCTGGAGTCCCCTGGTGCTGACGCGCGCTCCCGAACCCGTTCCGAAACTCCGCGTCGAGTCTCCCGCCGAGGCCCAACCAGGCAGATCACTGGTTGTAACGCTCCGGAACGAGTCAGCATTGCCGGAAGGAGCTTTTCGAATCGTTCGACTGGAATTCGTGACCTCCGAGGGCAAACCCTACGATCTTTACGCGCGCAATGTGCGGGTCGAATCCACACCTCATCGGGAGCCTTTCCACCTTGCTTACAGTGACCCCAAAGGGCGCTGGAAAATAAACTGTCACGACCTTATGACTGGGCAAGTTGCGCAAACGGAGTTTATGCTCCGCGCTTAATTCGAATGTCTTGATGCGTTGAAAAACTCTCCTCTTTCGGCGGCCCCGGTACGCTGACGCAGCGACGCAGCGACAGAACGCAGCGACAGACGCAGCGACGGATCGCTTGACACGCACCCTGAATGGTGGTATCGAGCGAACCAGCCGGGGATTGCCTCGATGCCGCAATTTGCCGGACGCTCGCGTGTCAGCCGTGGAGGTAGACATGGAATCTCGTGAGCTTGGCCTGCGCAGGATTCATCACGTAGTTCGTTTTAGCTTAATCATTTTAGTTGTCCTCGGACTAACGACCTTACCGGCCTTCCCACAGACTGGCGTCGGAACCGTGTCAGGAACGGTGCGGGACAGTGCGGAGGCGTTTGTATCTGGAGCAAAAGTCACGATCACAAACGCCGAGACCGGGATTTCAAAGCAGGTGGTGACCATCCAGGAGGGCCTGTACTCCTTCCCCGCTCTGCCGATTGGTCCATACCGACTGGCTGTGGAGAAGGAAGGCTTTCAAACTTGGGTGGGGACACTGACACTGTACGTCGGCCAGAACGTAACGGTAGACGCGACGCTGCGGGTCGGAAGTGTGAAAGACGTTGTCGAGGTTAAGGACGTTGCTACACCCATTGAGACGGCGAGCGGCGTGATCGGCGATGTGCGAGAGTCCAGCCAAATCCGAGACCTCCCCCTGAACGGTCGCGATGTCGGATTGCTTTTTGGCCTGACCGCAGGCGTAGAGAGCGGTTCGGGCGGCGCCCGAGTCAATGGGATGAAGGTCGGGTCCCTGGATATCAATCTGGACGGCGTAACGCAGCTCGACCGTTTCGGCGGAGGGATCGTCCGCGTGCGGCCGGGAATTGAAACTGTCCAGGAGTTTCGAGTTGAAACCGTGGGGTCTGACGCGAGCTTTGCTGAGCCGGCCACCGTTATCCTGGCTACGCGCAGCGGAACAAACCAACTGCACTTTGCCGCTTATGAATATAACCGCGACAATTCTGTGATCGCCCCCACGCGCTTGCGCTCTGACCCTGTGAATGTTCAAGTGCCCCATGTCATTCGCAATGAGTTCGGAGGATACGTCGGCGGCCCCGTTGTGATCCCCCATGTGTACCGCGGGCGTGACAAGACGTTTTGGTTCTTCGACTATGAAGGCTTGCGGGAGAATAAGCGCGGTCAGCCTTTTTATCCGTTCGTACCTACCCCAGCCATGTGGAATGGCGATTTAAGTAACGCCGTGGACCCGAGTGTCTCATGCGATCCGGCGGGACCGAATTGCACTCCGTTTGGATATGCGCCAATCACCATTTACAACCCGACGACTACCGACCCCAACACTTTCCAGCGGCAACCTTTCCCGAACAATCAAATCCCGGGGCCATTGAACCACACCGCCAGCATATTGAAATCCCTGACTGCTCTTCCCACGAATAACGATAATCCTTTTATTGCCCCGAATTTCTTGTCCACATATCCAGACATTACACGCACCAACACGTACACCATCAAAGTAGACCAGAACTTCACTGACAAAGACCGGCTTTCGGTGCGCTACACGAACAGCTGGCTGAACGCCGCCTTGGAGGGCGGGTACTTCGCCAATCCCATCGATACGTCTTCGGGCATGGGAACGAGTGCCAAGGACTACTACATTCACAACCTCGCCGTGAACTACACTCGGACCATCTCGACGACTTGGCTCAATGAATTACTAGTCGGCGTGAACCGATCCGCCGTTCATTACGGGACTAGCGCAGACTCCACTAACTGGCCTTCCACGCTGGGGCTGCCCAACCCCTTCAAAGCAACCGGGTGGCCTACGATGTACACGTGTGAAGCCCCGGATTGCACGGCGTTCTTTGGCTGGGACTCGGACAACGTGCACAATCAAAATCTGACCAGCGAAACGATCGATGACAACGCAACTTGGAGCCACGGCAAACATACTATCCAGTTTGGTTTCCGGGGGCGACGAGAACAGAACAACGT
>QHYZ01000380.1 GCA_003225295.1 Acidobacteriota bacterium | reverse complement strand
GCGATGAATCCGAGATCGTAGTAGTTCTGAGTGCGGCTATAGCCGGGCAGGTGCGAGGCGAGACGCCCCGTCATACTTTCAGTCGACTGGTACAGTGTGGTCGTCGAAGCGTAAAGGTTTCCTGATGGTGTGCGCCGAGCTCCTGCTCCTTGGGCAGCGGCACGCGCCTGCTGTACTCGCGTCATAGCAGCGGCCAGGTCGAGATTCTGGTCCAGCGCCCGCTTCACGATCTGTGTCAGCTCAGGATCACGGAAGCCCGCCCACCACTGGTCGAGGGGCGGTGCCGGAAGAGAGGTGGTACGAGCTTCGATGTCGGGCGCGTTGTGAAACGGCTCCAGCTTCACTGTCGGACGACGATATTTTGGTCCCACGGCACATCCGGTCATGCTCGCGCTTAGTGCGAGGGCAAGGCCCATTCGGAGAGTAAACTTCCTCGCGGTGGGTGATCCTTTGTAAGAGAACATGTAAGACATCCTTTGTGGCTTGTTTTCGGGAGGCCAGGAAGCTGTCTATCTCACTCCGACCGGAACCAATTTTCTTGAGGCCTTCCAGAGTTGCCTGTTAATGAAATTGGGTGCAAGGCGCCGCATCAACGCCAGCTGCTTGGCCTGACCCGGCCGGATCTCGAGTGCGCCCGCCTTTAGCGATGCAAACGACTGCTTCACCAACTCGTCCGTGGTGATTACAGTAACGCCGTTTCCTTCAGTAATGTCGGCTGCCAAATCGGTCTTCACAGTTGGTGGCATGAGCTCGATGACCTCCACCCCTGTTTCCTCCGACTGGAACCGGAGCGACTGGGTGTAGGCGTGAACTGCCGCTTTAGTAGCACTGTAGATCGGCGCAGACGGCAAAGGCACGAAGGCGAGAGCAGAGGATACGTTGATTACGGTGCCCTTGTTGGCCGTGAGAATGTCGATGAATGCAGAATTCATGCGGATTACGCCGGCAACATTGATATTCACCTCAGCCATCAACCCGTCGAGGTCCGCCGCCGGGACCTTGAGGTCCTTATGGAGCATGATGCCCGCGTTGTTCATCAGCACGTCGAGCTTGGGAAAACCTGCTTTCATCCGCTTCGCGAGGGCCGCGATTTGCGCTGTATCGGCGACGTCGCTCTGGATGGTGTGGAGTTTCGGATATTTCGCCTTCACCTCATCCAGCACCGTCTGGCGGCGACCAGTCACGATGACCTCGTTGCCGAGTTCGAGGAACTTGAGCGCGAAAGCGAGGCCGATACCCGCAGAGCCGCCGGTGATGAGAATGGTGCGATTTCGGAGATTCATAGTCGGCAGGCTCCGTAAGGACGCGGGCAATGGACAGCGCACCCGCCATCGCACTAAGAATGATGAAGAAGTTCCGCTCCCGCTCCGCTGCGCTCGCTCCCGGCATAAACTCCACCCACTTATGTTGCTTGATCACTCCGGAAATTCGTTTTCGAACGCTGAGTTTGGCGCGGGCAATCTCAGGCGCCAAAGCCGCCACCGGGCAGCCGATATCGGGATGATCACAATGGTCTGGTGAGAGGTACAACCGAACGAGTTCCTTCCACCTGTCTTCGCGCGGCATAGTTTGTACCGAGGAATAGAGTTTCTCGCTATCCGAGAATGCCTGCGCAATCGCTTCGGCCAGAAGTTCGTCCTTGCTCCTAAAGTGCTTGTAAAATCCGCCGACTGTTAAGCCGGAGGCTTTCATTATGCCGGCCACATCAGGGCCGCTCAGCCCCTCAGCGCGAAGCTTGCGAGCGGCGTTCCGCACAATACGATCGCGGGTTCGCGTCTTGTGTTCCGGTTCGTATCGCATATTAGCTGATTGGATTATATACATAATCTACGGACTCAAAATCTTTTAGTTAACCGCAAGCAGCGCCGGCCATGGGCTTAGTGGCCGGTTCCGAGTGAATTGTCGCTAGCCGGAAGTTGACTAGAAGAAAGGGCTTCGATGAAGTTGGCCGGATTTGTATCGACAAGTCGGCTAGTAGAAAGTGATCTCGTCACTTGGGCTCGATTCTGGGTGGATCACGAGCAAACCGGAAAGTAATCAATGTGGCTTCACGACCGCTATTTCTCATTGAGGTGCCGACCTCGGCTGATTCAATTCTCGCTTCAATTGCAGCAACTGCCGAAGTTCCTCGGCGTTTGTGTTCAGCGACTGCGAGCTGCGGGCATTCGACGACCCCGACGCTATATCGACTTTTGGCGCCTGCTCCAAAACGACATAGATCGGAGTGTTGGCAGAAACGGTGACCACTATGCGCGACGTTATTGCCATTCGGGATATTTCCTCATCTGAGGCCTCGCCGATGTTGTTGCTCACTCGTTCCCGCATAAGGTCGGACTCGCTCAAGGGCTGGTTCAGACTGCCCCGTGCGAGTAGTAGCGAACCTGCCTCCCCGATTCCGGAAAGCGATCTGACCAAAATATTCTTGCCCGTGTTCTTACCCTCGACCTTGCCCTTCAACGGGCGCATGTCCAAATCGGTGGCAACACCCTGAATCGGAACAGTCGTGCCATCCGGCATCATCAACGATTCGAATTGGATGAGCACGTAGCCCGACCGGTCCGCCTCTTGAATGTGCCCCACGGCTTTAGCCCCAGCGGGAACAATGATTTGTCCCTCCCGTTCATAGGTGTATTCGATCACTGCCAAGACCGGGGCACGCACCGCGGTGCTAGCAGCGGATTCCAATCGAGCGCGCAATCGCGTGCCCGTGGACAAACCGAGGCCAATCTCTGAGCTCATGAGATTCATCCTGTCTCGTGATTGAGATTCAGTTTGTGTGGCCGATACGGTTCGGACATAAACCAATGATGACTTCTCCATTGCCTCACGGTCGCCTTTTCCGAGATCCGCACCGTCAAAGCCCACCGGAGCTGCACCCGCTTGGTACGGCGGAGCCTGCCATCCTGGTTGATCCGGGCCGAAAGGCGGTATGGACCCAAGAGTTCCGGGCGCGTTCGATGGTCCAGGCTGAATCGAAGTCGGGTGAGATCGCCGGGTAACGGATCGCTCCAGGTCCTTCTCGTTCAGAAACCCTTCATGCGACTCTTTTGCCGAAGG
>QHYZ01000169.1 GCA_003225295.1 Acidobacteriota bacterium | reverse complement strand
GGTGGTGCCATGACGCTCGTAATCGTACGCGTGCCGTGCGGCTTGCCCCGGCCTCATCGGTAGCAATGGCGGCGTGCGATCCAGCGCCTGAATCTGCGACTTCTCATCCACGCACAGCACCACCGCGTGCTCCGGTGGATGGATGTACAGGCCCACGATATCGCGCACTTTCGGCACCAGCAGCGGATCCGGAGAAACCTTGAAGCTCTCGCTGCGATGCGGCTGCAAGCCAAAAGCTTGCCAGATGCGGCTGATGGTCATGTGACTGTACCCGGCGGTCTTGGCCATCTCGCGAGTGCTCCAATGCGTGGCCCCGCGCGGGGTGCTTTCCAGGGTGCACACCACCACCTGCTCGACTTGTTCGTCGGTAATCGTGCGGGGCACACCCGGCCGCGGCTCATCGTACAAGCCCTCCAGACGGTCCTGCACAAATCGGTTGCGCCACTTGCCGACTGTCGCCGGCGTGACGCGCAGCTTACGCGCCACCGCGTGGTTGTCGTGTCCCTCGGCGCAAACCAACACGATGCGCGCGCGGCGCGCCAGCGCCGGTGCCGAGCGAGATCGGTGAGCGAGCGATGTCAATTCGCGTTTCTCGTCTTCATTCAATTTCAGAGTGGCCTTGGGTCGTCCTGTGCGCATGCTCCCTCCTTATAGAGCAGTACGCACGGGTCGCGCTATTTATTTCACTTACTTCAGTTACAGGACACTAGACGGAAAGAGGGTATCCTTGTTCTGACAACAAACCGCTCCAAAGTAACCAGGTGGGACTTAATGCCGCGATGGTTTCGCGCGCGAGTCATCGCGAATGAGTTTTTTGACCATTTTGAGAGTTTTCGGGCTCGACGACATCATGCTCCTGGCATTTTCATCTGTGAATTTATATAGTGCGGAAACATCCAAAGGCAACAATTCCATCGTTTTTGGCTGCGGGGGGAGAACGCCGGCGTCTTTGATTCTGGGATCAGATTCGCTCATCCTTGACAAGAAGAAGATGGCCTTTTTTCCAGGCTCGACGACGTTTAGGGCATCAAAGGAAACCATGTCTCCGCCACTGACGAATAGTTTCACAACCTCGCCATTTTTGACTGCCGCCTCTCCTTTAAGCACGTCGACCACCTTTGCGTTAAAAAGTCGGCCGACAATCTGGTCGTTAAGTTGAGCGATGTCGGGCACATGGCCCGGCGCAAGTGCAGCTTTCAATTTGGCACGGTCCACGATCTCGTCTGGCTGTGATGGAGGCACTGCTACAACCACGAGAGAACTAGAATGAACCAGTCCTTGACAGATTCTTTCAAGTTCTTTGTCACCTGGAAACGATGTTTGGGCGGGAGACAGCAGAGCTCCCAGAAGCAGAAAACCGAGGATTTGCAACGTTCTGATCATCTTGCCGGTCCTCCGATATTCTTCAAAAGGGTTACTGCGGCAACGGGAAATGTGTGACGCCGCATCGCTGATAAAAGTATTGAGGAGCAATTAGGTCAGATACATTATAGGCTTCGATTTCAGCTGCATCGTGCCGGGCTACCAGTAGTGCCTTTTGCGATGTTAAATAGGCTGTCGCCGCGGCAACGTATTTCGAGGTCAAACCATCGGACGTGGGATCGGTAAGTGGTGACAAAACGGCCATTAGACCAGAAACTGTGTAAAGGTCTGACAGCATTCCCGTCAAGTATTGCTGCACGTGTACGTTTTCGTGTTGCGCCGACTTGTTGTAGAACTGACTAGCTGGAGCCAGAAAGATCGTCACTGGCGGCGTCGCGCGAGCTAATGTACCCGGGCCGCTTACGAAATAGACCATGCGTGTGCTGTCAAAAGAAAAGTCCGGAATGCCGCTCAAAAGCGCGTTCGACGTGGAGCCGCCAACCATAGGCAAGTTTATGGTGAGCTTACTCTTCTTATTCTTAGGCGCGCTGTTCGGTATCATAACGCTTACCCTTATGTCGTAGGCGCTGCTAGCGGGAGCGCTGGGGCACGTTTCGTTCGGATAGGCAAACCAGTGGCCATCCGTCTTTGTGCTGGCGCTGGTCGGGTCGGTGAAATTCACATTTGGATTGTTACCCGCACTTTTCGGCGCAGAGAATGACCACTGGTAGGTCGGAGGGTCGTTCGGGTCGGTACCGGTGACACTTACGCTAAACGACGCGGTGTCCCCGTCTTGAATGGTTTGAACTGGGCTTATCGTTATTTTTACCGAGCTCTCGCGTTTGCCGTCCATTGCCTGCTCTGGCCAAGGCGGGAGCAGATCCGGTGCGGGGGTCACATTTGCGTCCGGAGCACTGACGGCGCCGCCAATAGTCGCCCCTCCGCCGGACGCGGAGGGCGGGATCACGCACATGCAGAAGAAGTCGTCCGTGAAAAGGAAGGTTTCAAACGTCGGTGAGAACACCGTCCCGCTGAAATCGAACCCCGATAACGTGGCATTGGGGACAGAAGCAGCCGTCGCGCAGAATGGCGTCGGGCAACCACTAGTTCCCGGCGTAAGCGCTAACAAGGTCGAGCTTCCGTCGCCGTTCCCCGTCTGCTCCAGGATGAGCTGATCACCCGCGGCCACGCCTGCCAGTGATATCAGCGGGCACGGGAAACCGCCGCACGAAGGCGCCTGCCAGTTCAAGTCAATGGTGGAAGTGCTCAGATTAAATCCCACGGCACTATCGCGTTCGTCCGTCACAAACAGATGCTGCGCCCCCAAAAGCGCATCGCCGTCGTTGTCTGAGAAATAGCTCCCGAGCCTTTGCCTGGCGAGCGGAAGCGCGTACCGGCCGAGAATCTGGCCCGAAGAAGACATGCGCGTTACCTCTACGGGCGCGAGGCCCGCGCTGGGTTGGCCCTCATATACCCAGGTTACCAGCACGCCCCCTTGTCCGTCCGGAATGGCTTCATTCGGAAATATCACTGGTCCATTGGATTGTGCGGCGGTCGCCACGGGAAGCCAGGCGTATGGTGTTACAGGTGCCTCGCGAGGGATAGGAGCGGGACTGGTCGAAGCGTTCCTGAAACGAGGTTACAACGTGGTCGCGAACTCGCGAAACATTACCGAGGCAAATCCATTCCCGGCACCCGCAAATGTTGCACTCGTCGACGGAGACATCGGCGATCCCTGCACGGCCGCAAAGATTGTGGAAACCGCCGTATCGCCATTTGGCCGGATCGACGTGCTGATAAACAATGCGGGTGTTTTTATCCCGAAGCCCTTCACCGAATACACGACCGAAGACTTCAACACTTTAGTCTCCACGACGCTCGCAGGCTTTCTCTACGTGTCACAGCTCGCCGTAAAACAAATGTTGCGGCAGAAATCGGGCAGCATCGTCAACATCTCAACTACCCTGGTGGACCAACCGATCGCAGGTGTAGGGGCGGCCGTTCAAATTATGCTGAAGGGCGCCTTGAATGCGGTGACACGCGCCCTCGCCATTGAATACGCGAAGGAAGGCATTCGTGTAAACGCCATAGCTCCAGGAGTAATCAATACTCCGATGCATAAACCGGAAACTCACGACTTTCTCAAAGGATTGCACCCGGTCGGCAGGATCGGTGAGGTGAAGGATATGGCAAGACCAACTGCGAGCATAGTGGCAATTAATTATCTTTCTGACCTGGCAGAGTGCAATCCAGAGAATGACAATCTCGATGTGCACGCCGTACTGGATGACGGGCGAGAGTTCACGTTCACGGTGGCGACACCAAATAACATCTTTTGGTGCATGGAAAACGAAGGGACTGACTATTTCTTTGGAGAACCAGTCGTCTTTGTGAAGAACCTGACAAAAGAAAATATTGCGAAAGCGATTGAGAGGATCGTTGCCGAGGACGGTGGCAAGTGGCTGACCGTTTACGGCTCCTGACGACAACTCCTGTTTGGGGGGGAATCGGAAAAGTAAAGTAGTACTTCACGTTGACGCAAACGCTGTTTCCCAGGACCTGGCGGTCGAGCGAAGGCTGAAATAAGAGTGCGTTACTGAAGCAACCATTCGTCTGGATCTTCAGTCTCATTGGTTACTGGAAAAACGGTTACCCTCAGTGAATTGGATTGCGTGAGAGTCCAGACCTTTGTAGTTATGTACGATCAATAAGGGGGAGCCTGTGTATTCCATAAGCATTCTTGGTGTGGCTGCTCTTGGCGTGGCCTATCTGACGGGAACTGCGGTTGTTCATGCTCAGGCTGCTGCCGGGGCGCGTGCGTCGAGCACGAGCAAGACCGGCGTGATTGACACCCGGCGGGCAATTATGTCGACTGCCGAAGGGAAGCAGGCGTCCGCGGAATTGCGCTCCCAGTTCGCACCGCGTCAAAGGGAACTGGAGGCCCTCAGCAAGCAAATCAATGATTTGCGCCAGCGACTGGCGGCCGGCCAGATGCTCAGTGATGAAGAGAAGCATCGCCTGACGTGGCAAGGACAACGTCTTGCCACTGAGTTTGATCGCAAGAACAACGAACTGCATGAAGACATGCAATCGGCGCAAGCCGAGGTGGTGGACCGCATCGGTCGCAAGCTGATGGATCTGTTGGATCGTTATTCGCGTGAGAACGGCTATGATGCTGTCTTCGATTCGTCTGCACAGATTCTCTACAAACCAAGCAACATTGATCTAACCCAGGACATTATTCGTCTCTACGACCAAGCGTACCCAGTTAAGGCAGTAACTCCCTCGATCAAACTTGTAGTCGCACTCCAACACCAACGATGACTCCCCCTGCTGGCAAGCCGCAATGGGGTTTCTCGTCAATTGACCAGCCCGGATTCGCGACGGATTTCACCAGGACTTGGTGATAGTCTTTCTCTGAAATGACCGCGTCAAAGGGACTAGCTATCGTCGCCGCTTTTCTGGTGGTTCTTGTCGCATGGCCTCGGTCGGGATTTACGGACAAGAGTCAATCCGTACGTGTGCACAGCGAAAAGAAGGTTTATGTGGGATTTGACCGGAATGAGTACCCGGGAGACGCAGCTCTACCAGTGCTCCGCAAACTATTTTCTTTCTCGGGCTACTGGCTTACGCCACCTCCGAACACATCGCAGAATACGTGGGTCGGAAAGAGAAAGGCCTTGCAGGAGCAAGGGTTCGGATTCTTGCTATTGGCGAGAGGTCGCCCAGCCTCCACCATCCAATCGGATGCGAACGAGAAGGGCCTTGCGGATGCGCGAGAAACGGCTAGGAATGCGGAGCAAGAGGGGTTTGGCTTGGGAGCGGCCATATTTCTGGACGTGGAAGAAGGTGGGCGACTACCACCTCAGTTCCATGCATACTTGCGCTCGTGGGTCGATGAATTAAGACGCCATCGATTCAGACCCGGAGTTTACTGTTCTGGTATGCCGGCGAATGACGGAAATGGTCGCAAAATTCTCACCTCGGACGACATCCGGTCGAACATAGGACAGCGAGACATAGAGTATTGGGTGGTTAACGACAGTTGCCCGCCGTCTCGCGGATGCACTTCTGTGGGGCTCCTCGGACCAACGAAGAGCAATGTGGATTATGCAGTCGTGTGGCAGTTTGTGAGATCACCGAGGTCGAAGGAGACCGCATTAGAATGCCCGGGTTATGCCAAAGACGAGAATTGTTATGCCGCGCTGGACACTGCGCATCGCTGGCATCTCGACCTAGACGTGGCCAGTTCGTCCAATCCTTCCGCACCTCGCCTACCGTGATGAGCTGCACCTTTCTGGGGATGTGAGACGTTCTAACTTTGCCCGGACGACCGGAAATGTGTGGAGCAATCCCGAACTCACATGCCAACACGTGAACCCAGAGAGTTCGCGGGCACCTGGCCAGCGAGCGGTAGTGAAAGTGAAGAGTCCGGTCTACCAAGGCACTCTCGACCAAGCGTTGCAAGAAGTAATTTCGCAACGGGACGCCTTGAAATAGAATCCGTCGGTTGGCACTTGGCCGTGTAGCGGGGTACTCGTAGAAGTGGCCGGCCCGATTCCGCGACGGATTCCACTTGCCCGCAATCGCTGTTTCTTTAAGCATGTGGATTTATACTTGGAATCGAGCGAACAAGAATGCCCATACATAAACCAAAAAGACTCGCAGATTCTCCCCAGTTTATTGTTTCTGCTGTGCACCACGGCAAGACTTCAGTCGCCGGATATGCGAGTTTTGAACTCGAAGGAAAGTTTTGACCGCATCATTGCCGATATTGACCCGCACTGGTTCTGGCTCTTATTCGGCGAGAATGACTGCCTCTGCGCTACATTGCAGTCGCTCGACAAAGAGACCCTGAAAGCGATTCTTACCTGCGACGAAAAAAATGAACCAAAAGTCGCAGGAGAATCGCTTGCTTATCTCGGCCCGCAATGGCAGGCGTACCAGGTCTGGATGGTTCTCGACCCCACCTGGGGTTGGGACAAAAAACGGGCGCAAGTCGGCACTATCCGGCCAGGGATCAGAGTTTGCCACCCAGCTCCGAACGGAGGCCAGTTCCTGGCGGGTGGGGCCACGAGCACTGTGATTTGTGCAAAACACACATAGAGCCCCAGGAGTTCGGATACTGCGACCCGGGAGGACGTTGGATGTGTGAGAGATGCTATGAGCGATACGTTATGCAGCGGGACCTTGCCTTCGTGGACGAACTTTAACGTGGAGCTCAATTGGTCGGGCGCGAACTATCGTGCCCGTGGCTAAGTCCCGTGAAGTGACGTTCCCATCCATCTGACCGGCCAGCTTTCGGGGCAGATTTCAAGTCTACGAGTACCGCGCTAACGCGTTAATAGGCTCTATTCCTCAGCTCGGGCGCCGCGCTCGCTTTGTGGCCAGGGATTTGACCATCATTGCCTCCAACACGTGTTGGTCCACATCCGCGAGCTTCTTGATGTAGAGGCAGCCCTTGCCGGTCGTATGTTTGCCGAGTTTTGCGAGCAGCGCCGCGGCCTCGCTAAACCCGGTCATCCCATACAGAACAGTTGCGGCCTTACGCGGCGAGAATGCGATCACCGGCATATCGCCCTCCCGCCCGCTCTCGTACTTGTAGTGGTAGCTGCCGAAGCCAATGATGGATGGCCCCCACATCTTCGGTTTTTCGCCCGCCGCGCTTTGCATCAACTTGAGCAATGCCTTGGCGTCTGTGCGCCTGGCTGGGTCCGTGAGGGCATCGATGAATGCCGCCACACTTAATCTGGTGGGCTTGGTTTTGTTCTCCGCCATTCCTGCTGCCTCCTCCTCTTCGCGAGAGGCTAACATGGATTGAGGGCAGTGATTCCACTTGCCTGATAAGTGCCCAAACCGTCCAAGTGGTTTTGGCGGATTCCACATCGACGGGAACGCTGTTTTTACCAGGACACGATTCCGCATGGTCTAATCGTAATGACCGTAGTCTAAATAGGGCCGAGAGATTTGGGTGATTTTGTCTTCTGATTCACTCTCTGAAATTGAGAACTCCACGTCAACCTTGATAGTCGGACATTGTTTCAGCACGTAGGTCCTGCGCGTCCGCGTAGACAAGCCGCCCTCTGTGGTAAACACGCGCAACAGGGCGCTTCGCGTCATCCCGCGCTTAATTGTGGCAATCCAGCGAGCACGTTGCCTGCCCACTGAGTGTGCCCCCAATCAATGACAGCCTCTCCGGGTAGAGTTACAGGCTCCAGAGGCCACCCGGTGGATGAATTATGCTTGATTTCAAATCGTGCATTGCCGATTACGTTGGGCTGCCGCCCGTAATCGGTATGCTCCAACTGGTCGAGCAAACGCAGTGCTGCCTTCGGGGTCTTGTTGTTCCGCTCGATGATGGATTGGGGGGCCTCCAACGCCAAGTGCAGGATGAGAAGAATTCGCCTTCCTGTTTCAGGAGAGTTCATTTCTTGCTCGCTCACGATTCTCGTGATTGCAAGAGTGGCCCTATCACGTGCCTCGTTCAGAAGCTTTTCATCTGACGCCGTGTATACCGGCACCGACAAGAGTTTCGACACGGTCTCTTCAACGTTCTTGAAAGAAGCAGATTCCTTTTGCGCCTGATTTTGAGCAATGGCTGCAAGACTGAGCGAGTGGGTGAGGGCTGCAATAAGGAGAAACGGCAAAACAACCGGCAGGACCGGCATCGAACGTATCCGCACATTCATTGAGACACCTCCGTCAGGAGTTTGGTTCCCTCATCACGCGAGTGTGCATGCTTCGTTGTAGGGTAAGCCCAGGCCGAACGGAATCTATCACGATTCGCCGAGAGTGCCTGGGACTCTACGGGACGATGTCCTACAGCGTCGCGCGGCAGGTCGGCGAGATTGGAATCCGTATGGCTCTGGGCGCACAACGCGGCGCTGTGGTATGGATGGTTCTGCGCCGCGTTCTATTCTGTTCGACACGCAGCCCAATGATCCGGGAACCCTGGCGCTCGCCGGTGTCGTCCTCCTAAGCACCGCGATTCTCGCTGGCTATGCGCCGGCAAGGCGGGCGTCCCGAATTGATCCGCTGGCGGCTCTGCGGCACGAGTAAGACATGGTCCTTCGTACCACAACGAAGGATGAAAATGTTCCGGGCCCGCGTACATTGATCATGGTAGCTGCTCGCGATGGATGCGCGAGAGGCTGACTTCCATTGTCGTGTGGTTCCGAAGGCCCCGGACAGCCAGCGCCTGCGGGGTGTTCCTCGACGGGTTATTTCCGAACGAAGTGCACTTGACAACCAAGTGAAACGTAGTAGTCTCTCCTTAGAGAGACCACTTGGATGTCTAATAAAGAAAAAGAATCAATCCAGCTGCTGCAGGGGACACTTGATCTCATTGTTTTGCGCACACTCGCGACGATGGGCGCACAACATGCTTATCAAATTGCCACGCGTCTCCAGCAGATCTCCGATCGGTTGCTCAACCTCAATCAGGGCACACTCTATCCAGCATTAGTGCGGCTGGAGCAGTACGAGTGGATTAAGGGAACCTGGGGAAGAACCGAGAGCAACCGGGAAGCCAAATACTACGAAATCACCAAAGCGGGACAGAAGGCCTTAAAGGAAGAGACACAGGGGTGGAGAAGAATGTCGGCTCTGGTGGAACGGGTCTTGCTTGAGGAGTCTTAGCCATGAAGCACCTGAGACGCGTCCTTCTGAGGCTTTATCTGCTCTTCGCCGACTCCAAAGTGGAAGCGGAACTGGCAAGAGAAATTGGCGCGCATCTGGTGTTGCTGGAAGACGAATATCTGCGCCAGGGCATGACGCCTGAAGATGCACGACGGGCGGCGAGACTCGCTTACGGAGGTGTGGAGCAGGCGAAGCAACGGCATCGCGACGAGCGAACGTTTCAAGGGCTGAGCCAGATTCCGCAAGACGTTCGATATACCCTACGCCAACTGCGTAAGTCTCCCGGATTTACAGTGACGGCCATCCTGATGTTGGCGCTGGGCATCGGGGCGACGACGGCGATTTTTTCCATCGTCGAAGGAGTACTGCTGCGTCCGCTGCCGTTCCCCGATCCGGATCGTCTGGTCATCTTGGGAGATGTGCGTGAAGGCTCGCACTGCGCGTCCTGCACTCACTCCAGCGTAACCGCTCCCGACATCCGCAATTACATGCGCGATACGGAAAGCTTTAGCCACCTGGGCGGCTATCGGCAAAGATTGTTTGAACTATCCGGCGCGGGCGAACCGGCGGCGGTGAATGCGACGCGGATGAGCGGCGAGGTCTTTGCCGCGCTGGGAGTGCCACCAGTGCTGGGGCGCAAGTTCACGCAACAGGACGACGAAGAAGGCCAACAAGTGGCGGTGCTGAGCTATGGCATGTGGCGGAGCCGCTTCCACGGCGACGCGAATGTACTGGGGAGCAAGATCCTTCTCTACCGTAAGCCTTACACCGTGATCGGCGTGATGCCCCGCAATTTCGAGTTTCCGCTCAACCCTGGGAATGTGAACCAGAGCGAGCTTTGGCTTCCGCTCAGCCTGCAGCCAGAGGAATTTACGGCGGGCAGCGCGGCGTCGGGGAACTCTCGCATGGTGGGGCGCTTAAAGCCCGGCATCACTGCCGAGCGGGCGCAGAGTGATGCGGAGCGAGTGGCTCAGGAGACGATGCGCGACTATCCGGCCTACATGCGCAGTCTTCGTATTCACGCGGTGGCGACGCCGCTGCAAGAAGACACGGTGGGGCAGGCGCGACCCTTGGTGCGCACCCTGCTCTTGGCAGTGATCGTTGTTCTGCTGATCGCCTGTGCGAACCTGGCGGGGCTTCTGCTGGTGCGTGCTATCCGCAGACGGAGAGAGATCGCGGTGCGGCTCGCCCTGGGTGCTCGCACGGCCACATTACTCCGACACGCCGTCGTGGACAGCATGGTCTTGAGTATTGCCGGTGGCGCGATAGGGCTGGCACTGGCGGCTCTCGCTCTGCGGGTGGGCGTAAGCCTGCTACCGCAAACGCTACCTCGCGTCAATGAGATTGGCTTGGACTGGCCGGTCATGCTCTTCGCGCTGGGACTGGCGCTGCTGACCGGCTTCCTCTGCGGATTGGCTCCAGCATTTGCCGCAATCAGGACAAGCGTGAATGAGTCGCTCAAAGAAGGCGGACGCACCGGCACCTCGGGAAGCGGCCATGCCAGGCTACGCTCGGCACTGGTGGTGGCGGAGATTGCCGTGGCGCTGACCCTGCTTACCGCCTCCGGCCTATTGCTGCGCAGCTTCGAAAAGATGCGCGATGTGAAATTGGGCTTCCGCCCCGACAATACGCTGGCTGCCCTCTACGTTCTGCCGCAGCAGCGATACGCAACACAGTCTGCGATCGACGAATTCACGAGAACTCTGCTGAACGACGTGGGGCATCTGCCTGGCGTAGATGCTATTGGCATCACTTCGTTTTTGCCTGCGGCCGGCAATAACTGGGGCATCGGTTTCACGATCGAGGGCTATGTTTCTCCCAAGGGCGCTGGGTTGAATATGGCAGCGATGTCGTTGGTCGAGAGCGATCCCTTCGAAGCGCTGGGCATTCGTGTGCTCCGCGGCCGCGTCTTTACCGAGTCGGATAATGCCGGCTCGCAGTTGGTGGCTATCGTGAATCGCAAGATGGCCGAGCGCTACTGGCCAGGCCAGGACCCGATCGGCAAACGGCTGCGCCGGGGCATGCCGGAGACCTCCACGCCGTGGATGACGGTGGTGGGCGAGGTCGATGACGTCACGCTGGAGTCGCGCGATGCGGAGACGATGCCACAGGTATACCAGCCGGTAACACAGACTGTTGCAAGTGAAGGAGTTTTCGCCAGCCCCGGTGAATTGAGCGCCGCCGACGGCTGGATCGTTCTGCGCAGCCGTATGGCTCCGGAGGGGATGCAAGGCACGCTCCGCGCAACGGTGCGGAAGATTGACCCGCAGTTGCCGCTCTACCAGATGCAAACGATGGAGCACGCCATCTCGAAAAGTGAGGCGCCGCGACGCTTCAATACTGTGCTGATTTCCTCGTTTGCCATCGCTGCGGTGTTGCTCAGTGTTCTCGGGATCTATGCCGTGATTGCGTTCTCAGTGGCATTGCGCGAACAGGAAATGGCGGTGCGCATGGCGCTTGGCGGCCAGCGCTCCGAAGTGATCCTGCTCATCCTGAGTTCCGGCGCCAAGCTTGCGGCTGTTGGCTGTGGCTTGGGTTTGCTTGGGGCCGTGGCCGCATCCCGTTTGCTGCGTTCCTTTCTGTTTGAAGTAAGCCCGTTTGATCCGGGTGTGCTTGCACTTTCTGCCATCGCAATGCTGCTGCTGGCGCTGGCAGCTTCTGCACTACCCGCGAGACGCGCATCGAGTACGGATCCCATGCTGGCTTTGCGGGGCGAATAGGAAGATGCCGGCGATATTCGGCAAGTCCGCGTGTATGCAATCTGGCGGCCCGATTCTGATTGCCGGTTATAAACGGCTAGCCGGAATGTTATGGGGTCTGAGGATTTCAGTAACTCGGCCAAATCTGGGTACAATAAAGGGACGATAAGAGGTGACATCTGGCTCCTCAAAACTCACCGAAGCCAAGGTGCAATGCGAGAAAGAGGCGTGTGCGATAGATTCGCGCACGCAGAAATAGTCATCCGCGTTGCACAAATCGTTGCACAAAAACGAGCCAGCGAATCCCGATAAGTCCAACGGTTGCCGACCACCGCACGTCTAACCTACTGATTCTGTGTGTGCCAGCGGTTGAAAGGCCAACTGTCACGGCAGAGG
>QHYZ01000023.1 GCA_003225295.1 Acidobacteriota bacterium | reverse complement strand
TTCAGACCGGCCTCACGCAGCACCCCGAGGTCAGCGGGGACAAAGGCCAGCAACGCTTTCAGTCCGACAACAGCAAACAGCAGGCCCAGTGCGCCGCCAAACAAGGAAAGCAGCATGCTCTCCGTGAGCAGCTGGCGGATCAATCGCCACGGGCTCGCGCCCAGCGCCGTCCGCACCGCGACTTCTCGTTCCCGCGTCGCGTTCCGCACCAGCAGCAGATTCACAAGATTCGCGCAAGCAATCAGCAACACCACCCCCACGGCTCCAAACAACACCAATAAGGTGGTGCGCAGCCTAGCCGCCGCCGCATCCTGAATCGGCTCCACCAGCGCGCCAAAATTCCTAGGTGCATCCGGGTAGGCGATGGCCTCTTGTTGATGGAGCCTGCCCACCTCATCCCGTGCCTGTGCCAAGCTGATTCCCGGCTTTAGCCGCGCGATGGCCACGAATACATGATGTACGTGCTCGGTTAGGTCGTCATTGAATTGGCCAAAGGGCATCCACAAATCGGCGGATCGCGAGAGTTGCAACCCGGCAGGCAGAACGCCCACGACCGTGTAGCGCTGGTTGTCGAGAGAAATGCTGCGGCCCACCAGGCGCGGATCTCCACCATAACGGCTTTGCCATAGCCGGTGGCCCAGGATCACCACCGGCGCGCTTCCCGTCCGGTCTTCTTCCGGTACAAACGATCGCCCCACTACCGAACGAATCCCCAGCATCGGGAAGAGTCCCGCGTCCGCGTAGGCTGCCCGGACGCGTTGTGCCTCGCCCTCGCCAGACAAGTTGAATCCCTGCAAAATCTCCGCGCACGCTCCCATCTCCGAAAAGCTCGCGTTTTGACGTCGCCAGTCCGCGTAATCCCCGGGAGACAATCCCGCTCTGGGAATCTGAGGCAGATACGTGTTCGCGATCTCCACTAGCCGTTCAGGCTGCCGATAAGGCAGCGCCCGCAGCAGCAGGTTTTCGACCACGCTGAAGATTGCCGTGTTCGCCCCAATCCCCAGCGCCAGCGTTAGTACCGCAATAACTGTGAACCCCGGATTCTTCCCGAGCGTCCGAATTCCGTAGCGGATGTCTTGCTGCAGGTTTTCCAACATGGCCTTTTCCTCACCAGGAGCCCCACACGCGTGGCTACCGGCTGTGATTCCGGCTACAACCTTCACTTGCTTTCTTCGACGCCGGAATTGACCGGAACGATAGCCGCAAATTCCAGGCTAGTGAAGCGCGGCGGCGAGCGTCTTCACCAAAACTGGCTCCTGCTCGGGGAATACCGTGCGGAGGTCCAGGATGAGCCGGTCGTCCTCCACGCGGGCGATTACCGAGACTCCGGCGGGGGCACAGCGAAGCCGCTGTTCGAGTTTCGCCGCGGAATAGCGCGCGCTGGCGATTCGAATCATCTTACTAGGAAGCGATTGCGAAGGTGTTGAGCCACCGCCAACGAGAGAACTTCCATCCGCGATTTCAATCTCGACTTCATCGAGAGGGAGTTCGGGGCGCAGCTCGCGAATGAAATTCTCCGCGCGGCGCTTCAGTTCCTGCGGAGTCGCGCGAATCATGCAAATGACGGGGATTTCCTCCCAGGCCGCGCGAAGATAGGACCCGAGAGTGGCTTCCAGCGCGGCGATAGTGAGTTTGTCCACACGCAGTGCGCGAAACAGCGGGTGGCGCCGGATGCGGGCGATGAGCTCTTTTTTCCCCGCGATGACACCCGCCTGCGGACCCCCCAGCAGCTTGTCGCCGCTGAACATCACCACGGAAACACCAGCCTGGACACTTTGCTTCACGGTTGGCTCGCTGACGCCATACTCGGAAAGATCCACGAGGCAGCCTGAGCCGAGATCCTCCACGAGCGGCAACCCCTTCTGCTGGCTGAGCGCCACCAGTTCTTCGATCGAAGGTTTATCGGTAAATCCAGTCACCTTGAAATTCGAGGGATGCACGCGCAACAAAATGCGCGTCTTTTCGTTGATTGCGTTTCCGTAGTCCGCAAGGTGCGTGCGATTGGTTGTCCCGACTTCGCGAAGGACCGCGCCGCTCTGCTCCATAATCTCCGGAATTCGAAAGCCGTCCCCGATTTCAATCAGCTCTCCGCGCGAAACGATCACTTCGCCGCCCCGTGCCAGTGCCGCAAGCGTCACCAGCACCCCCGCCGCGCAATTGTTGACCACAACGGCGGCTTCCGCCCCCGTGAGTCGGGTCAGCAATTCGGATGTATGCACATCCCGCTTCCCCCGCGCACCCGCTTCCAGATCGTATTCCAGGTTCGAATATTGCGTCGCCGTGCGCCGGAATTCGTCCACGACTGTTTCCGGCAACGGCGCGCGGCCCAGATTCGTGTGCAAAATCACTCCGGTCGCGTTAATGACCGGCTGCAGCGAGCGCGACAGAATTTTTTCCACTTGGTCCGAGATGAGCTCTTCCACGGAAGCGGAGTCCAGACTGATGGCTGTCCAATTCGAATCACCTGTGATGCGTGCACGCAAATCCGCAAGCGCAGCACGCGTGACTTCGACGACCAAGTTGCGGTCCGCGCGTTTCGAGAGTGCCGCCAGTCGCGGCTGCAGCAGCAGTTCATCCACCGACGGAATCTTCCGCAGCAATTCCGCCCGCTCCGCTGAAACCGTTCTCCTACCGCGCGTTTCCATGCGAACATTTCAGCACAGTGCGAAGCGGCGGGCAATGCCGATAACCGGCGCCCCGGGGCGCGACCGCGCGTGCTGCCGGATGGGCATGGTCGCGAATGGATCCGCCCGGTTGACTCCGTTCTTCCGTACTCCTAGCATGGAGACTCGAGGGATTTCTCTACGCATGGCGACCATCGACGAAGAGCTGGGCCAGCTCGAACGGGACATCCGTCAGCTCAAGATCGAATACGACCAGTATTTCGGGGGAGGCAGGAAGCGTCCGCCCACGGAGATCGAATGGCGCATCGATATTATCGTGAAGCGCTATGCGGAACGCGGCGGCGAACTCAAGTTCGCGCAACGGTTCCGTTTCAACAACCTCTCGCAAACCTACGCAAAATATAAAGACATCTTTAGGAAGCGAACGGCGCAGAAAGAAGAAGGGAAAATCCAGCGGCACTTCGGCGCGGCCGCCAAGGAGATCGAAGCGGCCCGCGCTAAAAAAGAAGCCGAAGAGCACGCGACTGCAGCCGTGGCGGGTGAGTCCAGAGCATTTCGCATTACCTGCTCCGAGCCGGAGCGTGAAACAGAGAAGGTCGACCAGTTGTACCGGGCGTTCCTGCAGGCTAAGCAGACCGCCGGCGAAGAGACGGAAAATCTTTCGCGCTCTAGCTTCAACGAATTCGTGCGCAAGAAAACAAAAGAATTGCAAACGCAGAAGAAATGCCGCGACGTCGAATATGTCGTGGAAGTAGTCCAAGGCCATGTCAAACTGAAAGCCCTCGTGAAGGCGTAAGCACTCCCCGGCGTTTCCCACAGGTTTTGTACTTTCCCTATTCGCGTCATCCCCTTACACTGTTGTGCTTTTCTCAATGTGGAGGAATCCATGGCGGTGCGGCGCGCGCTGATCAGCGTGTTTGACAAGACCGGGGTCGTGGAATTTGCCAAGCGGCTGGCCGCGCAGAAGATCGAGATTCTTTCGACGGGCGGGACCGCCAAGCTGTTGCGTGAAGCAGGAATCGCTGTTCGCGATGTTTCAGATTTCACGGGCTGGCCCGAAATGCTGGGCGGACGCGTAAAAACCCTACACCCCAAAGTGCACGGAGGGCTGCTCTTCCGGCGGGGGCACACGGAAGACGAGAAACAGGCTGCCGAATACGGAATCGCGCCGATCGATCTGGTGGCGGTGAATCTGTATCCGTTTGAAGCGACGGCAGCGAAAGCGGGTCTGACGGCCACAGAGCTGATCGAGAACATCGACATCGGCGGACCGACGATGCTGCGATCGGCGGCGAAGAATTTCGAGAGCGTGACGGTGGTGACGGACGCAGCGGATTTCGAGCGTGTGGCGAGGCAAATCGAGAGCGCGGGCGAAACGACGCTGGCGACACGGCTGGAGCTGGCACGAAAAGTTTTCGCCAGGACTTCGCGGTACGACGGCATGATCGCTACGGAATTGGAACGGCTGTCGGCGGGATCCGGGCGGGTTGCCCTGGAAGCGAAACCAGTGCTCCCGGAATTCGTGCATATCGTTTTGCGGCGACAGCAGGAATTGCGGTACGGGGAAAATCCCCACCAAGCCGCGGCTCTGTATGTTCCGGCGGAGCGCGCCCCGCTGGGTTTGGCGGCGGCGAAGCAACTCCAGGGCAAGGAACTTTCCTACAACAATCTCGTTGATCTGGAGGCGGCACGGAGCCTGGCCGCGAAATTCAAGAATCCAGCGGCGGTGATTATCAAGCACAACAATCCCTGCGGGGCCGCGGAGCGAGAAACGCTGGTCGATGCGTACTTGAAGGCCTTGGCGTGCGACCCGGTCTCGGCCTTCGGCGGGGTGCTGGCATTCAACCGCGCGGTGGATACCGCAGCCGCGGAAGAGGTCGCGAAACTTTTCGTGGAATGCATCGCCGCGCCCGGCTTTGCGGACCGCGCAAAAGAAATCTTCGCGGCGAAGAAAAACCTGCGGCTGCTGGAGCTGCCCGCGGGTGGCCTGGAGCCGGAACGCGAATTGCAGCTCAAGCGCATTCTTGGGGGGATGCTTGTGCAGCAGCCGGACCTGGGGGAGATCAAGGACGACGACCTGCGCATGGTGACCAAGCGTGCGCCAACGGCCGAAGAGATGCACGCCATGCGCTTCGCGTGGAAAGTGGCGAAGCACGTGAAGTCGAATGCCATCGTCTTCGCCAAGGATGGCGCGACGCTGGGCGTCGGCGCAGGACAGATGAGCCGGGTCGATTCCGTGAGAATTGCGGTGATGAAGGCGCAATCTTCGCTGGCCGGTACGGTGGTTGCTTCCGACGCATTCTTTCCCTTTGCGGACGGAGTTGAAGAAGCAGCGAAAGCGGGAGCGACGGCGGTGATCCAGCCTGGCGGTTCGGTGCGCGATGCAGAGGTCATAGCCGCCGCCGATCGGCTGAGCCTAGCCATGGTGTTTACTGGTATGCGGCACTTTCTGCACTGAAATTTGCTCTGTAGTTCACCTCCGGCCCCCCGGTTGAGAACGTTTCTCCGCTGGGCTGCATCCAATCTCCGGGGGCGCCCAAGCTCTGGAAACGTCTGCCATTTGGTTTTTGACCGCGTTTCGGCCGCATGGGATACTTTAAGTTTCTGGGGCTATGATGAACCTTAGACGGGTTACTCTTGCCATACTGTTAACGGGTGCCACCGGCGCGGCTGCCGTGGCGCAGATGCCCGCTAACCCGGGGACTGAAAAGATGACCGATTCTCCTGCTGCGATGCAGGAGCAATCTGCCGACTCGAAAACCGCCGCTCTCGAAAAAGACTCCACGCGCGCCGAGGCCTACTACAACTTCACGATCGGCCACATCTACGAACAGCAGTACGAAGCGAGCAGTAACGCGGAATACGCCACAAAGGCGATCGAGGCGTACAAGAAAGCGTATGCCTTGGATCCGAAGTCGCAGGTCATCGGCGAACGGCTGGCGGAGATGTACTGGAAGGCGCAGCGGATTCACGATGCCGTAGCCGAAGCGCAGGAAATCCTGAAACGCGACCCGGATAACGTGCAATCGCGCCGGCTGCTGGGGCGGATCTATTTGCGGAGCCTGGGGGACGTCAGTGTGAGCAGCGGCCAGTCGGAAACGGTGAACCGCGCCATCGAGCAATACCGCGAGATTAACCGGCTCGATCCTGCGGATAGCGAGTCGGCATTGTGGCTGGCGCGTCTTTACCGGCTGAAGAACGAACACGACAAGGCCGAACAGGTTCTGAGGAGCATCCTGAAGAACGATCCGGAAAACGAACCGGCGGTCGAGCAATTGACACAGTTGCTGATGGACCAGGGCAAGTCCCCCCAGGCGGTTACGCTGCTCGAGGGAATCACCGCACATTCTCCTACACCGGTGCTGCTGGATCTTCTGGGCGATGCCCACACCCAGGCGCATGAGTTGGAGAAAGCGGAAGAGGCCTACCGCCAGGCCGCTGAACTCGATCCTTCGGAGGTGAGCCACCAGCGCGGGCTGGGGCAGACTTTGCTGGCCGAAGAGAAATATTCCGAAGCGTTGAAGGTGTACGAGAAGCTTGCGGACGTGATGCCGGACGATTCGGACGTGTATTTGCGAATCGCCCAGATTTACCGCGAACTGCACCGGCTCGATAAGGCAGAAGAGAATCTCGTGAAGGCGCGGCAGTACGCACCGGGCAGCCTGGAAGTAATGTACAACGAGGCCATGCTGTACCAGGCGCAGGGGCGCTTTGAAGATGCCATCCGCGTCTTGTCGGACGCCGTGACGGGCATCAAGGGACAGCCTCCCGCGGCGTCGTCGCGGCGGCGGTCGCTGGCCATCCTGTATCAGCAACTCGGGCAGCTTTATCGCGATACGCAAAATTATCAGGCCGCGACTTATACCTTCGAGGAGTTGGGGCATCTGGGGGACGAAGAGGATCGCCGCGCGCGGATGATGATCATGGATACGTACCGCGCGGCAAAAGACCTGCCCAAAGCCCTACAGACGGGCAAGGAAGCGCTGGCGAAATACCCGGCCGATCCCGCGATTCGCACAAGTCACGCGCTGTTGCTCGGCGAGAACGGACAGACAGACGAGGCGGTCAAGATTCTGAGAACGCAACTCCACGGCGATGCGGGAGACCGCGAGACGTATTTGAACATCGCGCAAGTGTACGAGCGCGGGCGGCGCTACAAGGAAGCCGAAGAGGCGGCTCGCGCCGCGGAAGTGCTGCCGGGGCAGGCGCGCGAGAACGAAATGGTGTGGTTTCTGCTCGGCGCGATCTATGAGCGGCAGAAGTTTTTCGACAAGGCCGAGGAGCAGTTCAAGAAAGTGCTTGCCGTAAATCCGAGAAATGCTCCGGTGTTGAATTATTATGGCTACATGCTGGGCGACTTGGGGATACGGCTTGACGAAGCGGAAGCGCTGGTCCAACAGGCGCTGAAGGAAGACCCTTTCAACGGGGCGTACCTCGATAGCCTCGGCTGGATTTATTTCAAAGAGAGCAAGTTCGGCCCTTCGGAGAGCACGCTCCGGAAGGCCGTGGAGCGCGAAAGGCACGACGCGACGATACATTCGCACCTCGGCGATCTCTACGCCAAGACGGGCCGGGGCGATCTAGCCGCCGCGGAATGGGAAAAATCTCTGGTGGAATGGCGCCGCTCGCTGCCCGCGGACATGGAGACCGATAAAGTCGCGGAACTCGAAAAGAAGATCTCGCGATCGAAGCATCGCGTGGCGCAAAAGTCCACGACCAGCGACGCTAAGCCGTAGTTCCGCGCATGTCCGAAGTGCGCATTCCCGCTTTCGCAAAAATCAACCTTCGCCTGGATATCCTCGGCAAACGCGCGGATGGATTTCACGAATTGCGGACCATTTTTCAGACCATCTCGGTGCACGACGAATTGCGGCTGCGTACATCGCGCCGCCCAGCAATTACCCTGACCGTCGAGGGAAACCAGCCGCTCTCCGCAGAACCGGTGGAGAAAAATCTCGTGTATCGCGCCGTGGATGCGCTGCAGCGGGAACTGAGAATCCGCGGCGGGGTCGAAATCGAGCTAAGCAAAGCGATCCCTGCCGGGCGGGGGCTGGGCGGGGGATCTAGCGACGCCGCCGCGGCACTGCGGGGATATCTGCGGCTCGCGAAAAAGACGCTGTCGGCAGCACGTTTGATGGAAATTTGTTCATCGTTGGGCGCGGATGTGCCGTTTTTCCTGTTTGGCGGGCGGGCACTGGGTGTGAACAAGGGCGACGAGATCTATCCGCTGCCCGATATCCCGAAGCTACATGTCCTGGTTGTCTCGCCGAAAAAGATTCATGTCTCGACGCCGGACGCGTATCGCTGGGTTAAGGCTAGGCCGGTTGGGTTGACAAAATTCGCGGGAACCTCTAAGCTCTTTGAGTTCTGTGCTCTATGCTGGAGTGGGCCGGGAAGCGGCCTTTCGAATGATTTTGAGGGGGCGGTTTTCCGGCGGCATCCCCGGCTTGATCAAATCAAGCGGGAGTTGCTCCAAAAAGGAGCTGCAGGAGCCTCGCTGGCGGGTAGCGGTTCGGCGGTGTTTGGAGTTTTCCCGAGCCCAGCGACGGCGCGCCGAGCCGCTGTTGGGTTTCCGCACGATCAGACCTTCGTTTGCGAGACTGTCTCGCGCGAGAGGTACGCTCGTTTGATGCGCATCGCCGAGTAGTCTCGGAGCGTGTCGTGGATTCTGCCTCAGCGTCTCTTCGTGTCCATCTCGTTTGAAAGATCCTTCCGGTACGGTGGCCTGCATGGTGGTGTGGCCGCTGAATGGCCACACGGAGCGCGAGCGTCGTGAACGACGACCGATTCAAGATTTTCTCCGGGACCGCGAATCCGATACTGGCGGAGAGTATCTGCCGCCACTTGGACGTGCCGCTGGGCAAAGCGCTGCTGGGGCGATTCAGCGACGGTGAGATTTATTTCCAAATTTTGGAGAATGTGCGCGGCGCGGACGTATTCGTCGTGCAACCGTGCCATGCCCCCGTGGACAGCCACCTGTTGGAACTGCTGCTGATGATCGACGCGTTTAAGCGCGCGTCGGCGTGGCGAATTACGGCGGTGCTGCCGTATTACTGCTATGCGCGGCAGGACCGCAAAGACAAGCCCCGGGTTCCGATCTCCGCGAAACTCGTGGCGGACTTGCTGGAAACGGCCGGTGCCAGCCGGGCACTCACATTGGATTTGCACGCGCCACAGATTCAGGGCTATTTCGACGTGCCCGTGGATCACTTATATGGTTCGCCTGTGCTGGTGGAACATTTTCGGCACATGAAGCTGCCGAATCTAACGGTGGTTTCGCCGGATGCAGGCGGAGTGGAGCGGGCGCGGTTTTTCGCGAAGAAGCTAGATGCGCCGCTGGCCATCGTGGACAAGCGCCGCGTGGACGTGGATGTCAGCGAAGTGATGAACCTGATCGGCGACGTTCGCAGACGCAGTGCGCTGATCGTGGACGACATTATCGATACGGCGGGGACGCTGGTGAAGACGGCCGAGGCGCTGGCGCGCGAAGGAGCCACGCAAGTCTATGCGGCGTGCACCCATGCAGTACTTTCCGGTCCGGCAGTGGAGCGGATCGCGAAATCGATCATTACCGAAGTGGTGGCGACGGACTCCGTGCCGTTGAGCGAAGCAGGGAAGAAGATGGGGAAGATCAAAGTGTTGAGCGTCGCGGATTTGCTGGCGCGCGGGATTCGATCGATTCACGAAGAGACCTCCATCAGCGAACTGTTTATTTAGTTTTGTGGGACGGACATTCCCGTCTGTCCGCGGGAAATTTCAGCAAGAGGACAGGCCAGAATGCTTGTCCCACTTGGAATTCAAGAAGGGAAGAAGGACATGGCAGAGAAGATTGTAGTGGAAGGTTCGCCCCGCGCCTTGCGCGGCAAGAATGAAGCCCGGCGGCTCCGGCAGACCGGCCAGGTGCCGGCGGTCCTGTATGGCGGGAAAGGCGCGGCCCTCACACTGGCGCTGAACGCCAAACAGGTTGGCGCGATTCTCCGGTCCGAGAGCGGGCATAACACCCTTTTTCAGGTGGATCTCGGCGGGAAGCAGGAGCCCGCGATTCTGAAGGATTGGCTGGTTGATCCCACCAGTGGGAAATTACTACATGTGGATCTTCTGCGCGTGGCCATGGACGTCCGTATGAAGGTGAAGGTTCCCGTGCACACGTTTGGCGAGCCTTCCGGCGTGAAGGTGCAGGGTGGAGTTTTCGAGGTGGTCACACGCGAAGTGGAAATCGAATGCTTGCCGGCGGATATCCCGACGGAGTTCAAGGTGGATGTCAGCGGGTTGATGCTTGGCAAGCAGCTTCGCGCCAATGAATTGCCGCTCGACACGGCCAAGATGAAGTTGATTACCGAGCCGGAACGCGTGCTGGCGCACGTGGTGGCGCTGAAGGTGGAAGAGGAGAAGCCCGCGGAGGCCGTGGCAGCGGAAGCGGCAACGCCAGCCGAGCCGGAAGTCATCAAGAAGGGCAAGAAGGAAGTGGAAGGCGAAGAAGGCGCCGAGACGGAAGTCAAACCCAAGGTGGAGAAGAGCGACAAGGGCGAGAAGAAAAAGTAACGCATCACTGCGGGAGAAGAAGCCGGCGTTCGGCGGACGGCTGGAAAAACGCTTATGCGGCTCATTGTCGGACTTGGGAATCCCGATCCGGAGTATCACTGGACGCCGCATAACCTGGGTTTCATGGCCGTGGATGAACTCGCGAATCGCGGCGGGATTCGCGTGGAACGGCCCGAGGCCAAGGCGCTGGTGGGCCGAGGAAAGATCGCCGGGGAAGAAGTGATCCTGGCGAAGCCGCAGACGTACATGAATCTCAGCGGCATTTCCGTACGAGAGCTGCTGGAGAAGTACGAGCTGGATGTGCGAGATCTGCTGGTGCTGTGGGATGAGGCGCAACTGCAGCTGGGAACGATTCGAATTCATCCCGACGGCAGCGCGGGAAGCCATAACGGCGCGAAGTCGGTGATCAGCTTGGTCGGCACCCAGGAATTTGCGAGGCTGCGGCTGGGTTGTCGACCCGATCATCCGTTGACCAGCCGCAAGGAATACGTGCTGCGGCCGATGAAGAAAGCGGAGCTGGAAGTAGCGGCGGAAATGATCGGTGAAGCCGGGGACGCGGTGGAGATGATCCTGACTCAGGGCCTCGACGCGGCGATGACGAAGTACAACCGGCGGAAACCGGCCGACGTGGAAGAGCCGGAAGAGAAGTAGAGACGATTTTGCCGGGCTGCGTGCCCGGAGTGAATGGAAAGAGGTCATCATGGAAGAGCGTTATTACGATTTGGTTTTTATCGTGCGGCCGGCGACGCCGGAAGACGAGATCAAGAAAGTCCTCACGGTCATCGAGCACACCTGCGCGGAAAAAGGCGGCAAGATCGAGAAGACCGAGCACTGGGGCACACGCAAGCTCGCGTATCGCGTGGCCAAGCACCGCGAAGGTATCTACGTTCACCAGGAAATCCGCACCACGCATGGTGAGCTGATTGCCGAGCTGGAGCGCCGTCTGCGCGTGCAGGACCCGGTGATCAAGTATCAGACGGTACGGCTGGACGAGGATCTGAAGCGCCAGAAGAAGCTTTCGCAGAAGCGCGAGAAGCGCGCCGCGCGGCGTCCGCGCCGCACACCTGCTCCCGCACCAGCGGCGGCAGCGCCAGAACAGGCCGCGGCTAGCAGCTAGTTCTGCGCTCGCCGAAAGAGTTTTTTGAATCGAGAAAAGTGGCATCGGCTCGACCGGGCTCACCAGCAGATTGACCCCGGCAATGCCGGGCGATGAGTGAAAGGGTGGAAGGTATGGCAGAAGAACAGAAACAAGCATCAGCGCCCGGCGGGGCTCCGCGGCGTGAAGGCGGTCATGGCGGAGGTCACGGCGGCCCGGGCGGCGGGCACGGTGGTCCGCGGCGCGAAGGCGGACCCGGCGGTGGCGGCCCGGGTGGTCCCGGTGGCCGGCCCCGGGGCAAGCGCCAGTATTTTCGCAAGAAGAAGGTTTGCAAGTTCTGCGTCGAGAAGATGGACTTCATCGACTACAAACGCGCGGACATCCTGTCGCAGTTCGTGCAGGAGCGTGGCAAGATTCTGCCGCGACGGATGACCGGCGTTTGCGCGCGTCATCAGCGCTGGCTGGGCGTGGCCATCAAGCGGGCACGCAACATCGCCCTGCTGCCATTTGCGGGCAGCGCCGCAGGAACGCAAGCGCCCCGCGTGGTCGTGCCTGGAGCGGCTCATGCCGCGCCAGCGCATGGAACACTAACGCCGGCCCCGGTGACACCGGTGCCAGCCGCCGAAGTGCCCAAGGCGTAGGCCCCCACGGGGGTAAAGAAACAGGAGCCAAGAGAGAAGATATGCAAATCATTCTTCAGGAAGACATTGAAAAGCTGGGTCGCCGCGGTGACGTTGTCACCGTGAAGCCGGGCTATGCGCGCAATTTTCTTCTGCCACAAAAGCTTGCCGTAGAGGCGACTGTAGGTAACTTGAAGGCGATTGAGCGGATTCGCACGTCACTGGCCAAGAAAACGGCCACCGAAGTGGAAGCCGCGCAGAAGCAAGCCGAACTGCTGAATGGCGTGGCGCTGAAGTTTACGCGCAAGACTGGGGAGAACGATCAGATGTTCGGCTCAGTTACCTCTGCGGATATCGCGGAAGGACTCGCGGCGCAGGGCTTCAAGATTGACAAACGTCAGGCACAGCTTGGCGAGCCCCTCAAGACCATCGGGGAATTTCCCGTGACCATCAAGGTGTTCCGCGATGTAACTGCGCAGATCAAGGTGAACGTCGAGAAGGAAGCTTAGAACAGCTCCGATCAAAACGGTTGCTCCCGGGGGGCCTCCGCTGCGGCGGAGGCCCCCGCTTTTTTGGCCTGGAAAGTTTTGCAGAGATTTCCGAGGCCATGCACAGGCACTCTAATTGACGCGCGCTTTACTTCCACCCACAATACGCCATCGCTTTGAACAAGTAAGTGTTCGTACCGGGCATGAAAATTTCTCCGCTTGCCCTCCCGCGGAGATCGTGGTACAAAAGCGAAGAAAAGGCGAACCACAAAAGAGACCTCCATGCCTGTTGACGCCACGCTCGAGAAGCCTTTGCCGAATAATCTGGACGCCGAGCGCTCCGTTCTTGGCGCGATTTTGCTGGACAACAACGCGCTGAATCGGGCGATCGAACATCTCCGTCCGGAGGATTTCTTTCTGCTCCAGCATCGGCGCGTCTTCACACAGATGATCGCGCTGGGCGAAGGGCAGCAGGCCATCGACCTTGTGACCCTGACCGAGGAGCTCAACCGCAAGGGCGACCTGGAAGCCTCCGGCGGCGCGCCGTACCTGGCGGCGCTCGCCGACGGCATGCCCAAGGTATCGAACATCGAGCATTACGCGCGCATCGTCAAGGAGAAGGCGATCCTGCGCAATCTGATTCACACCACACACAATATTCAGCAGCGCGCCTTCGAGGGTGAGGACGGTGCGGACGCCATTCTGGACGGCGCAGAATCCTCGATTTTCGCGCTGGCGGAAGATCGCGTGCGGGCCGGATTGCTCCCGATAAAGGACATCGTCCGCGACAATTTCGAGCGGCTGGAAAGAATCTTCCGCGAGGGGAAGAGCATCACGGGAATCCCCACGGGTTACACCGAGCTGGATAAGCTCACGTCTGGCCTGCAGCCTTCCGAACTACTGATTCTGGCGGCGCGCCCTTCGCAAGGGAAAACAGCCCTGGCGCTGAATCTCATAGAAAACATTGCGATTCGAGGCGGGCGCCCGGTGGCCATGTTCAGCCTGGAAATGTCCAAGGAATCGCTGCTGCAGCGGCTGGTGGCGTCCGTGGCGCAGATCGACGCGCACAAATTCCGCACTGGTCATCTGAGCCGGGAAGACTGGCGGCGAATGACGGAATCGCTGGGAACGATTTCATCCGCGCCGCTGTGGATCGATGACGCAGGCTCGATCAGCGTCCTGGAAATTGGAGCCAAGGCCCGGCGGCTAAAGCGCGACAAAGGATTGTCGATGCTGGTGGTGGATTATCTTCAACTCCTCACCGCGCGGGGACGCTTTGGAAACCGCCAGGAAGAAGTCGCCAGCATCTCGCGGGCATTGAAGGGCCTCGCCAAGGAACTGCAGATTCCCGTGCTGGTGCTCAGCCAGCTCACGCGCGCGCCGGAGCGCGATGAGCGCGGGCCGCAGCTATCGGATCTGCGCGAATCGGGCGCCATCGAGCAAGATGCCGACGTGGTGATGTTCATCTACCGGCCACATTTCTTCAAGCAAGGCGCCACACCCGAAGAAAGGGAAGAGACGGAATTGAAGATCGCCAAGCAGCGCAACGGGCCGGTGGACAGCGTGAATTTTGTCTTTCGCAGCCGATTCACGCGCTTTGAGGAAGCCGCACCGGACGCCTTCTCGCAATTCACCCCCGAGGACATGTAGTTGCTGCCACAGCGCGGCAGTTTGCCCACACTTTGCGCATGCCGACTAGCCTCCCCGGAGAATTCCCTTGGCCCATGTGGAGCCTCGAAGTTCTGCGTCGCAATCTTGACGAGGATGCCTGAAAAGTCTCAGCTGGAACTGTTTCCGCCACTGAGCGTTTGGACCCCTGCGCACACAGATTCCTGAATCAGTCTTTCGGCACCGCGCTAGCTTCTTTAGAATCAACACTTATAAGAAATAGGGGGGAGGGAGCGGCAGAGAATCAATTTCTCCCCGGCCTAGAAACGCCGAGGCTTTACGGCCTACATGGTAAATCGGACGCCGTTCGACTGTGGAGATGCATCCCGGGAAAGGTAGGAGAGCAGGCTTGTCGAAGGCCCTCAGAATGACCAGTTCTTTTTTTCCGCAGCCAGTTAGAAGTGTCCCCTCGGTTGGATGGAAGGGCCTTGGGGTTGCAGTGTAGGAAGGTTGTTGTCATTCACGCGGCAGCCCATCTGACGGCAGGTCGAGGACGCCTGAATGGCGTAAACTATTTTATTCGGAAGACCCATGGCAGGCACACAAAAGAGTCCCCGCAAAGAAGTGCGACGTCCGGTATGGGCCGAAGTTTCTCTCTCCGCCTTGATGTACAATCTCGCAGCGATTCGCAAGTACGTAAATCCGCCGCATGAGAAGCGCGAGTCTCCGCGCAAAATTCTCTCCATCGTAAAAGGCAATGGCTACGGCCATGGCGGCCCGGAAGTAGCAAAGGCACTGGAGAAGGCTGGCTCGGACTGGTTCGGCGTTACGTGCACGGACGAGGGCATCGCGGTTCGCCAGAACGGTGTTCGAAAGCCGATCCTGGTGCTCACGAGTTTCGTGCCCGGAGAAGAATACCGGCTGGTGGATTACGACCTTACGGCAGTGATTCATCGCTGCGAACAATTGGAGTTACTGAATCGGGCGGCGTCGCGCCGCGGCGGTAAGAAGCCGGTAACCTTCCATTTGAAGATCGATACGGGAATGAACCGGCTGGGCATTGCGACCGGCGAGGTGGATTGCTTTGCACGGCAATTGGGAAAGTGCAAGCACCTGCAGCTTACCGGTATTTTTTCGCACTTTGCTTCGTCGGAAGTTTTCACGGATACCGCCGTTGGCCAGCAGACACGCGAACAAGAAGGGCGTTTTTACGCCGCGCTCCAGCGCCTGCGCTCCCTGGGGATCGATCCGGGGATTGTGCACCTGGCGAACAGCGCGGCGATTGTGACGCGGCCGGAAACCTGGGCGGAGATGGTGCGGCCCGGAGCGATCCTTTATGGCTACCATCCTGGCTACGACCCCTCGGAAAAGCGCGAGGAAGCCGAGGTGCGGCTCCCGCTGAAACCGGTGATGAGCCTTCGCTCGCGAATCATCAGCCTACGCAGCGTCCCTGTTGGCGCGGGAGTAGGCTACAACGCGACGTTTGTAGCCAAGCGGCTTACGCGCATCGGCGTTCTAGCCGCGGGATACGGAGACGGAATTCTCCGTTCGCTGGGAAATCGCGGCCACGTGCTTCTGCGCGGGAAGCTCGTGCCGATCGTCGGCATCATTTCCATGGACGTGACCATGATCGATGTCACGGACGTGGAAGGCGCAGAGGTCGGTGATGTGGCCACGATCTATGGTACGGATGGCACACATATCCTGCCGGCGAATCGCGTGGCGCGCGGAGTCGGGACGGTCACCTCAGATCTGCTGTGTGCCGTGAGCCAACGTGTTCCGCGGCTCTACGTCACCTAATTTAGAAGTTTTTTTGTCCACGGCGTTCGGTGTTTTCACCGCTGCTGATTTGATACCTGCTTGACGCCATACTATTGAGAGAGTATATAGACGACGTGAACCGCGTTCCACATCCCGCATCGGCCCTTTTTCCCTTCGCTTCTGCGGGCTGGCTGTACTGATTTTGCAGTGAAAGCTCGAAACTGTGAGGTCGTATGAGCCGGATCAGTCCCGAAGCGCAGCGGCGATTGCCTTCCCCGGAATCCAGAGTTTCACCCCAGCGGGAAGATCAGGCGATCCACGCACGTCCTGCCTGGGCATCGCGGGGGGAGTGGGATTTCTGGATGGTGCGCGCTTTTCTCGTGGCCTGCACGGGGGCGGTGAGCTATAGCTTGGGTCCGTTCGGCCTCCGAGGATTTGCCGCAGCTAGCGTGGGATTTCTGATGGCACTGGTAGTCCTGCTGGCGGAGTTGCGACTGCGCCGGGCGGCGCTGAGCGGGCTGCTAGGCGGGGCGTTTGGCGCCGTCCTTGGCGTATTCGCCGCTCTGCTCGTGACCCTGGTCCTCTCCCACACGGATGAGCCCGAACCCACCAAGTCCTTCCTCGAATTTACTGCATTGTTCGCTCTTGGCTATCTCGGACTCGTCCTTGGCTCAGTCCGGGGCGGGGAATTGCAAGTTAATGCTTTGGGCGGGTTCTTGGGCAAGAACTCGGCTCTCGCGGAATCCGTGAAGCTTCTAGACACCAGCGTATTGATCGACGGCCGCATCGCCGATATCTGCGATGCGCAGTTCCTCGAAGGTATTCTCGGAGTGCCGCAATTCGTGTTGCACGAGCTGCAGATGGTTGCCGATTCTTCGGATCCTTTGAAGCGCCAACGCGGACGGCGCGGGCTCGAGGTACTGCAAAAGATTCAGAAGATGCCACAGGTGAATGTGCGGATTCTGGAGGAAGACATTCCGCAGGCCGGGGACGTGGATCACAAACTTGTCGAGCTGGCGCGGCGCATCGGCGCGAAGATTGTCACCAACGACTTCAACCTGAACAAAGTGGCCACGGTGCAAGGTTGCGCGGTGCTCAATGTCAACCAGCTGGCGCATGCGCTCAAGCCTGCCGTGCTTCCCGGCGAGCCCATGCGCGTTTTGATTCTTCGTGAAGGCAAGGAACCGAACCAGGGCGTGGCCTACCTGGATGACGGCACAATGGTCGTGGTGGATGGCGCGCACCGGATGATCAACAAGAGCGTCGATGCGATTGTGACCTCCGTCCATCAGACTACCGCGGGCAAAATGATCTTTGGTCGCCTGGAAGAACGCGCGGAACAATCGGCGCCTGCGTTGCGGCAAGCGGCCGGCGCAGGTCGTGGCGACGGCGATGGTGGCGTACGTTCCCTGGTAACCAGCCGGACGGCAACATCCGCTCGTCTTCCGGAGCAGGACACCATGGACCGCCAAGCCCGCCCCATCTTTCCAGGGCCCGATGCGGAGTAGTTGAGCACATGGGAGCACACCTGGCATTTCCTAAAGTTATCTGTTGAAGTGGGGGCCGGTGGCCTCCGGAGAGCGCGTCATGGCTGTCGACCTCGCCCCGTGCCCCCGCTTGAGGTACACTCTGAAGTTTGCGAGTCCGCGCCTTGCAGCGTCTGGGCGGAATCGCTCCAAACATGAGCCGAATCGCTGCCATTCTTCCGGCGGCCGGTCTGGGAACACGCATGGGCGCGGAAACGCCCAAGCAGTTTCTAGAGCTGGACGGTACGCCGATTGTCATCCTCAGCCTGCGGCGGATCGCTGCGTGCCCGCAGGTTACGGACATCATTGTGGCGACGCGTGCGGATGAAGTAGCGCGTCTCAAAGAGCGGATCACGAGGGAAAAATTCAAACAGCCGGTGCGCGTCGTAAAGGGTGGCGATTCACGGCAGGATTCAGTGGCTGCGGCGCTGCGCGAGGTGGCAAACGATACGGAGATCGTGCTGGTGCACGACGCCGTACGGCCCTTCGTGACCGAGGAGCAGATTGCACGCGTGATCGAAGAAGCGCGACGGTGCGAGGCGGCGATTCTGGGTATTCCGGCGATGGACACAGTGAAGGAAGTAAAGCGTGCCAGCTTGCCGGAGGACGTGGCGCTGATTATGGGTACGATGCCGCGCGAGCGCGTCGTGCTGGCACAGACGCCGCAAGGGTTTTCTACAAAACTTCTGAAGGAGGCATTTGCGCGAGCAGAGGCCGATGGAGTGAGTGCCTCGGATGAAGCGGGGCTCGTCGAGCGCATCGGGCACGATGTGCACGTCGTGCTGGGCTCCGAGCGGAATATGAAAATCACCAAGCCCGCGGATATGGAATTGGCCCGCTTCTACCTCGAACGCGAGCGCCAGAAGGCATGAGCACGCGCTGCGGAATCGGCTATGACCTGCATCGCTTGGAGGAGGGCCGCAAACTCATTGTCGGCGGGATTGAACTGCCTTTTGACAAGGGACCAGTAGGACATTCGGATGGCGACGTGCTGGCGCACGCGCTGTGCGATGCGTTGCTAGGCGCCGCGGGGCTTGGCGATATCGGCACCCATTTTCCGGACACCGATCCAAAGTGGAAGGGTGCGAACAGCATGCTCTTCCTGGAACATGCAAGAAAGCTGGTGGACGAGAAACGTCTCGCGATCGAGCACATCGATGCGGTGGTCATCGCCGAAAAGCCCAAGCTGGGCCCACATTTCCCGAAGATGCGCGGGGCACTTGCGAAAGCTCTGAGTGTCGGCCCCGAAAAGATTAATCTCAAGGCCAAGACCAACGAAGGCGTCGATGCGATCGGCCGCGGGGGAGCCATCGCGGCATATGTGATTGCTACACTCACTTCCCGCTGAATTGCCGAAGTGTGCTGGTAAGGGCGCGGCATTCCGTTACTCGCGCTCAGGATAAAACGGCGTGGCTACGGTACAATTTTGCTGATGCTTCCTGGCGATCCTTCTGACACTCCTGTCGCCGCTGCTAATCCCTTTACCGTTGCGGATGTTGTTGCCATTCTGCGTGAGCGCGGCCGGCTTGCCGCAGAGCCTTCGCTTGAGCAAGATGCCTGGTGCGAACGCGCCGCTTTGGTGCTCGGAGGGCACGCGTCTGACCGCGCCGCTCTGGCTGATCTGCTGGACCTGGTTTTTCAATACGACGCGCGCGAAATCATCTCCCGAGTCGAGAGCCACGTAGTGCTGTCGCGTTATGCGGCGCGGGACGTGCTCCGGCAGGTGGGGCTGCTGCTGCTGGATGGCGTGCCCCTGACGACTGAAAGGTTCAAGGAAATTGTCACAGCACTCAAAGATGGCATGGAATTGCGCGGACGCGAGCTGTTTCATCCGATCCGGCTGGCGCTCGCTGGGCGTGCCGGGGAAGGTGAACTCGATCGGGTGATCTTGCTGCTGGACGAGGCGGCCGCACTTTCCTTCGCCGCGCCGGTAAAATCCGCTCGCGCAAGAATTCTCGAGTTCTGCTCGGTATTGGATTAGCCGTTGCGGCCAGCGTGCACGGCATGCCGTGGCCTAGTGGGACAGGCAAGAATGCCCGTCCCATCAACGGCCACTGCTTTCAACTGCAGACGCTCATCTGTAAACTGTCCTTTCCATGGACAAACTAACCGGCATACACGCTGTTAAGGAAGCACTGGAAGCATGGCGCCCTATCGATCGCATCGCCATCGCCAAGGGTAGGCAGGACACGCGAGTCGAAGAAATCGTGCAGTTGGCGCGCAAGCAGGGCGTTCCGGTGCGGTTCGAAGACCGCGGGCAACTCGACCGGTTGGCCAACTCGAAAGACCACCAGGGAGTGGTCGCGTTGGCGGCGGCGCGCGCGGCGGCGAGTCTGGAAGACATTCTGGCAAATGCCAATGCTGGCCACGGCCAGCTGGGGCTGATCGTTTTGCTGGATGGGGTAGAAGATCCGCACAACTTGGGCGCGATCATTCGAACGACGCTAGCCGCGGGCGCGCACGGCGTGGTGATTCCCGAACGACGCGCGGCGGGACTGACTGATACCGTCGCGCGAGCTTCCGCAGGAGCGCTGGCGCATCTGCCGGTCGCGAAGGTGACCAATCTCGTGCGGACGATGGAGGAGTTGAAGGATGCCGGCTATTGGCTTGTGGGCCTCGATGAGCAGGGGGACAAAAATTACACTGAAGTGGACTACACGTCGCCAGTGGGAATCGTCCTCGGCAGCGAAGGCCAAGGCCTGCATGAGCTGACGGGCAAGCGGTGCGATTTCGTTGTTTCGCTCCCAACCACGGGCCCCATTAAATCTCTCAACGTTTCGGTCGCGGCCGGGGTCGTGCTCTTCGAAGCTATTCGCCAGCGGAACGCGCGCGCGCGAGGGAAGTGAGTGCCTCCCCCTGTGCACCCGAAATGGCCATGGCGCTTTCTTATTTGTCGTATTGAATCAGTGCGAAGACATCGACGCCGTTCAGTTTGCTGCGGCCGTTGAGGAAAGTGAGTTCGACGGCGAAGGCGGCTCCTTCGACCGTACCGCCGAGTTGCTGGATGAGTTTGGCGGTCGCGGCGGCCGTGCCGCCGGTGGCCAGCAGGTCGTCGCAAATGATCACACGCTGGCCAGGTTTGACGGCGTCTTCGTGGATTTCGAGCGTGTCCGTGCCGTATTCCAGGGCATAGGAGACGCTCGCGGTCTCGGCAGGGAGCTTCTTCGGTTTTCGAATGGGAACAAACCCGGCGCCCAGCTGGTACGCCAAAACAGGAGCAAAAATGAAGCCGCGCGCTTCGATCCCCGCTACCACGTCAACCGTGTGGCCCTGGTAGTGTTCGCATAGTCGCTCGATCAGCGTGTGAAAGCCCTGCTTGTCTTTCAGCAGCGTGGTCAGGTCGTAAAAGAGAATGCCTGGCTTCGGGTAGTCGGGCACCTCGCGGATCAGTTTCTTCAAATTGTTCATTCGAACATCTCCTCGCGGTTCGACTCACGTCTGTTCGGGTATTTCAAGCGTTGGGATTGATGACAAATCTGCCTTCGTACCGCGGATCCGGAGCCGCGGCTTCTTCCTGAACTTCGCTGATGCTGGAGAACCGTGGTCCACGTTCCAGCGCGGCCCGAAATTCCGCGTGCTGCTGCGGCTCACCGATGGCAAACACTTCCACGCGGCCGTCATGGAGGTTTCTGACGAAACCGCTGACGCGCAGTCTCTCCGCGGCAGCTTGCGTGTAATAACGAAAGCCCACGCCCTGGACCATTCCCGACACGAAATACCGCTTGGCTAGTTTTGCGTCGCGCACGAATCGTCAAAATTGTAGCAGAGAGCTCTTGATTCTTCCTCGGCGGCCCTAATCCTGTCCGTCTTGCTAGGGTAGTATGCTCGGAGTGCGCTAGACTCTTGATTCGGCAAGGCGCGTTAGGCGGCCCAAAGATGAGTGGCGCGCATCCAATTTCCTATGAGCCAGGCCAGACTATTGAAGTGCTTCAAACGCGTCTCATTTGTTTTGTCCACAATCGTCTTCTTTATTCTGGCCGCTATTCACGGGTCGCCGCTGCGCGCGCAGGACGCCCCGCAGGGGCCGGTCGCTCCGCCGCCGGAGCATCACGTCACGCGGATCGGAAATGAGTCAGAACCGGAAGCGCCGCCGTCGCTCCCCGAGGCCGAAATCGTCAAGAGTTTTTCCCAAAAAGAAGACCAGTACATCCTTTGGCGCACACGCTATACCTACCGGAAGACGATTCGAATCCAGGAGTTTGGTGCGGACGGGAAGCCTTCGGGTGAATTTGTGCTGGTGACTCAACCAGGCCGCGACGCGGAAGGGAAACTGTTTGAAAAGGTAGTCGAGAAGCCTCGTTCCACCCTTCAGCATCTCTTCCTCAGGGCGGAAGATCTCGACAGCCTTCAGCGCATCCCCGCGTTTCCCCTCACTTCAAGCCAGCTCTCGAAATACGACCTAAAATACCTGGGCAAAGAGCAGGTGGACGAAGTCGACTGCTACATTTTTCAGGCCAAGCCAAGAGTCGTCGAACGCATCAAGGCCTATTTCGATGGCATCGTGTGGGTCGATGCGAAATATCTGGAAGTCGTGAAAACATACGGAAAATGGGTTACCGATCAGGGCGACGTACACACGATCGCGGATCTGCCCTTTACTTTGTTCGAAACCTATCGCGAAAATGTCGATGGGAAATACTGGTTCCCGAGCTATTCCCGCTCGGATGACACGCTGAATCTGAAGGGGCTGGAGATTCCTGTTCGCATCGTTATCAAGTGGACGGACTTCAAACCCGTTCCCAGCGCGCCCCAGACGTCATCGCCGTCGACTCCTACAACTCCTCCGAAGCCCTAAGCACGATCGCTAAGAATCTGGAGCGCGTCTCCCTGTCTGGACTCTGTCAACGAGCGTAGCCAGCACGGTCATCCTAAGGGCTCGAACAAGTCGAACCCTTAGGATCTCAACTGAATGTTTGTGACCAGGTGCGAAGCAGATGAGATCCTATCTGGTGAAAAACCCGGGCCAGCGCATCAGCGGAGTAATCGCTTCAGTACATCCGGCAATTCCTCGATCGAACCGATCAGAAACTCCGGGTGGGCGGCGCGCAGACGCTTTTCTGTGGGGAACGGACCGAGCACGCCAATCGCACACACACCAGCACGCTTGGCCATCTCTACGTCCTGTGGTGCGTCGCCTACGTACACGCACGCGGAGGGATGCAGCTCCATCTGCCGCAAGGCCAGACGCAGCGGGTCGGGATGCGGTTTCTTGCGCATGGTATCTCCGCTGTAAACGCGCACCGCGAAAAGTTTCGTCAAGCGGAACTCGCGCAATTGACGAGTGACACGATCGCGATCGCCGCTGGTGACCAGGCCAAGATTATGAGCGTTGCCCAATCTCGCCAGGACCCGGCGCGCACCGGCGATCAGCTTCGGCCGATGCTTTGCATAATGCCTCCGCCACGCGCGGTCTGCATCTTTCCAGCGCCTCCGCGGCAACCCCGCAGCGCGATAAACCTGATACCAGTTCGGCGAATAGTTTTTCTCGAGCTCGGCGATCCCCCAAGAGATGTCCATCTCCTTGAACATTGCCAAGTACGCCGATGTATCGGCGTGGTAGGAATTGATAAGTGTGCCATCCCAGTCGAACAGGACTCCTTCAATGCTAGGTTTGCGATTCTCGGCCATCGTTCCAGAGAGTAGCAGAATTCGCGGAGGTCGAATTCTGAAGACACTCCAGACGGATGGCGAGGAGTCTAATTCGGAATGGAAGGAAGGCGCGAGGCTTACGGTTGGAGATAACGCGAAGGAATGCGGTCGTCGCGGCCAAACTGGACATCATCGAAGGTTGCGGCGATGCCATACCAATCTGGCATAGCGGCGGCCTCTGCCCGGCACACATGCGCCATGGTGGCAACCACGACGTTTCCGAGGCCCAAGGGCTTGCTTACCAACACGATGTCAAGCTCGATCGAGGTGCCAACCGACAGCTGCCTGGGGCAGAGAAAATAGACCCCCGTTGAGCTGATGTTGCGACTGACCAGAGTAATCGGGAATTCCTCGGGGATTCCGCCGGTACTGCGAAGACGCAGCGGCAGGTTCAGCGTGGCGCGCGGATATTCCCGATGTTCGGGAAGCACGCCTACGGCGTGCGTAGGCACGCGGAGGAATCGTCGAGGCTGGCTGGGGCACAGAAGTGGGGCCAGGCGCAGCGCAGGAACATGCGCGAGCGGTTGCGCTACAATCGCAGCGTCGCGAGTTTCCGCGGCTGGTTTGGCAAGCCACAATTCAAATGCAGTTGCGGGCTTCGTCGCGCTCATCTAGCTCTCAGGGACGCCCCTTCACTGTCGCTGGCAACGGCCCAACAACCTGAACCGCCAAACTGACTTTCTGGAATTCCCCGGTCCGCACCAGTGTGGTGTTGAACGCTAAGATGTCACCAGAAGTGTTCAGCGTCAACCTGTGGAAAACGCCGGAAGTGTCCTAACCTCAAACACTTCGTAATGGTACTGAAGCTTACCCACAACATTCTGTGGATTCCTTGGCAGCACCCGCTACCAATATGGTGCTCGACACCTCGGCCATTCGCCGCTATTCATGGAAGTGCAGGTCTTGGTAAGCAAACATGTCTACGACGACATTAGAGACGCAACAGACCCTGGGGACTCCCGCGCCCCTGCCTTACACTCCCGCCCGCACGGCGACTCTGGTGCTGATGGCTTTTGCTGCCGTCTACGTGGTCTGGGGCTCGACCTATTTGGCGATCCGCATCGGGATCGAATCGTTTCCACCGCTGATCCTGGCGGGACTCCGCCACCTGATCGTGGGCCTGTTTCTCTACCCGGTGCTGCGTGCCAAGACCAGGATCAGGCCGACTGCCGCAAACTGGCGCACAGCCGTCGTGGCCGGCACTCTGCTGCTGTTCGTTGGCAATGGCGGGGTCAGTTGGGCGGAACAGACCGTGCCCTCGGGCATCGCGGCGCTCCTGGTGGCCACGGTATCGCTCTGGCTGGTGATTGTGGACTGGCTCCGCCCTGGTGGCCTCAGGCCTGCTCCCCGGGTGGGGATAGGGCTTCTAATGGGATTTGCCGGGCTCACGCTGCTGGTCGGGCCTGCGCACCTTGGAGGTTCAGAGCGCGTCGATCCACGGGGAGGTGCGGTGCTGGTGGTTGCCTCCCTGGCCTGGGCGTGTGGTTCGCTCTATTCCAAACACGGTGGGATGCCCAGTTCGCCGATGCTGGGGGTGGCCATGCAAAGCCTCGCGGGGGGAGCAATTCTATTGATCGCCGGGCTGTTCGCCGGAGAATTCCGCGGGCTACATCTTGGCGCGATCGCGCTCCGCTCTTGGCTTGCGCTCGCCTATCTCATGGTCTTCGGGTCGGGCATTGGCTTTAGCGCGTACATCTACATTCTTCACCAGAGCACTGCGACGCGCGTGGCAACCTATGCGTTTGTGAATCCCGTCGTGGCGCTGTTCCTGGGCTGGCTGCTCCTCGGCGAGACCATCACGCTGCGTACCGTCATTGCCACTGCGGTCATCCTTACGGCGGTCATTCTGGTGATCACCGCGCCGCATCGCACCCCTGCGCCAGTCAGGGATCCGGTTCCTGCCCCTGGGGAAGTCTGATCGTTCCACCCTTTCGATGGATTTTCCCTGCTTCACTTTGCCGCACGATTGCGGATAGATTTCCTTTTCAGGCTGCGTTACTTTTGGCATATTGAACATGAGCCACGCACTAACCAAATTCGTACAGAACATCTCGGCACACGCAGCCGCGCGGTACTGGCGGGCCACGCTGACACGCGACTCCCGGGCCGATGGAAGCTTCGTGCTTGCCGTGCGCTCGACTCACATCTATTGTCGGCCTTCGTGCCCGGCGCGCCGGCCGCTCCGGCGCAACGTCACTTTCTTCCGCACGCGCGAAGAGGCGGAAAAGCAAGGTTATCGGCCTTGCTTGCGTTGCCGACCGAATGAGATTTCCGGTGCAGTTGCGTTAGTGCAACGCGCCGCCGGTCATCTCGCCGCGTCTTCCGAAGAGGGTGTTCGTTTGGGAGGCCTAGCCAGGACGCTTGGGACCACGCAAGGCACCCTGCGGCGCGCTTTCCTGCAGGTGACCGGACTGAAACCGCGCGAGCTTGCCGAAGCGTTGCGTATCAAGCGGTTCAAAGCAATGCTCCGCGCGGGCCAGAGCATTGCCGATGCACTCTACGAAACAGGGTATGGATCATCCAGCCGCGTCTACGAGCGCAGCAATGCACAGCTGGGCATGACGCCAGCCACTTATCGAAAGGGAGGACTGGGTATGAAGATCGGATACACCATTGCGAAATCGCCGCTGGGGAAAATTTTGGTGGCTGCGACCGAGCGCGGAGTGTCGGCCGTTTATCTCGGCGATAGGGAGAACACCATGATCGCCGAACTGCGTGAAGAATATCCGCGCGCGGAAATTGCGCCCGCCACGGATTCGTTCCAGCGCTGGGTGCGGGAAATCGTGCAGCGCATCGAAGGCAAACAGCCTCGATTGGAACTCCCGCTTGACCTACAGGCGACGGCGTTTCAGCGCCGTGTTTGGCAGGAACTGCAGCGGATTCCGCATGGCAAGACGCGCACGTACTCGCAAGTCGCACAGTCCCTCGGTAAGCCCAAGGCCGTTCGGGCCGTTGCTAGAGCTTGCGCCACGAATCCCGTGTCCATCGTGGTACCGTGCCACCGCGTCATTCGCGAGGACGGTACCATGGCCGGTTATCGTTGGGGGCTCGCTCGAAAAGAACAGTTGCTGGCGCAGGAGCGCTCCGCCGGGGACTGACCCCCCACAAAAAATGTGAGAACAGTGAAGCTGAAGCGCAGGAAACTACGCGTGAGGTTTCACGCGGCTGACACTCTTCGGCCAATCTTGCTTAAATTTTCCATCGCCGATTTTCAGGTTTTTCATGGCGTTGATGTAATGAAACAAAAAGTAGTCGCCCGAGCCAGCCTCAAAAAACTTTTGCTGAATCGGCAGCCAGGAAGCCTGATCAATCCACATCTGAATCTTGATGATCTGGTTGCGGATCTGTTCTGATTTGGGTGTCAACTCCAGAACCACTGTCTTCTTATGATCGAGCTCTTCTTCGCCAACGACAGAAACCAAATAACTTTTCCTGATATTGTCGCTCTTTGTTCCAAAGCCAAGAAGAACGTATTGATCGACCATCGAACGGTTCTTGCCGAGGTCGAATTCTTCCACTCGATTGATCTTCGGGTTGTAGACGAAGAGAGAATCGCCGGTTCGCAGAATCGTGCGCAAATCAGGTTTCGCGATTTCGATACGCATCTTTTCGTCGCGCCGCACGAAAATGTGGCCCGTTTCCGTGGAAGTGTCTTTCACTACTGCCGTGTACTTGATGTGTTCAATGTCGGCCGTTAGCGTGCGAAAATCCTGCGCGGACTTGTCCATCATGCCCAGGATGCCTTCGATGGTCCAATTTGCAGTAGTCTGCGCGGACAGCGTTCGAAGCCCGCTTAGCGAGCAGCACAGACTAAGCATCGCGAAAAGAAGACAAGATGGACGTCTCAAACGTAACCTCGATCCAGTAAAGATGCGGCAGTTCAGACAAACCTTCGCAATCCTAACATATACAAAGAGATGCGCGAGCGCGCCTCAAGGATACCCGGAAGCAAGGTGTGGCCCCCGGTCAGAACGGCGCTAACGGTGAATGTCGACCTGGTAGGCAATCACCGTGCCCTGGTCATCGCGCAGTGGTTCGATTTTGGCGATCGAGAAGTTCCCGCTGTGCAGTTCGGGCAGCGCCTCCTGCAACGCGGTGTGCAGGTCGTTTTGAAGAGCGAGCCTTGTCGGCGGGGCCAGGATGCGGGCATCCACGCGATAGGTCAGCCGGTTTCCCTCTTTCGAAATAAATTGGACCTGCCCTGGTGTGACCGGCGCTCCGCTTTGCGGTTTATCGCGGAACCAGTTCCGAGGCGTGAGAAGCACGAAGACCAGAATCAGGATTACCGCGACGTCATATTGCCACGTGCCGCGCTCGTAGGACCAGAAAAACGTCCGGGCAAGAATTTGGCCAAGGCTTGCCATGTCAATCCGCAGGCACGCCGTCGACGATAACCCCATCGCGCATGTGTACCACGCGGTCGAAATAGGTTGTTGCTTCCGGGTTGTGCGTGATCATTACGATGGTCTGGCCCAGATCCTTGTTCAGCTGCCGCAGCATCTGCAGCACGATTTCCGAATTCTTCGAATCCAGGTTTCCCGTGGGCTCGTCCGCGAGGAGAATCTTCGGCTCATTGATGATCGCCCGCGCGATGGCTACGCGCTGCTGCTCGCCGCCGGAGAGTTCCGAGGGTTTGTGGTGCAAACGCCCTGCCAGACCGAGCATCTGCGTCACAACATCGAAGCGGTGCGGGTCGAATCCGTCGCCATGAATAAACTGCGCGATGGCGATATTCCCTTTGGCCGTCAGCGTGGGGAGCAGATTGAATCGCTGGAAGACGAAGCCGATTTTGTGGCGGCGCAATTTGGTGCGCGCGGCGTCGCTCAACTCGGTGAGGTCATTCCCGTCAACCAGAACCTTTCCCCGGGAGGCTTGCGCCAGGCCGCCGATCACATACAGCAAGGAAGACTTGCCGCATCCCGAGGGCCCCATCACCGCGACTGATTCGCCAGGCTGGACCTCGAAATTCACGCCGCGCAAGGCGGGCACTTCCACCTTGCCCGCGCGGTAAAGCTTCCACAGATTCTCTGTCCTGAGTATCGGCTCCACGTTCTTTTTTCCCTGGAAAATCAGCCCTTCGGCAGGTTCAGGTATTGTAGCTGCGATTCGCATTCGTGCCTAGGCATCCGGCTTGTTTCGCGGCCCTTTCCTCTCTTCTTGGTGTCCGTTGTGTTCTCGGCGTACTCCGCGCCCGGGTCTCCTAGTCGAATGACAATGCTTCAACCGCATCTTTGCGGCTGGCCAGCCATGCTGGATAGCTCGCGCCAAACAGCGCGCCCAGGAGTGCAATGCCGGCCGCGCGAAGAATCCATCCCGAGGTGATGAGAATGGTCAGCGTCGGAAACTTCCAGATAAAACCGGCTCGCACCAGATAGCTCAGACCGATGCCTGCCACGATTCCCAGGACGCAAAGCGCCGCGGATTCCGAGAGCAGCGCCCGAATGACGAACCAGTGATTTGCGCCGAGCGATTTCAGAACGCCGATATCCTTGGTGCGTTCGATCACCGTGGTGTACATGGTGAGAAAAATGACCAGTAGCCCGATGGAGATGGCCAGCAGGATCATGGCGTTTATGAAGGCCTCGAGGCCCGGGATATTCGTCGAGGTCATCAGCGAGAGATAGTCTTTGAGCGGCCGCACCGTGTAGCCAGGAAGGACGTGACGCATATTTTCCATGACGTCTTCGGTATGTTCGGGCCGCGTGCACTTTATAAAGAAAATGGTGGCCTTATTCCGCGCGCCCACCAGTTCCTGAAGCGTTGCGAGGGGAACAAATAGTCGGGAACCTTTTCCATGCTCGACGATTCCCGTGACGCGCCAATCGTGATCGAAGATGCGGTAAGTCTGCCCCGGCTGTATGTTTTTCATTTTCGCCGCAATGTCGTCCACCAGAATGTCGTCGGGTCCTTCCAGGTCGTGTCCCTGAAGGAACACAAATCCGCCGGAGACGGCTCGAAAACTCTCTTGTTCAATTCCGTAAACGATTTCGACGCCCGACGTATTAAACTGGAAAAGCACGGGAGCAACGGATTGGACGTACTTCAATTCCGCAAGCCGGTCGCCGATTTTGATGGGCATGGGCGCGCTGCCAAAGGCGAACAGGAAAGACGCGGATGGCGGCTGCAGCATGATGTCCGCTCCAATGCCTTCAATGCGCCTGGCCGTCTCAGTCAGCAGCCCGCTGGTCAGCCCGACGATTAGGACGACGAGCGCAACTTCCACCGCAATCCCCATTGCTCCGATCAGCGTGCGCACTGGCCGGTGCAGGAGGTTGCGGAGGATCAGCTCCCCCATCATGGTTGCTTGGACTCCGAGGCTTTTCCAACAGGCACCAATTCCGCCCCCGCCGGTTGCTCGAGTTTGAATCGCTCGGCCGGAATCTCTTCATTCATGATGACCTTGGTGACCCGCAAATCGAGCTGGTAGTCGTCGTGCGGTCTTTCGATTCGAATCGCGCGCGGAAACAAGGCCGCGGCAGTTGATGACGTCGCAGCATCTGAAGGTTGCCAGTCACCGAGGCGAACATCGGAAAGTAGAACACCTTTCGGCCCGAAAGTCAGCATGCGGGATACCTGCAGCTCCGAGCGGTCAAACCAGATTTCCCGCAACACTTCGACCTGATAGCCGCCGCGAAGAACTGTCAATATGTAATACCTGGCGTTCTCCTCGTTGTACTCGCGCAAAGTCACAGATTCTTCCTTTCGAATTTCCGGCCAGAGCAGCGCATCCAGCAGATGCTGCGGCCGTAGATTCTCGATCGGCTTGCTGCTGGAGCGCTCGACAGCCACCAGTCCAACGAGGAACTTTTTCTTCGGTGGAATCGAGACTCGAAACGTTTCGCCATCACTGGCCATATCAAACACCGTGGTTCCGATCACCGGCGCCTGCCCGATCACGCGAATCTCCGCCGGCCGCACCGCCAGAATAAAGGCCTTAACCTCATGGTACTCGTCGATCACCCCGCTATACTTTGACCCCGCTGTCGGCTTCAACTCAACGGTGGCGTTCAGCGTTTTTGTGCTGCGCGCGATCAGATTGTATGCTTCGAAGAGTTCCTCACGCGTGGCCTCCTTCGCGACTGACCTCTGCGACTGAGTTAGTTCGGTGTGGCCCTTTACGCCATTTCTGCTACTACAGCCGCAGGAATTAGCCGCCAGTGTCGCCAGCACCAGGCATGTTTTCACACGTCGCATCAATCAGTTCCGTTCTCACTCGTTCAAATGAAGCAATCTAGCAACCACTCGGATGCCGGTCAATCCATGCGGGTCACGGCCAGGAAGTCTTTCAATTGGGCCGCGCAATGTGGATGTTAAATCGCTCAACTGCCGGCCGCACCCGCCGGATGACTTCGCTGGGCCAGAGCGACTCGCTCAGCAACGTCACCCAGCCGTCTTCTGGCTCGCAAATGGCGCAGAACGTGTAGCCGGCGTAGACTGGCTGATAGGCGTTTAACCCCCACTTTGACAAGTTGCCTTCGAGTGCCGCATCGGCGGATTGCGCCGCCCGGCCTGCTCGAAGGCCGAATGTCTCGCCTTCCAGTCGTTCAAAGATCTGCTGCAACTGCTCTTGATTGGGCTGCGGCAGCACGACACAGCGCTCCGCCGCATCGCGCAACGCGATTTCGCGCGTCTTGCAAAACTCTCTTACCCTCTCGATGTGGCTGAAAAAATCCACGGCGTACGATTCGTTCCCCGCAAGGGCAGGAAAGACCGCCGACCAGATCTCTGCCGCGTCCCTGCCTCGTACCGGCTCGCGGTTTTCAGTTTCGACTAGCTCGAGTGCCACCGCTTTGACGTCGCCACCGAGGTCCAGCGCCTGCACATCCAGAGAAAAGGGCGGCAATTCCAGCGCACCGTTTCCTGGCGCCGCAGTTCCCGGCGTGCTCATTCTTCAGTCTCCAGTTGCGGAAACTTGGCGCGAAATTCCGGCGACTGCTTCCGAACGTCCAGCCAGTCGAAGAAAGCATCCGGGGTTTCCAGCCAGATACGGAACCAGCTGGCGATCTCTACTTTTTCGGCGCGCTTGTGAGCTTCCACCTTGTTGTTGCGCGAGATCATCTCCGCGCGGCGCTTACCGAGCCGCGCTACGTTCAAAACGCGCCCCACCGCCGCGTGTTCGTTTTGCCCGCGAAACTTGCGCATCAATTCATCCAGCCGCATGATGCTGACTTCAGCATCTTCCAGCGTCCTGAAGTGCAGCAGATCCTCGAATTCTTCCTCGTACTGGTCCTCGGCTTCTTCCTGCTGGTTAATCGTTACTTTTTGTCCCGCGTCTTTCAGCACGTCAGCAATGTATTCCATTCCCGTTTTGCCGGCCTCGCCGTGCTCCGCCAGGAGCCGCCGCCGCAATTGATCGATCTCCGCCGGCGTCCATTGCTGTACCTTGATCTCCCGCGCGGTCTCCAAGATCAGTGCCTTCTTCGTTTTCAAATCTTCAGTCATCGTGCTGTGCCTCGGTGTTGCTTGCCTTGTTTCTTCTTCGGACTGGGCGGAGGTGGTTGCGGCGGTGGATCCGCCGGAAGACCGGCCAGCAGCCGATGGTACTTCACCACATTCTTGTTGTGTTCCGCCAGGGTGGCACTAAAAAAATGCCCTCCCTGGGTGTTGGCCACGAAATAAAGGTAATTCGTCTGCGCCGGCTGGAGCGCGGCGCGCAACGATGCTTCCCCGGGATTTCCAATTGGCCCGGGAGGTAGCCCGCCATGCTCATATGTGTTGTACGGAGAATCGAAACCGAGGTCCTTCCCCGTTAGCGTTCCTCTGTATTTTCCCAGCCGCTCCAGTCCATAGATTACCGTCGGATCACACTGCAGCCGCATGCCTTTGCGCAATCGGTTTTCAAATGCACCAGCCACCAGTGGCCGCTCTTCCGGCTTTGGCGTCTCCCTCTCAACGAGCGACGCCAGGGTCACGATCCTGTTGACGGACCTGTGGTTGCCCTCTTCGGTCGGTCCCCGCGCCATTGGCAAGTCCATACGCTTCCACTCCTCTTTGAACTTGTGCACCATTTCTGCGATCAGTTCGCTGGCTGCTGGGTGCCGGGGAAGTTCATAAGTGGCCGGAAACAGGAAACCTTCGAGCGTCTGAGCGCCCGGCGCAAGATCGCGAATCAGCGCCGGATCGCCGGCGGCATAGAGAAAATCGCCCACGCGCATGAACTTTCCTGCTTCGAGTTCGCGGGCAATGTCGAACATTGTTTCGCCTTCGCGCACCGTGAACGGCTGCTGGTAAACCTGGCCGTTGGCGAGCTTCCAGAAGACTTCGCGGCCCGTCATGGCATGATCAAAAAAGTATTCGCCGGCCAGCAGCGTGCGCTTCGGATGCCGCCGCGCATAGATCTCAAATGCCAGAGCGCTGCGCACCACGCCATTTGTTTTCAGCAGGTACGCCACATGCCGGCTGGAAGTCCCGCGCGGCACATCGACGAAGACGCCTTCCGCCGCAAAGCCCTGGTACGGTTTCGTCATTCCATACCACATCCACGCCGCAGCGCCTCCGCCAATCAGTACGATCAAGAGCAATAGAGCGAGCAAAAACTTCAATTTAGCCTCACGGTTCCGGTTTCTTGTGATGCTCAAGCCTTCTCGGCCGTCTGCCTCTGTCGATCCAGGTACTCTTTCAAAATAACGGCAGCCGCCACGGCATCCACGGTCATCTTGGCCTGCACATTCTGCGGTTTGTTACTGCCGGTCAGTTTTTCATGGCGTATAAATCTTCCCTGAACTTCTTCCAGCAAGCGCTCGGCTTCCCAGCTCGTCAGCCTTTCGTCCACCAACTCCACCGGCACGCCCATCTGTTTCCGCACGCGTTGCGCAAAGCGCTCCGCTTCTTCGGCCATTTCGCCGCGCGTGCCATCCAGCCGCAGTGGCAAACCCACCACGATCTGCTTCACGTCGTGACCGCGCACCAGTTCACGGAGCCGCCGCATGTCCTCATTTCGATTGATGCGCTCCATCGTCATCAGCGGCTGCGCCATCCGTGTCTCCGCGTCCGCGAGAGCAATTCCAATCCTCGCGCGCCCATAATCCACCGCCAGAATGGATCGGCGCTCAATTCTGTTCGGCTCGTTCGTAGCGCTGCTCACACTTCCAGTATACCGGGAAGGTCCCTGGGGTATATGCGATGCGCCTTAAGAGACGCCTGTCACGCAGAACTGTCGCGAGAACCGGATGTTGGGTCTACGGTCTCCGTCCGCGCGCGCCGCTCTGCCACGCGTTCCAATAACCAAGCAACTTGAGCTGCTGGTCGAGGCCGGTTTCTTTCACGAGAACCTCGAGTTCCACGCGCGAAAGGCGTTTCCCGAGTGGTTCGGCGCGGTCCGCGATTCCCCAGGCCGTCAGCGCGGCGAGCACCGTATGCAGCTTCAATTCGCGCATATCGATCTTGTCCAGCGTGTCCGAATCGGCATGATAATTCGGCAGGTAGTTGGCCTCTTCCTGATTTGCTACCAGCGTCGGCACGCCTTCGAGCATGAAGTCAAAATTGTCCGTACCGAACGAGGCGTCATAGGTGTGATTGTTCGCGCCCCAGGATTCCAGCGGCTTGAGCGCTTCCCGTACGCCCGCTTCGATGTCGCGGCGACCACCCAGCGAATACCCAGTGACGCGGCCGATCCCCGAGTCGTAGGTGATCATCGCGCGGATTTTGTCGAGCTCCGCGTGGTGCGCCTTTACATACTCAAACGATCCAACCGTGCCTTGTTCCTCGCCGCTGAAGAGCACGAAGCGGATTGTCCGCCGCGGCAAAAGCCCAGTTGCCTTAATGGCGCGCGCCGCTTCAATCACAAGCGCCGCATTGCAGCCGTTGTCGAGCGCTCCCGTGCCCAGCTCCCACGAATCCAGATGTGCGCCGAGGATGACGATTTCATCCGGCTTCTCGTAGCCACGAATTTCGCCCACAACGTTTTCCTGTCCGATGGGCCCGCCAATCTTGTTGGGCATGTCGAAGCGCGCGCGCACCTTCCCTGGATAGGCTGCGACGGTCCGTGCAAGTCGCATGGCGTCTTCGCGCGCCACAACGGCCTGCGGAATCTTGTCAATTTCACCGGACAATGAATTCGTGTGGCGATAGAGCAGCAGTCTCTCCCGCGCGCCCATCCATAGAATGGCCCTCGCTCCTTCCTTCACCGCATGATCGATAATCATTGGTGGCCGGAGATACTCGTTGAAGAGATCGGCCCATGTTGATCCGATGTCACTGTGAACGAGCAGAATCGCGCCCTTGACCAGTGCCCCCGCCTTTGCAAATTCGTCTTCGTTGCCGTAACTCACATCGATGACATTCGCTTCAATCCCGCCCGCCGGGGTCGCTGGTGACCACCCCTCCGCTTTCAGCCGTATGGGAAATCTCACCGGGCCGAGTAATTCCAGCCGCGTGTCTCCGTCGCTCCACGTCACCGGCAGGGTATATTTCTCGGTGTGAACTTCCACTCCTGCCGCACGAAACGCTCCCACACCCCAATCCACGGCCTTGGCCATTTCTGGCGTGCCCGTTACTCGCCCGCCAATCTCATCCGTCAGCCGCCGGAGATTCTCCTCCATCGGCGATGAACCCATCACGATCGGCAGAATCTTCGCCGCCGCCTCCGCGCACGATGATGTCTCGGTCACGGAGCAACCCGCTTTTCCCTGGGCGCTTTGCGAAGGGAGCAGAGGGTCTTTGTTGGCCGGCGGCAGCTGCGCCTGCAAAGATGGCAGTGCAGCGAAAAGACAAAGCGGCAAGGAAATAAGAGAAATCGTGCGGCCCGTCATGAGGTGGCTCTCTTTTCCTGGAATTTCAATGCGCTGCTTTTGTGTTCCGATTGCAGCGCATTATACCGAAGGAACGTAGATATCTCCGTGTTTAGTTCTTCAGCCTCCGTTGCGGATCTAGGAGGCAATCCGCGACGCGCGCGACTTGCACCATTTCGCTGACGTCGTGTACGCGGACAATGTGTCCCCCATTCAAGATGCTGGCGGTAACCGTTGCGGCAGTGCCCCAGATACGCTCTTCCGGTGGCGCAGGTTTGCCATCCCGAGCCAAGGTAGCACCGAGGAAGCCTTTGCGCGAAGTGCCCACCAAGAGCGGATAGCCGAGCCTCGCCAGTTGCGGAAGTTTTTGCAGCAATTCGTAATTCTGCCGAAAGCTCTTGCCGAAACCGATGCCCGGATCGAGAATGATCAGCGATTTCGGGACGCCGGCTTTCCTGGCGAGGATCACCGACTTGCGCAGGCCCTCGATTACGTCCCTCATGACCTCACGTGCAAACGGCCCCTTTTGCATCGTTCGCGGCTCGCCGCGCATATGCATCAGGACGAGTGGCGCCCGGCGGCGCGCGGCGACTTCGGCAATCCGAGGATCGTTCTTCAACCCGGAAATGTCATTGATGATCTCTGCGCCCGCATCGAGCGAGGCTTCCGCGACCTCCGCCTTCTGCGTGTCGATCGAAATAGGAATCTTGAGCAGCCGGCGAAGGCCGCCGAGCACGGGCAAGACCCGCCGCAGCTCTGCCTCGCCGGAAATCTCCTGGGACCCCGGCCTTGTTGATTCCGCGCCCACGTCTATCAAATCCGCGCCGGCGCGCTCCATTTCCACAGCATGTTCCATCGCTTGTTCTTCGGCGTAAAACTTACCGCCATCGAAAAAGCTGTCCGGGGTGATGTTCAGCACGCCCATCACCAGGGTGCGCTCGCCTAGTACGAGCTTTCCTGAGCGCAATCGGAGGTTGAATTTTTTCCTGGAGTTCATTCGAAAGAACGCGAAATGCGGCGCTCTTCCTTGCGGAAAGGAAGGCTCTTCCATGAGTCACTACTAGTCACGAGGCACTCTTAGTCCAGGTCAAAATCGCGGATGGGTTTGCCTGCCGGCGCGTCTTTAGCCTTTTTCATGGCCTCTTCAAATTTCTTCGCCAGGATGTCTTCTTTGTTCGTTTCCTGGAACCAAGAGTCCGCGAATTTGTCTTCGCGCTGGCGGTTTTGTTCGGCAAGGATCTTTTGGGCGTCGGTAAGGTCCACGTTCGGGCCCGCTTTCACGGGAAGCTCGTGCGAGAGCACAGCGCCCAAAACTGGATCAACGGTCAGTTTTGCGTGGCAACACGGGCACGTGACGTGGAGGTTTTCGCTGTCCTGCTTCGCCATGGCCGTATTCTACGCCATTTTCCCCGCAACAGGCACGACAAGCGACGCCCGCATGGCGGACCAAGGAGAGCAAAAATAGGGGCACGATGGGCCCCTGCCGTCAGTGGTGCAAAATGCGCTAGGCCTTGGCGGGATTCTCGCCGCGGGTGAATCCGGGCGCCGGCCGCAACTCCGGACGCACCACTTTGGGGTCCGTGCTGGGCGCAACTTGTGGCGGCGGGGGAGGCGTGCGCGGTTTTTCCGGAAGCGGCTTGCCTTCCATGAGCAATTTCACTTCGTTGGCGTCGATGACCTCCCGTTCGAGGAGTGCCTGCGCGATGCGCTCTAGCGTTTCCCGGTTGTTCGCCAGCAGGTTCTTGGCATTTTCGTAGCCGCCGTTGACGATGCGCTTGACCTCCTTGTCGATCTGGATGGCGGTGTCTTCCGAATAATCACGATGCTGTGCGATTTCGCGGCCGAGAAAAATAGCTTCGTCCTTCTTGCCGTAGGCTAGCGGCCCCAGCTCACTCATACCCCATTCGCAGACCATGTTGCGCGCGATGTCCGTGGCGCGCTCGATGTCGTTGCCCGCGCCCGTCGTGATGTGGCCAAGGAAAATTTCTTCGGCCGAACGTCCGCCCATTAGCACGGCCAGCATCGCTTCCAGATACCCGCGCGTGTAGGTGTGCTTGTCGTCTTCCGGAAGCTGCATGGTGAGGCCGAGAGCCATACCGCGCGGTATGATCGTCACTTTGTGGACCGGATCGGCGCCCGGCGTCATGGCCGCAACCAGCGCGTGGCCGGCCTCGTGATACGCGGTGTTCTTCTTCTCTTCGTCGGATAGAATCATTGATCTGCGCTCGACGCCCATCATCACTTTGTCTTTGGACATCTCGAAGTCGACCATCATGACGAATTTGCGGTTCTGGCGTGCGGCCCACAGCGCCGCTTCGTTTACCAGGTTCGCGAGGTCCGCACCGGAGAAGCCCGGCGTGCCCCGCGCGATGATGGACAAATCCACGTCATCGCCGATCGGCACCTTGCGCGTGTGCACACGAAGAATTTCTTCGCGACCCTTCACGTCAGGACGTGCCACAACTACACGGCGGTCGAAGCGGCCCGGCCGCAACAGCGCCGGATCCAGAACATCTGGCCGGTTCGTCGCGGCGATCAAGATCACACCTTCGTTCGATTCGAAGCCGTCCATCTCCACGAGCAAGGCGTTCAAGGTCTGTTCGCGCTCATCATGTCCCCCGCCGAGACCTGCTCCGCGATGCCGCCCAACCGCATCAATTTCATCGATGAAAATGATGCAGGGCGCGTTTTTCTTGCCCTGTTCAAAGAGATCGCGCACGCGGCTTGCGCCCACGCCAACAAACATTTCCACGAAGTCCGAACCAGAAATCGAGAAGAACGGAACATTGGCCTCACCGGCGATGGCGCGCGCCAGCAAAGTCTTGCCCGTGCCCGGAGGTCCCACCAGCAACACACCCTTGGGAATGCGCCCCCCGAGCTTCTGAAACTTCTGCGGATCTTTCAGGAACTCAATAATTTCCTGCAGCTCTTCCTTGGCCTCGTCCGTTCCGGCGACATCCTTGAACGTGGCCTTCTTCTGCTGCGCGGAGAGCAACCGCGCGCGCGACTTGCCAAAACTCAATGCCTTGTTTCCGCCCGATTGCATCTGCCGCATCAGGAACAGGCAGAAGCCCACCAGAAGAATCAGCGGTGCGGCGTTCAGCAGGATCAACACCCAGTCACCGCTTCGCACCTCCTTCACCCTCAGCTGTACGGCCTTGTCCCTTAGGGCTTTGGTGACCGTCGGCGCTTCTTCCTTTGGAATGGTGACTTGGAATTTCATGTTCGCGGGCTTGTAGTACTCACCCTGCAGGTCGTAGCTGTTGGGTGACAGGTACATCGTTACTTCCTTCACCTCGCCCGCATCGACCTTGGCCAACCACACGCTATACGTGGGAGTATCCTCGCGCGTCTGTGATCCGTTGGCGGACACCAGCTTCCAGAGCATCACGCCCAAGAAGACGATGGAGATCCAAAAGAGAATTGTTTTTGCCGTGGAGCTAGAATTCACGTTGTCCTCACTAATCCTGCAACCTGCCGGAAAAAAACCGCATCTTGCCTATTTCTTCCGCCCCTTGACGCTTTTCCTAAGCGACCCATTTGCTCCGGAGGAAAGCTGCCGCAGGTTGCGCCCCGTCCCGTTGGCTGCTGCAAGTCCGTAGCCAACCCATACCTGGTTAGATGCGGTGCGGAAGCCAAAGTAATCAGGCTCCAGGGCTACCCGTCTCTTCCTGGGCTTATCCAGCAGCACTGCCAGCCGGATCGAGCGCGGCCCGCTTTCGCCCAGCCGCCGCAACAAAAATTCCTGTGTCACACCGCTTTCCAGAACCGCGTCGACCACCAGCACGTCTCGGCCTTTCAACTCCGGCCCGGAGCCAAAAAAAACCTCGCGCCGCGCGTTCCCGCTATCCTGGACGTCCCGCACTTCTTCGCGCACGAAGTGACAAACAACCGGCGCGTCGATTTGCCGCATCAGGTCCGCCGCGAAAATAAAACCACGATCCAAAGTTACCACCACATCCAGCCGCCGCCCTTCGCACTCCCGCGAAACCTCTTTCCCCAGCTCTGCCACCCGGGCGGCGATGCGTGCCGCGGAATAGGCTCCTCCCTTCCCCCTGCTCAAGGTTGTTCCTCGGTGATCACGACTCCAGCTCTGGTCCTTTCACTCGCGGCAAATTCCGCGGCGAGCGGAAAGCCGCGAGCCCATACAATAACACCGCCACTCGTCAGCACCGGCCAGCCGTCACGCTCCCACCGGCTGATGCGCTTCTCGTTCAACAGCCGCATCAGCTTGCGGGCTCTTCGGTGACCCGCGGGACGCAATCGGTCTCCGGGGCGCCAATTACGCAGCACCATCGGAGCGCACAACCGGTCGCGGTCCAGAACCGCCCCATCCCTACTAGTTTCCCCTCTCTGGGGAGGCCAGTCAATCACCCTGAGGCGGAATACGCACCCCACCTCCGCCACATGCACTTCCGCGCCACCTCTTGCCAAATCGACCTGGTACTCGTATTTCTGCGGCGCGCTCTGAGAATTTCGCATTCCTGCATTTTCTATGGCTTGAAATACAAGTGCGTCTCGCAGTCTTCGTACTTCTACACCACCGGGCAGAAGTAGCGAACTCCCGCTTTGCCCATTGCGCGCCAGTTGCAGCACCGCTTCTACATGCGCCGCCCCAAGTTGCCCGTCGCGCGGCTTGATGCCTTCCACGATTCGCCGGACTATCCGCTTGCTCAGTGCTCTTGTTGCCCCCGGCTTCTCGGTGACCTCCGTGTTGAATGCTCTTCTCGCGTGCGCTGGGAACAAATCGTCCACGCCGATTCGCGACCGCTCATCGTTCTTTTGAACCAGCACACCGGCCCGTTCTTCCGCGATGGCCTCCAGAAATGCTTCGTCGTCTCTTGCGAGTTCCGCCAGCGTTGCTAGATGCTTAACGATAGCCGGTTGAAATTGTTTCTCGAGCAGGGGCAGGAGCTTCTTCCGAATCCGCGCGCGCATCCTCTTCGTGTTGCGGTTGGTGGCATCCTCACGCCAGGTTTGTTTTTGAGCGCGAAGAAAACGCCGAAGTTCTCCCCTGCGAATGCCTAGCAGGGGACGAATCACCGGGCCGGCGACGGGATGAATTCCGCCGAGCCCCGTGAGGCCCGTACCCCGGAGCAAGTGCGCGAGCACGGTCTCCGCCTGATCGTCGGCCGTGTGCGCCACCACGATTCGCGGGCAAGCTCCCGATTCCGCTAGCGAACGGAAATAGTCGTACCGTGCCCGTCGTGCCGCGTCCTCGAGGTTGATCCGCTCCTTTTTCGCTTTCTTGGCAACGTCCACAGAAGCCGAATGAAACTCCAGACCGTGCTTCGCGGCCAGTTTGGCGACAAACGCTTCATCCGCATCGGAAGCTTTGCCACGTAATTTGTGATTGAAGTGCACCACGCTGAGCACGATACCCAGTTTCTTGCGTAACTCCAGAAGGAGCAGCAGGAGCGACACCGAATCTGCCCCGCCAGACACGGCTACACCGACACGATCACCCGGACGCAGCAATTCCTCGCTTTGCATGCAGGCGAGCAAGGACCGAACTAGTTTCGAAAGCGCGGCAGGGGTAGTGCTCATTCTGATGGTTGATGGTAACAGTCGAGCCGGTAAAACTCACGCAGCTGGTGCAGTTGAGCCTGGTGGCTATTTTTCGTCTTTGGCCCTGCCCACGAGCTTCTCGACCTCGGCAAGATCCCTAAGCTAGCCCCGCTAGTGAGAATTTCCAGCTGGCCTTCGGTGATCAAAACCGTATTAGTTCGTTCACCAGCGCTGCTAGCCGATCCGGGACTGTTTGAGGGCCGCCGAGATGCTCGATGGCGGCTTGGTCCGTCCGTGTACCGTGCACATGCCGGTGCTGTCTGAGCGGCAGGCCAAGCTGTGAGGGCAGGCGAAGGAAGCCGAAGCCGCAGAAAGGGTGGAACAAAGGGTGGAACAGCGTTGGGATGGGGAGGCGATCCCCTGAGAAAGCGTGTTAGCGTCCAGTTGAGGATGCCTGTGGATATCGTCAATCCGTGGTTGACATTTCTTCCTCTCCTTGACATACTTCGTGGGTTGTAGATTAGCCTTTCTGCTGGACAGGGGGGCCTTGCTCTTTGACAACCGATACGATGTGCCAGAATCTGTTCGAAACCATTGGAGTTTTCGAGCGCCAATGGTCTGAGTAAATTCGAGCGATCAACAATTCGCTTGGCAGGCTGCCTGGGATGCAAATCCCGGGATTTTTTTTCGCCAAGCAACCAGATTCAAACGAGAGTTTGATCCTGGCTCAGAACGAACGCTGGCGGCGTGCTTAACACATGCAAGTCGAGTGCGCGTACCGTAGCAATACGGTATGGCGCACGGCGCACGGGTGCGTAACACGTGGGCAATCTGCCCTTCGATGGGGAATAACTCCGGGAAACCGAAGCTAATTCCGCATAACATTCCTTGGACTTCGGTTCGAGGACTCAAAGCCGTAAGGCGTCGAAGGAGGAGCCCGCGCCCGATTAGCTAGTTGGTAGGGTAACGGCCTACCAAGGCTTTGATCGGTAGCTGGTCTGAGAGGATGGCCAGCCACACTGGAACTGAGACACGGTCCAGACTCCTACGGGAGGCAGCAGTGGGGAATCTTGCGCAATGGGCGAAAGCCTGACGCAGCGACGCCGCGTGGGGGATGAAGCATTTCGGTGTGTAAACCCCTTTCGACTGGGACGAATGCCTCGCAAGAGGAGTGACGGTACCAGTAGAAGAAGCCCCGGCTAACTACGTGCCAGCAGCCGCGGTAAGACGTAGGGGGCCAGCGTTGTTCGGAATTACTGGGTGTAAAGGGTTCGTAGGCGGTGTAGCAAGTTGGGAGTGAAATCTCTGGGCTTAACCCAGAGGCTGCTTCCAAAACTGCTGTGCTTGAGTGTGGGAGAGGCGCGTGGAATTGCAGGTGTAGCGGTGAAATGCGTAGATATCTGCAGGAACACCCGTGGCGAAAGCGGCGCGCTGGACCACTACTGACGCTGAGGAACGAAAGCTAGGGGAGCAAACAGGATTAGATACCCTGGTAGTCCTAGCCCTAAACGATCAGGACTTGGGGTGCCACCCGTTCGGGTGTCGTCCCGGAGCTAACGCGTTAAGTCCTGCACCTGGGGAGTACGGTCGCAAGACTGAAACTCAAAGGAATTGACGGGGGCCCGCACAAGCGGTGGAACATGTGGTTCAATTCGACGCTACGCGAGGAACCTTACCTGGGCTCGAAATGCTGGTGACCAGCTGTAGAAATACGGCCTTCCCGCAAGGGACACCAGTATAGGCGCTGCATGGCTGTCGTCAGCTCGTGCCGTGAGGTGTTGGGTTAAGTCCCGCAACGAGCGCAACCCCTGCACGTAGTTGCCACTCCGCAAGGAGGGAACTCTACGTGGACTGCTCCGGATAACGGAGAGGAAGGTGGGGATGACGTCAAGTCCGCATGGCCTTTATGTCCAGGGCTACACACGTGTTACAATGCAGGGTACAAACCGTTGCCAACCCGCGAGGGGGAGCTAATCGGAAAAAACCCTGCTCAGTTCGGATTGCAGTCTGCAACTCGACTGCATGAAGCCGGAATCGCTAGTAATGGCGTATCAGATCGACGCCGTGAATACGTTCCCGGGCCTTGTACACACCGCCCGTCACATCACGAAAGTGAGCTGTACTAGAAGTCGCCGCGCGAACCGCAAGGACGCAAGCGCCCAAGGTATGACTCATGATTGGGGTGAAGTCGTAACAAGGTAGCCGTAGGAGAACCTGCGGCTGGATCACCTCCTTTCTAAAGTAGTCGTGGCTCAACCCGCTATGGTGTGCGGGTCATGCCACGCATTGCATGCCTAAGCTCTCACGGGCCGCGGGGATGCACGCTTCGAGTTACTCACACTACCCTTCTTTGGCCTAGGCTGGAGTCACGGTAGATTCGGGCAGATTCTGGCAGATCGTGTCGAGTTTCCTTTGCACGGGTTTCCGCAAAGGGTCAAAGGGCAAACAACTTATACTTGCGATTTTGGGCCGCGTGTTTCTTCCGCGGCCCTTTTTTATTGCGCTTTGTTGTCCATCAGGATGGACGTGTCCAGCCGCAGCTCATTTTTTCGCGTGCCGCTGCTTGCTCGTGCGTTTCCGCTCGCTCTCCTGTCGAACCTCGCGCCGCCATCCCGCCGGGCCTCGGACTAACTCCGGATGATCCGCTTTCCAGGCAGGAGTATCGCTTTCCAGGAAACGCAGCAGCTTTTTTCTTCGCGCAGCTTCCCGGACAGTTTCGATCAGGAATGCGCTGCGTTCCCTCGGTCCGACAATCGAATCGATTTCCTTTTACCAGGTCGTGGGGCAGCAGAATATGAAGCGCGTTTGTTCTTCATAAACTCCCATTCGCAATGAGCCTGCTCAGTGTGTCATATGCCTGGCGCTAAATCTTCGGGCCGGATTTGGCTCCTGTCCCGATGCGCGGTAGTAGATTCGCTACTCGCCGCCGCGTTTCGCGTTGACCACGTCTTTGCTCAAATCTAAAATTATCTGTGTCACTCTCGTTTTTCTGAGGGAGAAAGGCCCAGCCCATGCGCCGTTCCTTCGCTGCCGCAATATGTTCCATCAGTCTGCTTGCGACCCTCGCTCTTGGTCAGAGCCCAACCATTGCCCCCGTCCGAGTCACCTCAGGGACGGTCCTGAAATTTCATCTACAAACTCGTCTTAATCAGACGAGCGGAGATGCTTTGGACGCCCTTCCCAAGGGCATGGTCCTAGAGGTAAGAATACTGGATTCCATCGATTCGGACTCTGATCGGGACGGCACTGAATTTCGCGGCACGCTGGTGACTCCACTGGTTTCGGAAGGGGAGGTGATCGTCCATTCCGAAGCGGAAGTGCGAGGCTTGCTCGTGCTTTTGAGAAGCAAGACCCACCCGGAGGGCTTCCGTTACGAACTCCTCGTCACAGGACTCACCGACCGCGGAAAGTCTTTTGACCTCACGGCATCTCTGAATTCCTCGTTCCTTGATCCAGGGGGTCAGCCTGCCGGGGACTCGAAGTCCGCGACGAAATAAGGCCTGCCCAGGGCGAGAACTACCGGACCCCTATTGAAGCGACGCGAGAGTCGCCATAACTTTTTTGTTCGAGGCCCCTTGGCTATCGTGCAGAAACTAGCCGGATTTGAAATCAATCATGAAGAGATTTCCCGTTCTAGTACCTATCCCCAACCAGATTTCTATTGTTGGCACACCTCGTAACCTCAATATTCGACTGAGGATATAACATTTTCACGCTGCACAGCAGCCGTGGCAAATCTGCTGCAAAACAAACAGGCTCGGCCGAAAATCTGAGGAGGGTTCAAAAATGAAGAATGTCGGACGAGTATTTCTTACCACCGTAGCCGGTCTAACTCTCGTGGTGGCAGTGTGGGCGTTTTCACCCCCCAGCACCCAGGAGGCCGCGCTTCTAAATCTGTCAAGCACTTCCAACGTTCCACAAGAACAATCTGTATCCGGCAAGATTGCGTCAGTGGAGAAGACTTCCTTTACTCTCACTGTGGGACAGTCGCAAACGCAAAACCTGCAGCAGGATCCCGCCACTGCCAAGACCATGACCTTCCTGATCGACAAGAATACGACCATAGACGGCAGCCTGAAGGTTGGCGCCAACGCCGACGTAACGTATCGTCAGGAAAAAGGCTCCAACGTTGCGATCAGCGTGCGCGTCACCCCTTAATTCGCGGATCCGCAGTTTACGATTGCATTTTGGCTGTTGCTCAGTTTCTCCCAACGGTTCCGGCGAAGGGTGGTTTACTCACCACCCTTGCTCGGCCGCGAGTTGGGTAGGTCGCTCTTCAACTAGTCCGAGACAGATCAGGGCGTTGGTTGCGGCGGACGTGGCAACTCAGAGTTGTGTTTCTGCATGATCCAGAAACTAGTACTGACAGTACATCCACATTACTCCCCACCGGAATTTCTTACTTCCCAACCAGCGCACACCCTCAATAAACCATGTTATTTGAGCATGTTAGAAGGGCCTCCTCTGGCAAAAGCACTGCGTCCGAAACTAACGGAGGTGTTCATGCAATTAACCAAACGCTCCTACGGTGTGGTCGGTGGCCTCGCAGCGTTGTCACTAGCGCTGGGACTTGGCGTCGCGACCAAAGTGCGAGCAGGCAGCCGCGACAGCATGACGCTGCCGCAGCACACGCCGATCCAGGTGGTGCTCGATCAGCCTGTTTCGGCAGACCGGACCAAAGCCGGTGACCGCTTCGCAGCAACCGTTGCGCAGCCGGTCGTCGTTGATGGAAACACGGTGATTCCCAAGGGCGCTCGCGTGAGTGGCGTCGTTGTGGAATCACGCCACGGCGGGCGAATCAAGGGGGAGGCGGACCTCCGGCTCGCTCTCCACAGCGTTAAGGTGAATGGCACAAGCTATCCCATTCACACCACGGCGTTTCACCGCTCCAGTAAGAGCCACAAGAGGCGCAACTTGCTGATGATCGGTGGCGGCGCCGGAACAGGCGTGCTCATCGGCGCGCTCGCCGGCGGCGGTGCGGGCGCTTTGATCGGTGGCCCAGTCGGCGCAGGTGCTGGCACTGCTGCGGCCATCTTAACCAACAAAAAGGACGTCAAGCTTCCTGCCGAGACGCACCTTACGTTCAAACTCTCTGAGCCGGTTTCCATTCCGGCAAAGAGTTAACTTCAGCGAAGACTGCCTCCGGCTGTCTTCGCAACGCTGAAATCATTTCAGCTTCCACCTGTGCCCGCTGCAGCCTTCGCTGCGGCGGGCACAGGTGTGTTTTGCTCGGTAACTATCTCTGGTCAAAAGCGCCACGGCGGGCTACTTGGTGTTCCGCATCGAACGCGCGTCGGCTCAATGAAAAACTGGGAACCCGTGGGAACCCGTGAACGGATTGCAAACAAGTCTTACGAGGAGTACGCTCAGGCGAGCCTCACTCCCTCCAGCTTCGCAAACAATCACTTCGTGAGGCAGGGCCCATCTCCGTGATTGCCGGACCGTAACGATCCGGAGGAGGAACCCCATGTCAGGCGATGCCGAAAACAAAGCCATCATTCGGCAACTCTATGAAGAAGTCTGGAACAAACGCCGGCTCGAACTCGTGGACGAAATCATTTCTCCCAGTCACGCTCTCCACGATCCCAATGCTACTGGTTCGGCGGTTGGCCCCGAAGCGTACAAACGCCTAGTCACACGTTTTGTCACTGCTTTTCCCGATTTGCGATTTGTCATCGAAGACTTCTTCGGCGAAAATGAAAAGCTGGCCGTCGCGTGGACTATTTCCGGCACTCACAAAGGCGAATTCATGGGAATCCCCGCCACCAACAAGAAAGTGTCCGTGGACGGAATCACCATCATCCACACCGTGAATGCCAAGATCATGGATTCTTACGTCAGTTGGGACGTTTGGGGACTAATGCATCAGCTTGGCGTTGTTCCTGCCTTTGGCGAGCCGAAAGGCGCCGCTGCTCGCTGATGTTTTAGCTTTACCGGAAGCAAGTCGCTGCCTTCAAAGGACTGGAGCCGTTTTCCCAAACTGAAACGATTTCCACTTCTTCCGCACTACTCTTTAGTTAGGAAGGAGTCCATCATGGCGGGAAAAGCTTCTCTCGCGCTAGATGCCATTTACGACATTTTGATTCTGGACGCTGACGGTCAGCACCTTGAATTGGAGAGTTTCAAGGATTTAGACACTGCCCGTCGGCGGCTCCCTGCGCTCGCTGCCCAATACCCGGGCATAAAAGTCGCTCTGTGGAATCGCCACACGCGAGTCATCCTGGCAGAGACCGAAGGTTACTGAATTTGCCGCCCATTTGGTTTTTGGGGCGCGACTGTCCGCGTTTTCCCCGTTTCTTCGATTTGAACTAGTGAATCTTTCGATTGCGCCTCCGACGAATTTTGAAGCGATGGCGTTCCACTAATTGTAAAATGAAGCGGCAGTCGAAAGGGGATGGGCATGTCCAAGAATGGAAAAGGTTCCTCGCCGACCGTGAGAAAACCGCGGGCGGCCACGATGCGTCCGACCACGGAAGAGATCGCGCTGCGCGCTTACCATATCTATCTGGAGCGAGGTGGAGCACCCGGAAATGCGCTCGAGGACTGGACCCGCGCCGAGCGCGAGCTGCTCGAAGAATCCGGCAAGCCTCGCCGCAAACCCGGGCCGAAACTGGTCGCCGCTTAAATCGACGGCTGCTGGACGCTCCCCGCTACGTTCTGCCTGGAATGGAAAGCCAGACCTGTCCCTGCGTTCAGGTATAACCGCAATAGCAATTTAGCTTGCAACTGCTGCTTCGTCCGTTCGAACGATTCTAGAATCAAGGAATGACCCAGCCTTCTAAGGGCGCTGCCGCCTTCCGGACTCTCTTCGGACTGCCATTTGCGGGTGCAGGCCTCGCCTTCATCTACGCGCAAATCGTCAGCCGCGGAAATTTTCGAACTATAGAAACTATCGCTGCAATCCTGTTCGGCTCTGTTTTTGTTTCCATCGGCGGTGGATTCATCTATGCGGCCTTTCACGGCTACACGCTATTGAAGCAGCAGGCCGCCCGCGTGGAATCGAATCCGCTCTCTCCCTGGCTGTGGCGAACGGATTGGGCCTCGCGCCAAGCGGAAAGCCAAAACAGGAAGAGCCAAATCACGTATTGGGTGATCTGCATTTTCTGCAATATGGTCACGCTCCCCGTGGTTGCAATGCTCGCCCCGAACATGGTGCGCGCAAGCGATCCCCGCGTATTTGTGCTTCTCGGATTTTCGTTTATGGGCTTGATTCTTCTCGTGAACGCCCTGCGCGCCACGATTCGCCACAGGCGCTTTGGGGACACGTACTTTGAGTTCGATGCGCTTCCGTTTTTACCTGGCCAGCACGTGAGTGGAAGGATTCACCTGAAATTCGAAACTCGCGCGGAGCACGGCATCGATCTGAAGCTTTCTTGCGTGCGCAAGATCGTTTCCGGAACGGGCGACAGCCGCAGCACCACTAAGGTTGTGCTGTGGCAGGCGGATCAGAATGTTCCCGCCGGGGCCGTGCAGCCAGGACCGCTTGGCCGTGCCATTCCCGTGGATTTTTCGGTTCCCGCAGACAGTTCGGTCACTGATTTGGACAACCCGAACGACCAGGTTCTTTGGGTGCTGCACGCGCAGGATGACGTGCCAGGCGTGGATTATTCGGACGATTTTGAAATTCCTGTTTTTCGCGCCGCAGCCACGTCCGCACCGGCGAGTGATTTCGGGGCACGGATCACCACGGGAGCCGACAGCTTCGGTTTTCCCTCATCGCAACCGAGCACCATGGAATCCGGCGAGGTCGCGCAGCCCGCGCATACAAAAGTGATCGTTTCGATGGGTTCCGGCGGGACGGAATTCTATTTTCCGCCACTTCGAAACCCCACCCGCGCCCTGATTCTGCTCCTTGTCACCGTGGTCTGGAGCGCGGTGATTTACCTGATGTACCGGCAGCACGCGCCCACTTTGTTTTTTATTCTTTTTGGGCTGAGCGACGTGCTGATCATAGCTGGCTTTTTACACACTACCTTTGGCAGTTCGCGAATCGGCGCTCGCAGCGGAGAAATTCTTTCGTGCAGGGGAATCCTCGGCCTCGGACGCACCCGCAGATTTCAAGTTTCCGAAGTGGTTTCCATCCTGCCCGTGGTCAGCATGCAGCAAGGCGGCAATTCGGACAACGCACTGCACGCCATTCGAATGCGGCTCAAGAATGGCAGCAAAATCACGCTAGCCGACGAAATCGCCGGCCGCCAGGAAGCGCGCTGGGTGGTATCGCAGATCGAGACCTGGTCAGGCATGAAATTGGATACGCACGTGGAAGTGGATCTGCCTCTCGGTGTGCCTCTCACGCCTGTTCCACAACAGCCAGGGCAGACATTCACTCAGGCCAGGCCACGCGCGTCCACGGCCGTATCTATCGGCGTGTTTTTTGCGATGGTGCTTGGGATGTTCGGTTTCATGGCGTGGCGAATGACCTCGTTCACTGCGCGCACAAATAACTCCCGCACAGTGGCAGCTGCTCGTACCAAGCCGCCGGTGGCGCGGCGCGTCTTTTCGGCCCTGTTAACCGATGCGGACGTGGAGCGCGTGCGCGCACTTCCCGCGCAAGTGCAGGCGGAAGAATTGCTCGAACGCGCCATCGGTCACGACACGCGTGCTCTGGAGCTTTTCGATGAGCTGGTTGACGGATGGCGTGGCCGCATTCGAATGAGCGACCGCATGAAGCAGTTGGAGCGGCGCTCCGAGTTTTCCAAGGACCTACGAGTCCGTTACGCCAATGCTGACATCAATCTTGTGCTGGAAGGCTGGCAAAAGAATCAGGAAGCCGTCGATCTTTTGATTCAGCGCGCGCAATCTGACCCGCGCTACCGCGCCTGGGCGGTCTACTATCTGGGAATGCTGGCGGGTCGCGGTGTAGACTACGAACGCATCCACGGTGTGCTATTGAATTACGCGCGGAACGATAAGGACCCGACTGTGCGGCAATGGGCCGTCGAGGGGATGCGCTTTCTAGCCAAGGATGAGGTTCTCGATGAACTGTTCACTTCGTTCACGGAAGATCCCGCTACCGCCGTGCGCGATCGCGCGGGCTGCAATATTTCCGATTGCGGAATTTTCACGCGCAAGCAGCGAATGACGATAGTTCCGAAGCTCCTTGATCTGGCCATGAATCCTCGCACAACCGGGCAAATGCGAAGCTGGACTTTCCTCGCACTGCAAGAAATCACCGATGAAAACCTGCCGGCGGACGCGCTCGCCTGGAGCCGCTGGTATCAGGAACACGGCTCCGAAAAAATGGCCGAAGTTGAGCGCCTCGATTGGTGGCAAGTCCGCGGCGACGAATAAAGCTGGCCCCTGACGCCCTCCTCTGACTGCACGACAATTTCAAGAACACAACCATTTACAGAGGTGCGCTGCGGTGTAGACTACCTCCTCGCCGGGGAAGCTCCATCGATGCCGACAATTCAAGAAAAACAGGAACACCTTCGCATCGGCGTGGATCTTGGCGGCACCAAGATCGAATTCGTCGCGCTCGAGCGAGACGGCAGGGAATTGCATCGCCACCGCATCGCTACGCCGCGGCACGACTATGACGGCACGGTACGGGCCATAGCGGAGGCTACACAGGAAATCGAGAAAAAACTCGGACGGAGCGCCACCGTCGGCTTGGGCATTCCCGGGACTATTTCCACTAAGACCGGCTTGGTGAAAAATGCCAACTCCACGTGGCTGAACGGAAAGCCCTTCGACAAGGACTTGGGCCGCGCGCTGGGGCGCGAAGTGCGCTGCGCCAATGACGCTAACTGCCTGGCGGTTTCCGAAGCGACCGACGGCGCGGGCGCGGGCAAGCACATTGTCTTTGCGGTGATCTTGGGGACAGGTTGCGGCGGCGGAATTGCCGTGGATGGCCGCGTGCACAGCGGTTCGAACGGAGTTGCCGGCGAATGGGGACACAACACTTTGCCGTGGATGCGTTCGGACGAGTTTCCCGGCTCGGCCTGCTACTGCGGGAGGAACGGGTGCATCGAAACGTGGATTTCCGGAACGGGGCTGGAAGCGGACTATAATCGCGCCACAGGAGTTCCCCTCAAAGGTCCCGGGATTATAGCGCGAAGCGGCGCAGGTGAAGCAGCCGCGCTTGCCGCCCTCGGTCGATTTGAAGACCGCCTCACGCGGGCATTAGCACACCTCATCAACCTTCTTGATCCGGATGTAATCGTGATGGGTGGAGGAGCTTCGCAAATTCCGCGCATCTACCAAAATGTTCCGCCTCGACTGAAGGAGTATGTTTTCGGCCACGAAGCAGACACGCCCATTCTTCCGGCGAAGCATGGAGACGCGAGCGGAGTACGCGGCGCGGCCTGGCTTTGGCCCTTGGAATAAGGAATAAGTGGCCCCGCCAGCAGGTTGAGAACTGACGGGCCTTTTCCTTGGATAGAGTCGAAAGGCCTTTAGCTCTGGCCGGCAGCTTTGGCCATCTTCGCGGTCCACTCTGCGGAACGCCGCTTCATCTCCTCGGGAGCTACGTCCTCGATGTGTTGCGCAAGGCCCCACTGGTGGCCGAATGGGTCCGTAAGTTTTCCATAGCGGTCTCCCCAGAACTGATCCATGAGCGGCATGTCCACTTTGGCGCCCGCGGCAACGGCTCGATTGAACGTGGCATCCACATTTTCCGTGTACATAAAAATGGAAACGGGGTTTGTAGCGCCGGGCATGGGGGCGCAGGACATGCCGGGAAACTCGTCAGCGACGAAAATGACGGAGTCGCCGATTCTGAGTTCGCCGTGCATGACTTTGCCGTCGGGCCCGGGCATGCGCATGATTTCCGTCGCGCCAAAAATTTGTTTGTAGAAATCCATGGCGCGGCCGGCGTCTTTGCACGTCAGGCCTGGCGTAATGGAATGATACCCTTCAGGGATAGCTCGGACAGGATTTGGCATGGTGATCTCCTTGGTTGTTTGAACGTGCGCGCCGGAAACGGGAGGGACCACAGCGGAGCGCGCGTAGGGTGTAGATACTCCTGTGCTACGGCGAAGTCAACCACCAGTTGTTAACAATAGTTGCGGCGGGAGAATGCCCGCCAAAACCGCGTAAGGATAGTTCCATGAGATACGAATTCCTAGTTGAAACTTACGAAACCGAGCGAATCAAAGTGGTGAGCGTGTGGAGTGAATTCCGCGACCACGATCTTCCGGCGCGTCCGCGCGACGGTGATGCGCGAGGGCGAAGCGTGCAAGAGCAGATGGTGCATCAATGCGTGAGCGAAAATCTGTGGTTCGTCAACATGCTGGGAATTGATGTTGGCGCGCCGCCGTTGCCGGCGACGGAAACGAGGCTGGAATTCATGAAGCGTTATGCCGAAGACAGCGAAAAGCGGCTCACGGCGCTGCGGACCAAAGATGATGTGTGGTGGGAGTCGGAAACGAAATTCTTTGACCTGCAGCGATCGCGGGCCTGGGTGATGGTCCGTAGAATTGCTCACACGGCGCACCATCGAGGCCAGCAGATGGCAATGCTCCGGATGCTGGGAAGAGATTTACACAGCAATTACGGACCAACGGCCGATACCGGTGGGCTCATGCAGAATCATGCGCCGACCATTTATGGTTATCCGAACCTGAACGCGTTGTTCGACGGAGAAGCAGCCGGCGGCAAAAAGACGCCTCTTCCGGGCGCTGCGGGCAAAGCCGTGACCGAGCGCCCGGACAAGAAATAGTTCTGAGAAGCGTGCGGCCGAAGTTATTCCGGCTTGGTGATGACGCCGCAAGCGATGCGCGGGGGAGCGCCGGAACCGGTGCCGCCGGCGACGGCATGAATGACAATCGCCGTTCCGCCATTACTAAACACCGAGTTTTCGTCCGCGCCGAGAGTGACATTTGGCGCGACGGTTGTAGCGTGGGCCGTGCCATCCGCTCCAACAATTAGCGCAAAGTCCGGGATGTCGCCCGCAGGCATTCCTTCATGGCCATGGCCGCCACCTCCAAAATGTGGACCGGCGGATTTGAAATCCGGAGGCTCGCACTTTGCGACCTGATGAATGTGAATGGAGTGTTCACCCGGCGGCAGGTTCTTGATGTCAATCTTGATGGTGACGCCCTTGGCCGCAGGCGTTAGTGTCGCAGTGCCAATGCTCTGGCCCTGCGCGTTTTTGATATCCACGGTGACAGGCTTCGTCGCGGCGCGGGCAAGACTGTCCTGCGCAAGCATTAGACCTATTGCCGACAAGAACAGTGCTGCACATGCGAGTGATCTCATGTTGGTTCTCCTCACAGGGTATGGTGTTCTAGGATTAGGACTCTCTCCGAAAAACGCCCCACATCAATCTAGCGCAATATTCGTTAGAGAAGTAACAACTTGTTCCCAAACCGATAGCCACCCGTGTGAATTTGGGACAACGAGATTTGGTTAGACCTATGGGCGATAGAGATTGGGAAAATTCTTTTTCAGATTCTCGAGCTTCGGCAAGTCGTTGTAGACAATGTAAGGATTATCGGGATTGTTTTTCAGGTAGTCCTGGTGGTAGCTCTCCGCCTCGTAAAAGGCCTGGAATGGCTCAACCTTTGTGACGATCTTCCGGAAATAAACCCTCGCGGCATCGAGCTGCGCGATGTATGCCTGCGCGACACGCTTTTGATCTTCAGTCGTGTAGAAGATGGCGGAGCGATACTGTGAGCCGGTATCCGGACCTTGCCGGTTCCATTGCGTGGGATCATGGGCGACGGAGAAGAAGACCATCAGAAGCTGACCATAGGTGAGCTGAGACGGATCATAGATAATGCTGACCGTTTCCGCGTGACCTGTCACACCCATGCTCACGCTTTCGTACGACGGTGACTTGACGTGGCCTCCGGAATAGCCGGAAGTCACGCTCGATACTCCCTGTAGATGCTGGAAGACAGCTTGGACGCCCCAGAAGCAGCCTCCAGCAAAGACAGCTCTTTGCCCGCTTTTTGCTGCGGCCAATGACGTTTCGATGGCCGGCGCTGGGAAGGGTGACTTCGGAGTTTCGGGAGGCCTCGAGCCGAGGGCACGGAAAGCAGTCCAAGCGATGAGGCCGGTAATCACGATTAACGCGATGCCGCGACCAATGTAAGGGCTCTGCATGGTTGGTCTCCCTAAAAACAACTGTCTTAGCTTACTATGCCGACCCTGGATTGGATGCCCATCGCAGCCTGTCGGATGAGGAATACCCTGTCGTCTTCGCCGGCTTCAGACGAAACACCGTTGCTAGTGAGCGTCAGGGCCATCTGGAATCGCGCGTCCGTCTAAGGCATTATAGGAAGCGAAACGACAATTTTGTTTTCTGAAAGGGTATCGCTATGCGCGCGCGAAATATTCTTACCTTAGCTTTCACATTTTTGCTGCCTTCTCTGGCGCCGGCGCAAGTAACGCACGGCCAAAAGCCGATGCTGCCGGCGCCGTTCGCGACAAAATCGGCGGGCAACGCGCCGGAGGCAGCGAAGCCGCCCGCAGGATTTCTGCCCACGGTGCCGAAGGGATTTCGCGTAAATGTATTCGCCACAAATTTCAAATATCCACGCTGGCTGACGATCGCCCCGAACGGGGACATTTTTCTCGCGGATTCCGGGGCTGGGGAAATCGTCGTGATGCGCGACCTGAAGAACACCGGAGGGGCGCAAGAACGTGAAGTGTTTGTGGATGGACAGAAGGAACCCTTCGGCATCGTTTTCCACGAAGATTATGTGTACGTCGGGAATACGAACGAAATCGTGCGGTTTCGCTATGACCCCAAGACATCGAAGCGGCTCGGGGAAAAGGAACATCTTATGGACTTGCCGACGGGCGGACATAGCACGCGAGCAGTGGCATTTTCGCCGGATGGCAAGCATCTCTTCGTCTCTGTTGGCTCGAACTCGAATATTGACACAGGCGAAGATCCCCGCCGGGCTGCGGTGACCATCTGCGATCCCGACGGCAAGAATGCGCGGCTGTACGCAACGGGGCTGAGGAATCCGGTGGGACTGGCGCTGGAACCGGTGACAGGAGAGGTCTGGACGACAGTCAATGAACGCGACCGTCTCGGGGATGATCTTCCTCCCGATTACTTTACGTCGTTGAAAGACGGCGGATTCTACGGCTGGCCGTACAGCTACATCGGCGACAACGTCGATACACGCGTGAAGCAGGAACATCCGGAACGCGTTGCGCGGGCCATCATTCCCGATGTGCTGCTCGGAGCTCACGTGGCGCCGATCCAATTCGCATTTTATACCGGGAAGCAATTTCCGGAGAGCTACCGCGGCGGCGCATTCGTAGCGGAACATGGCTCGTGGAACCGTTCTATTCGTGCCGGATACCAGGTCGCGTTTGTGGCCTTCAAGGACGGCAAGCCTTTCGCCGATCCCGTGCCGTTCCTGACTGGGCTGGTTCCCGATCCAACCAAGCCGGGTGTCTACGGACGGCCTGCCGGCGTGGCCGTGGCACCGGACGGATCCCTACTGGTGTCGGATGACGGAGCGGCCGTGATTTACCGCGTCTCCGCGGCAAAATAGCCTGGTCGAGCGCCACAGCTTTGTCTAAATTGCGCTACTTCACGGTCAGCGTGAGCTGAATCGGTGACAATTGCAGCGGCTGGCGCGGAAGACATTGCTGCTGTCGCGGAGATTTACTCTTCGCGAAGGATGCGCATGAGCTCACTGGCGGCATGCGGGAGGCGTGCTCCGCGCCGCGATACCAGATAGACG
>QHYZ01000022.1 GCA_003225295.1 Acidobacteriota bacterium | reverse complement strand
TCGAATTGGGTGCCGGTTCGGCACCATCATAGGATTCGCGCGTAGGGCTAAGGACCGAAGGATCAGATGTATCTGAGTCGAAATAGCCGCCCTCTTTCCCGTCTCTGAAGAGCTGGTCCTGTTTTTCTTCTAGTGAAACGGCCCAAGTAAGCCAGTGGACATCGAAGCCAGCCTGGTACAGGTCTAGAAGTCCGCTGATGAGATCGCTGTAATCGTCGAGGAAGCCGTCGACACTGGGACCGCCTGCGCGAAAGCTGCGCCAAAGCTTGCCCTTCTTCGAATTATAAAGATGGGATTCGAGAAACTTTGCCGTGGCTTGCGCGCGTTCGAGATAGCGCGGCTCACGGAGAGCCTGGCTGGCCCGCGCCAGAGCGGAGATCATCATGCCATTCCATGCTGTGACAATCTTATCGTCGACAGGGGGCCGGGGGCGGCGAGAGCGCGCTTCGAACAAGGCTCTCCGTCCGTTAGTCAACTTTTCGGCGGTTCGTTGAACGGTTAGGCTGAATTTTTTGGCCGTCTCGTCGGTCGAGTGAGCTTCATACAAAACGTTCTTACCGTTCAGCTCGCCGCGAATGTCTTGTTGCGCGGGGACGTTACCGCCGGATTCAACTCCATAGGCATATTCGAAGACCGCCGAATCCTGGCTACCTAGGACGCTTTCAATTTCTTTCGCCGTCCAGACGTAAAAGACTCCCTCACCGGTCTCCGGCTTTCCAGAAGCAATTCTGCTGTCGGCATCCTCTGCGGAGGCAAAACCACCGCGAGGCTGGTGCATCTCGCGCAGCGTGAAATCGAGAATGCTTCGCGCGGTATTTGCATAGAAGCGGTCGTGGGTGATCTGGTAGGCCTCGGTGTAGACGATCGCAAGCTGCGCCTGGTCGTAGAGCATCTTCTCGAAATGAGGAACGAGCCAGGTCGCACCCGTTGAATAGCGGTGAAAGCCACCGCCGAGCTGGTCGTGAATGCCGCCGCTCTCCATTCGGCGGAGCGTGCGGAGCGTCATTTCAAGCGCGTCGCGCTGACCGGTGCGAGCGAAATAACGAAGCAAGAAACACAGCGCGACCGGCCTCGGAAATTTCGGCGCTCCCCCGAAGCCGCCGTTCGTGGCGTCGTAGGCCGATGAAATCTGTTTGTAGGCCCGGTCAACAATGGCGGGCTGTAGATCGCCCGTGGCCGGAGGCTGCTTGCTGACCATCTGAATGAGTTGCTGTGCGGCGTGCCCTGCAGTCAGAGTGATTGAATCTTGTTGTTTGCCCCACGAGTCGGCGACCTTCTCTAAGAGCGACTTGAGTTGGTCCGACGGGAAATAGGTGCCGCCGAAAAAAGGTTTGCGTTCGGGAGTGAGCACCACATTCAGCGGCCAGCCCGCGCTTCCCGTCGTCGCTTCGACATAGGCGATGTACAGGCGGTCAATATCGGGTCGCTCTTCGCGGTCCACTTTAATAGAAACGAAATACTGGTTCAGGATAGCGGCGATGCCGGGATCGGAATACGATTCCCGCTCCATGACGTGGCACCAATGACAAGTGAAGTAGCCGATGGACAGAAAGATCGGCTTGTTCTCTTTGCGGGCCTTTTCAAAGGCTGCGACGCCCCACGGATACCAATCCACCGGATTGTGGGCGTGCAAGAGAAGGTAGGGACTCTTGGCGTGAATCAGCCGGTTGGTGTAGCGGTATGTCCGTGTTCCCGCGCGCGGCTCAGGTGTCTGACCAAGGTCGGATCGAGCGGAGACGCTGGCGGCAGTACCAGGCGGTGCGGCAGCATTCATCGCACCCGCCAAGGCCAGCAGGAGTGCCCCTCGACGAAGCAGCCTGAAACGCTCATGCCGTTGGCGCAATCTCGCGCTCCTTATGAAATGACTATGCGCTTCAAGTCTAACTGTCGCCAGGGGTGAAAGGTCTAAAGATTCATCCTTCTCCCCGTGGTTGACCGTGGTTGACCAGCCGGGCTTGTCCTCTGCCAGGCCATCTTGCGCGGATCGCGGCGCTTCTTAAAAAAGTGCACGGCCGGCTAGGGAGCTGCATGATGCGGGGTGACTCTCGGCGAGGTCATCCAAACACCTCCGGACCAGGCGCGGGCGAGGCCTGCTTCGCGGTCCACAGACGGAAGTCTGTGCTACTGTTGCCGGGATTTTCTCCTGGAGGTGGCGGAATGAGGGTTTTCACCAGATTGGCGATCGCTCTGCTGGTCGCCGGAGTGGTGTTTCTAGCAGCAGGGAGGGCGCAAAAACCGCCGCTGCTTCCGGAGAAAGAGGTGGCGGCGCTGGCGAACGAGCTGAGCGGGGAGACGGCGAAAAGGAATCTGGAGGGCGTTGCGCGGTTTCACCGGCAGCGGGGGTCGAAAGGATTTCACGAAGCGGCGGAGTTTGTAGCGGAGCGCCTCGAGGCGTATGGATTGCAGGATGCGGCGATTCTGCAGTTCCCGGCGGATGGGAAGATTTTTTATGGCACGCAGAGGTCGCGGCCGGCCTGGGATGCGGACTTTGCGGAGTTGTGGGAGGTAGCCAAGGAGGTTAATGAGGTAAAGGAAAAGCGCTCCAATAAAAGCGATCCCCACGGAGTCGGGGTAAACGAGTGGCTGGCGGCCAGCGGCGAGAAAAAGATGGCGAGTTATGAGGCAGAACCGATCGTGCTGGCAGAGGACAGCGAGAGCGCCGATGTGACCGCGGACTTGGTAGATGTCGGTGAGGGCACCAAGGAGAGTGACTACGCGGGGAAGGATGTGAAGGGCAAGATTGTGCTGGTAAGCGCGCAGCCCGGGGCGGTGCAGGATTTGGCGGTGGGGAAGTTTGGTGCTGCGGGGATCGTTAGCTATGCGCAAAACCAGAAGACCGCGTGGTGGGGCGAGGATGAGAATCTGATTCGCTGGGGACATCTGGAGACGTTTTCGCCGAACAAGACATTTGCGTTCATGGTGTCGTTGCAGACGGCGCGGCGATTGCGGGAACGCTTAGCGCAGGGCGAAGAGATTCGGCTGCATGCGGTCGCCAAGGCGGGGCAGCATGCGGGGAACTATGAGGTGGTGACGGCGGCGATCCGAGGAGCCGATCGCCAGCTGCAAGACGAGGAGATCGCATTTTCCTGCCATCTGGATCATCAGCGGCCGGGAGCCAACGACAATGCCAGCGGTTGCGTAACGATTCTGGAAGTCGCGCGGACGCTTCAGAAATTGATTGCCGAGGGGAAGCTGGCGCGGCCGGCGCGGACGATTCGGTTTATCTGGCCACCGGAGATTGAGGGCACGGTCACGCTCCTGAACGCTAAGCCGGAGTTTGCGAAACGGATCAAGGCGGTGGTGCATATGGACATGGTGGGCGGAGGGCCAGAGACCAAGGCGGTCTTCCACGTGACACGCGGGCCGATGAGTTTGCCGTCGTTTGTGCATGACGTGGCATGGGCGTTTGCGGAGTTTGTGAATGAGCAGTCTTACAAATTTGCGGCCACGGGGAAGGCGGAGTTTCCGCTCGTGGCGCCGGAGGGCGGGAAAGAGCCGCTCGGCGCGGCGGATTCCGCCTACACCCTGGGGAGCGATCACCAGGTGTATCAGGACTCGTCGTTCGGGATACCGGCCATTTATTTGAATGACTGGCCGGACCGCTATATTCCCACGAATTTAGATACCGCGGCCTATATTGATCCGACCAAGCTGAAGAGGGCGGCGTTTATTGGGGCGGCCAGCGGGTATTTTTTGGCCCGACTAAACGTGCAGAATGCGTCGTCCGGCCTTGAATTGTCGTCGGAAGCCCGAAGCGCGCGGCTGGCGGCCAGGATGTTCAGCCGGATTCGAGGCCTTAGCAAGGCGGAAGAAGCAAGTGTGAAGCAGGTCTTCACCGATTACGTCGCTGGTTCCGATGAATCGCTCCAGGCCTTTCTGGGAGCTCCCCGATCCACTTCTTCCGGAACTCGTTTGAATGCCAACAACGCGAAACCAGGAGAGCTGGTGTTCGCGCGTACGGCGACGCCGAAAGGGCCGCTGGAGGTGTTTGGGTATGACTATTTTGAAGAGCATAGAAGGGCCGCGGGAGTGGCGACCCCGAAGCTCTTGCGTTATGAGGGATTGTGGGGAGCGGGGGAGGAGTACGCCTATGAGGTGTTGAATTTTGCCGATGGCCAGCGGAATACGCAGAAGATACGCGACGCCGTTTCGGCGGAGTATGGGCCGGTGCCGCTCGAATTGGTGGTGGAGTATCTGCTGGCCGCGGAGAAGATTGGCGTGGTGGAGCAGGTGAAGTAACACGGCCAAGCCTTGGAACGTGGAATGTTCGAAGGTTAGGAAAACGCGCCGCGGCGGAGGCTATACCGGCGAAGAATGCGCGGGCGAAGAAACGGTGTGCTAGCATCGAGATTTGTCCGTTAAACGAGGGACCCTGCAGATGACCGGGACGATGAAGGCGTTGCGCAAGGTGCAGGCGGCCAGGGGCCTGCAGATGGATACCGTCGCGGTGCCGGCGATTGGGCCGACCGACGTGCTGGTGCGCGTGAAGACGGCCTCCATTTGCGGGACGGATCTGCACATTTACGGCTGGGACCGCTGGTCGCAGGGGCGCATCAAGCCGCCGGTGACGCTGGGGCACGAATTTTGTGGCACCGTCGAGCGCGTGGGCGACGACGTGCGCGCCATCAAACCAGGCAGTTTTGTCAGCGCGGAAATGCACGTTAATTGTGGGCATTGCCACCAGTGCCGGGTGGGCGAAGCGCACATTTGCCAGAACCTGCGCATTATCGGGATTGATCAGGACGGGGCGTTCGCGGAGTTTGTGAAGATTCCGGCGTCGAATATCTGGAAGCTGGATAGCGCGATTCCCGAGCATTACGGGGCGATTCTCGATCCGCTGGGCAATGCCGTGCATACCGTGCTGGCGGGGCCCATCGCGGGACAGACCGTTTTGGTGACCGGTTGCGGGCCGATTGGGTTAATGGCCATCGCGGTGGCCAAGGCTTGCGGGAGCGCGACGGTTTTTGCGACGGAAACAAATGAAAAACGCCGCGCGATGGCCAGAAAAATGGGCGCGGACGTGGTGCTGAATCCGGCGGCGGAAGATGCCGTTCGGAAGATTCTCGCGGAAACCAACGGCACGGGCGTTGATGCCCTGCTCGAAATGTCTGGGAATCCCACGGCGATCCAGCAGGGATTCAAAGCGCTGAGAGCGGGCGGGCGCGCTTCGCTGCTGGGGATTCCCACGGAAAATGTGCCCCTGGATCTGGTAAACGACGTGATTTTCAAGGGCGCCACGGTGCAAGGCATCTACGGGCGGCGCATGTATGAGACCTGGGTGCAGATGACCGCGCTGCTTCGGGCGGGGCGACTGAAACTCGAGCCCCTGTTTGGCGAGCGCGCGGCGCTGGACAAATTCGAAAGCGCTTTTACCCTGCTGCAGAGCGGCCTTGCTGGAAAGATCTTGCTGTATCCGAACGGTATGCCGCGCTGAACGAATCGATCTTTCCTGCTTTGCGTTCAAGACGTTTGCTCAGGAGAAGCGGGCTGACGCAAAATAGCTATTCCACCGGCCGAGTCCACCTTAGGAGCGCCATCATGTCTGATACCGCAACGATCCCTTCGAAACAGAACCCCATGCAATACCTAAGTGACCAGTTGAAGGAGATGCTTGAAAAGGGTGTCGCGCCGAAGCTACGCGTGCTCGAGGGCGAGCAGAAGCCGGTGTGCATTTTTGACGGGAGAGAAGTGATCAACCTGGCTTCGAACAACTACCTGGGGCTGACCACGCACAAGGCGCTGCGCAAAGCCGCGCTGGACGCGGTGAAGAGATACGGCGCGGGTGCGGGGGCCGTTCGCACGATTGCTGGCACCATGAAACTGCATCTGGAGCTGGAGGAGCAGATCGCAGCGTTCAAGAAGGTGGAAGCCTGCGTGGTGTTTCAATCGGGATTTACGGCCAACGCGGGAACGGTGTCGGCAGTTCTGGGAAAAGACGATCTGATTATTTCCGACGAGCTGAATCACGCTTCGATCATCGATGGCGCGCGTCTTTCCAGAGCCACGATCAAAGTTTTCAAGCACAAGGACGTGAAGGACTGCGAGCGCATCCTCGAAGAGAACGCGAATTTTCCGGGGAAGAAGCTGATCATTACCGACGGCGTTTTTTCGATGGACGGCGATATTGCGCCGTTGCCGGAGCTGTGCGACCTTGGCGAGAAATACAGCTGCATCATGATGGTGGATGACGCGCATGCCTCGGGCGTGCTGGGCCGCGGGGGGCGCGGGACCGTGGACCATCACCAGTGCCACGGGCGCGTGCACATCCAGGTGGGCACGCTGAGTAAAGCGATTGGCGCGATGGGCGGATACGTTTGCGGCTCACGGGAGCTGATCGACTTTCTGTATCTCCGCGCGCGTCCATTTCTTTTTTCCACTTCGCACCCGCCGGCTACTGCGGGGGCTTGTCAGGCGGCCTTCGCGCTGCTCAATTCGCCGGAAGGTGAAAGGCTGGTGAAGAAACTCTGGGCCAACACGAAGTTTTTCAAACGCGAATTGAAGAGGCGCGGTTTTCAGTTCAAAGTCAGCGAGACGCCCATTATTCCCCTGCATGTGGGAGATGCGGCCAAGGCTTTCGAATTCTCGACGAAACTCTTCGAAGCGGGGGTCTTCGCCCCGGCCGTCGGTTATCCCACCGTGGCGGAAGGTAAAGCACGGCTGCGCGCTATCGTCAGCGCGACCCATAAGCGCGAGCAACTTCTCGGCGCGGCAGAAATTTTGGCCGCCGTGGCGAAGCCGCTCGGCATCGTTTAGGCGGGCACCCGGGAGGGGTGTAAATCCTGCGCACTAGCCGGTCATTTCTCCGGAGCATAAACCCCTGCTTATCCAGTTAACTGATAGAAAACAGGGTCTTTACTTCGCGGTGCTCGCATTGCACTATCAGACGGCTCCGAGGATACCCCTAGGTATACCGATACTTCCAGCTCACCAGTTCACAAGGCCAACTCGAGGAGGATTATGATCATGAATCGCACTGGTTTTGCAATTGTTGTGGGGGCAGTTTTCTCGCTGGGCGCTGCAGCCGTGTCGCCCACGGGCGCCCAGGCGGGAGCGCAAAGCAGCAGCCAAGCTTCGGTTCAGGCCGGCCAGACATCGGCCGAAGCATCCGGCAAGGCGTCAGCTTCCACGCAGAACGAACAGGCCAATGCCGCGCTGGCGACGGGCTCGGCGTTTAACGCCGCGCTGAGTTCGCCGATCGATTCGAAGAAGTCGAAGCCTGGCGATGTGGTGAAAGCCCGCACCACGGAATCCGTCAAATCCGAAGGCAAGACCGTGTTGCCGAAGGGAACACAACTGGTCGGGCACGTAACACGGGCCTCGGCGCGCGCCAACGGGGAATCGGAATCGTCGCTGGGAGTCGTGTTCGACAAAGCCATCCTGAAGAACGGCCAGGAGATTCCCTTGAATGCAGGGATCCGAGCGCTGGCTGCAGCGCAAAGTGGTGCGTCGGCCGCAGGGTCGGACATGGACGCCATGGGCGGCCTGGGCACTTCGGGGGCCGCGTCAGCCGGCGGACACGGTGCGCTGGGCGGCGCGACTTCCACCGCCGGTGGTGCGGTAGGCACGGTGACCAACACCGCGGCTAATGTGGGAGGAACTGCCGGCGGAACCTTAAACTCTGCGGCCAACGCCGGCGGGAGCATCACCGGTGCTTCGAAGGGAGCCGTCGGCGGCTTGAACACCGCGGGTCAGCTCACTTCGAACAGCCAGGGCGTGTTTGGCCTGAACGGCCTGAACCTGAGCGCCGCGGGCTCGAATGCCACCGAGGGTTCGGTGATCACTTCGGCGGGAAAGAACGTGCACCTTGACAGTGGCACACGGCTGCTGCTCGTGTCGCAGGCCGAAGCCGGTCCCCAGGGTGAAGCAAATCAGCCGGCTGCCAGCAAGCCGGAAGCAAAGCCCAACAAACAATAACCGGTTGAAGTCTGGAGGCCGCGCGGGAAATAGGACCACGCGGCTTCCTTCCCGATTGCTCCGCGGTGGCCCGCCCCACAGTCTCGCAAGTCCCTTCTTCGTCCTTTGCTATACTCGCCCGCATGCCTTCGGCACCCAAGAAACTGTTTCTTGTTGACGCCATGGCGCACATCTATCGCGCTTTTTTCGCCCCCATGCCGCAGCGGCTCACCGGTCCTGGCGGCGTCCCCACTAACGTTCCCTTTTTATTCGGAAATATCCTGCGACGGCTGATGAAGGACTACCAGCCGGACTACATTGGAATTGTGTTTGATCCTCCCGGTGCGACTTTCCGCGACAAGCTGTTCGAAAAGTACAAAGCCCAGCGGCAACCCATGCCGGAGGAAATGCGCGTGCAGCTGCCCTTGGTTCGCCGCTTGTGCGAAGCCATGCGCTTGCCGATGCTCGAAATCAAGGGTTACGAAGCGGACGATGTGATCGGAACGATGGCGGTCAAAGCGGGAAAGCACAATCTGGAAGTCCTGATTGTGTCCAACGACAAAGACATGATGCAGCTCGTTGGCAAAAGTGTGCGAACCCTGCGGACCGGCTCTGGCGGTGCTAAGGGCGACATCATCGTGGATGAAAAGAAGGTCGAAGAGCTTCTGGGAGTGCCGCCGGAAAAAGTGGTGGATTACATGGCACTGCTCGGGGACACCATCGACAATATCCCCGGCGCCAAGGGCATCGGGGAAAAAGGCGCAGCGGAGTTGATCCGGAAGTACGGCAGCGTGGAGAGCGCGCTCGATCATGCGGCCGAAGTGTCCAACAAGCGCTACCGCGAAGCTTTGCAGCAGCAGCGCGAACAAGTGCTGATGTCCAAGCAACTGGCGACGATTGCGACGGACGCGCCGATTGACGTCAAGCCGCAGGAACTGGAATTGCGCCCGCCCAACGGTGCTGCGCTCGCGGAACTGTACCGCGAGCTGGGCTTCAACTCGCTGCTGAAGGAATTGGGATCCGAGGCGGTGGCCCCGGCCAGCTCGGAGTCAGCCGCCCAGGCGGACTACCGACAGTGTGCCAGCGTCGCCGAGTTTCGGAAGTACGTGACGGAACTCCCTCGCAAGGAGCCCCTGGCGATCTGGCTGAATCTCGAGACCGGCGAACGCGAATCGGAAGGATTCGGGACACACATCTCGTCGATCGAAGTCTCTTCAAAGGCAGGCCAAGGGCGCTCGATTTGCTTTGACGAAAAGGGTGAAGCGCTGAAGGCCCTCGCGCCACTGCTCACCGATTCGAAGCGGCTGAAGATCGTCCACGATCCCAAACTGTTTCAATTGCTAACCGGCCGGGCGGCCAACATCCGGTACGCGACTCAGCTTCTTTCCTATCTGCTGCGGCCCACCACTGCGAATCACAATTTCACCGACGTGGTGATGCGCCAATTCAACGTCATGCTCGGAGGCGGCCCCGGTGAGCGCGCCGATTACCTGCAGCGCCTCGTGCCCGTTCTTCACGAACAGGTCTCGGAGCAAAAACTTGACGGCGTGTATGAAATGATCGACCTGCCGCTCGCGCCGGTGCTTGCCGATATTGAGCGCACGGGGGTTCGCGTCGATCCCCAAGAGCTCGGCAAAATGTCGCAGACGATGGAGAAAGAAATTCGCCGCCTGGAGAAAGAGATCTGGAAGCTTGCGGGCTTGGAATTCAATGTCAACTCACCGACGCAGCTGGCAGAAATTCTTTTTGACAAACTGAATTTGCAGCCCAACGCCAGGCGCGGAAAAGCGAAAGCGCGTTCCACCGCCGCGGACATTCTCGAGGAATTGGCCGCGCAGCATCCGCTTCCGGAAAAGATCATCGAATACCGCGAATTCGCCAAGCTCAAATCGACTTATGTGGACGCGCTTCCGAAGCTGATCCATCCCGAAACCGGACGATTGCACACCAGCTTTTCGCAAACCGGCACGGCCACCGGCCGGCTTAGCTCGAGCGATCCGAATTTGCAGAACATTCCGATCCGCAGCGAGCTGGGGCGAGAGATTCGCGCCGCTTTCGTCGCCGAGAAAGGAAAGGTATTGCTGTCCGCGGACTACTCGCAGATCGAGCTGCGCATCATGGCGCACTTTTCGGGCGACCCCGTGCTCGTCCAAGCTTTCCGCGACGGTGAAGACATTCACGCGCGGACGGCGCAGGAGGTGTTCGGCGTGGGACCGCTGGCACAAACCGCGGAGCACCGCCGCGCCGCCAAGGCCATCAATTTCGGCATCATTTACGGCCTTTCGCCATTCGGGCTGGCGCAGCAATTAGGCATCGATCAGAAAGAGGCCGCGAAATTCATCAACGCATATTTCACGCGCTATCGCGGCGTGAAAGAGTATCTGGACCATCTACTTGCCGAGACACGCAAGACCGAGGTAGCGAAGACTTTGTTCGGAAGAATTCGCCCGATTCCTGAAATCAATTCGCCGCAGATGCAGCTTCGCAACTTTGCCGAGCGCACGGCGCTCAATTCGCCGTTGCAGGGCACCGCCGCCGATCTCATCAAGCTGGCGATGATCAATATCGACCGGCGGCTGGCCGAGGAAAAGCTCGAAGCGAAAATGATCCTGCAGGTGCATGACGAGCTGCTCTTCGAGGCGCCCACAAAGGAACGCGGCAAGCTGGAAAAATTGGTTCAGGAAGAAATGGAAGGCGTCCACAAACTGGCAGTGCCCATCGTCGTTGAAATCGGTGCCGGGCCCAACTGGCGGGACCTGGATTGATGCAAGGCGCGACCGCAGCCGCGGCTTCGCGGAGGAAACTGCCAGGCATCCTTTGGGGGGTCGCGGCAGTCCAACTTTCGAAACAGGAATGGCCATCGCTCACCCAGCCCAAATGTGCTAGCTTGAAAATTCCCGCCCGGAAAATGAGGCCCCCGATGCGTCGCGCGATGTTCCTCACCTTGGGCTTAACGGTTGCTGCGTTTCTAGCTTCGTGCGGCGGAGCAGCCGGCGGGGGGCAGCAGCAAATCACGGTGACCATCAACCCTATATCCGCAGTTGTGACCGTCAACCAATCGATGCCCTTTACTGACAAGATCACGGGAACGACGAATACCGCGGTCGGGTGGGAAGTGAACAGCGTTGTGGGGGGCACGGCCACCACCGGCACAATCAGCGCTTCGGGCGTGTACACGGCGCCAGCACAAGTGCCGAGCCCTGCGAAGGTGACCGTTACGGTGCTGTCGCAGGCGGACGCGACGAAGTCTGCATCGGCCGCGGTCACCATTGAGGCGCATACACCGAACGAAGCGGCGCAGAACTTGCCGATCATCCTGGGCACGACGGGAGGGAATGCCAACGATTCGAGCGCGCAGCAAAACCTCATCTCCTGCTGCGGCGGGACTCTGGGCTCCCTGGTCGAGCGGAACGGACTCTTCTACATTCTGAGCAACAACCACGTGCTGGCACGGAGCGATTCGGCGACGCTGGGAGATAACATCATCCAGCCTGGGCTGGTCGACAGCAACTGCAATCCGAGCATCCCGTCGGTGGTAGCCCATTTGTCGCAGTTTGAAAGACTCGAAACGTCAGGCACAAATGTCGACGCGGCCATTGCGCTGATCAATCCCGGGGCCGTAGATACGACTGGGACAATCATTTCCCTGGGGAGCACGGCGACCGGGAATGTGCCCGATCCCGGTCCTCCGCACGCGGGAATGGGAATGGCCGCGAACGTGGGCCTGAGCGTGGCCAAGAGCGGGCGCACGACGGGACTGACGTGTTCAACGGTGGCGGCCATCGGAATTACGACCAGAGTGCAATACCAGACAGGATGCGGGACGGGAACGATGTTTACCGTTACCTATCAAAATCAGATTTCGGTTTCCGGGGGAACTTTCAGCGCGCAAGGAGATTCCGGATCGCTGATTGTGTCGCAAGGTTCGGCAGATCCTGTGGCCCTGCTTTTTGGCGGATCGGATACCGACAGTGTGGGCAACCCTGTCCAGGATGTGCTAACCGCGATGGCCGACTCGCTGGGGAACAAACCGGTGTTTGTCGGAAGCGCTTCGGCACATCAGGTGATTGCCTGCACGCTGCCAGGATTTTCCCCGGCAACAACTACAGCGCGATCCGGCTTGGCCTTCGAGGCGCAATCGCTCGCGTCGGCGGCGGCAGCGCGGGACCTCCACGCCAATCAGCTACTGGCCAATTCCTATGTGCGCGCGGTCGGAGTGGGCGCGAGCATCGATCATCCGGGGGAGCCCGCCGTGTTGTTGGTCGTTGATCTTAGCCAACCGCGGACAAAGTTGCCGGCCACTCTGGAGGGGATTCCTACGCGGATCGTACCGAGCGGGACAGAAACACCGCGAGGAGTGCTTGATGAAGCGCAAAGCGCGCGGCTGGCTCCGACCGGAGATGCATTTTCAGTGAACAGTCTCAGCGCCGAGCAAGTGAGGCAGGCGCAAGCCGTTCAAGCGGCGCACGTGGACGAGTGGATGAAGAGACCGGAGGTCCAGGGATTTGGGATTACCTCCAGTGCAGATGCGCCGGGCGAGGCGGCACTCGCGATTTTCCTGATTCGCGGGGTTGCGCACGACGCGGTTCCGCCGGTGATCGATGGAGTGCGAACGCGGGTCCGTGAATCTAGCCCCTTCCGAGCAGGTTTTAACGATGCGCCGACCAAGCGCGGATGCTCAATGCGTTCGACAAGAAAAACGCAGTCAGGACCTGTCTCGAATTCGCGGCTGCGACCCTAGTTCGCCGGTAGGGCGGTGGTGGGAACCGCGCCTTTTTCATTCTTATCTCTTTTATTCCTACGCGCGCGGGCGTAGAATCCTGTAAAAATCAAGCCGAACTTGCTCAGGAGGAAACTATGCAAAGGACGCTCCTCGTCCCGGGTGCGATTCTGCTCGCGAGTTTCGGGATTGCCTACGCTGTGCCGAATTCCGCGCAGGAAAAGCCGGAGTCCAGCGAGCCAAAAATGACGCCCGAAGACGCGGCCAGGAAGAATCCTGTCCCGCCAACGCCGGAAGGATTGGCGGAAGTGCGCAAACTTTTTGGCTACAATTGCGCTATGTGTCACGGCAAAAATGGCGACGGTAAGGGTGACCTCGCTGCGGACATGAAGCTTGAACTCCGCGACTGGCGCGAGGCTTCTTCCATCGAGAAGATGACCGACGGCGAGCTCTTTTGGATTGTCAGCAACGGTAAAGGCAAGATGCCAGGCGAAGGCGGCCGAACGACGGAAAAAGTACGCTGGAACTTTGTGAACCTGGTGCGCGCTTTTGCCAAAAAGGGCGCCGGTGATAAACCAAAGGCGGATTCGCCGGCAAGTTAGTTGCTACCAGCGGGGGCGTCCGAATCAACCAAGGTGATGGAATCCTGGATCGCCGCGCGTGGGGTGAGCGGCGTCTTCCCCTATGTTATGCTGGCCTCGAATCATTCCCGTAAGGAGACTTCCGATGGCCCATGCGCCACAATTTCTGAAGCTGGTGAACGAAGCAAAAAAGAAAATCAAAGAAAGCAATGTGGCGGACGTGAAGCGCCGCAGCGACGCGGGTGAAAAGTTTCTGATCGTGGATGTTCGCGAAGACAACGAATGGGCGAAGGGCCATCTTCCCGGGGCCATCCACCTGGGCCGAGGCATCATCGAGCGCGACATCGAACAACGCGTTCCGGACACCAATGCCAAGCTCATTCTGTATTGCGGTGGTGGTTTCCGATCCGCACTCGTGGCGGACAACCTGCAAAAGATGGGCTACCACAACGTCGAATCGATGGATGGTGGGTGGAAGGGCTGGCTGGAAGCGGGTTTGCCGATCGCCAGAGACTAGCGGCGGCGATTCGCTCCGGGCGGAAGGAGTCGAAAATTAGCCGCTGCCCTTGCCACGCCTCTAAATAGTGGCTATTCGATGTTTCCACCAATTTATTCTGGCCTTCGCGTTTTTTTACTCTCAATAACTCATCCCCAACTAGTTTCGTTTTCGCCTCCGTCCTAAATCGAGACTCACCCGGGACTCACTTATGTGCTTGCGAACCAATTCTTCGACTGATATACAGGCGCGCATAATTAAAAACAGCTTAACAAACCACGATCTTTACACAAAAGTCCGCGCAGGGTTAGGTGGCATGAGAATAGATGCATGTAGTTATTCGTGCCGCAATATATCAGCAGGGTCCAGCGATGACGCCCGCATGGCGGGAAGGATGGCTGCCGAGGCAGCGATCAGAAAGAATAGCCCGGCGATGCTCACAAAGGTCAAAGGATCGGCCGGCTTAGTTCCGACCAAGATGGCACTCATCAACCGTGTGAGAACAAAACCACCGGCCAGACCAATGCTGAGCCCAATAAGCATCAACCGGAACCCCTCGTTCAACACAAGTTCGAGAATTTGGCGCTTCTTAGCACCAAGAGCGACACGGATGCCGATTTCGGCTGTTCGCTGCCGAACAGCTGACGAAAGTACGCCATAAATGCCTATTCCGGCGAGCAATCCTGCGATCATCCCGAAGCTGCCAATGAGGAGCAATGTAAAACGCGTGGTGGTCTGAGCTTCATCAATCAACGCATCGGCCGGCAGTATGCCGGTGACGAGCAGGGTAGAATCAACACCTTTGACTGCCGCCCGGACCGCCTGTTCATACTGCACGGGTTGACCGGTGATCCGAGCCGCCCAGGAGTCCACGATACCAGCCTCTTCGAATCCACCGGTTATATAGATCTGTTCCCTGCCGGGTTCCGCCAATGATGTGGCTCGCACGTGTTGAACAACGCCAATTACTTGCACCCATTCAACGTCGGGTGTTCTAATGTGCACCAGAATTCGTTTCCCGACTGCGGATTGTCCAGGAAAGGCTTTCTTCGCAAGGAACTCATCGACAATCAGAAGTTTGCGCCCAGGGACATTGTCAGCGTCCGTAAATGTACGTCCCTCCAGCACTGGTATATGCATCGTTTCAAAATATCCTGGAAGGACCTCTTCTTGATCGGCTTCTTGATACTTGCTCGCATCCGACAGCGCCTCGTCGGTTCCCCAACGGACTACGCCGAAGAAGCCCCCCGCGAGTGGAAAACGGTCGCAACCGGTTACGCTTTGGACCCCCGGAATAGCTTGCAGCTGCTGGCGAATCTCCTGGATGAGGGCAGCCCGTTTTTCCAGGCTGTTTTGGTCACGGTTGACACCTAGAACCTGAAAGGTGAGTAGTCCATGCGAATCGAACCCGGGATCGATGCGCTGCAGCACGAGAAAGCTGCGAAACATCAGTCCTGATCCAATGAGTAATACAAAAGCCAAAGCAATCTCCAAGACGACCACGGACTTGCGCAGCGAACTGCTCCTGGATAGGCCGGCGTGCTGACTCGCGCGGTGCAATGAATCCATCAGTTCCGAGCGCGAGATACGCCAGGCAGGCGCCAAAACAACTACAATGACTACGATGAAAGCTGCCAGTGCAGCGAAACCGAGTACGTGAAAATCAATTCGCGCGGTATCAAGACGCGGAATATCTGCGGGACCAAAGGTACGCAGCGAGCGGATTGCGATGGCGGCTAGCATTAGGCCCGCAACAGCGCCAGTGCCGGCGAGGAGCACCGCCTCGACGATAAGTGAGCGAAGGAGTCTCCAGCAAGTTGCGCCGAGCGCCGCACGAACTGCCAATTCGCGTTCCCTGACGGACAGCGATACCAAAGCAAGATTGGTGACATTCGCATAAGCAATGAGTAGCAGAAAGATACCTGAACCAAGGAGGGCCAAAATTGCGGGGCGAACTGCAGCAGCCAGTTGTTGTCGAATGAGCTGGATGCGAAGGGAAAAGCCTGCAGTTGCGCAAAAGGGACAAACTTCCCTGATTCGAGCCGCGACCACATCAGCGCTGGCTTGTGCTTCTTCCAGTGGTACTCCATGCCTGAGCTTACCGACCACATAAATCGACTCTCCGTCGCGGTCATAGCGCGATCGGGTCGCGGCCCAGACATCCGGCGTGGCATCGATGCCGTCCTCCGGAGGAAAATACAATTTGAATCCCGGTGCTAGGACTCCGACGATGATAGGACCGGGTTGTCCCAGCGGAAACGCGGGGTGGCCCAGAATGGCGGGATTCCCACCGTACCGCCGCACGAAGTATTCGTAGCTGAGAATGCCTATGTACGGCAGAGGCGGCGTCTGCGGTGCGGTCCACAGCGATCTGGGAGGCTGTGGCAATCCGTCCTGATCCGAGAAGTCACGGCCGTAGGCGATATTCGCTCCCAGCAAGCGGAAGAAGTTCGGGGTCACACCTGCAACGCTAATTTGTTCAGGCGTGCCGTTTTCCGTTTGAACAATGGCACGCTGCGTCGTTTCGACGCCAGCGAAGTCCTCAAACGTGCTCTTCGTCTGATCCCGAAGATCGGCAAGGTTGGCAAAGGAAAATCGGACGTTGCGAACGTCACGTTTACGCAGGTCCATGCTGGCGATGACAATGCGATTCGGGTCCTTATAGGGCAGTGGGCGCAGAAGGACCGCGTTGGCTACAGTGAACACTGCGGTGCTGGCACCAACTCCCAGCGCTATGGTTGTAGCTGCAAGCACGTTCGCAAGGAAGCGCTTTCTCAACGCCTTTACCGCAGTTCCAATTAGTCCTAGCTCCACGGTTGATATTTCCCTTTTGCCAATGTCTATGACGAGGGAATGCTGAGCATTATCGCACGTCGAAGACCTCCAACGGCGCTTTGATCACGCGAGGCGATGCGGGGCGCGGATTGGAGAGAGCTGCCGCGTAAGCGGTTGAGGTCCTCGTTAACAAAACAATGGAGAGAACGTGCGTATCGGCATTCTTGGCTGGCCAATGATTGTCGACCGGCGATCACTTCATGCCCACCGTACCACGCGATGGCGCCAATTGAGCCAAAACCTAGAAACATCATCAGGGACGCGAATGATGAACTGTATAACGCCAATCGGACTGATGCACCGAGCATCGCCCGTGACGCCGCTGCGATTATGCTGCATCCTCGTTTATCTAGGGCATAGCGTTTTTCGTGGCGACAATTACGGTACTGTACATCAAAGTTGGCAACATAACAGGGATACATCGGGAAGGGCTGGTCGAACAGCAGTATGGGAGGAGGCGTACGGTTTTGCCTTTGTCGAGCCTTGTCTTAGGGATTTTACTCTGGTATGCCAACTGCCTTTTGAAGTTCCTCCCGATGGCCAACAGATTAAATACTAATGAAGCGGCATTGTGCAAGTTGCAATGAGACGCTAAGAAAAAGCAACTTGCAGGTTACTTTAGAGCGGTTACGGGTAGCGTTGGCGGATTTTCACCGTGCGATCCAGCTCGTCCGAGACTTCCAGAATCTTGAGCTGCAGGTCTTTATCCAGCGCAGCGGCACTCAGAAATTCGCGGACCTCTGCTTGTGCGGCAGCGGATTGCTGGCCTCCAATAAACGCGTTCAGCCAAGCGAGCACAAAAAATATTTTGCGTTCTCTCTTGATCTGCGGGAGAGCTTCTAGAGCAGGTTTCAAATACGGCAGCGCCAGCCCTGACTGGTTCCAGTAATTGAAGGATCCCAGGCTCTGCTCGATCCAGTCTTCCGGACGAGAAGAGTTGTGCAGGTAGTCGTCGAAATAGCGCTGCTTGGAGGCGCTCTCCGGATGGGCGGCCTGGGCCATGTATGCATATTTCTGGCCGTCGCCGGTGTTGTCCCGCTTCTGTTCTGCGGCATAGAGGGCATCGGCTTCTGAGTCGTTCAGGGCAATCAGCGCGGTGACCATGGTCCAACGGTCCAAGGGGCGAGGATCCATACCGGGAACGGTAAGCTTACCGGTGAGAAGGTCTTTCAGTTGTGCGCGTCCCAGGGCGCTCTCCGCGATGGCGCGGAGGCCGCGAAACCAGATGATGCGAAGATCCTGATTGGCAGAATGGAGCATCAGGTCGGAGGCCAGCGTCTCGGCTCTGGGAACAATCTCCGCGCGGACACTCTGGTTTACGTAACGGTGCAGGCCGATAGTGACATGGCCGATGAGATTTTGCGCCAGCGCTTCGTCAGTCTCATTGGGAAGCAGACGGAGCGCAAGTTCAACGAAATCGCGTGGAGCAAGGTCCGCTTCGCGGATAGCATCCCACAGCGAGCCCCACAGCAAGGTCCGCTCGAAAACATCGGAGACTCCGCCCAGCCGCTCGATGACGGCCTGGCGGCTGCGCTCATCCAGCAGAAAGCGGCCGTAGGCGTAATCGTGATCGTTCAGGAAGACATATTGGGGACAGGGCTTGGCAATGACTTCCTGCAACTCGGCCCTTTCCGTGTTCAGTTCCGTGTGGATGTGGGATGGAGCGCGGTCTGTATATTCGAACAGGACTTGCATGCCCACTGGCCAAACGCCGCCTTCGCCGAGAGCATCGTGTTGCGTCAATGAAAAGTGATCAATGCGGTTTTGAGAGTCACAGGACCAGACAACATCTATCTGGGGCATGCCGCGGTGACGAATCCACATGGCCGCCCATTCCTGCAGCGATTTTCCGGAGACGCGCTCGAAGGAATGCACCAGGTCGCTCCACTCCGCATTGGCGTAAGCATGTTCCCTTAGATAAAGGCGCAGGCTATCTCGGAAGTCTTCTTCACCGAGTACAAAGGCGAGCTGCTTGATGACTCCCGGAGCCTTGGAATAGACCACGGCGCCATAGGCCGATTTGGCGTCCTGGAGGTTGGCGATGTTCTGGTAGATCGGGGTCGTGCCCTTGGTGGAGTCGATGGAGTAGGCGGCGGGTTTGATGGACTGATAGAAGCGCTTCCAGATGTTTTCGCTGGGCTTGAGGGAGGCCAGCGCGTGAAAAGCCATGTATTGAGCAAAGCCTTCCTTTAACCAGAGGTCGTCAAACCAGCGCATGGTGGTGAGGTCGCCGAACCATTGGTGGGTCAGTTCATGAAGCAGCAGGATGTCGCGATTGAGGTGGTCGCTGCGAGTCGGCGCAATTCGAAAGAGCACAGATTCCTCTCGCAGAAAAGTGGCTCCGGCGTGTTCCATTCCACCGTAAGCAAAGCCGGGAATCATCACCATGTCGTACTTAGGAAAAGGGAAAGGTTGGGCAAAGAAACTGGAAAGATAATCGATTCCTTGGGCCGTAATCTGCTGCACTTCAGGCGCTTCCTGTTCCGCCTTCTTGAATTTCGACTGGCGGACATACAGTCCAGGCAGGCCAGGCGTTTCACGCACCTTGCGAAATGGGCCAGCAGCGAAGGCGAAAAGATAGGTGCTGATCGGACGGGTTTCGGAAAAAACCGTAAGGCGCTGGCCAGGGCCGGCCGGTGATTGAGATTTGATGGCAGCGTTGGAAATGGCCGTCCAGTTTTCCGGGGCCGTCAATTCGAGATGGAATCGGCCTTTCAAATCAGGTTGGTCAAAACAGGGAAAGGCCATATCAGCGTCCATGGGGACAAACAGCGTGTAGAGGTACTCGGTGTTGTCGTCCTGGTCTTCAAAGCGAGTGATGGCTTTCCCCGCCGTGGCCACCGGGGCAGTGAAATCCATGCTGACCTTATTTTCGCCGCGATGCACGGCATCGACAGGCAGCTCCAGATGACCGTGGTCCATTTTTGCGGGAACCGGGACGCCGTTGACGATCAGGTTCGCGGCGGTTCCATCCCGGAAGTCGAGCAGAAGGGGGCCGGAAAAACGGGAATGAAACTGCAGGTCCTCATGGCCGGAGATAGATGGAGTATGAGGAGTGAGCGTAAAGCGAAGATGGTAGCGAAGGTCTGAAATCTGGGTGGCGCGCTGCCGGGCAAGGTCACGCGGAATGCCGTCTGGTGGCGCAGCCATCAAATTGCCCGCGGCCAACATTGCGAAAATTGCAAGAATCATGCGCATAGACGGAAGAAATCTACACGAGCGACGGGGGCCTGGGAAGACCTGTGTAATGCGTTTCACAGCTGAGCTGTTATTGACGTTGGTGCGTTTAACCTTCTCGAGAATGTCGTTGGCCTTTGCGCCAAGGTTTTAATTTATGACCCATTATGATATTGCTCAGCCATGGGCAAACAGCAATCGATGGGAAAGTGCAATCTCTGCGGTGAGATCGTCGGCCGCGCTGCCATGACCCGGCACCTAGCTGCGTGCTGCCAACCGGAAGCTTCCGGGCTATTGCGGGTCTCTAAACAACGACCGCCTGCCCCGAGTTTCCATTTAGCCATCGAAGGACGTAATTCGGGGGCGTACTGGATGCATGTGGCATTGCCGCTGACCGCCCCGCTCAGTAAACTCGACGATTTTCTCCGCGATACCTGGCTTGAGTGCTGCGGCCACTTGAGCGCATTTGAGATTGGCGCCAAGCGTTATGCTTCCGAGCCCACGGATGAAGAAATGAGCATGGGAGCGCGGTTGAGCGAAGTGCTTGAGGTAGGGATGAAGTTCTTTTATGAGTATGACTACGGTTCTACAACGGCTCTGGTGCTAAAGGTTGTTGCTCTTCTTGAGCAAGGCATGCCGAAAGGCGCCGTAGAACTATTGGCCAGAAACGAGGCACCGCAGGTAAGCTGCCAGCGATGCAGCATCCAGCCTGCCACTCGAATCTGTACCGAATGCGCGTGGAATGGGAAGGGCTGGCTTTGTGAGGCGTGCGCCGTCGCACACGAGTGTGGCGACGATATGTGCTTGCCGGTAGTTAACTCTCCTCGCGTTGGAGTGTGCGGGTATACGGGTTAGGCGCTCCTCTGCCATGGCTGCTCGGAATTTCGTCGCACTACCATGTCGCGCCGTAGAGCCCCTGCCTTCAGGCATGGGGGATATACAAGTCGAACAAAAATGTCGTGTACAGCAGCAAATATCACGTCATTTGGTGCCTAAAGTATCGCCGCAAAGTTCTCGTTGGCGATATCGCCAAACGGCTTGAGGAAATCATGCGCAAGACTGCTCTAAAGTATCGAGCGGAGATCAGCGCCCTGGAAATCGTGCCAGACCAGGTTCACCTGCTTGGCGAAGTGGACCCTCGGTTTGGGATTCACCGTTTTGTCAAGCGCATCAAGGGTGTAACGTCACACGTCTTCCAGAAAAGAATTCGTCAGCCTCCGAAAGCGCCTGCCAAGTCTGTGGACGAATTCGTACTTGGTCTGGAACCGTGGGCGGTGCACCGCTCGAAGTCATTCAGCAGTACGTGGAGAATCAAAAGAATGTCTGACGAATACATCACGCCCACGGC
>QHYZ01000168.1 GCA_003225295.1 Acidobacteriota bacterium | reverse complement strand
TCGCTCTTACATCGTGAATCTGGAACGTGTAGTGCGCATCGAGCCTTACGGTAAAGATAGCCGGCTTGCCATTCTCACTGACGGCGCCCGCTTGCCCGTGAGCCGCGCAGGTTATGCTCGCCTCAAGGCGCTTCTCGATGAACGCAAGTAACCAACTGCCGTCCGCGCCCCACTGGCACGGCATGGCGCAAATAATTTCCGACCAGAAGCTGCAAAACACCAGCGGGATATTTCTCTTGCCAAAAACTAGTGACTGGAGACGCCATCCTCACTCGCCGGAATAGCTGTTGGCAACAAGCCGTACCGAAGACGTCTCACTCGCCTCCTGACAGGATGTCGATAACTGATCAGTGATAGCTGCTTCCCTTTGTGCTGAGCCGCCGCACCCAGATGCGCGTCGTGGCCGGCTTGCCGATATGCATCGTTTTCCCGCCGGAACGCAGAGTCATGGTTTCATCATATTCGCGCCTCAGCACCTCCACGGTCGTCGATGGCCGCAGGCGCAGTCCCTCCAGGAACTCCAGGAACCGTGGGTCCTTCTCGTAAACGCAGAGAATCTCACCCGCTTCATTCGCCCGCAATTCCGCGAGCAGGACCGCACCCTGTTTTCGAAGCTGCGCGATACCTCCGCGGATCGGCACGCCATGCGGACAGCTCTTCTTGTCTCCAAATCGCTTGAGCAGCAGCGCTTCCACTTCCGGAGAAATCGCATGTTCCAGCCGTTCTGCCTCGTCGTGCACCTTGGCCCAGGAGAGTCCGATCACTTCCGTCAGCAGCATCTCGGCGAGCTGGTGCCGCAGTGCCAGGCGTTCCGCGAACTTTCTGCCTTTTTGCGTCAGGTCGATCCGCCCGCTTCGCTGCACGCGCACGTGTCCGTCGCGCGTCATGCGTTTCAAGGCCGCGGTCACCGCCGGGGGAGTAACTTTCAATTCCTCGGCGAGCCGCGCGCTAATGGGCGTGTGGTCCTCTTCCAGCATCTCCCAGATGGCCTTCAGATAATCTTCCTGCGATACACTTGTCTTTTCTCGCCGCAAGGCAACTCCTATTTTATCGTTGTCTTGTGCTCTCGCTTCTCTCTCAGGCCCAGAGCGAGCTGGTTTATGCGCCGTTGGATGCCTTCGAACACCCTTTGGTAGGTCTCCGGCGCAGCGCCGTAAGGGTCTTCGACCATCCAGTCCTCGACTTTCTCCTGGTCCCAGAAGGCTTCTTCCCTGGGCCTGCCAGTCATGTTGATAATAATGTCCGCGGCGTCGGCAGCTTCGCGAGTGAGCGCATCGGAAGTCAATCCGTTCGCGGAATAGCCATTCTGGAGCAGCGTTTGCCTTGTTTGTTCGGCGACGGATCCCAGCGGACTCAAGCCCGCGCTGGTGGCTTCGATCACATCCGCGGCGTCATAACGGGCGATGGCTTCGGCCATGGGGCTCCGGCAGGCGTTCCCGATACACACGAAGAGAACTCTCGTCCGGCTGAAATGCCGGGCACCGGAATCAGCCTTCTTTTCTTTTTCCACGATTAGGATATCGCGCTGCCCGCCGCGTGATTCGTTCCCACCGCCACAAGTCTGAGAAAATGCTCATGCACCGTGGTGTCGTCTGTCAATTCAGGATGAAAGGTGGCCGCCATAATATTGTCACGCTGCACCAGCGCGGGCTTTCCGGCATACTCCGCGAGAACCTTCAAGTCCGGGCCGGCCCGCTCAATGATAGGGCCGCGAATGAAGACCATTTCCAGCGGTTGCTTCTTCAATTTCGTTGGCCCGTTGACCACGTCGCTGGCGATCTGCCGCCCATAAGCATTCCGCAGCACGGTCATGTCCAGCAGTTTCAGGGAATCCTGCCTCGGATTTCGCACTTCCGCAGCCAGTAGTATAGCCCCGGCACAAGTCCCGAAGATCGCCCCACCCTGCTTTGCGAATTTCCCGATCGCGTCCGCCAGGCCCTCTTCCTGCAGGAACTGCAACTGTGTCGTGCTTTCGCCGCCCGGCAGAATCAACCCGTCGCAGCCCTGGAGTTGTGCGGGCGTACGCACTTCGACCGTTTCTGCGCCCAGTCGCGCCAACATCGCCGCGTGCGCCTCAAAATCTCCCTGAACCGCCAGAATTCCGATCCTCACTCCACGCACTTCACATCTTCCTTCGAGGGCACCGCATGCTGCGCCTCTTACGCCCAGGCTGAAAGTGCTTGAGAATCGCTTACCATCCGCGCGTCGACAGCATGTCCTTCTCCTCCATCTGTCGGACATCCAGTCCCCTCATGGCTTCGCCCAATTCTTCGTGGGCTTCGAGCACGGCCTTGGGATCCTCGAAATGCGTCGCCGCCTTCACCACCGCCTTCGCGCGAGTCTCGGGATCGCTGGACTTGAAAATGCCTGATCCGACGAACACCGCTTCCGCCCCCAGGCGCCGCACCAGCGCCGCGTCGGCTGGAGTGGCGATGCCGCCCGCGGAGAAATTCGGCACCGGCAGCTTGCCTGTTTTGGCGATCTGGCGAATCAGTTCGAGCGGCGCGCCCAGTTCTTTCGCTTCGCGCATCAATTCGTCGTCGCGCATGGTGGTCAGTTTCTTCATCTGGCTGACGATAGCACGCATGTGCCGGACCGCTTCCACCACATTTCCGGAGCCCGCTTCGCCCTTCGTACGAATCATCGCCGCGCCTTCGGCGATGCGCCGCAGCGCCTCACCGAGGTTGCGCGCACCACAAACAAACGGCACGCGGTAATCGTGCTTCCAGATGTGGTTCTCTTCGTCGGCCGGCGTCAACACTTCGCTCTCGTCGATAAAGTCCACTTCCAGCGCCTGCAGCACATCCGCTTCCGCGAAGTGCCCGATGCGCACCTTGGCCATCACGGGAATGGTCACCGTGGCCATGATTTCGCGAATCACCTTGATGGATGCCATCCGCGCCACGCCACCCTCTTTGCGGATATCCGAAGGCACGCGCTCCAACGCCATCACCGCGCACGCGCCGGCTTTTTCGGCGATCTTGGCCTGCTCGGCGTTGGTGACGTCCATGATCACGCCACCTTTGAGCATCTCCGCAAGGCCGACCTTCACTCGCCACTCATTCGATCCCTTGCTTCCGGCACCGCTTCCATTCACCTTGTTCGCGTCCATCTCCCGTCTCCTCTCGCTGCTTGAACTTCTCGATGGTCTCTGTCCGTCAAATCTTTTTCACTCGATAATCACAAACCGCGCCCTGCTCCTCGCCAGCACCAAACCGGCAGTATCGCGAATCTCGCCGGTCATAAAAATGTTTCTTCCCTTCTGTTCCGTCTTGCGCCCCTCCACAACAATTTCATCCTGCACATTCACCGGCTTCAGGTACTCGACCGTCAATTCCGCCGTCACTGCGCGAACCTCACGGAACCGACAAACCTTCGCCATCGCTTCATCCAGGAGCGTGGCGATAATTCCTCCATGCACAAATCCCCCGCCACCCTGGTACCGCTCACCCAAAACAAACCGTCCCACAATCCGCCGATTCACGTTGTCCTGTTGGAACGTCAGCTTCATCCCGCCGGCATTGTCCCCGCCGCAGCCAAAGCACTTGTGCACCGAACTCGGCGCCAGCATAATCGTTTTGCTCAATTCCTGGTACGCCGCCCTTCCTTCAATTCGTCACCTGTCTGCTTTATTTCTTCACACCAGCGCCACCCGGCTGCGTTCCGCCCTACGGACTCCGCGCTGCCGCTTGCGCATTTCAATCTTCAGCAATTCCGCCAACGTAGCTACGCCCCGCGCGATCTGCTTTTCATCGAGGCTCGCAAATCCCAGCCGGAGCGTGTTCGGCTGCGGTCCCTGCACGTAGAAATACCGCCCCGGCGCAAACAGCACGCCACGTTCTTTCACGTGGATCAGCAATTCGCTGGCATCGAACCCCGGTGGCAACTCCAGCCATAGACACATTCCCCCCTCCGGCCGTGTCCACTGTGTGCCTTCGGGCATGTGCTTGCGTAGTGCTTCATCTAGTGCAGCCAGACGCGAACTGTAGACCTTGCGCATTTTGGCGAGATGCTTGCCGAAGAGTCCCCGCCGTAGAAATTCCGCGAGCGTAGCTTGCGCGAGCTGATCGGTATGCAGGTCGGTCGTCTGCTTCACCACGCGCAATCGTTCAATGGCCGCCGCCGGAGCAACAATCCATCCAACCCGCAAGCCAGGAAAAGCCACTTTCGCAAAGCTGTCGATATGAATGACCAGGTTCGAGCGGTCGAGTTGCTTCAACGAGGGGATGCGTTCCTCGCGCGCATGCAACCGCGCGTAAATATAATCTTCCACCACCGGGACCTGGTGCCGCCCAGCAAGTTCCAAAACCTTGCGTCGCGATGCCAGCGGCATCGACGTTCCGGTCGGATTCTGGAAGTCCGGTGTCAGGAGGATAAGCTTGACGCGATTGGCCGCCAGCGTCGCTTCCAGCGCTTCCAGATCGAGTCCCAGCGGCATTCCCGGCTCCGCGTGGGTTCTCATCGGAACACTCAGGCACCTCGCGCGAGCGCCATGGAAGATCGCCACCGCTCCCGGATACGTGGGGTTTTCCATAATCACGGAATCGCCCGGACGCACAAAGGCTTTGCTGATCAGATCGAAGGACTGCTGGCAGCCGTCGGTAATGAGCAGATTTTCATCCTTGGCTGCAATACCGTCGCGGTGCAACATCTCGAGCAGTGCCGCTTTCAAAGGCGGATAGCCATCCGACGGACCAAGATTCAACACCTCCGTCCCTTCGCGGCGAAGCACGGCGTTCACGCAAGTCTGGAGTTCTTCGATCGGAAAGAACTCCTCTGCCGGGCGGGCCATCACAAAAGAAAGTGCATCTTCCGGAACATTGGCAGTGAGACGGCTGAGGATTTCTTCGCCGCGTTCATCGGCAAAGAGCAATTCCCAGCGGATGCCCCCGTTTCCATTCAGAACTGGAGGTGCAGGCGGGGTGATCTTCAGGCCGTTACCGTTTCCCTTAATGAACGTACCGCGTCCCACGTGGCCCTGAATGAGACCTTCCGATTCCAGCTCGGCGTAGGCATTGGCTACCGTGGTGCGATGAACGCCGAGCATGGTCGCGAGTTCACGGCTGGCAGGAATGCGATCGCCCGGGCGCAAATCTCCGGCGTGGACGAGGGCCCGCAATTGATCGCGAAGCTGGATGTACAGCGGAACGTGGCTCTGCGGCTGGAGATGGAGTGGAAGCATTGTCTCTCACCTTCGGCCAATTCTACCAGGTATTGGCCTGATGCAAGAGCCAATTTGTCTTCGCCCTGCGACCCTTCTGGAGCCTGCGTACGGTCGATGGCGGGCCTGCTAGACCCTCTAGGTACTACCGGGAGATCGCGGGACGAACGGCCATCCGCCAACCGCTTAGCCCCACTCCTCGACACGCACTACCAGATGGAGGCCGAGAGCAAATCTTGTCCTGTCTAGGGGTTGGCAGTAAATCACACGCGCCAGCGACCTGACACCTTGGTCTGAAGCAGTGACCAGCACGCGCTTCCCCGGAGCGCAATTGTATTCCGTCACGATACGCGCGCCTCGGGGGCTCACGTTTTCAGTTACCGCCGTCCAATTGAGTCGCGATTCGTCCAGGTGCAAAACCTCTACTGCCACTGCCCGGGCAGCGCGCTTTTCATATCGGCCAGTCGGGATATACATCTTGCACCTGCTCCCTGTCGGTGCCTAAATCGGATGCCGGCCGAGTTGCGTCCGAAAATGCGTCCGAACAAGGGATAAAGCGAGTTTGGTCTGGCATTCCTGCTTAAACCAACAATCCTTCTAAGCAGCCTCCTATGGTTGCCGCCGTTCGGCAACCGCGAGAATCTCGTAAATCGAAGTGACGGTCTGGGCCAAACGAACTAGGTTGCCGCAACGTGTCGCGCCAGCAAGAGAGTGCCCCGAACGGGGAAGGCACGCTCTGCGTACGCTCCCAACAAGTGAGGCTACGTCCATGTCGAACGAACCGACAATCAGGGAAATACCGCAATTGAACGTCGGGAGAACTAGCAACAACAGTTGCCATTCGGAAGTCTACGCAAATGAACCAGATGCGGGAATGCACGCGCTATAGATGCCGGGGAAGATCCTGGGGCCGGAAACCTGTTAGAGACAGAAGGCAGGGGCCACTTGACCTACCGTTTCGGTCGGCAGGAGTTGCGTTCAAGAAGAGCAGAGTCAGCCTAACCACCTTCGGACATTCAGCAAGCAAACGGAGCTCCGCCTGGAGGGGCCCCCTTGGGGAGTTCGATTCCTTGCGCGATGAGCCGGAAACCGTCCGCCCGGCAGCTGGAAACTGCGTTTGGTGGGCTAAGTCCGCGGTTCTACGAAGAACCTTTTGAATTCCGGTTAGGGTGTTGCCCCGACGTCCGATTGGGGTCTTCCCTGAATTGACGGGCCAGCCTTGTATGTTCTTATGTGGTGGCCCGGAGGGCGCTAGCCTCGAAAGGGGCTAGCGCGAGCAGGTGGCTGTGAAAATCGCCCCAAGCCAGCCCAAAGTGTTGATGCTCGGTGCAAATGCGCTGGTGCGCGACAACGTGCGCATTTTGCTCGGGAGTATGGGCTATCAGTACCTCGTCGCTCGGACCTTCAAAGAAGCGCTCGCGCTGCTGGAGCAGGAAAAACCGGATGCCGCGATCCTGGATCCGCAGCAG
>QHYZ01000167.1 GCA_003225295.1 Acidobacteriota bacterium | reverse complement strand
GATGCGTACCCGGTCCAAATAAATGTTGTAGCACCGGAATCGCAAAAGAACACCTGGCAGCAATTGACGTGGAGAGCGGAAGCTGACGGTCAAACGATTGGTTCCGTTACGCTCCGAGTGCACGTCAATTACAACGGAGTGCCGCAGTAGCACCGCAGCGGAATCGGGAACCGTGGCCGCCGCAGTTGAATACTTTGTAGGCAACGGCAAAGTCGATCTCCAAAGTCGATCTTCTTGACAAGAAATGGGCTGCGGGTGTAAAGCTTCTCGCTCAAATACAGTTGAATCGGAAACTTCTGTTGACTGCCAGTCGGAGGTAATCGATTGGTGACTCCGAGGCTCCGAGGGGGACCCGGTGAGGGCTGAGCCAAGGCGAGTCGTGTTCTGTTTTTTTTGTTGCATGCTCGCGTTCGAGAGCATCCCTAAGAGCCTTGCTGCGCAAAAAGTAAATCAGTCCGAAATCGAAACCACTTCAAAACAGGCCCAGGAGGCTATGGCCGCGAAGAATTGGGCTGCCGCCGTTGAGTCCCTCGAAAAGCTCACGCGGCTGGCCCCAGGTGTCTCCGAAGTTCAGGCAAACCTGGGGGTAGCTTACTACTCGGACAATCGAATTTTGGAGGCCAGTAAGGCCTTTGAACGGGCGCTAAAGCTGAATCCAAAGATGCCTCAGGCCGAGATGATGTTGGGCCTGTGTTATGCCGAGTTGGGACGCAACCAGCAAGCGATTGCCATCCTGGCCTCGGCCTTCCGCCATCCGTCCGACAAGCAGATGGGACGGCTCATCGGCTTGGACCTTCAGCGCACCTATGAAAGCCTGCACCAGCCCGATAAGGCCGCGGCAGTTGCCGACGAGTTGCTCAAACGCTATCCCGATGACCCCGAGATTCTGTTTCACTCATCGCGCCTGTATGCCGACAGGGCCTACGATTTGATGACCCAACTGATGCGGGTTGCTCCCAGCTCAGTGTGGCTTCATTATGCGACCGCTGAAGTTCACGCAAGCCTGCAGCGTTATGATCTGGCCATCGGGGAGTATAGGAATGTTCTGGCAATGGAACCCAGAATGCCAGGAATTCACTTCCGGTTAGGGCGGGCAATTATGCAGAGTTCCAAGGAAACGAATGCGGTTGAGCAGGCACTGCATGAATTTGAACTGGAACTCGAGATATCGCCGGATAACTCCGACGCCGAATACGAAATCGGCGAGATCTATCGCCAGCGAGGCGAGTTCGAGCCCGCGTTGGCGCACTTCTCTAAGGCGGTTCAACATCATCCCGACTTCACTCAGGCTCGCATCGGTTTAGCCAGCACCTTGATCAGCCAGGGAAGATCGCGCGAAGCGCTCGGGCATTTGTTGGAGGCGGTTCGGATCGAGCCGGAAAATGAAGTTGCGCATTTTCGGCTGGCCTCGGTGTACAAGGCACTGGGCGACGCAGCCAACCAGCAAAAGGAAATGGCATCCTTTCAGAAGCTCCATTCCGCTCGTGCTGGCAACGTGCTGCCGTTATCCGGCCCGTCCATCACGCAGCAAGTTATCGAAACGGAGAATCACACGCCATAGGTTGCTGAGAAAACAAGGTCCGAAAGCCGCCGTGAGCTTTTTGTCGCGATGGCGGTTGTTCTGGAGTGGCAGTTGGCAGTCGATCGCGCATGACAAGTGAAACTCAAGGTTGCAGGGGGGGCATCATGCATTTGCCGAGAGTAACTATTCCGGTAGTGGCTTGCATATTCCTGGTCTTGGCAGTTTCTTCTGCCGGGTTCGGCCAGGCGGTGTTTGGCAACATTACCGGCACGGTGACGGATCCCTCGGGGGCCGCGGTGCCCAACGCGGAGATTGCGATAACAGATCTCGACCGCGGTATCACCTACACGACCAGGACCACCTCAGAGGGAAACTTTACCCAAACCCATTTGCTGGCCGGACACTATCAGGTGAAAGTCACAGCTCCCGGTTTCTCTGAATTTTCCGCGAGCACAGAAGTACAGGTAGACGCGACCACGCGAGCCGATGCTCAGCTCCGCGTAGGCAAGGCCGAAACCACCGTTATCGTCCGCGCTGAGACCCCCTTGCTGAAAACGGACCGGGCAGACGTCAGCAACACCTTGACGGGCAATGAAGTCGAGCAGCTGCCGATGCTAAACCGCAACGTGACCACGCTGGTGTTGGCCCTGCCCGGGTCGCAGTTGAACGGCTTCCAACACGCCTCCAGCGAGAATCCTCAAGGCGGACTGCAGATCAACGTCAACGGGCAGTACTTCTACTCCAATGGATTCGAACTGGACGGCACGGAGAATCACAGCAACATTCTTGGCATCGCCGTCATCAATCCCAACCCCGACGCGCTAGAGGAATTCAAAGTAACCACCGGCAACTACGATGCTGAGTTCGGAAACGTCTCAGGCGCGCTGCTCCAAGGCACCACAAAGTCAGGAACCAATCAGATTCACGGTTCACTTTTTGAATATCTTCGGAACGACAAATTTAACGCGGCGGATCCCTTCACCTCCCTTAAGCCTCCTTTGCGGTGGAATCAATTTGGCGGCTCGGTCGGTGGCCCACTGCGCAAGAACAAGCTCTTTGGGTTCTTCGATTATCAGGGAACGCGGCGCAGAACGGGGGGAGCCCTAATTACCACCGTCCCCACCGCCGCCGAGCGCACTGGCGACCTGAGTGCGCTGCTGGGTGATTACATCTGCGCAAACGGAACCACGTCACCAGGCCCCTGTGGCAACCCGGTGAACGTAACCACCACCGAAGGGGCGGTAGTTCCAGCCCGGGCGGGGATGGTTTTTGATCCCACGACCGGCAATCCCGATGGGACCGGGCGTCAAGCGATCTCCGCTGGCGGCCAGGTCAATGTGCTGCCCGCCCCGAACGCTTCCATGATGCAATTGCTCGGCTTTTTGCCTCCGCCGAATTTTGGTGGTCCCGGCGATGTAGCTAACAACTTCGCGGCGGGTTTTTCCGAGAAGTTCGATAGCGACCAGTACGACGGCCGGATTGATTACAACTTTTCGGAGGCACATCACTTTTTCGGCCGTTACAGCATCGCCAACTTCACTAAGGAGTCTCCGGGCGCATATGGGGAAGTGGCGGGAGGGCCGTCTGCCTTCCACTTCGCTGGCCGCTCGCTGGCCCGCAACCAGAGCCTCGCGTTGGGTTGGACGTACTCATTGAACCCAACATTAATCACCGACTTTCGATTTGGCACGTATCGATATCGGGTTCGAGTACAGCCAGGCGGCTTCGGACTCAATCCAGCGAGCGATGCCGGACTGATCGGCCTCAACCGCGGCACTAGCGACACCAGTAGCATGCCAGCTTTTTACGTCACCGGTGATGGCGGATTCAACTTCGGCTATGGGCTGAACGTCAACCAGTGCAACTGTCCACTCAGCGAAACCGAGAATCACTTTCAATGGGTTAACAATTGGACCAAACAGACTGGCAATCACACCATCAAGTGGGGCGCTGATATACGCCGCGCGCAAACCACCCGCATCGACAGCGGTAACCACCGCTCAGGTGAATTGACCTTTGCCGACAGCGTGACGGGCAGCGCCGACGTTGATAACAGCGCAGCGGGCAGCGCCACGACAGGTCTTGGCCTTGCGACCTACTTGCTCGGCCAGCCTAGTTTCATCGCGCGCAATTTCACCACTCCTGGGTTTTATCCCAGCATCCGCCAGACACGGCTGTATTTCTTTGGACAGGATTCGTGGCGTGCCACCTCAAAGCTGAGTATTGATTATGGGCTTCGCTATGAAAACTACCTGCCGCAGACTGCCGCGAAACCCGGCGGTGGAGGAAGTTTTGATCCCACCACCGGTGACGTCCTCGTAGCGGGCGTCGGATCCGTGCCTTCGAACTTCGGAGTCAAGCCATACAATGCCGGGTTTGCGCCGCGGCTCGGGCTAGCTTACCGACTTCGGCTCGGCACAGTTGTTCGTGCCGGATATGGCCGCAGCTTCAATGGGGCGGGCGTGGGTGCCGTTTTCGGCCAGAATCCAGAACTTGATCCGCCAGTACAATTCGGCCAATTCCTGAGCGCGCCGAACATTTATTCAACCGCGGTTCCCACTTTTCTCACAACTGGCCCGCCGCTTCCACCGCTGTTTCCGATCGGCTCAAACGGGCGCTTTCCGCTTCCCGACGGCGTGGGAGTTTATTTCTACTTTTATCCCCTGGACAGGTACCGCATCCCGCTGGCCGATTTCTGGAACTTGTCGGTCCAGCATGAGATTCGTTCTGACCTGACCGCTGAAGTCGCGTACGTAGGCAACGTCGGCCGGCACCTCTTTGCCAACCGCAATACCAACCAGGCGGTTCCAGGCCCGGGCGACCTTGATCCGCGTCGCCCATTCAATAAATTCGGTCTGTCGCAAGGGGTGTACGACGTCTGTAATTGCGACAACTCAAGCTACCACTCACTGCAAGCAAAACTTCAGAAGCGGACCTCCCACGGATTGGATTTCCTGCTGACTTACACCTGGTCGAAAGCCATGACCAACTCCGAGGGCGGATACAACTTCTCCGACAACTACAACGTTCGCGGCGACCACGGCCCCGCCAGCTGGGACCATACCCACGCCGTGACGCTGCTTCATACGTGGGACCTGCCTTTCGGTAAGGGGCGCCGTTGGGCGGCTCAGACCAGCAAGGTAGCGGACGCGGTTGTCGGCGGTTGGCGTTTCAGTGGCGTCACTACTCTTCTATCCGGTGCTGCCTTCACCCCCTTCGTCTCCAACGCGCCGCTGCTTAACACAGATTTCAACAATGTTCGCCCGGATATCATTGGCAGTCCCCATGTCCCCCATCCCAACCGCGACTTGTGGTTTGATCCAGCCGCTTACACTTCCCCACAGCAACCCTTCCGCAACGGTACGGCTTCCAAGGGCTCGCTGCGCGGGCCGCCGCAGTATCTGTTTAACCTTTCGCTGTCCAAGATTTTCGTCATCACGGAAGGAAAGACCCTGGAATTCCGGTGGGAGAATTTTAATGCTTTCAACCATACGAACCTGGGACTTCCGAACTCAACTGTGGACGTGTCCGATGCAGGACGAATTACCTATGCTGCGACCGACATGCGACAGATGCAGTGGGGCCTGCACTTCCGATTTTAGCCATATACGCGGGAGGGGGTTTCGGACGTGCTTCCTACCGCCTCGCGAGCCCCTCGTTTCTTGGACTTCGGGGAGTGCATGACCCCTCTCCCTGTGCTGATTGCCGCGCTTGCGGCGAGCATGGCCCCATGCTCGCCACCGCTCGGAGGCAGGCCGCATTACGTCATTCCGGGTGCCCTGCGCGACGTGACCTACCACGATCAACTCACCCTGGATGCTTATGCGCCCGCAGGTGAGCCGCGCCCAGCAGCCATTATTATTCACGGCAGTGAGGGCACTAAAATCACCCACGTGACCCAGCTCTTCGAAGTGCTCGACCGCGCCGGCTTCGCATGGTTTTCCGTAGACTACCACTCTAGCGAAGACGTAGCCGAAGCGATCCGCTACGTCCGCTGCCCCGGTCGTTTCAACATCACGCCAGAAATAGTTTTGATCGGGGAGGATACAGGTGCAGGAATCGCACTATCCCTCGCCGCACACGGCGGGTTCAGAGGAGTGGTGACGTTCGGCACGAAGCTGGGCGATACCGGACCGTCCCCCGGGAAGGAAAATGCCATGAAGGATGGGACCACGGCGGCAGCGCTCATGTTTCACGGTACGTCGGATGAAGAATCGCCGCCCGCCGCGGCGGAGGTTCTCTGTAAGCAGCTGCCGCACTGCAGCTTTTATCCTGTGCCGGGTGCCATTCACAATTTTGAGAACTGGCATCCTGACCAGTGGGACTGGAAAGACGAGCTGACCGCCTGGCTAAGGCGCGACCGTCGCGGGCTCTGGAAAGACATTGTCTATGACCGCCCCGAGGGCCGCGAGTTGCTCATGGATGCCTACATCCCTGAGGGCCACAAGCCCCTTCCCGCCGTGATCATCGTTCACGGTGGCGGCTGGGAGGCGGGCAACAAGGTGACCTACGTTTCCCCCCTATTCGAGCCGCTAGCCGAAGCCGGATTCGCATGGTTTTCAATTGATTACCGGCTCGCGCCCTACGTACACATTCCCGAGCAACTGGAAG
>QHYZ01000021.1 GCA_003225295.1 Acidobacteriota bacterium | reverse complement strand
CGTTCGAACCGCGGTCATAAACTCCGTCTCCGCTTCGCTGACCGAGTCCTGTGGGTTTGGCTCTCACGCTTGTGGAACGGTTGGCGATCGGCATTGCTCCTTGTCAAACCGGAGACCGTCATCGCCTGGCATCGCCAGGGGTTTCGCCTCTATTGGAGATGGAAGAGTCGGCGTTGCAAAGGTCGCCCGACGGTGGCTCCGGAAGTTAGCAATCTTATCCGGAAAATGAGCCTCGCCAACCCCCGCTGGGGAGCTCCTCGCATTCATGGCGAACTCCTGAAACTTGGTATCCAGGTGTCGCAAGCCACGGTCGCCAAATACATGGTTCGGCACGGCAAACCTCCCTCCCAGACGTGGCGATCCTTTCTCAACAATCACGCCAAGGACTTGGTCGCCGTAGACTTCTTCGTGGTGCCGACCATCACGTTTCAACTCCTCTTTGCCTTCGTGATTCTCGGCCATGACCGGCGACGTCCGATTCATTTCGCTGTGACCTCTAACCCGACATCAGAATGGACAGCTCGGCAGCTTTTGGAAGCATTCCCGTGGGACAACGCCCCAAGGTACTTGCTGCGCGACCGCGACGGCGCGTTCGGGGAGAAGTTCTGTGAGACGTCAAAATCGATGAGCATTCACGAAGTCCTGACTGCGCCCCAGAGCCCTTGGCAGAACTCCTATGTTGAGCGGTTGATCGGATCGATTCGACGAGAATGCCTCGATCACGTCATTGTCTTCCATGAGGCTGGGTTGCGCAGGATCTTGAAAGATTATTTCGAATACTACGAAAAATGCCGAACACATCTGTCGCTCGAAAAAGATGCGCCCGTCAGCCGACCTGTCGAGCTCACCTTTACACGCGCAAAGCTGCCTGACCCTCGGGGGTCATCTTGACAACTGTCGGAAACGGTGCAATATGACCTTCAGGGACCAAACCTGCCGACTGCTTTCCCACAGGAAACCGAAAAGGAGCGTCCCACAGGAGACCAAACATGAAATCCAAAATTCTGACATTTTCATCCCACGGCGATACAACGCTTCTCGAATACGATCCGGCAACCGCCGACATGGAAGAAGTGAACAAAGTGATCGCCGAATATGAGGCCAAGACCGGCGCGCAGCCATTTGACATGGCGACCGGTGAACGCCTCGAGAAAGTCACGCGCGAGCACAACGAAGTCTTGATGGTTCATCCCATCGCAGGCGGCTAACCGTGCGCTGGCCGCTACCGACACCACGCCCGCTGGCAGTGTAAGACTTCGTTGGCATTGGGCTGAATCAGACGCCGGTTGTAGTCCAATTCACACCCGGTGGTACCTGTATGGCGCTTGCAAATCTTTCTATGATCGCGTTCCTGGCTCTGATCGTGTGGAGGTTTGTGTTTGCTGGCCTGCTCCGCAGGCCGTTGGCTAGATTAATTGCCCCACAGCAACAGCGACACAACAACCTTTCAGAGGAGGGCCTCCACATCTCTGACCCGGAGGGAGGTGCAGCAATTGCGGGCAATCGCTTTGCGAACAGTTCGGGTGATCTGGACCCACTCGACCGAAAGGTTCGCGCGAAAACCTATCTGCGCCGCATCGCTGCCCTCACCGGCGCCACGCAAATGGATGATGCGTACATCGTGGATGTCGGCAAGATGCAATTTCGTGTGGGCTATAGATATGTCAGGCGGTTGCGAGACGTGACGGATCCCGAATGTGCGTACGAGGAAACTTGCTTTTATCCCGTGCACAAAGGCATGCCGAAAGCGGAGGAGATTGCTACGGCGCTGCTGCAACTCACGAACAATCCAGCGCTGTTTGACAAGTGGGCCGTTCAGAACGGGCTGGCGTTTAAGGCGGACGGCCAGGTGTTCACCCGTGCGCAGTGATCTGCTCGCGATGAGAAAGCGAACCAAATGCACGCCCGCTCGGCGCGCCACGAAGTACCTGAAGCGCATTGCTGCGCTGACTGGAGCTAAGCAAGTTTGTGGTGAAAGTTACCGCCTGACAGCTGGCCGTATGCATTTCCTGGTGGACTCTAAATTCGTACGTCTTATCTCCCCCCGCGGCGAATCGACATGCTTTTATGTTGCAGCGGACCCAGACATGCCGGGCGCAGAAGCGGTGGCGTCTGCATTACTACAACTGAAGAACGACGCAAGACTGTTTGATAAGTGGAGAGAACTGCAGGGATATACGTTCAAGGCGAATGGGAGGATGTTTACGGGGACATACTGGTCGGTTCGCGATGAGACTTGAAGTTTTACAGTGCCGACTATATTTGTCAGCTGTGCTGCTGCCCCTAAGGAGGTCTGATGTGGGGTAACAAGAAACCGGAAACGCCACAGGGTGCGGACCCGGAGCCGAAAAATATGCAAACGAATCAGCCGCCGAAGTCCGCTCCGGAGTCTTGGGGGGAACAACCAAGATGAACAAAGACGTGATGCGTCCAGCGGGAGCGACAGCGGACCGAGCGACAGCGCGGCTCGGATCGAGCCTGCATGTGAAAGGCGAAATCTCCGGCAACGAGGATCTGCACATTGATGGAACGGTCGAAGGAGCCCCAACTCGGTGAGGGGAAGCTGACAGTGGGAGCGACAGCGAACGTGACAGCTGACATCATTGCCCGCGAGGTAGTGGTGTGTGGAAACGTGAAGGGAATCGTGCGTGCGAAGGGCAAGATCGAGATCAAGAAAGACGGTTCGGTGATTGGGGATTTGAAAACAGCGCAGATCATCATCGAAGACGGCGCGTACTTCAAAGGCTCGATCGAGATTGACAGGGCCGCGGACAAGGAGACCGACAACAACGTTTCCCCGGGGACGACATTTAGACCGACTATGTCGGCGGCGGCGGGCGCGGGGCCGAAGAATATCTGATCACGAAGGAATGCTTGCGGCGGCGCGGACCGCGATGCACGACGGCAAGTAACTGAAGGCACGTCCTGCTTCGCTGCGCTTTGTCGGACCACGACAGCGCGCCTCAGGATAGTTGAGCGATCGAGGAGGTTAGCATGCCCGAATATGTCAAAGTAGCGCAAGCGAGCGAGCTTGAACCTAACCACGGCAAGTTGGTTGAGGTGCAAGGAAAGAAGATCGCCCTGTTCAACTTGGACGGTAAGTTCCACGCCATCGACAACACCTGTACGCATCGCGGCGGCCCTCTCTCAGAGGGGGAACTCGAGGGCGACGAGGTCACTTGCCCCTGGCATGGCGCGAGGTTCAAAGTTAGCACCGGCGAGGTGCTCAGCCCGCCAGCGCCGCAACGGGTGGGTTCCTACAAAGTCCGGGTGAATGGTCCGGACATTGAGCTGGAATTGTAGGCGCAGAGGCATCGAAGTGTCTCTCTTATCTCCAGGGATTGCGATCCTGTTCGGGCATTCCGAGTGGTTTCAGCCACTGTTTGCTGGGCTCGACCGGCGCGGCATCCCTTACGACCGCTTGCTCGCCGCCGAACTTCCTATGATCCCGTATGGTCAAAAATCTCAAGCGCATTGAAAAGGTTTGTTTTTCAGTCTCGTAATTTGCTCGCACAGCTGATTTCTGAAACCTCAAGAGCATGTACAATCCTGGTTCGACGATCAAGTTTAGGGAGGCTCTGGAATGCTTTGGGCGCTGTCCTCAGCAAAAATTTCATCCAAGCTTTGAGAGCTCCCCACTCAGAACTGATAGAAGTCCAATGGAAAGGCTCGGACTGCCTATCCTCTATATATCGTCTAATATCGTCTGTGAAAGAGCGACCGTAGCCGCAGGACTCCAGCCTGTGGTGCAGGTGAACCTGATACAAATGAGAACCCACCAGTTCTTCACCCAACTCATACGTCTAAGCGGCAATCCCTTCCAACCGGTACTCGTGATGCAATCCGCCGAGGACCGATCGGCCAACAACCTTACAATCGTGGGCTAATTGGTGCCTGTGGCGATTTCTCGTGGTTGCGAAAGCTTCGCCAGGGTCAGGAATTCCCGGTCCCAAGCTGGAATGTGGTCGCCCCTGATTATAGTGCGCAACCCACTCTTTTAGGATTCGTCGCACGTGCCGCTCGTTCAAAGGGATGAGGAAATCAAGGCATTCCCTTCGAATCGTGCCCACGAGCCGTTCACAAAAAGAATTCGCTTGCGGCGCCCGGAACGGAGTCCTCAAGACGATGACGCCCAGCGACTTCAGGGCGCAATCCAGTTCCGTCGAGTAGATGCTGTCCCGGTCGCGGAGAACGAACCGGTAGGGCTGCTCACCCGTGATGACCTCTCGAAACTGTTGGATCGTCCAAGCTGGAGGATGGTCGGTCACGTTGAAGTGAGCAATCTTGCGTGTTCTACCTCCATGATTACAAACACGTAGAGAACTCGAAAGTGAGCCGTCATGACGACAAAGAAATCGCTGGCTAACATCGCCCGGCATGTAGCGTCGAACCGTACGAGGCGACACTCGAATTCCCAGCTTAAGGAGCAACTCAGCAGCGATGCGCTCCTCTCCCCACGTTGGATTCTCGTGCGCCATCTTGAAGATGAGTTCCTGGAGTCGCCCGGGCACTCGGGGCGTCCCTCGCGGCCTCGATTTCCATCGCCAGAGGAACTGAAAACCCTTCCGATGCCAGCCGAGGAGGGTCTCAGGCTTGACGTTGACCAAAGCGTCTTGCCATGCGAAGAGCCGAGAGAGAAGAACTAGAGACAACCGTGAAGCGTCGGTCGCCCGCCGACGCTTGACTGCGCGCTTGAGGTAAAGGGCGAGCTGTTTCCGGAGGAACATATTTTCGGCTTTGATCGCAGCGCCTGAACGAGCGCCCAACAACAAGAATCGGAGAGCGTCCTGAGCCAGAGAAGAAAGTATGAAGACCAACCGAAGCACGGAATGCACAGTTCTCATGGGGCTGGGAGCATGCCACGGGTGTGCCAGTGGGAGCAATCCAGCGTTTCACGTAGATTTTCGCCCACAAATTCATCGCGTACGCATTTTTTGCGGAGGGCAGCCCTTTTTTTGTGGCCTCGCAGGCACAACCGCATGAGGATTTGTCTGCCGTGAGAACCTTCCTTTTGGCGGAGAAAACATGTCAGCATAGTGCAATGAAACACCCAAGACAGCACAAGCGCGCTCCGCAGACCCAGCCATCTGCCTTGGCAGTGCCTTCGTATCATCGCATTCTGGTTAAGCATGGCCTGATTGAAAAGACTCTGCCCATCCCCGAAGCGTATGAAGTGTTTTTGAGAGTAGGCGCTGACCCAGAAGTAGAGAAACTCCGTCGCAATTTAGAACGCGGCAACAAAATGAAACACGTTCCCGCTTTGTATCTGGCCACAGCGATGGCTCTGCAAGGCATGACCAAGCAGGAGCTTGAAGCTCTGAAATTGCGGATAGAAGAGAAGCGAGTATGAATGAACCGTGGGGAAGTCGTGACGGGGTGAGAAACGTGGCCCGGCCTGACACCGTTCGCCTGCGACCGAACCCAAGACAAAGGAAACGGTAAAAACCCTGTGCCGTCCTCACCCCGAGACTAGGCCAAAGTTTAGCCCCGGTCACGGCCCGACTTCAAGAGCCCTCAAGTTCGAACCTTGGCAATTGCGACGAAACCTTTTGAATTTCAAACCATGCCTCCCACATGCAATAGGACGTGTGTGTTCAAGGCTTCATTACTTTGTAGAACGAGCTTGGAAAGACCCATCAACTGAATCAGCGAACCACCTGCGATAGTTTGTGTCGTGTATCCAACGATGTAAAAAACGTCTGAAGGATTCAAACCTTGGTGTTTCCCGCCTTCATTGCCGATTCTAGCATTTCCGCCCATGGTAGAATCCGGGCATGCCACTGCCCCCGAAGGTAATCGCGGCTCGTGCAAGATGAGGAAGAAAAAACAGTCTTTCGAACTCACCTTTGAGCAGACCGAAATGCTTGGGATGTTCGGCGACGCGTCGTCTGACTATCCCAAATTGAGTTTCAAAGAGGTAGCGCGAAAGCTGCTAGGCCCAAAGCCTTTCAAGGCCACAACGAACGGGAAGAAGTTTGAGAAAGTATGCAGAGAGGTGTTTGACAGAGAAAGGGAATGAGCGGCGCGACGGAAGAACTGTGTAGCTGGTGGGGCTGGGGAGATTCGAACTCCCGACACTTGGTTTGGAATCGAGGTCATCAACCTTCAAGGAATTTCGTAAAAGGATTGACGAGGTGCGGGGGCCCGCAGAACTTCTAATTGAATCAGGAAAATTGGCTGCTGCCCACTCCAAAGGACAGGTTAACTAGGAAATGAATGCGTTCTCATTCGTGGTCACGGGCTTGGTTGTACTCGTGGGCTCCTCGTTCACTGCGATTGCCCCGAACATGGGAGCAGTGCGGTGTCGCGAACGACTGGGGGGCATGCTGAAGTATTACGAGAGGGAAGCGGCATAAAAGTGGACGGGACAGCGGGCCATGGGCCCACGATCAACACGTATATTAAGGATGCCGGGAATCTCCCCTGGCAAAAGACCTCCCAGGCCTGATTTATCATCAACGGGCGCAGAGCAATAATTTCTGGCTCAGGGGAGCGACCAGGACGAGTTTTTTGGCCATACGGCAAGCATACAGTGGGTGGCGGATGGGTGTATGCTCCAACGGTCTAGTCACACACCCTCCGCCGCGCCCTCCATGGGCGACGGTTCCTGTGCCGCAAGACATACATCACGGAGACTGAGTATGACGCCATGGTTTTCGGCAATCTAACTGGCGTCGTGGTGTAGTCGGAAGAAACCCAAGTTAAGGAGAACACAAATGTCCCCACAAGCAGCAACAGCAATGCAGCCGGCCAAGGTGCCTGTAGCAGTCAAACAGTCCGCCACCGGCGATGTCTTCGACCGGATTCAGCAAATCTACGGCGAGATCGCTCGCAGAGCTTTCGAAATCTTCGACAATAACGGCAGGTGGCTCGGTAACGACTTGGAGGATTGGTTCCGTGCCGAGTCCGAACTGCTGCACCCCGTACATCTGGAAATCGCAGAGTCCGACGTCAACCTAACAGTTCAGGTAGAGGTGCCGGGTTTCAGCACCAAGGAACTGGAGATCAATGTTGAACCACGCAGGCTGACGATTGCCGGCAAACACGAAGCCCAGGAGGAGAGCAAGAAGGGCAAGACGATCTACTCCGAGCGGTGCGCGAAGGAGATCCTACGGGTCATTGATCTGCCGGCGGAGGTTGACAGTTCGAAGGTGAGCGCGATCTTGAAAGATGGTATTTTGAAGATGGAACTGCCCAAGGCAGCCCATGCCAAGGCAGTTCGCATCGAGCCTAAGTCAGCATAATTGGTCAGAAACGCAGCCGGGCGGCAACGCACTGCGATTCGCGCCCGCCCTCACTGCACCCCCACGCTCGACCGCATGATCGCATCGATTGTGTTTCCGTTAAGGCCGATCATCTGGAAGAGGAGCGCTTCCGCCACCAGAGTGCGGGTTTGGGCATCCGCCAAAAACCCCATCGGCAACGCGCCCGTAAGTCGTTGCGAACAGGCAGCCGATTGAGCTAGTTTTCTCTCCGCCAGAAAGAGATGATTTTGGCGCGATCTACTAGGAGTCCGTCGTAACCATCACCAAGTCGCAGTACTGTTCTTGGATTTGGATGGTTTCAAGCGCATCAATGACTCCCTCGGACATGCCATTGGCGACAAACTCCTCCAATCTGTAGCAGCATGCTTAGCGGCGTGTGTGCGCAAATCTGACACGGTAAGCCGCCAGGGCGGCGATGAATTTGTGATACTGCTCCCAGAAGTTGCACAGGCAGCAGATGCAGCCGTTAGTGCAGCAAAGATCATCACCGGGCTTATGAGGGCGCACACCATCGGTGCAAACCGCCTTCGCGTCACTGTGAGCATCGGCTTAAGCACCTACCCCGACAACGGTGAAGATGCGGAGACTCTGATCAAGAATGCCGACACAGCGATGTATCACGCCAAGCAATGTAGGCGCGACAATTACCAGTTCTTTAAACCCGACATGAGTCTCCAGGCCGTAGAGCGCCAATCCCTGGAAGGGCATCTGCGATACGCTCTTGAACGCCAGGAGTTGTTGTTGCACTACCAGCCAAAGGTAAATCTCAAGACAGGAGCCATCACGAGCGTTGAGGCGCTCGTACGCTGGCAACATCCCGAGCGTGGGCTGCTTCTTCCGGGACAATTCCGGACCATCGCTGAGGACACCGGAATGATTGTAGCAATGGGCCAATGGGTACTACGCGAGGCGTGCAGGCAAACACGGGAATGGCTTGATGCGGGCCTGCTGGCCGTTCCCGTGTCAGTCAACGTCTCATCTTTGGAATTTCAGAGCGAGCAGTTTTCCGAAGGCGTTCAAGGTGCCCTGAAGAATGCTTGCCTGGAGCCCAGATATCTCGAGCTCGAATTAACCGAAACCGTTCTCATGCGACATGCTGAGTCCACTGTCCACGCGCTTGGACAACTCAAAGCCATCGGTGTGCGACTGGCCGTTGATGACTTTGGCACTGGCTATTCCAGCTTAAGCTATCTGACCCGATTTCCCATTGACGCCCTGAGGCTCGACCAGTCGTTCGTGCACGATATCAGTGCCAGTTCAGACGATGCTATCGTCGTTAGCGCGGTCATCAGCATGGGCAAAAGTCTCAAGCACAGAGTTATTGCTGAGGGTGTGGAAACACCAGAGCAGGTCTCATTTCTACAGGCCCAGGGCTGCGATGAGGGGCAAGGATATTATTTCAGCCAGCCCGTGGGTGCACAGCAGGTCGCGAAGTTACTTGAAACGGGTGGATCGTTGTCGGTGCTGAGGTAGGTCGGCAACCAGCGTTGGCCTCGAATGGCCCGGTTAGCAGGACGGGGAATCTTGAGGAATCGTGGGTGAAATAACAATTCGCCAGCCACAGGTCTCCGATAAGCGTCACCCGCCCACAATCGGTTGGCAAGCGCCAATGGCTACGAAAGACTGCATCGGCCCGGGCTCCTTGTGTTGGGTATGCTCCAGGAAAAATAAGTCCGCAAAGCATCCGGAGGATGTGTGATGAAGCCTTGCGCTTCAGCGGTGGCAAAGTGCATACCGACAAGAACTTGACTTTTCTGTTGTCCCGAACCGGGACATATAATTCGGTCGCGATGTTAAACTACCCACAGCGCGAACCAGTCTTTATCTGCCCCCGCGCGCCGCGAACCGTTCGGTCAAGTCAAGTAATCCGCCAATTCTCCAAAGCTACCGTGCTCGCGCGGATAGGCCTTGAGGGATCGCAAGTTCAATTCGATTGGAAATTGCACTTGCAAAGGATTTAATGAAGATCTTACTTTACAATCCAGACAACGGCGTGACCCGCAACTTCATGCCGCATCTTTGGATGTTTCTGCTGCAAGCACTGACTCCGCCTGGCCACGAAGTGGTGCTGATTGATGGCAACGCGCAGTCCATGGATGAAGAAGGTATCGCGCGCTACGTGCGTGAACAAAATATCGGGCTCGTCGGCATCGGTGCGATGACTAGGATGATCGCCAAAGCTTACCGAATGGCAGACGCGGTGCGCGCCGCGGGAGTAAAGGTTGTCATGGGCGGCCCTCACGTTACCGAAATGGCCGAAGAGGCGCTCGGGAAAGATGTCGGCTCGCGCCATGCCGACGCGGTTGCTCTTGGCGAAGCCGATGAGACATGGCCCAAAATCGTGGAAGATGCTGCGCGCGGCAGGCTCAAGGATGTCTACGCGCCAGTGGACGACTTTGGCCAAGAGCGCAAACCGTCGCTGCAACCATATCCGGAGATTCCCTGGGACAAAATCAAACTGGACCAATTCAATTTGCTCCCAGGCATATTGCATCCGCTGCTCAAGCGAGTGGGCGCTGGTTGGGGAACATTTCGAATTATTCCCGTGGAGTCCGGGCGCGGCTGTCCCTACGGATGCGAGTTTTGCACCGTGACGGGATTTTTTGGCGACTCCATCCGCTTTCGCACGAATGAAAGCGTCGTGAAGGAACTACTGCTGCTGAAAGCGCGTGCGCGGGAGGAGGGCGGCCAGATAGCCGTATTTTTCATCGACGACAATTTTGCCATCAACGTAAAGCGTACAAAATCATTGCTGCGAGATATCATCGCTGCTAACGCGCAAGTGCATTGGGTCGCGCAGATCAGCGCCAACCTGCTGCGCGATGAGGAGCTCGTCGATCTGATTGCAGCCGCGGGAGGCAAGTGGATTTTCATCGGAATGGAATCGATTGATCCGACCAACCTTGCCGCCGTAAAAAAAGGCTTCAACAAGCCGGGTGAGTATGCCGTGGTGCTCGAGCGGCTCGCCCGGCGCAACGTTTTTGCAATCACGTCTTTTATCTTCGGCATGGACAATGACGCGCCCGGCGTGGCGGAGCGAACTTTGAAGGAAATTCGCAGTTGGCCTGCGGGGCTGCCAATCTTTGGCTTGCTGACGCCACTGCCTGCGACGCCTCTCTACAAAAGACTGGAAGCCGCTGGGCGGCTCACGCGTCCGAAGCACTGGCAACAGTTCATACCCTTTGCTATGGCACATACGCCGTTGAAGATGAGCATCGACGAAGCTCATAACGAGGTACGAATTGGGTGGGCTAACTCTTACAGTCCGGAGGCAATCGAAAAGGCGGTGGATTCGCTCAATCACAAGCCACTGGGTTATCGCATCAACATCCTTATCGCACGCCTCTGTTTCCGGGGAATTTATTTTCCGCAAATGGGGCGCTTCGCATGGATGAAAACGATTCTCGAAAATGGGCGCACAATACTCAGACTGATAAGGCAAGGGTTCGGACCAGGGCTGGACGCCGCCGTGCCGTCTGTCGCGACCGAGCCAGTCACAAAGCGGACGCATTGAAGCCATCGCTTCAGCCCGGACCCGTCGCCTGTCCGCACCACGGCAGGCTCTCGTCAGTTTTGAAGATATTGAATTGGGCGATCATGGCGTCGAGGCTGGTGGGGCGGTTCTTACTGCACAGCTGCTGAACGGAAGGATAGTTTGTTCAGTTATTCAGGTTGCTGTTCAGGACCGGACGGCGCTGTTGTCGGCGCGTTTTGCGCCTCCTTTGCAGCGCGTTTGGCGACTCTTTTCTGCCCACGCCGTGTTGCCTTAGCCCGCTGCTTTTCCTGCGGCTTCATTTCCTTCTGGCGCTTTGAACTTGATGCTCATGGGTCTCCTCAAAAGTCCAGGGCCACGCCAAGTTCATTGAGAGTAGTAGGGTTACCAGCGCGGTTCGCACGGCCGGCGGGCGGACTCGCTGTAATCCTCATGCGAGAATCGGCTGTGGCCGCGACAACCACCGGTGCGTCCGCCACCGCTAATACTGCGCGGGGTCGCTCGTCCTTGGGCCTCGCTTCGTTGACCTTGAGGTTGCGGCCGCCTAATTCTTTTCCGTCGAGACCGGCAATGGCCTCCGCTGCCTCGTGGTCATTAGGCATTTCCACAAAAGCAAAACCGCGAGCGTGGCCTGTCTCGCGATCTGTCAGGACGTGAATGCGTCTAACCTACCCGAAAGGCTGGAAGAGCGCCGTCCAATCGGCCTCCGTAGTTTGAAACTGATGTTGCCAACAAAAAGATTCTTCATTTTAGATCTTCCTTACTGCGTAGTTGAAATTGATGTGGGCAGAATCTGGATAGAGGAAACTGCATCACAAAGAACCCTCGAGAAACGTGCGGACGTGGCTGGAGCGCGACGGGTGGCGCAGTTTGCGCAGCGCCTTGGCCTCAATCTGGCGAATGCGCTCACGCGTGACCGCGAACACCTGGCCGACTTCTTCGAGAGTGCGCGGATTGCCGTCCTCAAACCCAAAACGCATGCGGATGATGCGTTCTTCGCGGGCATTGAGCTTCTTCAGCATGGAGGCCATCGTCTCCTTCAGGCTGAGGCTGATCGCCGCATCCGATGGCGAGACCACGGCCTTGTCTTCGATGAAATCGCCCAGGTGAGCGTCTTCCTCTTCGCCGATAGGAGTCTCGAAAGAAATAGGCGTCTGCGCAATCTTGTGAGCCTGGCGCACTTTTTCGACGCTCATGTCCATCCGCTGGGCCAGCTCTTCCGCGGTGGGCTCGCGGCCAAGTTCCTGCACGAGTCGGCGGACGCACTTAGCGAGCTTGTTGATGACCTCGATCATGTGAACGGGAACACGGATGGTGCGCGCCTGGTCGGCGATGGCGCGTGTGATGGCCTGGCGAATCCACCAGGTGGCGTAGGTGGAGAACTTGTAGCCGCGGCGCCAGTCGAACCTGTCGGCGCCTTTCATGAGCCCGAGATTGCCTTCCTGGATCAAGTCGAGAAACTGCAGGCCATGATGGGTGTATTTCTTGGCGATGGAGACGACCAGGCGAAGGTTGGCTTCGGTCAGTTCTATTTTTGCCTGCTGCGCCTGCGCCTCACCCCGCTGGATGAGCGTGAGGGTGCGTTTGACGCTGGTCAGTCCGACTTCGCTCGATTGTTCGATCTCTTTCAGGTCGGCGCGGCGGGCGCGCAGCTCTTTGCGAGCTTCGGCGGCGACATCGCCCAGGGCGGCGTCCACGCGGCGCTCGAGGCGGCGTGCTTCGCGCTCGAGGGCGTGCAGGCGCTCGACCGCCGAACGCATTTTGTCGATCAGGCGTTTTTTCTCCAGCCAATGGAAAGAGATGTCGCGTATCGCCAGAGAAATTTGGATGCGGGTCCGGGCAACGGCCCATTTGACTCGAAGATAGGACTGCCTTTTGGATTTTGGGGTCTTGGCCAGCTTTTCCGCTTGCTTCAGCGCGGTTTTGTAGAGCTCAGCGATTTTATCAATTTGCCGAAGCGTCTGCTTAGTCTTGTTGGCGATTTTTTCTTCGGTGAGCTCTTCATCATGGAATTGAACAATTTCCTTGATGGAGCGCACACCTTTGCGCAAGCCTTCGCCGACGGCGATGATTTCCTTAATGACGATGGGCGAGAGCGTGATGGCCTTCAGGACCACGAGCTGCCCGCGCTCGATGCGCTTGGCGATGACTACCTCGCTTTCGCGGGTCAGCAGCGGCACTGAGCCCATCTCGCGGAGGTAGATGCGGACCGGATCCTGGGACTTGGGGTCCACACCGAAGCCGAGGTCAAGGCCAGCTTCGGCGGCGAGTTCCTTTTTCGCGTCGGCTTCAAGACCCTCCGTGGCGTTTGCAGCGGCACGCGTTGCGTTTGCGGTGGCAAGGTCCTCGTAGATCTCAATACCTTGGCGCTCTAAGGTGGACAGGAGATCGTCAATTTCCTGCGATGAATGCACATCTGCCGGCAGACTGTCGTTAATCTCATCGTAGAGCAGGTAGCCGCGCTCCTTGCCTCTCAGCATGAGCTGCTGAACGTGGCCAAACTCGTCTTCAATGCGTCGCGCCAAGAGTTCTCCTAAGCTTGCAGGAATGAGATGCCGCGGGCGACCTCAAGACTCTTTGTCCTCCCTGTGGGTATAGGTGCTGGGCTTGGGTTTCGGGGCGTGGGCATCCTGGTAATCGGCCAGTTCTGCGTCCGTGACAGAGAAGTGACTGGAGGGAGGATGGTCGGTCTGGGTAGCGAATTCCCGGTGAAGCCGGAGGGAGCAGATGTCCGGCGCATCCTGATAGCGCACGCGATGCGCCACGAAAGCGTCGTTCGCAATGGTCACAAAATATTCAGAGGATGCGCCGCCGGTTGCGCGAAGGGTGAAGGTGTATTCACGGATCGCTCCTTTGGTTTCAAACCCAACGTACTGTAGGACAACCGCATCACTCACAAAGACCCACCATTCCAAAAGGGAAACAGTCGCAAGTGCGAACTCAGAGCCTCTTAAATGGATCGAGAGGTTTCGAAAGAGCAACAAACGCGGCACATCTATGATGGCACACTTATGCGTTTCGGTGTACGACCATCTCCAAAACTCCAAAACCGGCGGTCGATCTCCCGACGGAAATTAGCTTTCTATCTGTGCTCGCAGAAATTCCCCGTACAAACGAACAATCCTGAGGCCGGATGTCCCCGTTATGCGCCCCATGCCAGGTCGACGGGCGCGCGCACTTATCGAACGAGGCGCCATTCATTGAAACTCTCTCTATCCGAATCCCAAGTGCCCGTTCTAATTGGAACAACTCTTTCCGCTGCTCGTTCACGAAAGAGCGAAGCAACACCACGCTCACCGGCTCGCCCCGTACGGCCAACACGATGAATGAAGTTTTCGGCTGCCTCCGGAAGGTCATGGTTAATGACGTGTGCGATGTCCTGTACGTGAATGCCGTGCGCAGCCACATCCATCGCGACTAGAATTGATTCCCCGGCGGCTCAGGTTCTTAGCAATCCCCTCTGTGCTGCGCGGAACCTAAAATCTGCTGGCGAGGATTATTCAGGCGTCGTTAACACTCATTTCGTCCCGAATTCTGCATCGACGATCGATTTTCCGCACGAAAATGGAGCGGGTCTCTGAGGCTTTGCAATTCTCGGTAATAATAAAGCGACGTAGGGCGCTTTCCGTTGAACCTCAGCTTCTTTAGAAGCTCTCTTTCTTCCTTGGTGGCCGTTCCACTGAGGGAACTATCATTAAGGAATTCCTTGAACCCCGGCTCTACTTCTGGTTGGTCAGGTCCCTGTTCAACGAACTCATATCTCTTAGGATCCCCTGAGGCTATTCTCCGACTTAAAACAATCTCCATACCAAAGGTCGTTAGGTCGACATCCCAGGATTCAATCAGTGGATCCAGGAAGGAGATACAGTTTTCGGGCGACAAGTTGAAGACATCCGTGTCCAGGAACTCAAGGAGGGTAACCCGTAACTGTTCATAGCTTCGGCCGGTGAGTCGAGCCATTAAGTGGAGCCAGTTTTCACTGTTCAATTCTTCTTTGGCGACATTCTTGATCACGTCCAAAAGCTTTTGTGTCACGAAGCGCTCGAGTTCGCCGAACGGCTGCTTCTCAAAAATCGCGCGTATTTGTTTCTCTTTTGCGGGTGCGCACTTGCGGAGAATCAACTCTCGAACTTCTTTAAACAAGGGTGCAGGCGGATCTCCCAAGTTTCTCTTCAATTCTTCCTTGCGCTGGTGGTCCGCGAGCTTCGAAAGCCTATCGCTCGGAAGCTTCAAAAATTTCGCCATTTTCTCATAAATGTCTGTTCGGTCAGGCGCCGGGGGCAGTTTCTTGCGAGTCAGCAGCTGGGAAATATAGGACTCCGTAACATCAGCGGCGGTCGCCAGATCTTTCTGCTCAAACCCCAATTCATCCAGTCGCCGTTTAATCACAAGGCAAACGTCCACAATGCCCCTCCACTCGGCTTAACTCGACAAATTAACCATTGAAAATCGTCTCAGATTCTACTTGACACGTCAAGTGAATTAACCTAGCGTGGTTAACGGACTGAGGGAGTCTTCGGGTCATCTGAACTAATAGTGGTTATCTGAATTACCCCCAAGGCATCGAGAACCGAGGAGACTGACATGTTTGGACGAAGAGTTTCCATGCAGCTGAAACCTAATAGCAATGCGGAATTCACCCAGAGAATCGAAAAGGACATTCTTCCCCTGCTTCGAAAGCAGAAGGGATTCCAGGATGAAATCACGTTCGTCGTCCCGGGCGGAACGGAAGCGTTCGGAATCAGTTTTTGGGATAACAGCGCGAACGCGGAAGCCTACAACCGCGAAACGTATCCCGAAGTGGCGAAAATCCTGGCGAGAGTGGTTGAGGGAACTCCAAAGGTTGAGACCTACGAGGTTGCCAACTCGACCTTCCACAAGATCGCCGTCGCAGTGGCGGCCTAGAGCCACTAGGTCTGTTCGGTGAGGGACGGGCCAAGTCCGCCCCTCACATTGTCCGGCAGGTGAAACGCAAGAGCACGCGAGATTTCCAATGCTTACCAAAATCAGGGAACGGACCCAGGACGCGCTGTTGCGTGAGGAGCTTTTATGCGGGGAAGCAAATTCCCGCGGTTTAGCTGAAGCTATTGCATGTGCGATATTCATTAGTCCGGGCAAGCGGCTGCAGTATGTAAATCATGCCGCCGAGATTATCACCGGATATGCACGAGAAGAGCTTTTGTCCATGAACTTCTGGGATCTAGTCCATCCTGATTGTCGAGAACTGGTCTTAAGGCGAGGAGGCGCGCGACATGGAGGCGCCCGCCGGTATGAAGTCAAGATTCTTACGAAGAATGGCGACGAGCGGTGGCTCGATATCAGTACAGCGATGATTGAACTTGATGGAATGCCGGCCAGTCTGGTTTCTGCATTCGACCTTAGTGAGCGCAAACACGCAGAAGAGAAGGTACAACTTCTTGCCGTGACTGACCCGCTTACTGGTTTAGGTAACTACCGTCGGCTTGTTGAAGCGCTCGACGCGGAGATCAAACGCACCGGGCGCACCGGACGACCGTTTGCCGCTCTACTGCTCGACCTGGATCAGTTGAAGAAGATCAACGACCGCTACGGCCACTTGATCGGCAGCCAGGCGCTGTGCCGCCTCGCCGACGTACTCCGCGTCCATTGTCGAGCTATCGATACAGCCGCGCGCTACGGTGGCGATGAATTTGCCCTCATCCTGCCCGAGACAACGGCGGCGGCCGCAAGGCTTGTCGCATCACGTATTCGTGGCCGCCTAGCCACAGATAATCTCCAGCCACTGCTTTCCGCGAGCATTGGCGTGGCTGTCTATCCCCAGGACGGTGAAACCATTGAAGCCCTGCTTTGCACAGCAGACCGCGAGTTGTATGGGATGGAGAGCCCGTGTGGGGAAGAACCCGCACCGTTAGTTCGTAGCTTTGTGAGTTCGCCGGGCAGGCTGGTTCACAAGAAGGCTTCTTCGAAAAAAAGTGATCAAGCAAACGACTCGCCGGAAGGTGAGTCGTGGATTCATTAAGAGGAGAAATGTATGTACTTTCTGTCGTGGATCATCGTCGGGTTGGTCGCCGGCTGGTCAGCTGGAAAGATTCTGAAAGGCCAAGCATACGGTCCGTTCATGGACATTGCCATGGGCATCTGCGGAGCGGTGGTGGGCGGGATGCTCATGCGATCAGCAGGCTTTGGGGGATACGGGGGAACCATCATTACGACTCTCGTTGCCGTGATTGGTGCAGTCCTTCTGACGCTGCTTGCGGGTTTGGTGAACGGCAGTAGGATGTACGCTCGGCAGCTCTAAGCGTCAAGTAGGCATGGAGAATTCAAATGTCAAGCATCAATCGAACGGGGACCGTTTTCATTAGGGAAGACACACGGTTGCCTGCAACGCTTGCGATTGAAAGTGAAGCCTTCCTGCCTGGCTGGCGGGTAATCAAGAATCTAGATCGTCAAGCACTTACTCGAGAAGTTGAGGGAGCGAACTGGAACTTTTTCTATTTGGCAGGTGAGATGAGGGCGACTGTTTTCGGGCGCGAGGGACTAGGAGCTCTGCGCAAGGCAGTGAAGTGTGTTCTGAGGAAACAGAAGGGGCAGAGATTTAATTCTCTGGAGATTCCGAAAATCGTTTCGAAACGGTTCCTCGGTATTCCATTCATGAGTGTTACCGCCCATTCCCGCCATATCCAACAAGGTGTTGGCCTGGTCCCTGCAAAGGATTTTGCCCTGAGCATGCCTGCTGCTCCAAACGCAGAAGTGGCCACAAAGCAATACACGGCTCTGATTTCCAGTTCTTAGGAATTCGTGGGAGATATGAAAATGAAAACGATTCGCTGTTCAATTCTCTGTTTTGTTGTTCTGCTCCTTACGGCGCCATTGCTCTGGGCACAGGATCTTTCCCAGTATCGGCAATTTACCTTTGGAATGAGCTTGACCAGAGTGTTGGAGCGTACTGACCAAAAAATGGCCGATGTAAAAGTGATTCACGGCCGTCCATCGCTGATTCAGGAACTGACTTGGTGGCCGCCGAACCTTCCGGGAACTTCGTTCCGATCTGATACCGTCGAACAGATTCTCTTCTCGTTTTACAACGCCGAGCTCTACAAGATTTCTGTGACTTACGATCGAACCTCCACGGAAGGGCTCACCGTAGAGGACATGGTGAAGTCTATTTCGGAGAAGTATGGCCCGGCGCCAAGTGTTAAGCCGCAAGTCGATTCCGCGACGAACGAGCGATATGACATGAGGCAAAAGCCCGTTGCTACGTGGGAAGATTCACAATATTCCTTCAATCTTGTCCGCTCTTCTTTCTCCGGTGGCTTTGAGCTTCTTATTTATTCCAAACGGCTCAACGCCGAAGCTGAAGTTGCCCTTGCCGAAGCCGTGAAACTCGAGAAACAGGAGGAACCGCAAAGAGAGGCCGAGCGTCAGAAAAAGCAAATCGGCGACCTCGAAGCGACACGGCAGAAGAACCAGAAGAGTTTTCGTCCGTAGTTCTCATGCGTTGTAACAAGCCATCTTTGGGCATGTTAGAGAAATGGATTCTGTGGAGGCTAGAGAAATGACTGTAAATATTACACCGTTACATGACCGCGTGCTTGTACGCAGGCTAGAAGAGAAAGAAACCGCGAAGGGCGGAATCATTATTCCCGATACGGCGAAAGAAAAACCTCATGAGGGGGAAGTAATGGCCATCGGAGCCGGCAAGATTGAAAAGGGCCACCGCATCCCACTCGATGTGAAGGTGGGTGACCGGATCTTGTTCGGCAAATACACCGGCAACGACATCAACATCGACGACCATGAGTACCTGATCCTCCGTGAGGAGGAAATCCTGGTGAAAGTCAGCGGAATCGCCAAAGCGGCATCCGGCAAGAAGTAGGTGTCACCCGAACCGAAGATTTCGGACGGGGCAGAAGTGCTCAATCACCGGGAGGGTGAGATCTAATGGCAAAACAAATTGTAACTGGTGAGAATTCACGTCAAGCGATCCTGCGCGGCGTCAACATTCTGGCTGACGCTGTAAAGATCACGCTCGGCCCGAAGGGGCGCAATGCGGTGATCGAGAAGAAGTTCGGGGCGCCCATCATCACCAAGGACGGCGTGACGGTGGCAAAGGAGATCGAGCTCCAAGACCCGCTCGAGAACATGGGTGCGCAGATGGTGCGAGAGGTTGCGTCCAAGACCTCGGATGTGGCTGGCGATGGCACCACCACCGCGACCGTGCTGGCACAGGCAATCTTCCGTGAGGGTGTGCGAACGGTTGCCGCTGGTGCGAGCCCGATGGCGCTCAAGCGTGGCATCGATAAGGCCGTGGAAGTCGCCGTGAGAGAGATCAAGAGGCTCTCCCGCGAGGTGAAGGGCGACATGATCGCGCAGGTAGGGACCATCAGTGCCAACACCGACAAGCAAGTCGGTAGCATCATCGCCGAAGCCATGAAGAAGGTCGGCAAGGATGGCGTCATCACCGTCGAGGAGTCCAAGACGATGGAGACGACCCTCGAAGTAGTCGAAGGCATGCAATTTGACCGCGGATACCTCTCGCCCTACTTCGTGACCGACCCGGAGCGCATGGAATGCGTGCTCGAGGACGTGCACATCCTGATCCACGAAAAGAAGATCAGCTCGATGAAGGATCTGCTGCCTTTGCTCGAACAGACCGCCAAAATGAGCAAGCCGCTACTGATCATCGCTGAGGACGTTGATGGCGAAGCCCTGGCGACCCTGGTGGTGAACAAACTCCGTGGCACACTGCAATGCGCCGCAGTCAAGGCCCCTGGCTTTGGCGACCGCCGCAAGGCCATGCTCGAAGACATCGCCACTCTCACCGGCGGCAAGGCCATCACCGAAGACCTCGGCATCAAGCTCGAGAACGTGAAGCTTGAAGACCTCGGCCGCGCCAAGAAGGTGACCATCGACAAGGACAACACCACAATCGTCGCAGGCGCCGGCAAGGCCAGCGAGATCGAAGGTCGCATCAAGCAGCTCCGTGTGCAGGTTGAAGAGACTACCTCGGACTACGACAAGGAAAAGCTCCAGGAACGTCTTGCCAAGCTGGTTGGCGGCGTCGCGGTAATTAAGGTCGGCGCAGCCACCGAAACGGAGTTAAAGGAGAAAAAGGCTCGCGTCGAGGACGCCATGCACGCCACCCGTGCAGCGGTTGAGGAAGGCATTGTCTCCGGCGGCGGTACTGCTCTCCTGCGCTGCTTGCCGGCCCTAGAGAAGCTCAAGCTCCACGACGATGAAGCCATTGGCGTGAACATCGTAAAGCGTGCGCTCGAAGAACCCATTCGCCAGATTGCACAGAATGCCGGGCACGAAGGCGCGCTGATTGTAGGACGCGTGCGCGAGTCGAAGGATGAAAACTTCGGCTTCAACGCCGAAACTGATGAGTTCGGCGACCTGGTCAAGGCCGGTGTCATTGATCCGGCTAAGGTCACCCGTCTCGCGCTCCAGAACGCTGCGTCCATTGTCTCACTGATGCTAACAACCGAAGTCCTGATAGCCGACGCTAAGGGAGAGGAAAAGATGGTCGCGGCTGGCGCAGGCGGCGGCATGGGAGGAACGTACTAAACGCTGGGCTATTTGCACCCCGGTTGCGCGGGAACGCTGAAAGGTAAACACAATCATGTGGTATTTCGATCGCCCGGGAATGCGGATTTCTAGCTCGTGCGAGCTGACGTGATCAAGCCAGCGGCGACAAGGCATACGGAATCCTTCTAAGCCCTAGTGGATACAATCTGAACGTCTTGAGCAGATTGGTTTCCGCTATAGGGCTCGCAGTCTGACGTGGAGGTTTAACCTCAAGCTTCGCAGTAGGGCTGCGGAAAGAGAGCGGCCGCCATAATGCCAGACACAATCAAACCGGGCACCATCCTGATTAAAGAGGGCACACTCTTGCCGGAAGCCGTGCGATTCGAAAGTGAGCCCTGTGTGCCGGGTTGGCGATTAGTCAAAGATCTCGATGGGTGCGGATTGGATCGAAAAATCCGCGACGCGGGATGGACTTTCTTCTGCCTGGCTGGTCAGCTCGGAGCGACCGTCTTTGGGATTGACGAACAAAAGACACTCAGCAGGGCAGTCGGGCAAATCTTGGCGAACCTGGAGTCAGCGGAATCTAACTCTCTGGAAATCATGCGAGTGACCTCGGAGGCCTCGAAGCGTTTCCTGGGAGTGCGTTATGTGACTGTCTCCGCCCAGTCACGACATATCCAGGAAAGTGCGTTTCTTTTTGGGGCCAAGGATCTTCCGGTGAGGGACCGCGCACGATCGGCTGCCGCTTGAACCAAAGCATAGGACTCACAAGGGGCAACGAACTGCCTCAGGAAGAAATGATCGCACTGATTAAAGTGGAAAGGATTCTGAATCTTTAAGGTTTCGTAGGAGACGTTTCAAAATGAAAATCATACGCAGCGTGGGCATTTCCCTCGTTATGATCCTGCTTTCAGCTCCTCTAATTCGGGCGCAGGATCTTTCCAAGTATCGGGGCTTTTCGCTCGGAATGAGTTTGCCCGAACTATCAAACCAGGTTGACCTAAGACCGCTCCAGACAAAGCTGATCCAGAAGCGCCCAGCGGTAATTCAAGAGTTGACGTGTTGGCCGGGCGGCTCTTCTGACTATTCGCTCCAAGCAGACTCGATTTGGCAGATTTTCTTCAGCTTCTATAATGGCCAGCTCTTCAGGATTTTGGTGACTTATGATCAGGACGCAACACATGGGCTAACTGCCGAGGACATGGTACAAGCCATCTCGAAAAAGTACGGAACTGCAACGAGGACTGCTGGCGAGATCAGCTTCCCAACGAACGAGCTGTATAGGACGACAGAAAAGGTCATCGCCCGCTGGGAAGATTCGCAGTACTCGATAAACCTTGTTCGTTCTAGATTCCTGAACTCTTTTGCGCTTGTCATGTTTTCGAAACGGCTGGATTCTTGGTTAGCATGCTGGACATGCCCTTTCAAATGAATTAGAGGGATATATTAAAATCCGCCGTAAAACTTCTGGCATGCAAGGAGGCCAAAAAGTGAGCGATCCACAACAACCAATCCCACAGCCGGACCCGATACCGCAGCCAGCGCCGGAACCCTCCCCCGAGCCCGCACCGCCTGCGCCCCAATCCGACTCCAACATAAAAGACCCCGCGGTACACTGCTGCTAGAATCAAACAGCGCGGCTAGGCTCGGGCCAGCTGAACAGCGGTGGCATGCCGCCCCCGCCCGTCAATTGAGTTCTTTCGCTCACTTGCCGCCTGGGAGTGCTCGTTATAACGGGTGTGCAAAATTGCTCAGAACCGAGGGAATCCCAGGAAACCAATTGTACTCTGCGGCTGCCCTACATTGCGTTACGCGATCAGGAGGCTAGTCGTGCAGGACGACATTTAGAAGGGACCTGTGCACTCGCAATCCGTCCTTGTAATCGATAAGGCCCAACTTCTTGAACTTATTCATAAAAAAGCTCACGCGGGACCGAGTTGTGCCAACCATTCCGGCTAGCGTTTCCTGGTTTATCTTCGGAACTACAGTTTCGGGTGTGCCTTCCTTACCGTAGTTGGCGAGCAACAAAAGAGTGCGGGCCAGCCGTTGCTCGCTGGAGTTAAACAGTTGATCAACCAAATCCTCCTGGGCGCGCACGTTGCGTGAAAGCAAGTACGGTACGAAAAGATCTGAAAACGTACGCTCCTCATGGAGGACGCGTAGCATCTCTTGTTTGACAATTCGAAGTATAGAGCTAGGTACCATCGTCGTAGCCGTCGCCAGGCAGACAGTCTGACCTATCAAACATGCCTCACCAAGGAACTCACCCGCGCCCAGGATTGCAATGACCGCTTCTTTGCCCTGTTTGGATAAGACCTTGAGCTTTACCCTACCTTGCTGAATATAGAAAACATTCTCGGCGGGATCACCTTGCGAGAAGATTTTGTAGTCTTTTGGGCACTGCGTAACAGTCCTGGCCGTGCCCACCGTCGCAAGAAACACTTGGGGATCGAAAGAAACCCCTCCCTTTG